>NZ_JBSFGS010000005.1:0-346505 GCF_053596675.1 Kitasatospora sp. NPDC001664
CCCATCATCACCCTCGACGCACGCCGCCGGGACAGCGCCAAGAGCGCCCTCATCACCCTCGTCGAACACGCCCTCCTCGCCCGACTCCGCTGATGGCTCCGCCCGAGCGGGCGAGTACCAGAACGGAAAAGGGCCCACCACCCCCGTGGCGGGCCCTTTCCGACTCCCTGACGTCCGGCTGACGTCCGGTCAGCTCTCCGGATCGAGACCGGCCCGGATCAGGCCGTAGGTGTAGGCG
This sequence comes from Kitasatospora sp. NPDC001664, assembly GCF_053596675.1. NCBI lineage: Bacteria > Bacillati > Actinomycetota > Actinomycetes > Kitasatosporales > Streptomycetaceae > Kitasatospora > Kitasatospora sp. NPDC001664. The sequence goes on from NZ_JBSFGS010000005.1 coordinate 239, forward strand.
TCCTCCAGGGCCAGCCAGGAGGCGCCGATCACGTTGTCCGCCACGCCCACGGTGGACCAGGTGGCCACCCCGTCGGTGGACTCGATCAGCACCCGGGTGCGCGAGCTGGTGCCGTGCGCGCCCTCCATGATGCGGACCTTGTAGTCCACCAGCTCCATCTTGGCCAGCGGCGGGTAGATGTGCTCCAGCGCCGTGCGCAGCGCCTGGTCCAGCGCGTGCACCGGGCCGTTCCCCTCGCCGGTGGCGATCCGCCGCTCGCCCTGGGCCCAGAGCTTCACGGTGGCCTCGTTGCCCGGACTGCCGTCCGCCAGCTGCTCGCTGATGGTCCGCCAGGACTCCAGGCTGAAGAACCGCGCCTTGCTGCCGCGCACCTCGTCGCGGAGCAGCAGCTCGAAGGAGGCGTCGGCGGCCTCGTAGGTGAAGCCGAGGTTCTCCTGCTCCTTCACCTTGGCCACCACCCGGCCGACCAGGTCGCGGTCGGCGGAGAGGTCGTAGCCGAGCTCCTTGCCCTTGAGCTCGATCGAGGCCCGGCCGGCCATGTCGGAGACCAGCATCCGCATGGTGTTGCCGACCAGCTCGGGGTCGATGTGCTGGTAGAGGTCCGGGTCCACCTTGATCGCGGAGGCGTGCAGGCCGGCCTTGTGCGCGAAGGCCGAGAAGCCCACGTACGGCTGGTGGGTGGAGGGCGCGAGGTTGACCACCTCGGCGATCGCGTGCGAGATCCGGGTCATCTCGGGCAGCTTCCCGGCGGGCAGCACCCGGCGGTCGTACTTCAGCTCCAGCGCGCCGACCACCGGGAAGAGGTTGGCGTTGCCGACCCGCTCGCCGTAGCCGTTGGCGGTGCACTGCACGTGGGTGGCGCCCGCGTCCACGGCGGCCAGCGTGTTGGCCACCGCGCAGCCGGTGTCGTCCTGGGCGTGGATGCCGAGCCGGGCGCCGGTCTCGGCGATCACGTCGGCGACGATCTCCCGGACGCCGCCGGGCAGCATGCCGCCGTTGGTGTCGCAGAGCACGACCACGTCGGCGCCGGCCGCGTGGGCGGTGCGGACCACGGCGAGCGCGTAGTCCCGGTTGGCCTTGTACCCGTCGAAGAAGTGCTCGCAGTCGATGAACACCCGGCGGCCCTGGGCCTTGAGGTGCTCGACGCTGTCCCGGACCATCTCCAGGTTCTCGTCCAGGGTGGTGCGCAGGGCCAGCTCGACGTGCCGGTCGTGCGACTTGGCCACCAGGGTGACCACCGGGGCGCCGCTGTTGACCAGCGCGGCCAGCTGCGGGTCGTCGGCGGCCCGGCCGCCCGCCCGGCGGGTGGCGCCGAAGGCGACCAGCTGGGCGTGCTGGAGGTCGAGCTCGGTGGCGGCGCGGGCGAAGAACTCGGTGTCCCGCGGGTTTGCCCCGGGCCAGCCGCCCTCGATGAAGCCGACGCCGAACTCGTCCAGGTGCCGGGCGATGGTCAGCTTGTCGGCGACGCTGAGGTTGATGCCCTCGCGCTGGGCGCCGTCGCGCAGCGTGGTGTCGAAGACGTGGAAGCTGTCGTGGGGTCGGCTGCTGGCCTCGGTCATGGCCGTCGGTTCTCCGTTTCGGGGAGGTACTTCTCGGTTGGTTGCCGGGATACGAATCCGGCTCCACTGTCCAGCATCCCGCGCGCCTCCCGGTGTCCCCGAGCCCCCTCGTGAGGGGCCGGTGGCCGGTCCGGGAAAACGAAAAGACCCCTCGCGGATGCGAGAGGTCTGCGCGCGGGTCTGGACGCTGGTGGTCGCTCCGCGTATCGGTGGTACGGGAGCGGTCACTGCGGACCGGCGCGCCTGCTGCTAATAATCAGCGAAAGCGAGGACACGCTCGCAGTCTGGCACACCATCCGCGATCCGGCCCCCGCGTCTCGCCATCCGGGACGTGTCAGGTCAGCCGCTCGGTCGAGCGGGATCCGGGCCGCCCCGCATCCCCGGCGCTCGGCTTCGCGGTCCCGTCCGGGCTCGCGCGAGGTCACCGGGTCAGGGCGCCCCGGGGAGGGGCGCCCTGAGGGTGGGTCAGAGGATCTTGTGGAGCCAGCCGTGGGTGTCGGGAAGCTGGCCGCCCTGGAGGGCGAGCAGGGTCTTGCGGAGCTCCATGGTGACCGGGCCGGGCTCGCCCTTGCCGACGGTCCAGTCGGCGCGGGCGGACTTGACCGAGCCGACGGGGGTGATGACGGCGGCGGTGCCGCAGGCGAAGACCTCGGTGAGGGTGCCGTCGGCGTTGGCCTCGCGCCACTCGTCGGTGGAGATCTTCCGCTCCTCGACGGCGTAGCCGAGGTCGGAGGCGAGGGTGAGCAGGGAGGCGCGGGTGATGCCGGGGAGGAGGGCGCCGGAGAGCTCGGGGGTGACGATCTTCGCGTCCTTGCCCTCGCCGAAGACGAAGTACAGGTTCATGCCGCCCATCTCCTCGATCCACCGGTGCTCGGCGGCGTCGAGCCAGACGACCTGGTCGCAGCCCTTCTCGGCGGCCTGGGCCTGGGCGACCAGCGAGGCGGCGTAGTTGCCCGCGCACTTCGCGGCGCCGGTGCCGCCGGGCGCGGCCCGGACGTACTCCTCGGAGAGCCAGACGGAGACCGGCTTCACGCCACCGGGGAAGTAGGCGCCGGCCGGGGAGGCGATGACCATGAAGAGGTACTCGTTGGCCGGGCGGACGCCGAGGCCGACCTCGGTCGCGAACATGAAGGGCCGCAGGTAGAGGCTCTGCTCGGCCTCCTGGGGGACCCAGGCCTCGTCCGCGCGGACCAGCAGGTCGACGGCCTCGACGAAGGCCTCGACCGGGAGCTCGGGCATGGCCAGGCGGCGGGCGGAGGCGGCGAAGCGCTCGGCGTTGGCGGTCGGGCGGAAGGAGGCCACCGAGCCGTCGGGCTGGCGGTAGGCCTTCATGCCCTCGAAGATCGCCTGGCCGTAGTGCAGGGTCATGTTGGCCGGGTCGATCTCCAGCGGCGCGTACGGCGTCAGCTGGGCGTCGTGCCAACCCCGGCCCTCGGTCCACCGGATGGTGACCATGTGGTCGGTGAAGACCCGTCCGAAACCGGGGTTGGTCAGCCGGGCCGCGCGCTCACCGTCGGAGAGCGGGTGCGCGGAGGGCTTGAGGTCGAACGTGATGGGCGCCTGGGTGGGCGTACTCATGACTGTCTGTCCTTCACCGTGGGGTTGGTCCGGGCCGGTGCCCCCCTGTGAATGAACGCACGAAGGCACGGCCCACTGTCGATACTCGCATCCAGAGGGCCGTGCCGAACAGCCGGTCGGGCTGTGGTTCGTCTGGTTCCGGCCCGCGGGCCGGAGGTGCAGTCGTGCTGCTACCGGCCCGTCAGCCGGATACTCGGGCGGCGAGCGCGTCGCCGACCTCGGAGGTGGACCGGGCGCCGGAGCGCTCGGTCAGGTCGGCGGCGACGGCGGCCTCGACCTTGGCGGCCTCCTCGGCGAAGCCGAGGTGGTCCAGCAGCATGGCGACCGAGAGCACGGTGGCGGTCGGGTCGGCCTTGCCCTGGCCGGCGATGTCCGGGGCGGAGCCGTGCACCGGCTCGAACATCGACGGGAAGGCGCCGGTCGGGTTGATGTTGCCCGAGGCGGCCAGGCCGATGCCGCCGGTGACGGCCGCGGCCAGGTCGGTGAGGATGTCGCCGAACAGGTTGTCGGTGACGATCACGTCGAAGCGCTCGGGCTGGGTGACGAAGAAGATCGTCGCCGCGTCCACGTGCAGGTAGTCGGTGGTGACCTCGGGGAACTCCTGGCCGACCTCGGCGAAGATCCGCGACCAGAGGTGGCCGGCGTGCACCAGCACGTTGTTCTTGTGCACCAGGGTGAGCTTCTTGCGCGGGCGGGCGGCGGCGCGCTTGTAGGCGTCGCGGACCACGCGCTCGATGCCGAACGCGGTGTTCAGGCTGACCTCGGTGGCCACCTCGTGCTCGGTGCCGGTGCGCAGGGTGCCGCCGTTGCCGACGTACGGGCCCTCGGTGCCCTCGCGGACCACCACGAAGTCGATCTCCGGGGCGCCGGCCAGCGGGCCCTGGACACCCGGGAAGAGCTTGCCCGGGCGGAGGTTGATGTGGTGGTCGAAGGCGAAGCGGAGCTTCAGCAGCAGACCGCGCTCCAGCACGCCGGACGGGACGCTCGGGTCACCGATCGCGCCGAGCAGGATCGCGTCGGCGCCCTTGAGCTCCTCCAGCACGGCGTCCGGGAGGGTCTCGCCGGTGCGGTGGTAGAGACGGGCACCGAGGTCGTACTCGGTGGTCTCCACCTTGACGTCGGCGGGGAGGGCGGCGGCGAGCACCTTGAGGCCCTCGGCCACGACTTCCTGGCCGATGCCGTCACCGGGGATCACTGCGAGACGAAGGCTGCGAGACATGCGGCCGACAGTACTCCGCGTCCCAAGCGGTGACATCCGATGTCCACCATTCGGACGGCGCTTGGCGGGCCGGAGCCGGCCTCCGCCACCCTATGCTCGGATCCGGACAAATGGTGACGGAACGTCAGGGGTACCTGGTCGGTGAGCGGCTGGACATCGGCGCACGGGCGCCGTGCGGAGCTGGGGTCCGCGGGGCTGACGACGGCGGCCTACACCGCCGCCGTGGCCGCGCGGCAGGAGTACCCGTTCGGCCCAGTGGCGGTGGCCGGGGCGGAGTCGGTGCCGTACCACGCGCACCTGCGGGACCTGCTGCACGGCGGCACCACTGGGGACCTGCTGTTCAACTGGGGCAGCGGCTACGGCGCCCCGTTCCTGCCCGACCTCGCCGCCTACCTTGCCAACCCGTTCTCCTGGCCCGCCGCCGCCGTGCTCCCCCGGGGCTCGATCGCGCTCGCCGCCTTCCTGGTGCCGCTGCTCAGCCTGGGCCTGGCCGCCGCCCTGATGACCCGTCTGCTCGGCCGGCTGCACCCCGGGCCCGGCTGGCAGCGGGCGCTGCTCGGCGCCGGGTACGGGCTCTGCGCCTGGGTGGTGCAGGACGGGGTGACCACGCCGGCCTGGCTCTGGGGCACCGTCTCGCTGCCGCTGCTCTGCCTGGCCGGGGACTGGTGCCTGCGCGGCCGGCACCGGCTGGTCGGCATCCTGGCGGTGGCCGCCGCCCTGGCCGGGAACCTGGTGACCGGGGTGGCCGCCATGGCGGGCGCCGGGCTGGTGCTGGTGCTCCGGCTGGTGCTGACGGACCGTCCGGCCCGGGCCCGGCTCGGCGCGCTCTGGCGGGCCGGCTCGGCCGGACTGCTCGGGGCGCTGCTGGCCGCCCCCGTGGTGACGGTGGGCCTGAAGGCCGCCCGGACCGCCCAGCCGGGGCCGCTCACCGGGTACCAGGGCGCGCCCGGAGTCGCCGAGTACCTGGGCCAACTGCTGCCCGGCGGACGGCCGGGGCTGCCGCTGCCGGACGTCTCGGTGGGGATGCTCGGGCTGCTCCTGGTGGCCACCCTGCCGTTCAACCGGCGGGTCACGGTGCGGGAGCGGATCGGCTGGCCGGTGCTGGTGGTCCTGACCGGGGTCGGGCTGGTCTGGCGCCCGGAGGTGCTGCTCTGGCACGACCCCGGGCTGACCACCGGCACCGGCACCCCGTACCTGGCGGCCTTCGTGCTCAGCGGACTGCTGGTGACGGCGGCCTGGGTCTCGCTCTCCCGGCCGCCCGGCCCGGCCGCGCTGGCGGGCGGGGCGGCGCTGGTCGCGGTGGTGGTGACGGTCGCTCAGATCTGGGGCGGCGGGCTGACCGGGGCCGCCTGGCTGCTGGTCGCGGTGGGCGGGGCGGTGGTGGCCGGCGGCGTGTGGCTGCTCGGTCGGGGCCGGGCCGAACGGCCGGTGGCGGCCGGGCTCACGGCGGCGGTGCTCGCCGGGGCCGCGTACGCGGCCTACGCGGGTGCGCCGGCGGGTGGGTCACAGCTCGACGCGGGACAGGTGCGCGAGGCGTACCGGGCCCTGCGGGCGGGCGCCGACTGGCCGGACGGGCGGGCCGATCCCGGGCCGCACGTCTTCACCGACAACGACCCGATGCTGCTGGACGGCCAGGGCGGCGGCTACCGCTCCGGGCGGCTGCCGCGGGTGACGGCGGAGCTGCTGCACGACCTGGGGGCCGGCTGGTCCGCCGGCGGGCGGCAGACCCTCAGCCCGGCGGATCCGGTGGGGCGGGCGGTGTTCGGCGTGCGGACCTTCCTGGCGGACGGCGCCGGCGGGTTCGTGGTGGAGCGGGCCACGGCCGCGGCGCCGCTGGTCACGGTGCGGGCCGGGGTGCCGGTGGTGGACGGCTCCTCGGTGTGGGCGCGGCAGGCCTCGGTGCTCGACGCGCGGGGGCTGTACGAGGTGCCACAGGTGACGCCGGTTCAGGGCGGCCCCGCAGCACCGACCTCGCACGGCAGCAGCGGGTGGTCGGTGCCGGCGGGCGGGGTGGGCTTCGAGGCGAGCTGCTCCCCCGGATCGGCGGCGTACTTCTACGGGCCCTGGTTCGCCGGGACGGTGGAGGCGCTCGGGAGTTCCTACGTCAGCGCGGGGCAGCAGCCGGTGGTCTCGGAGCCGGTGCACCTGCTCGGGGCCGTGCCGGGTGACGGGCGGATCCGGGTGTGGCTGCGGGCCGGGGCGGTGAGCCAGGTGCCGGCGCTGCCGCTCGGCTGTCTGGCGCCGGGGGCACTGGAACGGGCGGTGGCGGGGCTGACCCCGGCGGAGCGGGTGACGGCCGGCGGGCACACGCTGACGGCCGAGCTGCCGGTCGGGGCCGCCGGCACCGCGGTCGTCGCCGCCCCGGCGGTGGAGGGCTGGACCTGCCGGGTGAACGGCGGGCCCGAACGCGCCCCCGGCTCCCTCCTCGGCCTGATCGCCGTACCCCTCGGCGACGCCGCCACCGACGTCGCGTGCTCCTACCGCCCACCGGGCCTCACCGACGGCCTGGCCGTCAGCGCGGCGGCCTTGGCCGTCCTGGCCGCGGTCGTCCTGCTCTCCCTGGCCCGCCGGCGCCCGCACCGCAACCGCCCGGAGGGCGGTTAGGGGCGCGAGGCTCTGCTGATGTGCGGCTCCGCCGCGTGGGCGCGCTGCGGAAGGACGAGACCCGTGTGCCGGGTACGGAGGCTCACGTGCAAGTGGCTGTCCGTACCCGGCACACGGGCCGCTGTCTTCCGATGCGCGCAGTTCCTCGCGCCCCCGGTGTAACCACTTACCGCCCGCCCGGAGGGCCCTAGCGGAGGCGGACCACCTCGCTGCGGCGGCCGTCCGGGTTGAGGTGGTGGACCAGGAGGAGCCGGTCCGCGGCGGGGTTGCGGCGGCGGATCTCCAGGGCGGTGCCGGGCTGTTCGGGGGTGGCGATGGCGGCCGGGCCGGCTGCTCCGTTGCGGATGTCCAGCGCCGGGTTGAGGACGTCGAGCACCAGGGTGGGCTTCCCGTCCTTCAGGCCGACCGAGGAGAGCGCCTCCTTGGCGTCCGGCAGGCCGGGAACGGCGAAGCCGGTCCAGAGGGCGTAGCGGATCCGGGAGGTGGACTGCCGCAGGCCGGGCAGCTTGTTCAGCCGGACCGGGAGGACCAGGGTGTCGCTGTCGAGCAGGTCGGTGTCGGTGTCGCCCCACCGGGCGTTCAGCGGCTGGACGTCCAGCTCCTCGCCGGTCTTGGCGTCCAGCGTCCGGGCGACCAGGACGTCGCTGCCCTTGAGCCGGTCGGCGGCCACCACCACGTCGGCCTTCTGGTCCCCGTCGGTGTCCAGCGAGGCCCGGACGGCGAACTGGCCGACGGGGGTGGGCGCCGGGGCCCAGAGCGAGGCGGCCAGGTAGAGGGTGCCGTTCTCCAGGGGTTCACCGCCGACCGCGGGGGCGTCGCTGGCGGCCCCGGCGGCCCGGAGGTTGGCCGCCCGGTCGCCGGGGCGGGTGACGCAGAGGTCCGGTGTCTTGTCCTGCTCGGCGGCGGTGCCCGGCGGGCAGTCCGGCCAGCGCGGGGCCTCACCGCCGAGGGCGAAGGCGGAGAGCAGGCCGCCCGCCGCGGAGGGTGCGGCGGTGCCGGTGAGGGTGAGCAGCGAGCTGCTCCGGCCGAGCCGGGCCTGCTGACCGGCCGTCAGGTCGGAGGCGGCGCGCGGCGCGGCGAACAGCGGCACCCGCAGTTCGCCGGCCGTGGTGTCGGCGGGGGTGAGCAGCAGGCGGCCGGAGAGCTCGCCGCGGTAGCTGCGGGCCTTGCCGCCCTGCACCAGGTCCAGGGTCGGGTCCGGTGCGCGGTCCAGCTGCCCGGGCACCCGGAGGGTGACCTTGACCCGGGCGGTGCCTCCGGCCGGGACGGTCACCCGGCCCGGGGTCAGTTCGAAGGCGGCGCCGGGCACTTCGGTGGCCGCGGCGTAGCCGGTGCGGTACTCCAGCGGGCGATCGGCGAAGCTGCGCAGCTCCACCTCGCGGGTGAGCTCGGTGGGGCCGGTGACCGGGACGGGGCCGAAGGAGAGGCCGACCACTCCGTCCACCGCCTCCCCGGCCGCGTAGGCGACCACGGGGGTGGCGACGGCCCGGTCCACCCGGGCCCGTCCGGCGCCGGTGCGCTCGGGGCCGTACACCGGGCCGCGCTGACCGTCGTTCAGCCAGGTGTCCCCCGCGGTGTTCATCAGCGCGGCCTTGACCTGGGCCGCCGTCCAGCCGGGGTGCGCGCCGCGGACCAGGGCGGCCAGGCCGGCCACGTGCGGGGAGGCCATCGAGGTGCCGTCCTCGCGCATGCCGCCGGAGCCGGAGCCGACCTTGGCGGACCAGATGGTCTCGCCGGGGGCGGCGAGGTCGGGCTTGACCAGGCCGGGCAGGCCGATGCCGCGGGAGGTGAACGAGGTCAGGGTGTCGGTGCGCTGCGGCTGGTCCTGCGCCACCGCCCCGTGCAGGGGGTTGCCGGGGGTGGCCAGTTGGACCGTGACGGGGCCGGCCTGGGCGGCCTTGCGCAGGCGCTCGCCGTCGGCCCTGGCCAGGATGGCGGCCGGGATCCGGTCGTTCCCGGCGATCTCGCCGAGGTGGTCGCCGTCGGCGGCGAACAGGGTGCCGACGGCTCCGGCGTCGGCGGCGTTGTTGGCCCGGGGCGCCGATCCGCAGGCCCGGTCGGGCTCGCGGGTGCTCCAGGCGAGGACCGCGATCCGGTCCTTGAGCCGGGCGGCGTCGGCGGCGGAGAAGGGCTCGCAGCCGTCCGACTGGTCGGCGGGCAGGGCGAGCAGGCCCTGCACCTCGCGGTCGTCCCAGTGCTGGTACTTGGCGCTCCAGTGCGCGGGGACGAGTCCGGCCAGGGCCTCGGGGGCCAGCACCCGCAGGCCGTCGGCGTCGCCGTGCGGGTCGACCGAGGCGGCCACGGTGAGCACCCGGGGGGCGGTGCCGGGGCTGCCGCCGATGGCGTGGACGTCACCCTCGTTGCCGGCCGCCGCGACCACCACGGTGCCGAGTGCGGCGAGCCGGTCGGCGGTGAGGGCGTCGGCGTCGTCGGGGCCGCCGAAGGGGCTTCCGAGCGAGAGGTTGACCACGTCCAGACGGTCCGTCAGGTCGCCGTCCTGGTCCGGGTCGGCGGCCAGGTCGAGCGCCTCGGTGAGCTGGTCGGTGGAGCCGGAGCAGCCGAAGACCCGGATCGGGTAGAGCCGGGCCTCGGGGGCCGCGCCGGGGCCGACCTTGAAGCCGGCCGGGTCCAGCCCGGGACGGTACGGGCCGCGGTAGGTGGCGCCGGAGGAGGTGACGCCGAGGCCGGCGGCGGTGCCGGCCACGTGGGTGCCGTGGCCGTTGAGCGCGCAGTCCAGCGGGTTGTCGTCGGGCACCGGGTGGCTGCCCTCGTCCGAGGAGGGGTCGTAGGCGTCGCCGACCAGGTCCTTGCCGCCGAAGACCTTCTCGGTCGGGAACAGGCCGGCCGGCGCGGGCTTGGCGCCGTCGACGGCCTTGAAGGCCTCCTCGGTGCCGGGGCCGCCGAAGTCGGCGTGGGTGTAGTCCAGGCCGGAGTCGATGATGCCGATGCTGACGCCCCGTCCGGTGGAGCCGGTGGCCCCGGCTCCGGACCAGACCGCGGGGGCGCCGGTCAGCGGCACCGAGTACGAGTTGACCCGCTCCTTGAGCGCGATCGGGTGCACCGCCCGTACCCCGGGCAGCCGGGCGAGCCCGGGCACCGCGGCGGCGGGCACGTTCACCGCGACCCCGGAGAGCAGGGTGTGGGTGCGGTAGAGCTCGTGGGCGGCGGGGACCGAACGCCTTAGGGCGGCGGCGAGTTGGCCGGCCGCCCGGTCGGTGGCCCGGCGCCGTTCGGCGCCGGCCTCGGCCCCGGCCCGGCGGACCGCCTCGGGGCTGCGGAGCTGCCGCCTGGCCTGCTCGGTGGCCTGCTGCCAGGCGGTGGCGGCGGTCTCGGTGTCGAGTTCCAGCAGGACGCTGCGGCGGCCCGCCGGGTCGGGGTCGGTCGAAGCGCGCTCGGCCGCCGCACCGGAGAGCGGTACGGCGGCGAGGGCGAGCGAGCCGGTCAGCAGCAGGGTGCCGAGCCGGACGAGGGTGCTGGTGCGCAAGGGCCTGTCTCCCCCGGCAGGGGTTGCGGTAGGCCCGCGCCGTGCGGAGCTCGATCACCCTTCCGGAGGCACCAAATTAGGATCATCGCGCCGGGTCCGGCGAGCACCGTCCCCCCTTGGAGTCGCTGTTGCACTCCTGTGGGTGACGGATCGTCAGGCGTTCGGCGCAGCGCCCGTGACCTGCGGCGCGACCCGGCGCACCAACCGGCTCAGTGCCCGGTCGAGCCGCCGTTGTCGCGGCGGTCCAGCGAGCGCTGCAGGGCGGCGTTGGCACGGGGGTCGGACTGGGCGCGGCGACGGCGGCGGGGGGCGGCGGTCTCGGCGGCGGGGGCGTGGCGGTCTGCGGTGGCGGGCATACCGAACTCCTTGGGACGTGCGCGTGGGGTGAGGGATTTCGGGTACGCCGGCCAGGGGTCGCCTGCCATGGTGCGTACGGGCACACGGGCCACGCGCCCTCGTTGGAGGGGTGGCACACCGTATGACTCCTTCACGGTACGACGCCGGGCGGGTCCTGTCTGCACGGATAGTTGGATTTCCTAGTATCTGAGACGGGACTCACCCGGGAGACGCAAGAGGGCCCGGTCCGCCGAGGCGGACCGGGCCCTCTGACGCGCTGTCAGCCGAGGTTCACGGCGCGGGAGAACTGGGCGCCGATCGCCTTGGAGATCTCGGTCAGGACCTCCTGCGAGACCTCGCTGTCCACGGTGATCGAGGCGAGCGCCTCGGAGCCGTCGCGGGCGACCTGCATGCCCGCGATGTTGATGCCGGCGTCGCCGAGGATGCGGCCGAGGGTGCCGACCACGCCGGGGCGGTCCTCGTACTTGAAGAAGGCCATGTGGTCGGTGAGCGCCACGTCCACGTCGAAGGCGTCCACGCCGACGATCTTCTGGGTCTGCTTCGGACCGGAGAGGGTGCCGGAGATGGCGATCTCCGAGCCGTCCGAGAGGGTGCCGCGCACGGTGATCACGTTGCGGTGCTCGGGGGACTCGCTGGAGGTGGTGAGGCGGACCTCGACGCCACGCTCCTGGGCGAACAGCGGGGCGTTGACGTAGGACACCGTCTCCGCCACCACGTCCTCGAACACGCCCTTCAGGGCGGAGAGTTCGAGCACCTTGACGTCGTGCTGGGTGATCTCGCCGCGGACCTCGACGTCGAGGCGGACGGCCACCTCGCCGGCCAGCGCGGTGAAGATCCGGCCGAGCTTCTCGGCCAGCGGCAGGCCCGGGCGGACGTCCTCGGCGATCACGCCGCCCTGGACGTTGACGGCGTCCGGCACCAGCTCGCCCGCGAGGGCCAGGCGGACCGACTTGGCGACGGCGATGCCGGCCTTCTCCTGCGCCTCGTCGGTGGAGGCGCCCAGGTGCGGGGTGGCCACCACGTTGTCGAAGGCGAACAGCGGGGAGTCGGTGCACGGCTCCTTGGCGTAGACGTCCAGGCCGGCGCCGGCCACCCGGCCGTCGCGCAGCGCGGAGGCCAGGGCGGCCTCGTCCACGATCCCGCCGCGGGCGGCGTTGACGATGCGCACGCTCGGCTTGACCTTGTGCAGCGCCTCGTCGCCGATCAGGCCGATCGTCTCGGGGGTCTTGGGGAGGTGCACGGTGATGAAGTCGGAGACCTCCAGCAGCTCCTCGAGCGAGAGCAGCTTGACGCCCATCTGGGCCGCGCGGGCGGCCTGGATGTAGGGGTCGTAGGCGACGATCTTCATGCCGAAGGCGGACATCCGCTGGGCGACCAGCACGCCGATCCGGCCGAGGCCGACCACGCCGAGGGTCTTCTCGCTCAGCTCGACGCCGGTGTACTTGTTGCGCTTCCACTCGCCCTGCTTGAGCGCGGCGTTGGCGGGCGCGATGTTGCGGGCGACCGAGATCAGCAGACCGCAGGCGAGCTCGGCGGCGGTGACGATGTTGGAGGTCGGGGCGTTCACGACCATCACGCCGGCCTTGGTGGCGGCGGAGACGTCCACGTTGTCCAGGCCGACGCCCGCGCGGGCGACCACCTTGAGCTTCTTGGCGGCGGCCAGCGCCTCGGCGTCCACCTTGGTGGCGGAGCGGATCAGGATGGCGTCCACGTCCGCGATGGCGGTCAGCAGCTCGGTGCGGTCCGCGCCGTTGCAGTGGCGGATCTCGAAGTCCGGGCCCAGTGCGTCGACGGTGGCGGGGGACAGCTCTTCGGCGATCAGAACGACGGATTTGCTCACGACAGTGTCCTTAACTGTCCGGTTCCCGAAGGCCCTCACGAAGGTGGCGTGGCAGGGCGGGGGAAGGTGGCATGCCGCGTAGGTAGACGCACGACGCTGTGGGCCTGACGCGCACTCGGAAGTGTATCGACGGTGATGCGCCGCGGCTGCTCCCGTCCGGCGAAATCACCCGGACGGGAACAGCCGTTGTGTACAAGCGGGTTACGCGTTCTCGTCGACCCAGCTCATCAGCTTGCGGAGCTTCTTGCCGGTGGTCTCCAGCAGGTGCTCGGAGTCGGCGTTCTTGTACTCGTTGTACTTCGGCAGGCCCGCCTTGTACTCGGCGATCCAGGTGTTGGCGAAGGTGCCGTCCTGGATCTCCGCGAGGACCTTCTTCATCTCGGCCTTGGTGTCGGCGGTGATGATGCGCGGGCCGGTGACGTAGTCGCCCCACTCGGCGGTCTCCGAGATGGACCAGCGCATCTTCTCCAGGCCGCCCTCGTACATCAGGTCGACGATGAGCTTCAGCTCGTGGAGGCACTCGAAGTAGGCGATCTCCGGCTGGTAGCCGGCCTCGACCAGGGTCTCGAAACCGGCCTTGACCAGGGCGGCGGTGCCACCGCAGAGGACGGCCTGCTCACCGAACAGGTCGGTCTCGGTCTCCTCGGTGAAGGTGGTCTTGATGACGCCGGCCTTGGTGGCGCCGATGCCCTTGGCGTAGGAGAGCGCCAGGTCGAAGGCCTTGCCGGTGGCGTCCTGCTCGACGGCCACGATGGCGGGGACGCCGCGGCCCTCCTGGTACTGGCGGCGGACCAGGTGGCCCGGGCCCTTCGGGGCGACCATGCAGACGTCGACGTCGGCCGGGGGCTTGATGAAGCCGAAGCGGATGTTCAGGCCGTGGCCGAAGAACAGCGCGTCGCCGGCCTTCAGGTTCGGGGCGATGTCCGCCTCGTAGACGTCGGCCTGGATCGGGTCCGGCACCAGGATCATGATGACGTCGGCCTCGGCGGCGGCCTCGGCGGCGGTGACCACGCGCAGGCCCTCCTCCTCCGCCTTGGCCTTCGAGGAGGAGCCCGCCTTCAGGCCGACCCGGACGTCGACGCCGGAGTCGCGCAGCGACAGCGCGTGGGCGTGGCCCTGGCTGCCGTAGCCGATGATCGCGACCTTGCGGCCCTGGATGATCGAGAGGTCGGCGTCGTCTTCGTAGAACAGCTCGGCCACGGGGGCACATCTCCTTGCGTGGTGGTGATGCCGGGTCCTGCAGGTCCTACCGTACGTGGACCCGGCGGGGGTGTGGGGCGGTGCTTCAGGGTGTGAGACGACAGGCCGTCAGGCCCGCGTCAGGCGCTGCGGTCCAGGGCCCGGAGCGAGCGGTCCGTGATCGAACGGGCGCCGCGGCCGATGGCCACCAGACCGGACTGGACCAACTCCTTGATGCCGTACGGCTCCAGCATCTTGAGCATGGCCTCCAGCTTGTCCGAGCTGCCGGTGGCCTCGATGGTCACCGCGTCCGGCGAGACGTCGACCGTCTTGGCGCGGAACAGCTGGACGATCTCGACGATCTGCGAGCGCGACTCGGCGTCGGCCCGGACCTTCACCAGGACCAGCTCGCGCTGGACCGCGGCGGCCTGGTCGAGTTCGACGATCTTTATCACGTTGACCAGCTTGTTGAGCTGCTTGGTGACCTGCTCCAGCGGGAGGCTCTCCACGTTGACCACGATGGTCATCCGGGAGATGTCCGGGTGCTCGGTCGGGCCGACCGCGAGCGAGTCGATGTTGAAGCCCCGACGGGAGAACAGGGCGGCGATGCGGGCGAGCACGCCGGGCTTGTTCTCGACCAGGACGGAGAGGGTGTGCTTGGACATGGTGGTCATGGACTCTCTATCGGTTGGTCAGGGAGCGCAGTTCAGTCGAGGTCGTCGCCGAAGTCCGGGCGCACGTCCCGGGCTGCGAGGATCTCGTCGTTGCTGGTGCCGGCGGCCACCATCGGCCAGACCATGGCGTCCTGGTGGACGATGAAGTCGATGACCACCGGGCGGTCGTCGATCGCCATCGCCTGCTCGATCACCTTGTCCAGGTCCTCGGGACGCTCGCAGCGCAGGCCGACGCAGCCCATCGCCTCGGAGAGCATCACGAAGTCCGGGATCCGGGTGCCCTGGGCCGGCGCCGCGATGCCGTCGTGCTCCGGGCCGGAGTGCAGCACGGTGTTGGAGTAGCGCTGGTTGTAGAAGAGGGTCTGCCACTGGCGGACCATGCCGAGCGAGCCGTTGTTGATGACGGCCACCTTGATCGGGATGTTGTTCAGCGCGCAGGTGACCAGTTCCTGATTGGTCATCTGGAAGCAGCCGTCACCGTCGATCGCCCAGACCGCGGTGTCCGGCTTGCCCGCCTTGGCGCCCATCGCGGCCGGGACGGCGTAGCCCATGGTGCCCGCGCCGCCCGAGTTGAGCCAGGTGGCCGGCTTCTCGAACTGGATGAACTGCGAGGCCCACATCTGGTGCTGGCCGACGCCCGCCGCGTAGATGGCGTCCGGGCCGACCAGCTGACCGATCCGCTCGATCACCTGCTGCGGCGACAACCCGCCGTCGGGGGCCGCCTCGTAGCCCAGCGGGAAGGTGGTCTTCCACTCGTTGAGCTTCTCCCACCAGGCGGTGTAGTCGCCCTTGTGGCCGGCGTCGAACTCGGCCTGGACGGCGACGATCAGATCGGCGATCACCTCGCGGGCGTCACCGACGATCGGGACGTCGGCCGGGCGGTTCTTGCCGATCTCGGCCGGGTCGATGTCGGCGTGCACGACCTTGGCGAACGGCGCGAAGCTGTCCAGCTTGCCGGTGACCCGGTCGTCGAAGCGGGCGCCCAGGGTGAAGAGCAGGTCCGCCTTCTGCAGCGCGGTGACGGCCGGGACGGAGCCGTGCATGCCGGGCATGCCCAGGTGCTGCGGGTGGCTGTCCGGGAAGACGCCCAGCGCCATCAGGGTGGTGACCACCGGGGCGCCGGTCAGCTCGGCCAGGATCCGCAGCTCTGCGCTGGCCTGGGCCTTGAGCACGCCGCCGCCGACGTAGAGGACCGGGCGCTTGGAGTTGACCAGCAGCTTGGCGGCCTCGCGGATCTGCTTGGCGTGCGGCTTGGTGACCGGGCGGTACCCGGGCAGCGAGGTCTCCACCGGCCAGCGGAAGGTGGTGGTGGCCTGCAGCGCGTCCTTGGCGATGTCGACCAGGACCGGGCCGGGGCGGCCGGTGGCGGCGATGTGGAAGGCCTCGGCGATCACCCGGGGGATCTCGGCCGGGTCGGTCACCAGGAAGTTGTGCTTGGTGATCGGCATCGTGATGCCGCAGATGTCCGCCTCCTGGAAGGCGTCGGTGCCGATCGCCTTGGAGGCGACCTGCCCGGTGATCGCGACCATCGGGACGGAGTCCATGTAGGCGTCGGCGATCGGGGTGACCAGGTTGGTCGCGCCCGGGCCGGAGGTCGCCATGCAGACGCCGACCCGGCCGGTGGCCTGGGCGTAGCCGGTGGCGGCGTGGCCCGCGCCCTGCTCGTGGCGGACCAGGATGTGACGGACCTTCTGCGAGTCCATCAGCGGGTCGTAGGCCGGGAGGATGGCGCCACCCGGGATGCCGAAGACGGTGTCCGCGCCCACGGCCTCGAGCGAGCGGATGAGGGACTGCGCACCGGTCATCGTCTCGGCCGCGCTGGGCGCGGGAGCGTGGGCGGCCGGGGTGTCCCCGCGGCGGGGGGCGGCGTGCTCGGTCATCTGCCTGTCTCTTCTCGGGTTCTGCCGTCCGCCAGGTGAGGGACCTGGTGGCGGTCGCCGGTCCTGCCTCCATCGTCCACCCGGCCCGCATGAGGGGCTCGTACGTGGGCGAATCGGCCGGGGTATTGCCTCTTCGAACAGTTCCAGTGCAACAAAAAACCCCTCGTGCCAAGGGCATGCGAGGGGTGGCGCGTCGGTCTCTCCCGAGCGGGGCGTGTGCTGCCCGCTCTAGCCGACGCGCCCGCCAAGTACGAGAATTCGGGTGCGCATGGCACCGACCTTCCTCCTCGGCGGGGTCAAGTGTCAAGCAGGTGGGACGGAGGTCTCATCATGCGGACGTGCCCATGGACCGGGCAGCGGGAGGCGTCCGGGCAGGTCGGAGACGTTCTGGTGGTGCGCGGGCCGGCCCTGGGCCACCTCCGGGTGGCCACCCGAACGGGCGTCGGCGGCCAGGTAGGCGCGGCGCGCGGAGAGCGGCCCCAGCGGCCTCGGCAGCGGGTAGACCCGGCGCAGCAGCGCCCGGCGCAGCCGGTGCTCGTCCAGCGGCTGGGCGAAGGCCAGGCCCTGCCCCTGGCGGCAGCCCAACTCCTGCAGGACGGCGACCTGGCGCGGGTGGTCCACCCCCTCGGCGGAGGTCACCAGGCCGAGGTCGCGGCCCAGCCGCAGCGCGTGCCCGGCCAGTGCGCGGGTGAGGGTGGAGTCGGCCACGTCCTGGACCAGCGAGCGGTCCAGTTTGATCGCGTCGAGCGGCAGCCGGGCCAGCGCGCCGAGCGAGCCGCCGCCCGCGCCGAAGCCGGCCACCGCGGTGGAGACGCCGTGCCGGCGCAGCGCGTCGAGCCGGCGGCCGAGCTCGTCGGCCTGCGCGTCGGGCCCGGTGCGGGCCAGCTCGATCACCAACTGCTGGGCGGGCAGGCCGGTTTCGCGCAGCACCGCGACCACCGCCTCGTACATGCCGGGGGCGCAGAGCCGTTCGGCCGAGAGCCGGACCGAGACCGGGACGGCGACCATCCTGGGGCCGCCCCGGCGGGCCGCCGCAGTGACCGTCTCGTGCAGCATCCAGCGGGCGAAGCGGGTGGCCGCGTCGCCCTGCTCGGCGGTGCGCAGGAACTCGGCGGGGGTCAGCAGCAGGCCCTGGGCGGAGCGCCACCTGGCCTGGGCCTCGACGCCCGTCACGGCGCCGGTGGCGAGGTCCACCAGGGGCTGGTGGAGCAGGGTGAAGGTGCCCTCCCGGACGGCCAGCCGCAGCCGGTCCTCCAGCTCGGTGCGGCGCTCCAACTCGGCCCGCATGGCCGGGTGGTAGAGCACGACGCGACCCTTGCCCTCGGACTTGGCCCGGTACATCGCGAGGTCCGCGTCGCGCATCAGCTCGTCGGCCCGCGCGCCGTCCTGCCCGTGGTCACGACCGTCCCGGGACGGGGAGGCGAAGGCGATGCCGATGCTGGCGGCCACGCCGAGCTCGGCCCCGCCGATCCAGTACGGCTCGGAGAGCGCCGAGCGCAGCCGGTCGGCCAGCTCCTGCACCTGGACGCGGCCGAGCCGCCCGGAGACCAGCGCGGCGAACTCGTCCCCGCCGAACCGGGCCACGGTGTCCCCGGCCCGGACGGCGCCCTGCAGCCGGCGGGCGGCCTGCACCAGCAGCTCGTCGCCGACCTGGTGCCCGGCGGAGTCGTTGACCGCCTTGAAGCCGTCCAGGTCGAGGAAGAGCACCGCGACCGTCTCGCCCTCCTGGCCACCCGTCAGGGCGGCACCCAGGCGCTCGGTGAACAGCGCCCGGTTCGGCAGGTCGGTCAGCGGGTCGTGGAACGCGTTGTGCTGCAACTGCGCCTGCAGCATGACCCGTTCGGTGACGTCCCGGCTGTTCAGGATCAGGCCGTCCCGGTACCGGTTGACGGTGGACTCGACGTGCAGCCACTCGCCGCCGCCGGAGCGGACCCGGCACTCGACCCGGGCCGAGGGCTCGCCGATGCCGTCCGGCAGGCCCTTCATCAGCCGCTTGACCTCGGCCAGTACCCGGTCGACGTCCTCCGGGTGGACCAGGTTGAGCAGGTTCCCGCCGACCAGGTCCTCCGGGTCGCGGCCGTAGACGCCGAGCGCGGCCGGGGAGACGTAGGAGAGCACCCCGGTGCCGCCGGAGATCATGATGACGTCGCTGGAGCCCTGCACCAGCGAGCGGAAGTGCGCCTCCTTCTGGGCCAGCTCCTGGGCCAGCGAGAGGTTGTCCAGCAGGGTGACGCCCTGACGGAGGATCAGCGCCAGGCCGACGGTGCAGGCCGCCGCCACCACCACCCGGTCCAGGTGGTGGCCCCCGAGCGCGTTGTAGAGGATGCCGACGGTGCAGACGGCGGCCGCCACGTACGGGGTGAGCGCGCTGAAGGTGGTGGAGACCCGGCGGCGCGGGGCGCCGCCGACCGAGGGGTGCTGGCGGCTGGGCGCGCTGGCGGCCCGGGGTGCCCAGGGGGCCCAGGCGAGCAGCACGCTGCCGGCGAACCAGCCGGCGTCCAGCAGACCGCCGGAGTGGTAACTGCTGCGCAGCTCGGGCGAGGTGAACAGGGCGTCGCAGACCACCGTGACGGCCAGGCCGACCATCGCGGTGTGCACCGCCGCGCGGTTGCCGTCCCGGCGGCGGAAGCGCAGCCCGACCACCAGGCTGACCAGCAGGATGTCCAGCACGGGGTAGGCGAGGCCGAGGGCCAGCCGGAGCGGGTCGTCCCCCTCCCCCGCCGCGACCCGGCCGAGCGCCAGGCTCCAGCTGAGGGTGAACAGCGAGCCGGCCACCAGCCAGCCGTCCAGCAGCAGGCAGAGCCAGCCGGCGGCGGTGCGCGGGCGCTGGGCCAGCACCAGCAGGCCGGTGATGGCGAGCGGGGCGAAGAGCAGGAAGGCGTACTCGGCCGGGGAGTCCTGCGGCAGGTCGGTGCGGAGCACCACCTCGTACCAGCCCCAGGTGCCGTTCCCGAGGGCGACCATCGAGGAGGAGAGGCCGAACAGCAGCCAGGCCGGGCGGGCCGGGCCGGCCGTGGTGCAGGCGTGCAGCAGGCAGGAGAGCGCGGCGGCCAGGGCGGCGCCGGCCAGGCCGAAGTCCCCCATGAACTGGGCGAGTCGGGGGGAGCCCCAGCCGAGGGCGGCACCCACCCCGTACCCGAGGCAGAGCACCGCCAGCAGGGCTCCGGGGAGACGGACCGCGCGGAAGCTCACTCGACCTCTCCCCCACGCCGTACCGGTGTTCCCGGTCCGGACCCTACACCAATTCCGTCACTCAATGACACGCACACTCCACTTAGAGTAATGGTGACGGGTGACGACGTGTCTCGTTTCGGGACGGATCGCCCCGGTTGGCCGCAGCGCACGGGGGCGCACTGAGCCCCGCGCCCCCGTGCGCCCGGGTGCCCGGAGCGCCTCTCAGGCCCCCTGGCCGAGGAGTTGGAGCCGGTGCGCCAGCGCGGCGGCCTCGCCGCGGCTGCCGACCGAGAGCTTGGCCAGGATGTTCGAGACGTGCACGCTGGCGGTCTTGGGCGAGATGTAGAGCTCCTCGGCGATCTGACGGTTCGTCCGGCCGAGCGCGAGCCGGTCCAGCACGTCGCGCTCGCGCGGGGTGAGACCGAACTCCTCGGCGGGGTCGGCCGGTTCGGCGGCCCGGGGAGCCGGGGCCGGGCGGGCGGCGGCCAGACCGGCCCGGGCGGTGAGCAGGGCGGCGTCCTGCCGCAGGTAGCGGCCGGAGGTGACCAGTTCGTCCACCTCGCGCAGCAGCCCGGCGGCCTCCTCCCGGCGGCCCTCCGCCAGCAGCGCCTCGGCCTGCCGGTAGAGCGCCTGACCGAGCGGGCAGCCCAGCCCGAGCGCGCGCAGCGAACCGACCGCCGCCGCCCACTGACCGGGGCTGTCGACGCCCTCGGCGCGGGCGAGTTCGGCCGCCAGCAGCTCGCTCCAGGCCCGGTGCAGCTCGGTGCCGGGCCGCAGCCCGGCGGCCACCTCGGCGATCCGCCGCAGCACCACCGGGCGGCCGAGGTCGGCGCTCGGGACCCCGCGCGAGTCGGCCTCGGCCGCCGCCCCCTCGACCAGCACCGGCAGCAGTCCGTTGACGCAGCCGTCGGAGAGCCCGTCCCCGGCCGGGCGCTCGGCCAAGCCGTCGAGCACGGCGAGCAGTTCGGCCCTGGCGTCGAGCGGGCGCCCGGCGCGCATCGCCAGCCGGATGGCCAGCCGGGCCACCGGAAGGTCGTGCTGCGGCTGCTGGACCACCTTCCCGGCCTGTCGGGCGCGCTGGAAGTGCTCCTCGGCAGCCGCCAAGTCGCCCCGGTCCAGAGCGAGTTCACTGCGCAGTCGGTCCAGGAAGGCGTGGAAGGTGCCGGCCCGGGAGTCGTCCCACTCGGCCAGCAGCTCCTCGGCCTCCTGGCGGCGGCCGAGCACCAGGAGCGCCTCCACCAGGTTCCCCGCCAGGATGGCGCCGGTGTTGGCCAGCAGGCCGTTGCCCTGCGCCACCGCCAGGCCCTCCCGGGCCAGCGCCGCGGCCTCCTCGGCCCGGCCGAGGCTGAGCTCCATGCTGGAGAGGTTGTTGAGCGCCCGGCAGAGCACGTCCACCACACCGGCCGGCCGGGCCCGCTCGACCGCCTCGTGCAGCAGCGCCAGCCCGGCCTCCGGGTCACCCAGGTTGGCCCGCAGGGTGCCGAGCGTGGTGAGCGCGTGCAGCTCGACCATCGGGGCGTCCACCTCCCGGGCCAGCTCGACGGCCCGCTCGGCCATCGCCATGTCCCCCGCCGACGGGTCCAGCAGCATCACGTGACCCACCGCCAGCGCCAGCACCTCGGCCTGCACCGGTGAGGGCCGCAGCCCGGCCACCAACTGCTGGGCCCGGTCGATCTCCTCCTGCGCTCCCCCGCGCCGCAGGTGACCGAACATCTGCGCGCGCTGGATCATGAACCAGGCGGCCCGCTCCGGCTCGGCCTCCTCGTCCACCAGCTTCAGCGCCCGCTTGGCCAGGCTCAGGCCGCGGTCCCGGTCCCCGCTGCGGCGGGCGGCGGTGACCGCCTCGGCCAGCACGTCGACCAGGTACAGCCCGGCGCAGTGCGCGCCGTCGCAGCCGCAGGCCGGGAAGGTGCCCGCCCAGTCGTGCGGCCGGACGCTGGTGTCGCGGATCTCCTCCGGCACCTCGTCCCAGAGCTCCAGTGCGCGCTCCAGCATCCGCAGTTGCTCGGCGAAGGCGTTGCGGCGGCGGGCCGCCCGGGCCGCCTCCAGCGCGGTCGGCAGGGCCTTGGCGGGCTCGTGCGCGTGGTACCAGTAGTTGGCCAGCCGGGCGTCCAGCCCGTTCCCGCAGACCAGCTCGCCCTGCTGCTCCAGCACGGTGGCGTAGCGGCGGTTGATCCGGTAGCGCTCGCCGGGCAGCAGGTCGTCGGAGACCGCCTCGCGGACCAGCGCGTGCCGGAAGCGGTACCCCTCGCCGTCGGTGTCCGGGCGGAGCACGTTGGCGCCGACGGCCGTGCGCAGCGCCTCGGTGAGCGACTCCTCGCCCTCGTCCAGCACCGCCTCCAGCAGGCCGTGCTCGACGTAGCTGCCGCCCTCGGCGGCGATCCGCAGCACGCGCTGGGTCTCGTCCGGCAGCGCCTCCACCCGGACCAGCAGCAGGTCGCGCAACGATTCGGTGAGGCCGGTGTGGCAGCCCTCCTGGTGGGCGGTGGCCAGCTCCTCGACGAAGAACGGGTTCCCCTCGGAGCGTTCGTGGATGCGGTCCACCAGCGAGCGGCCGGGGGCCTCGGTGCCGAGGATGCCGGCCAGCTGGGCGGCCACCTCGGCCCGGCCGAACCGGGCCAGCTCCAGCCGCTGCACGGTGCGCAGCCGGTCCAGCTCGGCCAGGAACGGGCGCAGCGGGTGACGGCGGTGGAGGTCGTCGGTGCGGTAGGTGGCGACGATCAGCACCCGGGCCCGGTGCAGGGTGCGGATCAGGTAGGCGAGCAGCTCGCGGGTGGAGCGGTCGGACCAGTGCAGGTCCTCGACCGCCAGCACGATGGTCTGCCCGTCGGACAGCCGCTCGAACAGCCGGGCGGTGTGCTCGAAGAGCCGGGCCCGGCCGAACTCGTCGTTGGGCTCGGCGTCGTCGGCCCCGAACTCCGGCAGCAGGCGGGTGAGGTGGCCCTCCATCCCCTCGGCGGCCCGTTCGAGTTCGGCCCCCAGCCCGCGGTGCAGCCGGCGCAGCGCGGTGGCCAGCGGGGCGAACGGCAGACCCTCGGCGCCGACCTCCAGGCAGCCGCCCATGGTGGTCACCGCGCCGCCCCGGCAGGCGGTGCCCAGGAACTCCTCGATCAGCCGGGTCTTGCCGACCCCGGCCTCGCCGCCGATCAGCACCGCCTGGGGCTGGCCGGCGTCGGCCCGGCGCAGCGCGGCCTCCAGCGCACCGACCTCGGTGCCGCGACCGACGAAGACCGGGCTCACCGATGTCTGCTCCATGGCGCCGAGCATGCCACAGGCCGCCGACGCGGTCCGAGCGAGTATCTCGCGGTTCGGACCGGGCCCCGGCGGCCTGTGACGGTCTGTCAGCATTTGCACTGGCTCAGCTGTGCTTGAGCTGCGGGCGCGGACTCAGGGCCCGTACCCGGCGCTGTCGCAGCGCCCTCAGCAGGCCCAGGCGCAGCGCCGGGGCGGCCTCCCGGTCGGCCTCCAGGGCCTCCCGGACCAGCGCGTCGTGGCGGGCCTGGCGCTGCAGCTCCTGCGAGCGGGCCTGGATGAGCTCGTACTCGAACATCGTGGTCTCCCCTTGTTTTCCCTTGCGGGCTCTTCGTCCTGGGTAAGAGCTTCCTCCGGTAAGGGGGGTGGCCACATCGGGAGCATGCCGCATCTCCCGGGGCGTCAGGTCCTTAGACGAGGACCGCCCGCTCCGTAGGGACGGAGCGGGCGGTCCTCGTCGTGCCTAGGGCGTCCTACTCGGGCGAGACGCCCAGCTTCTCGAAGATCATGTCCTTGACCTTCGCGGCGTCGGCCTGGCCGCGGGTGGCCTTCATGACCGCGCCCACCAGGGCGCCGACGGCGGCCACCTTGCCGCCGCGGATCTTGTCCGCGACGCCGGCGTTGTCCGCCAGGGCCTGGTCGATCGCCGCGCTGAGCGCGGAGTCGTCGGAGACCACGGCGAGGCCGCGGGCCTCGATCACGGCGTCCGGCTCGCCCTCGCCGGCCAGCACGGCCTCGATCACCTGACGGGCCAGCTTGTCGTTGAGCTTGCCCTCGGCGACGAGCGCGCAGACCCGGGCCACCTGGGCCGGGGTGATCGGCTGGTCGGCCAGCTCGGTGCCGGTCTCGTTGGCCCGGCGGGCCAGCTCGCCCAGCCACCACTTGCGGGCCTGGTCGGCCGGCGCACCGGCCGCGATGGTGTCCAGGATCGGCTCGACCGCACCGGCGTTGAGGATGGACTGCATGTCCTGGTCGGACACGCCCCACTCGGCCTGCAGCCGGGCTCGGCGGACCCGGGGCAGCTCGGGCAGAGCGGCCCGCAGCTCCTCGACCCACTCGCGGCTCGGGGCGATCGGGACCAGGTCGGGCTCCGGGAAGTACCGGTAGTCCTCGGCGTTGTCCTTGATCCGGCCCGAGGTGGTGGAGCCGTTGTCCTCGTGGAAGTGCCGGGTCTCCTGGACGATCGTCCCGCCGTCGGTGAGCACCGTGGCGTGCCGCTGGATCTCGAACCGGGCGGCCCGCTCCACGCTGCGCAGGGAGTTGACGTTCTTGGTCTCCGAGCGGGTGCCGAACTTCTCGGTGCCGTTCGGACGCAGCGACAGGTTCACGTCGCAGCGCATCTGGCCCTTGTCCATCCGGGCCTCGGAGACGCCCAGCGCCCGGATCAGCTCGCGCAGCTCGGCCACGTACGCCTTGGCCACCTCGGGGGCGCGCTCGCCGGCGCCCTCGATCGGCTTGGTGACGATCTCGATCAGCGGGATGCCGGCCCGGTTGTAGTCCAGCAGCGAGTGGGTCGCACCGTGGATGCGGCCGGTCGCGCCACCGACGTGGCTGGACTTGCCGGTGTCCTCCTCCATGTGGGCGCGCTCGATCTCCACCCGGAAGGTCGAGCCGTCCTCCAGCTGCACGTCGAGGTAGCCGTTGAAGGCGATCGGCTCGTCGTACTGCGAGGTCTGGAAGTTCTTCGGCATGTCCGGGTAGAAGTAGTTCTTCCGGGCGAACCGGCACCACTCGGCGATCTCGCAGTTCAGCGCGAGACCGATCTTGATCGCCGACTCCACGCCGATGGCGTTGACCACCGGCAGCGAGCCGGGCAGGCCGAGGCAGGTCGGGCAGGTCTGGGTGTTCGGCTCCGCGCCCAGCTCGGTCGAGCAGCCGCAGAACATCTTGGTCTTGGTACCCAGCTCGACATGGACCTCAAGGCCCATCACCGGGTCGTACGAGGCGAGTGCGTCCTCGTACGAGACCAGGCTAATGACGCTCACAGCGTCCCCTTCACTTGAGTCTTGGCGGTCCGTCAGCCCAGCAGCACGTCGTCGTCCCCGAGCCGCTTGAGCTCACGGACGAGGAGCGCGGTGCCGGTGATCAGCGCGGCGGCACCGACCAGGGCGTTGAGGAGCAGGAGGTTGTCGTTCTCGGTCCGGGCCTTGCGGATGTCCTTGGAGATCGAGATCGCGCCGAACGCGCTCGTCCCGATGGACAGCCAGAGACCGGGCTTGGACTTCTTGAAGCCCTTGGCCTTCGCGATGCTGCTCACAGAACCGGTGCCTCCTCGAGCAGGGGGTGTCCCCACTTGTCGTTGAGCGCGGCCTCGACGGCGCCGCCCACGCGGTACAGGCGGTCGTCCGCCATCGCGGGAGCGATGATCTGCAGGCCGACCGGGAGATTGTCCTCCGGGGCCAGGCCGCAGGGCAGCGACATGGCCGCGTTGCCGGCGAGGTTGGACGGGATGGTGCACAGGTCGGCCAGGTACATCGCCATCGGGTCGTCGGCGCGCTCGCCGATCGGGAAGGCGGTGGTGGGGGTGGTCGGCGAGACCAGCACGTCGACGCCGGCGAAGGCCGCGTCGAAGTCGCGCGAGATCAGGGTCCGGACCTTCTGGGCCGAGCCGTAGTAGGCGTCGTAGTAGCCCGAGGAGAGGGCGTAGGTGCCGAGGATGATGCGGCGCTTCACCTCGGGGCCGAAGCCGGCCTCGCGGGTGAGGGCGGTGACCTCCTCGGCCGAGCGGGTGCCGTCGTCGCCGACCCGCAGGCCGTACCGCATCGCGTCGAAGCGGGCCAGGTTGGAGGAGGCCTCGCTCGGGGCGATCAGGTAGTAGGCCGGGAGCGCGAGGGTGAAGGACGGGCAGGAGACCTCGACCACCTCGGCGCCGAGCTCGCGGAGCAGCTCCACGGACTCGTTGAACCGCTGCATCACGCCGGCCTGGTAGCCCTCGCCGGCGAACTCCTTGACCACGCCGATCCGCATGCCGCGGACGTCGCGCCGCTTGGCGGCCTCGACCACGGCCGGGACCGGGGCGTTGATGGAGGTGGAGTCCAGCGGGTCGTACCCGGCGATGGCCTCGTGCAGCAGCGCCGCGTCCAGCACGGTGCGGGCGCACGGGCCGCCCTGGTCCAGCGAGGAGGAGAACGCGATCAGGCCGTAGCGGGAGACCGAGCCGTAGGTCGGCTTCACGCCCACGGTGCCGGTGACGGCGCCGGGCTGGCGGATCGAGCCGCCGGTGTCGGTGCCGATGGCCAGCGGGGCCTGGTACGCGGCCAGCGCCGCGGCCGAGCCGCCGCCGGAGCCGCCGGGGATGCGGGACAGGTCCCACGGGTTCCCGGTCACGCCGTAGGCGGAGTTCTCGGTGGAGGAGCCCATCGCGAACTCGTCCATGTTGGTCTTGCCGAGGATGACCACGTCGGCGTTCTTCAGACGGGCCGTCAGGGTGGCGTCGTACGGGGGCACCCAGCCCTCGAGGATCTTCGACCCGCAGGTGGTCGGGATGCCCTCGGTGGTGAAGACGTCCTTGAGCGCCAGCGGCACGCCGGCCAGCGGGCTCAGCTGCTCGCCGGCCGCGCGCTTGGCGTCCACCCGGCGGGCGGCCGCCAGGGCGCCCTCGGTGTCCACGTGCAGGAAGGCGTTGACCTTCTTGTCGGTGGCCTCGATCCGGTCCAGGTGGGCCTGGGCGACCTCGACGGCGGAGACCTCTCCGGCCGCGATGGCGGCGGCGGTCTCGGCTGCGGTCTTCTTGATGAGCTCGGTCACGGGATCAGTCCTCCCCGAGGATCTGGGGGACGCGGAAACGCTGCTCCTCGGCGGCCGGCGCACCGGCCAGGGCCTGCTCCGGGGTGAGCGACGGGCGCACCTCGTCCGCCCGCATGACGTTGGTCAGCGGAAGCGGGTGGGAGGTCGGCGGGACGTCCTGTCCGGCGACCTCGGAAACGCGGGCGACCGCGCCGATGATCACGTCGAGCTGCTCGGCGAAGTGGTCCAACTCTTCGGCCTGCAGCTCCAGACGCGACAGCCGGGCGAGGTGGGCGACCTCCTCGCGCGTGATGCCAGGCATGCAGCGATCCTCAAGGGTGAGTTCTGGTCAGACCGCCACGAGACATGTGTGACGGCCCATCTTTCCAGGCCCATCCTATGGGCAGCGCCGGGCGCCCGGGCTCGTCCCGGCCCGGGCGCCCCGTGCCGCTAGAGCAGTTCGACCTCGGGTGCACCGGTCCGATGGACCATCAGCCAGGCGGTGGCCTGGTCCGCCGGGAGGGCGGCGGAGACCAGCCAGCCCTGCACCGCGTCCACTCCGAGGGAGTGCAGCCGCTCCCAGGTCTCGTCGTCCTCGACGCCCTCGGCGACCACCGTCAGCCCGAGCGAGTGGGCCAGCTCGACCGAGCACCGGACCACCGCGGCGTCGTGGTCGTCGGCCACCATCCGGGAGACGAAGGACCGGTCGATCTTCAACTCGCCGACCGGCAGCGAGCGCAGCCGCACCAGCGAGGAGTGCCCGGTGCCGAAGTCGTCCAGCGACATCCCGACCCCGTAGCGGCGCAGCTCGGCCAGGGTGTCCGCGGCCAGCCGGGAGTCGTCCAGCAGCAGCCGCTCGGTGATCTCCAACTGGAGCGCCCCGGCGGGCACCTGGTGCCTGGTCAGGTGGCCGGCCACCCGGTCGGCGAAGCCCGGGTTGAGCACGTCCCGGGGCGAGACGTTGACCGCGACCTGCACCTCCAGGCCCTGCGCGCGCCAGAGCGCCAGCTGGCCGACGGCGGCCTCCAGCACGTAGTCGGTCAGCCGCGGCATCAGCCCGCTGGACTCGGCCAGGCCGATGAACTCGTCCGGGGGCACCCGGCCCTGGCCCGGCCGCTCCCAGCGCAGCAGCGCCTCCAGGCCGACCACCCGACCGTCGAAGGCCACCTTCGGCTGGTAGTGCAGCTGCACCTCGCGGGTCTCCAGGGCCCGCCGCAGGTCGCCGAGCAGGCCGATCCGGTACGGGGTGTCCAGGTCGCGGGTCTCGTCGTACTGCTCGACCCCGGTGCGGCGGCGCTGGGCGTGGCCCATCGCGACGTCCGCCCGGCGCAGCAGCGCCTCGGCGTCCTGGGCGTGGGCGGGGTAGACGCAGACCCCGGCGCTGGCCTCCAGCACCAGCAGCAGCCCGTCCAGGCGGATGGGAGCGGCGAGTTCGGCGATCAGCGCCTTGGCCATCCGCTCCAGGGTGTCCGCCCGGCCGACCCCGGGCAGCAGGACGGCGAACTCGTCGCCGCCCATCCGGGCCACCACCGGGCGGTGGCTGCGCTGGATGGCGACCGGGAGGGAGGAGAAGACGTCGTCCGGATCGTCCCGCTCGGGGTTGTGCGTGCCGGAGCGCAGCGCACGGTGCAGGCGCCGGGCGATGTGCACCAGCAGCCTGTCCCCGGCGGTGTGCCCGAGCGCGTCGTTGAGCGAGCGGAAGCGGTCCAGGTCGAGCAGGATCAGCCCGACGTTCCAGTCCTCCTCGCCCTCGCCCTCGGCGATCGCCTCCTGGGCGGCCAGCAGCAGGGCGTGACGGTTCGGCAGGTCGGTCAGCGGGTCGGTCAGCTGGTCGCGGGCCCGGTCCCGGGCGATCCGCCAGGCGGCCACCAGGACCGCCAGCGGCACCGCGAACAGCGGCAGCAGCTCTGGCTCGTGCCGGTAGACCAGGACGGCGAGCGGGATGAGCGGCGCCGCCCCGGCCAACAGCACGCCGAGCAGCAGGACCGCACCCGCCACCCCCTGCGGCGGGCGTGTGGGCGCGCCGCCGGTCGTACGATCCATAAGCCCTGTCCTCCGTCGGGCCCGCCCCGTTCAGGCCGCCTTTCGGTACGACACCCCCGGTGCGGTGGAGGCCAGCGTGCGGGCTTCCCCGTCGGCCCGGCTGGTGCTCCCGGGGCCGGCCACCCTTGCTGACGCAGTGTCGCCCCAAGGGTATGCCCGGGTCCGACCCGTGAGGCGGACTTTCGGACAACCTTGGACGCCGCACCGGCGGAACATCCTTCCGGAGTGCCGCCCAGTGACAGAATGCCCGGTTTCTTTCGGACAGACCCCGCTGACGAGGCATCAGAAAAGTAA
The DNA here is from genome assembly GCF_053596675.1 of Kitasatospora sp. NPDC001664. Classification (NCBI taxonomy): domain Bacteria; kingdom Bacillati; phylum Actinomycetota; class Actinomycetes; order Kitasatosporales; family Streptomycetaceae; genus Kitasatospora; species Kitasatospora sp. NPDC001664. The sequence continues at coordinate 29,102 of NZ_JBSFGS010000005.1, forward strand.
CGGAGTATCAGCTCTCGTCGGTCGGCTCGGCCGCCGGGGCCTCCTCCGTGGCGATCGGCTCGATCCCGAGGTGGGCCCGGGCGGCGTCGGGGCCCTGCTCCAGCAGGACGGCGAAGCCAGCGTCGTCCAGCACCGGCAGGCCGAGCTGCACGGCCTTGTCGTACTTGGAGCCGGGGTTGTCACCGGCCACCACGAAGTCGGTCTTCTTGGAGACCGAGCCGGTGACCTTGGCGCCGCGCGAGGTGAGCGCCTCCTTGGCACCGTCCCGGGTGTGGCCGGCCAGCGTGCCGGTGACCACCAGGGTGAGGCCCTCCAGCGGGCGGGGGCCGGTCTCCTCGGCAGCCTCCTCGACGAAGCGGACGCCGGCGGCGCGCCACTTCTCCAGGATCTCCCGGTGCCACTCCTCCTCGTACCACTCCTTGATCGCCTTGGCGATGATCGGGCCGACGCCCTCGGTGGCGGCCAGCTCCTCCTCGGTGGCGGCGAAGATCCGGTCCAGGTCGCGGAACTCCCGGGCCAGCGCCTGGGCGGAGACCGGGCCGACGTGACGGATCGACAGGCCGTTGAGGTAGCGCCAGAGCGGGCGGTCCTTGGCCTTGTCGAGGTTCTCCAGCAGCAGGGTGGCCGACTTCTTGGGCTCGCCCTTGAGGTTGGCGAAGAAGGTGACCACCTTCTCCTTGCCGGTCCTGTCGTCCGGCTTGGGCATGCCGGTCTTCGGGTCCAGCACCCTGGCCTTGATCGGCAGTAGCTGCTCGACCGTGAGGGAGAAGACGTCCCCCTCGTTCCGCACCGGCGGCTCGGCGGGCTCCAGGGGCTGGGTCAGCGCGGTGGCGGCGACGTAGCCGAGGCCCTCGACGTCCAGCGAGGAGCGCCCGCCCAGGTAGGCGATCCGCTCGCGGATCTGGGCCGGGCAGTGCTGCGCGTTCGGGCAGCGCAGGTCGATGTCGCCCTCGCTCATCGGGCGCAGCCCGCTGCCGCACTCCGGGCACTCCTGCGGCATCACGAACGGCTCGGCGTCGTCCGGGCGCAGCTCCATCACCGGGCCGAGGATCTCCGGGATCACGTCACCGGCCTTGCGCAGCACGATGGTGTCGCCGATCAGCACGCCCTTGGCCTTCACCACGTCCTGGTTGTGCAGGGTGGCGTACTGGACCATCGAGCCAGCCACCTTCACCGGCTGCTCCAGCACCGCGTACGGGGTGGCCCGGCCCGTCCGGCCGATGCCGATCTTGATCTCGGCGAGCTTGCCGTTGACCTCCTCCGGCGGGTACTTCCAGGCGATCGCCCAGCGCGGGGACTTGGAGGTGGCACCGAGCCGGCCCTGCAGGGCGATCTCGTCCACCTTGACCACCACGCCGTCGATCTCGTGCTCGACCGAGTGGCGCTGCTCGCCGTACTGCTTGACGAAGGCCCGCACCTCGTCCAGGGTGCCGACCACCCTGTTGTGCTTCGCGGTCGGCAGGCCCCAGTCGTGCAGCAGCTGGTAGGCGTGCGACTGGCAGTCGATGTCGAAGCCCTCGCGGGCGCCGATGCCGTGCACCACCATGTGCAGCGGGCGGGAGGCGGTGACCTGCCAGTCCTTCTGGCGCAGCGAACCGGCCGCCGCGTTGCGGGGGTTGGCGAACAGCTTGACCAGGGCCATCGGACGCTTACCCTCGGCGGCCCGCTCCTCGTTGACCTTCTCGCGGCGCTCGTTCTCGGCGGCCAGCGAGGCGTTCAGCTCGGCGAAGGCCTCGGTCGGCAGGTAGACCTCACCGCGGATCTCCACCAGGGCCGGGACGTTCTCGCCCTTGAGCTGGTGCGGGATCTCCTTGATGGTGCGGACGTTGGGCGTGATGTCCTCGCCCACCCGGCCGTCACCGCGGGTCGCGGCCTGGGTCAACTGGCCGTTCTCGTAGGTGAGGTTGACGGCCAGTCCGTCCACCTTGAGCTCGCACAGGTAGTGGTACTCGATGCCGTCCAGCTCGCGGGCGACGCGCTCGGCCCAGGCGGCCAGCTCCTCGTCGTCCATCGCGTTGTCCAGGCTGAGCAGGCGCTCGCGGTGCTCCACCGCGGCGAACAGCTCGGTGGGGGCGCCGCCGACGTTCTGGGTCGGCGAGTCGGGGGTGACCAGGACCGGGTGCTCGGCCTCGATCCGCTCCAACTCCCGCAGCAGCCGGTCGAACTCGGCGTCGGTGACGATCGGGGCGTCCTGCTCGTAGTACCGCACCCGGTGGCCGACGATCTCCGCCGCCAGCTCGGCGTGCCGCTCACGCACCTCCGCCGGTACGTCCGCCCAGCCCTCGACCGCCACCCTGGTCTCCTCCTGCTACTCCGGGTTGTCCACCAGACTCTGCGCGGCCCTCGCACTGAGTGACAGCGCCTTGCGGGCGTACGCGGGCGAAGCACCCGCCAGGCCACAGGTCGGCGTCACCAGCACACGGCGGCCGAGCAGTTCCGGGGACAGCCCCAACCTGCGCCACAACGTCCTGACACCCTGGACACTACCGGCCGGGTCCGTCATTCCCGCGTCCGTGGACGGCACCACACCGGCGAGGATCACGGTGCCGGCCTCGACCGCCTCGCCGATCTCCTCGTCCTCACGCTCCGTCAACAGACCGAAGTCCAGCGAGATCCCGGCCACCCCGGCCCGGCGCAGCAGCGCCAGCGGGACGTCCGGGGCGCAGCTGTGCACCACCACCGGCGCGTCCAGGCCGCGGATCAGCTCGCGCAGGGTCTCCTCGGCGTGCTGGCGGTCCACCGCGCGCAGCCGCTGGAAGCCGCTGGCGGTCTTCACCGAGCCGGCCAGCACGGCCGGAAGTGACGGTTCGTCGAGCTGGAGCACCAGCTCCGCGCCGGGGATCCGCTTGCGGACCTCGGCCAGGTGGCGGCGCAGGCCCTCGGTGAGGGACTCCGCGACGTCCCGGCAGGCGCCGAGGTCGGCGAGGGCCTTCTCGCCGTGCTTCAGCTCGATGTTCGCCGCCAGGGTCCACGGCCCGACCGCCTGCACCTTGAGCGCACCCGTGTACCCCTGGGTGAACTCCTCCAGGGCGTCCAGGTCCTCGCCCAGCCAGGAGTGCGCCCGCCGGGTGTCCCGGCCGGGCCGGTCGGCGAACCGCCAGCCGCTCGGCTCGGTCTGGGCGAACAGCTCCACCAGCATCCCGGCCGAGCGCCCGATCATGTCGGCGCCGGGGCCCCGGGCGGGCAGCTCCGGCAGGTGCGGCAGGAACTCCAGCGCCCCCACCGAGGTCTTCGCCGCCTCCCGGGCGTCCGTGCCGGGAAGCGAGCCGACCCCGGTGGCGGCTCCGGTCAGCTCGGGAAACACGTGTCCAGTCACGCGACGAGCCTAGTGCCCCGCGTCAGTTGCCCGGGCGGACGGTGATCTCGGTGATGGCCGCGTCCCGGGGCAGGTCGGTGCCGTCGCTGCTGCCGTCAGGTCAGGTCGGGGAGCAGGGTGAAGCAGTCCGTGTGCTTGGGCCGGACGACGGTGAAGTGGCGGCGGTCGAGGGTGGCGATGCGCTGGGCTCCGTGGCGTTCGGCTACTGCGATGACGGAGGCGTCCACGGCCCCGAGGGGGAAGCTGTCGTACTGTTCGATGAGCTCGCCGACGCGGAGGAGGTCGGTGGGGGTGACGTTGTCGAGTTCGAAGTGGCCCTGGGCCACGTGATCGATGAACCTGCGTTCCACACTTGGCCAGCGCTCCAACTGCCAGCTGACCTCGGCCAGGACGGTGGAGGGCAGAACCTTCCGGCCCCGGAGCTGGGAGAAGAAGTCCACGCAGCGGACGTGGTGGTTGTCCCTGGCGTTGAAGAACGCGACGAGCGGTCCGGTGTCGAGGATCGTGACGGTCACCCGGCGGCGCTTCCGCCCCGGTCGCCGCGGGTCGCGATGTAGACGTCGTGGTTCTCCGCATAGTCGGCGGGAGCCTCGATGCTGCCGGCGAGCGCGAGGAAGCTCGCCGGCAGCAGGTCACCCTCGTCGTCGCCGGTCTGCTCTTCCGCCCGTGGGGGAAGGAGATCGGCAAACTCTTCGTCCTGGCTGATGATCAGGCGGAGGCGGCGGGCCTGGCGAGGACTGAGGTGTTCCACCGCGTACCGCAGGTCTTCGTAGTCGCGAGCTGCCGTCATGGGCCCAGTCTGGCACGCGGACCGATTCGGCGTGCGCTACGTGCATGCCCCAGTGCCGAGGCTGCCTCAGTTGCCCGGGCGGACGGTGATCTCGGTGAGGGCCGCGTCCCGGGGCAGGTCGATCGCGGTGACGATCGCGGTGGCGACCGACTCCGGGGCGATCCAGCGCGTGGGGTCGTACTCCTTGCCCTCCTGCTGGTGGACCTTCACCTGCATCGGGGTGGCGGTGCGGCCCGGGTAGACGGTGGTGACCCGGACGCCGTGCGGCTGCTCCTCCAGGCGGAGCGAGTCGGCCAGCGCGCGCAGGCCGAACTTGCTGGCCGCGTACCCGCCCCAGGTGGCGTCCGCCCGCAGGCCCGCACCGGAGTTGACGAAGACCACCTGACCGCGGGCCAGCCGGACCGAGGGCAGCAGCAGCCGGGTCAGCTCGGCGGGCGCGACCAGGTTGACGTTCAGCTGCTCCTGCCAGGCCTTCACCGGGAGGTCGCCGATCTCGCCCAGCTGCACCACCCCGGCCACGTGCAGCAGCGAGTCCAGCTCCACCGGCAGCTCCTGGTGGCCGAAGGCCCAGGAGAGCTTGGCCGGATCGGACAGGTCGCCGACCAGGGTGCGGGCGCCGGGGAAGCGCTCGCGCAGCTGGGCCGCCCGCTTGGCGTCCCGGGCCAGCAGCCAGAGCTGCTCGCCGCGCGCGGACAGCCGCTCCGCGACCGCCTCGCCGATGCCCGAGCCGGCTCCGGTGATCAGGTGAGCACCCATCAGTTCGTCCCCTCCAGGAGTGCGATCGCCTCGGCCGGGGTGGCGGCGAAGTGCACCAGCTCGGCCAGCGGCCGGGGCAGGAAGCCCTCGGCGTCCATCCGCTCAAGCTGCGTGCGCAGCCCGGTGTAGAAGCCCTCGGTGTCCAGCACCACGACCGGCTTGTCGTGCCGGGCGTGCTTCTTCAGCTCCAGCACCTCGGTGATCTCGTCGAGCGTGCCGAGCCCGCCGACCAGCACCGCCAGCGCGTCGGCCCGCTCCAGCAGGTGCGCCTTGCGGGTGGCCAGGTCGGGAGTGGTGACCATCTCGTCGGCGCCCTCGTAGGCCTTGTGCGCGAGGAAGTCCACCGAGATGCCGACCAGCCGGCCGCCGGCCCCCCGGACCTCGTCGGCCAGCAGGCCCATCAGGCCGGCGTGCGAACCGCCCCAGACCAGGGTGTGGCCGCGCTCGCCGAGCAGGCGGGCGAACTCGGCGGCGGGGGCGGTGTACTTCTCGTCGAGCGAGTATGCGGAACAGAAGACGGTGATGTTCATAGTGCCCCCAGGTCTATCAGGTCACCCGCCCGCCGCCGAAGGCGATTACGCCGTGACCGGGCGCCGCTCGGTGCTGGCGATGGTGGCCGAGCCCACGACCCGGGTGCCGTCGTAGAGCACCACGGCCTGGCCGGGCGCGATGCCACGGGCCGGGGCCGCGAGCTTCACGTGCAGCTGACCGTCGGTCAGTTCGGCCGTGACGGGCACCTCTTCGCCGTGGGCGCGCAGCTGGGCGGTGTACGCGCCCGGACCGGCCGGGGGCTCGCCGCACCAGCGGGGGCGGATGGCCATCAGACCGAGGACGTCGAGGCCCTCGACCGGGCCGACCGTGACGGTGTTGTTCACCGGTGAGATGTCCAGCACGTAGCGGGGCTTGCCGTCGGCGGCCGGGCGGCCGATCCGCAGGCCCTTGCGCTGGCCGATGGTGAAGCCGTAGGCGCCGTCGTGCTCGCCGAGCTTGGTGCCGTCGGTGTCCAGGATGTCGCCGGTGGCGGTGCCGAGGTGCTTGGCCAGGAAGCCCTGGGTGTCGCCGTCGGCGATGAAGCAGATGTCGTGGCTGTCCGGCTTCTTGGCGACGGCCAGGCCGCGGCGCTCGGCCTCCTCGCGGATGACGTCCTTGGTGGTGTCGCCGAGCGGGAAGAGCGAGTGCGCGAGCTGCTCGGCGTCGAGCACGCCGAGCACGTAGGACTGGTCCTTGGCGGCGTCCACGGCCCGGTGCAACTCCCGCTCCCCGGTGGGGAGGTCGACGATCCGGGCGTAGTGGCCGGTGCAGACCGCGTCGAAGCCGAGGGCGATCGCCTTGTCCAGCAGCGCGGCGAACTTGATCTTCTCGTTGCAGCGCAGGCAGGGGTTCGGGGTGCGGCCGGCCGCGTACTCGGCGACGAAGTCGTCGATCACGTCCTCGCGGAAGCGCTCGGCCAGGTCCCAGACGTAGAACGGGATGCCGATCACGTCGGCGGCGCGGCGGGCGTCGCGGGAGTCCTCGATGGTGCAGCAGCCGCGGGCACCGGTCCGGAAGGACTGCGGGTTCGAGGACAGCGCCAGGTGCACGCCCGTCACCTCGTGGCCGGCCTCCGCCGCGCGGGCGGCCGCGACGGCCGAGTCGACGCCGCCGGACATCGCGGCGAGCACGCGCAGCCGGCCGCTGCCGGGCGAGGACGGGGCACCAGGGAAGTCAGTCATGATGCCGTCCAGCGTACGCGAGGGGGCGCACCCGGCTGCGCCGCCGGGGGCACGGCGCTCAGGTGCAGCGACCCAGGGGCGCGAGGAACTGCGCGAGGCGGAAGGCGGCCCGGCGTGAGGTCGGGGCACATCAGCCAGGTGCACGTGCTGCCGTTCCCCGCGCACCCGGCCTCACGTGCAACTGGCTCGCCTGCCCCGATCCAACAGTGGGCCGCCTTCCGGACTCGCGCAGTTCCTCGCGCCCCTCAGCGCCTGCCCTGCCGGGCGGTCAGCGCCGCGCGGCCGCCGCCAGGCCGGCGCTGCGGGAGCGGTGGACGGCCGGGGCGATGGCCGCGGCGAGGGCGGCGACGTCGGCGGGGGTGGAGGTGTGGCCGAGGGAGAAGCGGAGGGAGGCGCGGGCCAGCAACGGGTCGGCGCCCAGGGCGAGCAGGACGTGGCTGGGCTGGGGGACGCCGGCGGAGCAGGCGGAGCCGGTGGAGCACTCGATGCCCTGGGCGTCGAGCAGCATCAGCAGGGCGTCACCCTCGCAGCCCGGGAAGGAGAAGTGCGCGTTGGCGGGCAGCCGCCCCTCCCCCGCCGGAGCGCCGTTGAGGACGGCGTCCGGGACCTCGGCCAGCACGGCCGCGACCAGCGAGTCCCGCAGGGCGCCGACCTCGGCCGCGTACGCGGCCCGCCGCTCGACGGCCAGTCCGGCCGCCGCCGCGAAGCCCGCCGCCGCCGGGACGTCGAGCGTGCCGGAGCGGACGTCCCGCTCCTGCCCGCCGCCGTGCAGCAGCGGGACCGGCCCGACGCCCCGCCCGAGCAGCAGCGCGCCGACCCCGTACGGGCCGCCGATCTTGTGCCCGGTGACGGTCAGCGCATCGAGCCCCGACTCGGCGAAGGAGACCGGCACCTGGCCGAGCGCCTGCACCGCGTCCGCGTGCATGGGGATGCCGAACTCCCGCGCCACGTCGACCAGTTCGCGGATCGGCTGGATGGTGCCGACCTCGTTGTTGGCCCACATCACGGTGACCAGGGCCACCGAGGCGGGGTCGCGCTCGACGGCCTCCCGCAGGGCGGCGGGGTGCACCCGGCCGTACGCGTCCACCGGCAGGTACTCGACCTCGGCGCCCTCGTGCTCGGAGAGCCAGTGCACCGCGTCCAGCACCGCGTGGTGCTCGACCGGGCTGCACAGCACCCGGCGGCGGGCCGGGTCGGCGTCCCGGCGGGCCCAGTAGAGGCCCTTGACCGCGAGGTTGTCGGACTCGGTGCCGCCGGCGGTCAGCACGATCTCGCTGGGGCGGGCGCCGAGGGAGGCGGCCAGCGATTCACGGGACTCCTCCACCACCCGGCGGGCCCGGCGTCCGGCCGCGTGCAGCGAGGAGGCATTGCCGACCACCCCGAGGTGCGCGCTCATGGCGGCGATCGCCTCGGGCAGCATCGGAGTGGTGGCCGCGTGATCCAGGTATGGCATAGCGGCACAAGTGTAGGGGCCGGGCGGGCGCCGCCTCGCCGATCGGCGCCCCAGTATCACGATTTGGCCATTGCACACCGTGCAACGCGCCGTTAGCCTCCTGCCGCATCCGGGCACTGCCAGCCCGCTCAGGGAGGGGGCCGCCATGTCACAGACGGTGGACCGGGCACTGACCATCCTGGCCTCGCTCGGCCAGGGTCCGGCCTCGCTGGAGCAGGCCGCCTCCCGGATCGGGGTGCACAAGTCGACCGCGCTGCGGCTGCTGCGCACCCTCCAGGAGCACGGCTTCGTGCACCGCCAGTCCGACCAGCGCTACCGGCTCGGCGGGCGGCTGTTCTCGCTGGCCCAGCAGGCCCTGGACGGGATCGACGTCCGCCAGGTGGCGGCGCCGTACCTGGCGGCGCTGAACGAGCGCTACGGGCACGCCGTGCAGCTGGCCGTGCTGGACGAGGGCGAGGTGCTCTACCTGGACAAGGTGGAGAGCCGCCACACGGACCGGCCCGGCTCCTGGGCCGACCCCTCGGTGCGGATCGGCCGCCGGGTGCCGGCGATGACCACCGCCGTGGGCAAGGTGCTGCTCGCCGATCTGCCGGAGGATCAGCTGACGGCGTTCCTGGAGGGGCAGGACTTCACCGCCAGGACCAGCCGTTCGGTGCGCGGCCCCGAGGACCTGCGCAGCGAGCTGGCCTCGGTGCGCCGCCTCGGCTGGGCGGTGGACGAGGCCGAGTACCGGGAGACGGTGAACTGCATCGCCGCCCCGGTGGTCGGCATCGAGGGCACCGCGATCGCCGCGTTCTCGATCTCCGCGGCGGCGGGCACCACCCCGATCGCCGAGCTCTCCAAGCTGGTGCCGGAGCTGCTCTGCACCGCCGAGGCGATCTCGCTGGCCTACGGCGGCTCCCCTACTCCTCGCTGGTGCGAGAACCGTTGCGGTGCCAAGCACGTGGTGCCCGCCAGCCGTACTTGAGCGCCAGCATCCGCAGCACGAAGGCGGTCAGCGCGGCGGCGGTGCCGGTCGCCGTGGTGAGCGCGCCGGTGGCGGTCAGCACCGCGACCATGGCCGCGCCGACCAGGGCGGGCACCGCGTAGATCTCGCGGTCCCAGCGCAGCAGCGAGGGCGTCTCGTGCGCCAGCACGTCGCGGATCACCCCGCCGCCGGCGGCGGTCAGCATGCCGAGGGCGACCGAGGAGACCGAGCCGAGGCCGTAGTCGTGCGCCTTGGCCGTGCCGGTCACGCAGAACAGGCCGAGACCGAGCGCGTCCAGGGTCTGCACGCTGCGGTTGATCCGCTCCACCTCGGGGTGCAGGAAGAAGACCACCACACCGGCCAGCAGCGGCGTGACGAAGTACCCGAGGTTGGTGAAGGCGACCACCGGGGTGGCCCCGATCACCAGGTCGCGCATCACGCCGCCGCCCAGCGCGGTGGCCTCGGCCAGCACGCAGATGCCGAAGATGTCCATGTTCTTGCGGACGGCCAGCAGGCCCCCGGACAGGGCGAAGACGAAGATGCCGATCAGGTCCAGGGTCTGCTGGACGTCGGGCGGGAAGAGCTGCGAAGTCACCGTCAATTCTTACCGCGCCGTCACCCGAACGGGGACGAGCCGCCCCGGGTGTTAGACCGAGGCCACCCGGCCGACGGCCAGCAGGGCGGCCACCGGGAGCTCCACGGTGCCGTCTCCGGCCGCGTACCGGGCGGCCAGGCGCAGGTACGCCCGCTCGATCCGGGCGGCCGTCTCGGGGGGCTGACCCTCGATCAGGGAGGAGGTGAGCACGGTGCCCTCCAGCACGTCCTTCCACCACTGCCCCGGGTCGACCCGGTGCGTCCAGCCGACCCGGTGCACCGCCACCTCGGTCAGCCCGGCCGAGCGGAGCAGCTCCGCGAAGGCCTCCGGGGCCGCGTACGGGGCGAACGGGGCGTCACCCGGCAGACCGGCCGGCCGGGTGGCCCCGGCCTCGGCGAAGGCGTCGAAGAACAGTCCCTGGGCCCGGTTGGCCGCCAGGGAGTCCCAGCAGGACAGCGCGATCCGCCCGCCGGGGGCCACCACCCGGGCCAGGTCGCGGACGGCCGCCACCGGGTCGGGCACGTGGTTGATCACGAAGGCGCCGACGGCGGCCTCGAACTCCCGGTCCGCGAACGGCAGTCCGGGCAGCGACGCGGTGACCGCCCGGGGCAGCACCCGGGCCGCCTCGGCCACCATCTCCTCGACCGCGTCGGTGGCCGTCACCTCGGCCCCGAGGGCCGCCGCGGCCAGGCCCAGCCGGCCGGTGCCGCAGCCCACTTCGAGCACCCTCGTGCCCGCGCCGACGGCGGCCTCGGCGAGCAGGCGGGAGTGCAGTCCCGCCGTCATCGCACCGAAGCCGCCGTCGTAGGTACCACTGCGCCGCGCCCAGCCGCCGCGCTCGAACTCCTCGAAATCCACCACGTGTTGAACAGCCCATCTGTGACCGGAGTGACCCGGTCGTGCCGACGGGCAGTCTAGGCGGAAACGATCAGGAGTTCTCGGGGAAGTGGCAGGCCACCTGGTGCCCGGCCTTGGGCGCGACCAGGCGCGGCTCCTCGGTGGCGCAGACGTCCTGGGCCTTCCAGCACCGGGTGCGGAAGCGGCAGCCGCTCGGCGGGTTGATCGGTGACGGGACGTCACCCGTCAGCCGGATCCGCTCGCGCTGCTCCTTGCGCCGCGGGTCCGGCACCGGGACCGCCGACATCAGCGCGTTGGTGTACGGGTGCATCGGCGCCGAGTAGAGCGAGTCCCGGTCGGCGATCTCCACCACCTTGCCGAGGTACATCACCGCGACCCGGTCGGAGACGTGCCGGACCACCGAGAGGTCGTGCGCGATGATCAGGTAGGTCAGGCCGAGCTCGTTCTGGAGGTCGTCGAGCAGGTTGACCACCTGGGCCTGGATGGAGACGTCCAGGGCCGAGACCGGCTCGTCCGCCACGATCATCTTCGGCTTCAGGGCCAGCGCGCGGGCGATGCCGATGCGCTGGCGCTGACCGCCGGAGAACTCGTGCGGGTAGCGGTTGTAGTGCTCCGGGCTGAGGCCGCAGAGCTCCAGCAGGTCCTGCACCGCGCGCTTGACGCCGTGCTCGGTGGAGACCTTCTGGAGCCGGAACGGCGCTCCGACGATGGTGCCCACGGTGTGCCGGGGGTTGAGCGAGGAGTACGGGTCCTGGAAGATCATCTGGATGTCGCGGCGGAGCGGACGCATCGCCGAGACGCCCAGGTGCGTGATGTCCCGGCCCTCGAACTCGACCTTGCCGCCGGTCGGTTCGTCCAGCCGGGTGACCAGGCGGCCCATGGTGGACTTGCCGCAGCCGGACTCGCCGACCACGCCGAGGGTCTCCCCGGCGCGGACCTCGAAGTCGATCCCGTCCACCGCGCGGACGGCGCCGACCTGACGGCGCAGCAGACCCTTGGTGATCGGGAAGTGCCTGGTCAGACCGGTCACCCGGAGCAGCGGCTCACGGTCGGAGGCCGGCGCGGGAGCGGGCACGGTCGCCGCCGTCGTCGATGAGTCCGTCATGGGGTCTTCTCCTGAGGGGTGGTACGGACGACGCTCACAGCCGGGGCGCGATCTCTTCGGTGAAGATGCGGTGCCGCTCGGCGATCGGCAGGTGGCACGCGGCGAGGTGGCCGGGCGCGGCCTCGGCCAGCTTCGGCAGCTCGGAGGTCGAACGGCCGGCGGTGCGGTCCGCGTACGGGCAGCGCGGGTGGAAGGCGCAGCCGGAGGGCACGTTGATCAGGCTGGGCGGGGTGCCCTTGACCGGCACCAGGCGGTCCTGGAGCGGCCGGTCCAGCCGCGGCATCGAGCCCAGCAGGCCCCAGGTGTACGGGTGTTCGGGGGACTCGAAGAGCGTCCCGGCCGGCCCGCGCTCCACGCACTTGCCGCCGTACATCACCAGGATGTCGTCGGCCAGCTCGGCCACCACGCCCAGGTCGTGGGTGATGATGATGACCGCGGAGCCGAACTCCTTCTGCAGGTCCCGGATCAGGTCCAGGATCTGCGCCTGGACGGTGACGTCCAGGGCGGTGGTGGGCTCGTCGGCGATCAGCAGCGAGGGGTCGTTGACCAGCGCCATGGCGATCATCGCGCGCTGGCGCATGCCGCCGGAGAACTCGTGCGGGTAGGAGTCCACCCGCTTGTCCGGCTGCGGGATGCCGACCCGGTCGAGCATCTCGATCGCCCGGGTGCGGGCCACCTTCTTGGAGGTGCCGGGGTGGTGGGCGCGGTAGCCCTCGACGATCTGGGCGCCGACCGTGTAGTACGGGTGCATCGCGGTCAGCGGGTCCTGGAAGATCATCGCCATCTTCTGGCCGCGCAGCTCGCGCACCCGGTCCGGGCCGGCCGCGATCAGGTCCTCGCCGTCCAGCCAGACCTGGCCGGTGATCCTCGGTGCGCCGCGCTTGCCCATCCGGTGCAGGCCCATGATGGAGAGCGAGGTGACGGACTTCCCGGAGCCGGACTCGCCGACGATGCCGAGGGTCTTGCCCTTCTCCAGCGAGAAGGTGAGCCCGTCCACCGACTTGACCAGGCCGTCGTCGGTGGGGAAGTGCACCCGGAGGTCCTTGACCTCCAGGTAGGCCGAACCGGGCTTCGCCGAGGCGGACTTGTCGATCTGGATCTCGGTCATGCGAGCCTCACCCGGGGGTCGACAGCGGCGTACAGGATGTCAACCAGCAGGTTGGCCAGGATGATGAAGAAGCCCGCGAAGAGCGTCACGCCCATGATCACCGGCAGGTCGCTGGCGGCGATCGAGGAGACCGCCTCGTAGCCCAGGCCGCGGAAGTTGAAGGTGGACTCGGTGAGCACCGCGCCGCCGATCAGGCCGCCGAGGTCCATGCCGAAGACGGTCAGGATCGGGGTCAGGGTGGAGCGCATCGCGTGCTTGCGGATCACCGTGCCCTCGCCGAGGCCCTTGGCCCGGGCGGTGCGGACGTAGTCCTCGCCCAGCACCTCCAGCAGCGTGGCCCGGGTGAGCCGGGCGTAGTTGGCCGCGTAGAGGAAGGCCAGGGTGACCCAGGGGAGCACCAGGTTCTGGAACCAGGCGATCGGGTCGTCGGCGAACGGCACGTAGTCGTTCGGGAAGACGCCCAGCTGGTAGACGAAGACCGCGCTGGCCAGCATGCCGGTGAAGTAGATCGGCAGGGAGACGCCGGCCAGGGCCGTGGTCATGGTGAAGCGGTCGAGCAGCGAGCCGCGCTTGAGCGCGGAGATCATGCCGGTCATGGTGCCGAACACGACCCAGATGATCGAGGCGCCGAGGGCCAGCGAGGCGGTGACGCCCAGCCGGTCGAGCAGCACCGGGAAGACCTCGCGCTCGGTCTTGAACGAGTAGCCGAAGCAGGGCGCGGAGCAGTGAGTGACGTCCACGCCGGTGCTGTAGTCGCGTCCGAGGACCAGGCCCTTGAGGAAGAGCCAGAACTGCTCGATGACGGACTTGTCGAGGCCCATCTTGTGACGGATGCCCTCGATCGCCGCGGGGTCGGCGATCTTGCCGACGTAGAGCAGCGCCGGGTCGCTCCCGGTCAGTTTCGGCACCATGAAGAAGATGCCGAAGGTGACGGCCGCAACCACCACCAGCATGGCGACGACATTGACGAGCCGTCGGATGATGTACACGAGCACTGCGGTCGACGCCGCCCCCGGGCCGGGCGCCCTCGTGGGGCGCCCGGCCCGGGCGGCGTCTTCACCTGCCCTTCGGACTAGCTGTGCGAACTACGGGACTGGGCAGGTCACTTGCCGTCGTTGGTACCGAGGGCCTGGAAGTCGACCATGCCGAACGCGTCGTTGATGAACACGTTGGTCAGGCGCGGGTTGCGGTAGTTGAGCGCGCGGTCCGCGACCACCGGCAGGTAGACGGCCATGTCGGTCACCTTGTGGTTGATCTGCTTGTAGATCTCGGCGGCCTTGGCGGGGTCGGCCTCGGCGGCGGCCTTGTCGAACAGGGCGTTGACCTCAGGGTCGTTGGTCTCGGGGTAGTTGCTGTTGCCGTTGGCGGTGATGAAGCGACCGTCCATCAGCGGCTGCATGTAGCCGTCGCCCTTCGGGTAGTCGGCACCCCAACCCGCCACGATCAGACCGTAGTTCTTGTTCTTCACGACCTCCGGCGAACCGGCCACCGAGGCCAGCAGCTTGCCGTCGTACTGGTCGATGGTGATGTCGACGTTGATCGCCTTCAGCGCGGTCTGCAGGGCGACGGCGGACTTGACCTCCTTGTCCTTGTTGCCGCGGACCGCGATGGTGGCCTTGAAGCCGTCCGGCTTGCCACAGGCCGCCAGCTCCTCCTTGGCCTTCGCCACGTCGGGCTTGCCGTCGACCAGGGTGAAGGGGTCGTAGTTGTCCGAGCCGAGGATGTTCGGGGGCAGCATCGAGCCGTACGGCGAGCCGGCCACCGAACCGCCGCGGGCGGTCTGCAGGGCGGTGGTGTCGGCCGCGAACATGACCGCCTTGCGGCAGTGCTCGTTGTCGAACGGGGCGATCTTCGGGACCATCGCGATGTAGCGGATGAACCCGTTGAACGGGTCGTCGGTGTTGGCCTTGAGCTTGTCGTTGGTCAGCACCTGGGCCTGAGCGGCCTGGGAGAGGCCGGTCTGCGCGAAGTCGAGGTCGATCGAGCCGTCGAGCAGGCGCTTGTCCATGTCGTCGGCGTTGGTGGTGATGGTCAGCTTCACCACGTCCGGCAGGGCCTTGCGGAACGGGTCGGTGGTCGGGTCCCAGTTCTCGTTGCGGACGAACTCGACGGACTTGCCGGGCTCGATCGACTTGAACTTGTACGGGCCGGAGGAGACCGGCTTCTCGCCGTACTTGGAGCCGGTGTCCGCCTTCGCCGGGACGGGCGAGGCGGTGCCCATCGCGAGCAGGTACGGGAAGGCCGAGTCGGACTTCGCCAGCTTGAAGATGATCGTGGCGTCGTCCGGGGTCTCGACGGACTTCAGGCCCATCTTGTCCGGGGTGGTGTCCGTGTACGGGCCCTTGTAACCCTGGCCCTGGTCGAGGCTGTTGACCAGGTAGGTCGGGCCGCCGGAGATGACGTCCTGGGCGAAGACGCGCTCGATGCCGTACTTGATGTCCTTCGAGGTGATGGCCGAGCCGTCCTCGAACTTGATGCCCTTCTTGAGCTTGAAGGTGTAGGTCTTGCCGTCGGCGGAGATCTCCGGCTTGGCGGCGGCGAGGTCCGGCACCAGCTCCAGACCGCCCTTGCCCGGCTTCGAGTCGAAGGCCAGCAGGGTACGGGCGTAGAAGCGCTGCATGTTCCAGATCGACGCGTAGTACGCGCGGCCCGGGTCCCAGGAGTCGGCGTCGGTGGTGCTCCAGAGGTTGAGCGTGCCGCCCTTCTTGTCGGACGGGTTGAGCACCTTGTCGACGGCCGCGTTGAAGCCGCCGGCCGACGCCGACTTGGAGGCGCCGTCGCCGGTGCCGCCCTTCTTGTCCGCGCTGCCACCGCAAGCGGTGAGGGTGACGGCCAGCGTGGCCACCAGGGCGGCGGCGGCGAGCGTCCGGTTTCGCGTCATGGGTACTTTCCTCCTGATGGTCGTACTGGGGTGGAACAGTCTCGAAAGGTCCTGTTTCGGCGGGCAGTTGGCATGGGAGCCTGCCCGGGCCGGCTGACCGGCGGTCAGTTGCCCTTGGGGTCGAGCGCGTCGCGCAGCCCGTCGCCGAACAGGTTGAAGGCCAGCACCGTGATGAAGATGGCCAGGCCCGGCACCACCATGTAGGTGGGGTCGACCTGGTAGATCCGGGTGGCCTCGGAGAGCATCTGGCCCCAGGACGGGGTCGGGGGCTTCACGCCCGCGCCGAGGAAGCTGAGGGCGGCCTCGCTCAGGATGTTGGTCGGGATGATCAGGGTCGCGTAGACCAGGATCGGGGCGACCAGGTTGGGGAGGAGCTCGCGCAGCAGGATGTGCGGCCAGCCGGCGCCCAGGCTGCGGGCGGCGTCGACGAACTCGCGCTCGCGCAGCGACAGGGCCTGACCTCGGACGATGCGCCCGATGTAGGGCCAGCCGAAGAAGCCGATCACCAGCACCAGGATCGCCATCCGGACGGCGCTGCCCTCCAGCCCCAGAACGGAGTTGGGCATCACCGAGACCAGCGCGATGGAGAACAGCAGCTGCGGGAAGGCCAGCAGGACGTCCATCACCCGGCTGATCACCGCGTCGACCCAGCCGCCGAAGTAGCCGGCCGCGATGCCCGCCAGCACGCCGATGACCACCGACACGCCGGCCGCCAGGAAGGCGACGGTGAGCGAGATCCGGGCGCCGTAGACGATCCGGCTGAACACGTCGCGGCCGAAGGTCGGGTCGACGCCGAGCAGGAAGTCGCTGCTGATGCCGCCGAACGCCCCCTTGGGGAGGCCGAGATCGGGGTTGATCTGATCCGGGTGCGGTTCGTCCACGGGGTGCCCGAACAGCGAGGTGAGCACCGGCGCGAAGACCGCGGCCAGGATCAGCAGCAGCACCACGACGCCGCCGGCCAGCGCGACCTTGTCGCGCTTGAGGCGGTCCCAGGCGATCCGGCCGGGTGACCGGCCCTCGATCCGCTTGGCCGGGGCCGCGGGGGCCTCCGGAGCGTCGGTGCTCTTGGTGGAAGTGCTCATGTGTCTTTCGTTTCCCCTCGCCGACGGTGGCCGGCCACGGTGCCGTACGTACACCTAGCACCGGGCCCGGGTAGGGCCCGGACATGGGTACGGTCCGGAATCGCGATTGCGAAAGGTGCTGAGAAGCAAGGGAGTTGCCGGGCAGCTCAGGTAAGCCCCGCACTGCACTGCGCAGACTCTCTGGCATCGGGGAGGCCTTACGCCAGACCTGACAACCGAAGGATGCCCAACTGTGATCTGTCCGCATGCACGGCCGTGTCCTGGCGAATAAGGCTCTTCACACAGGTGTTACTCGACTGTCAAGATGCGTGCGAAGGACTGCTCGTACACTTCGTCAACCGCCCCTGCGGGAACGGGGAAAAGCCCTGCTCAGCGCCAGGGCTGGTGCGGCCAGTAGCCCTGGGGCGGGTGGTTCGCCGACTCCCGGTCGAAGAACGGACGGGCGAAGGCGCGCAGCCACATCGCCACCGGGTCCAGCTCGTCGGCCAGCAGCACGGTGGAGACCGCGAGCCCGGCCGGGGCGTGCGCCACCGCACGCTGCACCAGCGCCCGGGCCGCCTCCACGGACGGCGGCGAGGTGTCGTAGAGGTCCAGGCCGACGGCCAGGTAGGCCTCGCCCACGGCCGGGCGCACCCAGGCCTGCCGCAGCGCCCGCAGCGGGCGCACCGCCGCCGCCTCGCGCTGCAGCTGGGCGTAGAACTGCGGGGCCTGCACGGCCGGTTCGGCCAGCTGGAGCGGACCGGCCGGCAGCCGGTCCAGCCCGCCGGCGATCCGGCGCAGGTCGGCCCAGGGCACACCGACCCCGCCACCGGGCACGTGCGGATTGAGCCACAGGCCCCAGCGGGTGCGGTACAGCGCGTGGGCGATCTCCATCCCGGAGATCACCTCGTGGCTCCTGGTCCAGCCGCAGAGCGCCAGCTGCTCGGGGGAGGTGACGGCGGGGGCGTAGCCGTGCCCGCCGATCTCCATGTTCCCGTACTGGGCGTCCGGGCTGCCCGGCTGGCCGTGCCAGAGCAGCATCCAGACCCGGCCCGCCGCCAGTGCCCCCAGCAGCCGCTCGTAGGCGTCGTAGCGCTCCGGCGCGACCTCGCCGAGGGCGCGCTCGATCGCGCCGTCTGCCGCCGCTCCCGCGCTCATGCCGTGCTCCGCCCGCCGTCCGTCCCGCCCTCGGCCAGCGTGGCCGTCCGTGGTTGTCGGGGGAAGCCTATTGGCCGAGCCCGACAGCCGTCATACCGCCGCCCCGTACCGGCGCGTAACGGTTCGGTGGTCAGTTCGGGTCCTCCACCGGTCCTCCAGCGGTCTCAGACCGGGACGGCGCCGGACCTGACGTAGAACGGACGGACCCGGGTGAGCATCCACTCCACCACCGGATCGGCGACCAGGTCGAGCAGCACCAGGTGGACGCCCCACGGCGGCGGCATGGTTCCGAGCGCCCGGCCCAGCGCCTCGTTGACCTGCGCCGGATCGGCCGGCCAGGCCGGATCCAGCTGCACCCCGACGAACAGCACCGGGGCGTCCAGCTCGACCCCGGCCAGTGCCCGCCGGGCCGTCAGGACCCCTGGCAGCTCGGCCAGTTCGGTGATGGCCGCACCGAGGAAGGCGTACGGCTCCTCGGCCGGCTCGGGCTCGCGCAGCGCCACCCGGGCGCCGCCCTCCGGCTGCTGCTCCCAGCGCTCCGCGAGCGGCCCGCGGCGCAGCTCGCCGACCCCCTCCGGCGGCACCGGGATGCCCACCGGCGCCTCCGGGTTGACCGCGATCCCGACCCCGATCGGCAGCCCGCGGGCGAACTCCCAGGCCGGGGCCACCGCGAACGGCACGCCCGGCGCGATCTGGAGGAAGAGCTCCTGAGAGGAGAACACCGGCACGTACGGGGATCCGGCCAGCTCGATCGTCGGCAGGTCCAGCCCCTCCCCCTGCGGGTCGGCCCCGGCCGGCAACGGGATCCAGACCTGACTGCGCGCCAGCACCTCGATCACCCGCGGCGTGGCCCCCGGGTCGCCCAGCGCCGCGGTCAGCACCTGCTCCAGCTCGTTGACCGGCCAACTCCCCCCGGCCGGCGCACTGCCGGGCTCCGCCCACCCCTGCACTCCGGTCTCGCCCGGCTGGTTCATCGGTCGCGCCCCTCTGTAGCTGTGCGGCCTCAGCCTAGGGCTTCGCGGCCGGGCAGGTGACGGGGTCGGGGGCAGACCTGACCCAGCGGGCGGACCCCTCTCCCGTCCCGGTCCGGTCTCGTGCCATGATGACCCCGCTCGACAACTTCACACTGGCCGCTCGAACCCGCGCGGGAGAGTCCGGAGTGCGCCCCGTGCGCAGGGCCGGCGCCGAAGGAGCAAGTCCTCCCCGGAATCTCTCAGGCACCCCTACCGCACGGGCGAGGCAGATCTGGAAAGTGGACACGGCCGCGCCGTGCGCCCACCCACGGTGCAAGCCGCCATCCTTGGATGGGCGGTGAAGCTCTCAGGTTGTGACGACAGACGGGGAGACTCCACCCCCGCATGCCCGTTTCCGGCCAAGGAGTCCCGTCGCCATGTCCCCTCGCCTGACCGCGCTCGACGCACTGCACCGCTCGCTCGGTGCCACCATGACCGACTTCGCCGGCTGGGACATGCCGCTGCGGTACGGCAGCGAGCGCGAGGAGCACCTCGCGGTCCGCACCAAGGCCGGCCTGTTCGACCTCTCGCACATGGGCGAGATCACCGTGACCGGCCCGCAGGCCGGCGAGCTGCTCGACTTCGCCCTGGTCGGCCACATCTCCGCGCTCGGCGTGCTGCGCGCCCGCTACACCATGATCTGCCGCGAGGACGGCGGCATCCTGGACGACCTGATCGTCTACCGCACCGGCGACGCCGAGTACATGGTGGTGGCCAACGCCTCCAACGCCCAGGTGGTGCTGGACGCGCTGACCGAGCGCGCGGCCGGCTTCGACGCCGAGGTCCGCGACGACCGGGACGCCTACGCCCTGCTCGCGGTCCAGGGCCCGGAGGCCAACGGCATCCTCGGCTCCGTCACCGACGCCGACCTGCCGGGCCTCAAGTACTACGCCCTGCTGCCCGCCACCGTGGCCGGCAAGGACGTCTGGCTGGCCCGCACCGGCTACACCGGCGAGGACGGCTTCGAGGTCTTCTGCGCCCCCGCCGACGCCGAGCACCTGTGGAACGCGCTGACCGAGGCCGGCGCCGACGCCGGCCTGGTCCCCTGCGGCCTCTCCTGCCGCGACACGCTGCGCCTGGAGGCCGGCATGCCGCTGTACGGCCACGAGCTCTCCACCGAGCTGACCCCCTTCGACGCCGGCCTCGGCCGCGTGGTCAAGTTCGAGAAGGACGGCGACTTCGTCGGCCGCAAGGCCCTGGAGGCCGCCGCCGCGCAGGCCGAGTCCAACCCGCCGCGCAAGCTGGTCGGCCTGGTCTCCGACGGCAAGCGGGTCCCGCGGGCCGAGTACGCCGTCGTCAGCCCGGACGGCACCCCGATCGGGCGGATCACCTCCGGCGCCCCCTCCCCCACCCTGGGCAAGCCGATCGCCATCGCCTACGTGGACGCGGCGCACGCCGCCCCCGGCAGCGCGGTCGCGGTCGACGTGCGCGGCAAGCACGAGCCGGTCGAGGTCGTGGCGCTGCCGTTCTACAAGCGCGCCCGCTGACCCCTCGTCACCTTTCGAAACCCCCGGTCCGCTCAGCGGACGGCTTCGCCCTACCCTCTTGCGATCCTGGAGAATGACGTCATGAGCAACCCCACGAACCTGCAGTACACCGAGGAGCACGAGTGGCTGACCACCGCCGAGAGCGGTGCGGTCGCGACGGTCGGCATCACCAAGCACGCCGCCGACGCCCTGGGTGACATCGTCTACGTCCAGCTGCCCGAGGTCGGCGACGAGATCACCGCCGGTGAGTCCTGTGGCGAGCTCGAGTCCACCAAGTCGGTCAGCGACCTGTTCTCGCCCGTCACCGGCACGGTGACCGAGATCAACCAGGCCGTCATCGACGACCCGGCCTCGGTCAACAGCGACCCGTTCGGCGACGCCTGGCTGTTCAAGGTCGAGATCGCCGAGACCGGCAAGCTGCTGACCGCTGCGGAGTACGACGCCTTCATCGGCGCCTGACCCACTGGTAGACGGGTGGCGGCCGCAGCGCGGCGGCCGCCACCCTCCCGGTCCACTGCCCGCACTGCCTTACGGGAAGACCCAACATGACTGTCCTGAACCAGTCCCTGCACGCGCTCGACCCCGAGATCGCCGCCGCGGTCGACGCCGAGCTGCACCGCCAGCAGACCACCCTCGAGATGATCGCCTCCGAGAACTTCGCGCCCGCCGCGGTGATGGAGGCCCAGGGCTCGGTCCTGACCAACAAGTACGCCGAGGGCTACCCCGGCCGCCGCTACTACGGCGGCTGCGAGCACGTCGACGTGGCCGAGCAGATCGCGATCGACCGGGTCAAGGCGCTGTTCGGGGCGGAGTACGCCAACGTCCAGCCGCACTCGGGCGCCTCCGCCAACCAGGCCGCGCTCTTCGCCATCGCCCAGCCCGGCGACACCATCCTGGGCCTGGACCTGGCGCACGGCGGTCACCTGACCCACGGCATGCGGCTCAACTTCTCCGGCAAGCAGTTCAACGTGGTCGCGTACCACGTGGACGAGGCCGGCCTGGTCGACATGGCCGAGGTCGAGCGCCTCGCCAAGGAACACCGCCCCAAGGTCATCATCGCGGGCTGGTCCGCCTACCCGCGCCAGCTGGACTTCGCCGAGTTCCGCCGGATCGCCGACGAGGTCGAGGCCTACCTGTGGGTCGACATGGCCCACTTCGCCGGCCTGGTCGCCGCCGGTCTGCACCCGAACCCGGTCGAGTACGCGGACGTGGTCACCTCCACCACCCACAAGACCCTGGGCGGCCCCCGCGGCGGCATCATCCTGGCCAAGCAGGAGTTCGCCAAGAAGCTCAACTCCTCGGTCTTCCCCGGCTTCCAGGGCGGCCCGCTGGAGCACGTGATCGCGGCCAAGGCGGTCTCCTTCAAGGTCGCCGCCTCGGACGACTTCAAGGACCGTCAGCAGCGCACCCTGGAGGGCGCGAAGGCGCTCGCCGCCCGCCTGCTGCAGGACGACGCCAAGGCGGCCGGGGTCTCCGTGCTCTCCGGCGGCACCGACGTCCACCTGGTCCTGGTCGACCTGCGCAACAGCGAGCTCGACGGCCAGCAGGCCGAGGACCGCCTGCACGAGGTCGGCATCACGGTGAACCGCAACGCCGTCCCGAACGACCCGCGCCCGCCGATGGTCACCTCCGGCCTGCGGATCGGCACCCCGGCCCTGGCCACCCGCGGCTTCCAGGCCGAGGACTTCCGTGAGGTCGCGGACGTCATCGCCGAGACCCTGCTGCCCTCCTTCGACGAGGCCAAGGCCGAGTCGCTGAAGGCCCGGGTCACCGCGCTGGCCGCGAAGTACCCGCTCTACCCGGAGCTGTAGTCCCCCGGTGGCCTGACGGTCACCCGTCTTTTCCGGGGCACCGCGCACACTGGAAACGTGGCGCGCGGTGCCCCGTGCCATGCCTGCCCGTTCCACCCACGAGACCAGACAAGGACGTCACCTCCGTGGCCATCAGCGTCTTCGACCTCTTCTCCATCGGTATCGGCCCCTCCAGCTCGCACACCGTAGGACCGATGCGCGCGGCCCGGATGTTCGCCCGCCGCCTCAAGTCCGAGAGCCTGCTCGCGCAGACCGTCTCCGTCCGGGCCGAGCTGTTCGGCTCGCTCGGCGCCACCGGCCACGGCCACGGCACCCCCAAGGCCGTCCTGCTCGGCCTGGAGGGCAACTCCCCGCGCACCGTCGACGTGGACCAGGCCGACCTGGACGTGGACCGGATCAAGGCCGAGAAGCGCCTGCACCTGCTCGGCGTCCAGGACATCGCCTTCGACCCGGACACCCAGCTGGTGCTGCACCGCCGCAAGAGCCTCCCGTACCACGCCAACGGCATGACGCTCTGGGCCTTCGACGCCGAGGGCGCCACCCTGCTGGAGAAGACCTACTACTCCGTCGGCGGCGGCTTCGTGGTGGACGAGGACGCGATCGGCGTCGACCGGGTCGTGCCCGACGACACCGCGCTGCGCTACCCCTTCCGCACCGGCGAGGAGCTGCTCCGGCTCACCCGGGAGACCGGCCTGTCGATCTCCGGCCTGATGCTGGAGAACGAGAAGGCCTGGCGCTCCGAGGCCGAGATCCGGGCCGGGCTGCTGGAGATCTGGCGGGTCATGCAGGAGTGCGTCTCGGCCGGCATGAACCGCGAGGGCATCCTGCCCGGCGGCCTGAAGGTCCGCCGCCGGGCCGCCTCCGGCGCCCGCGCGCTGCGCGCCGAGGGCATCGGCCCGGCCAACGCGATGGAGTGGGTGACCCTCTACGCGATGGCGGTCAACGAGGAGAACGCCTCCGGCCAGCGGGTGGTCACCGCCCCGACCAACGGCGCCGCCGGGATCATCCCGGCCGTGCTGCACTACTTCATCAACTTCATCCCGGGCGCCGACGACGACGGCATCGTCCGCTTCCTGCTGGCCGCCGGCGCGATCGGCATGCTCTTCAAGGAGAACGCCTCCATCTCCGGCGCCGAGGTCGGCTGCCAGGGCGAGGTCGGCTCGGCCTGCTCGATGGCGGCCGGCGGCCTGGCCGAGGTGCTCGGCGGCTCCCCTGAGCAGGTCGAGAACGCGGCCGAGATCGGCATCGAGCACAACCTCGGCCTCACCTGCGACCCGGTCGGCGGCCTGGTCCAGATCCCCTGCATCGAGCGCAACGGCATGGCCTCCGTGAAGGCCGTCACCGCCGCCCGGATGGCGCTGCGCGGCGACGGCCGCCACCACGTCTCCCTCGACAAGGCGATCAAGACCATGAAGGAGACCGGGGCCGACATGAAGATCAAGTACAAGGAAACCAGCCGCGGCGGCCTCGCCGTGAACGTCATCGAGTGCTGACCTGGGTCCTTCGGTGACCTGACCGGAACGGGCACGGACTGTCGGGTCCGGGCCCGTTCCGCTTTTCTACGGTGGGAGCACAAGGGAAGGAGACCCTGGTGCTGGAAGGCCTGAACCAGGCACTGGACCACCTCGAGGAGCAGCTCGAACTGCCGCTCGACGTGGCGGAGTTGGCGCGGATCGCGACCACCTCGGAGTACCACTTCCGGCGGCTGTTCTCGGCGCTGGCGGGCATGCCGCTCTCGGAGTACGTGCGGCGCCGGCGGCTGACGCTGGCCGGGGCCGAGGTGCTGGCCGGGGAGCGGACGCTGCTGGAGGTCGCGGTCCGGTACGGGTACGGCTCGGGCGAGGCGTTCGCGCGCGCGTTCCGGGCCGTGCACGGGGTCGGGCCCGGTGAGGCCCGGCGCCGCGGGGGCGAGCTGACGGCCCAGCCCCGGCTCTCCTTCCGACTCGTCGTCGAAGGGAACAGCAGCATGCGGTACCGGATCGCGCACAAGCCGGAGTTCACCCTGGTGGGACGGATGGCCCGGGTCCCCCTGGTGCACCGCGGGGAGAACCCGCACATCGCCGCGTTCCTGCGCGGCCTCGGACGGGCCGAGCTGGAGCGGATCGCCGGGCTGGCGGCTCCCGGGGCGGAGCCCGCCGGGATGCTCTCGGTCTGCGACGGCCTCGACCCGAGCCGGGCCGAGGGCACCGAACTCGACTACTACCAGGCGGTGGTGGCGCCGGATCCGGTGCCCGAGGGCTTGGACGCCCTGGTGGTCCCGGCCGGGGAGTGGGGGGTCTTCGAGACCTCCGGCCCGTTCCCGCAGGCCCTCCAGGAGCTCTGGCGGGACGTCTTCACCCAGTGGTTCCCGTCCGGCCCGTACCGCAGCCGCCCGGGCCCCGAGCTGCTCGCGCTCGGGTCCTTCCCGGACGGCTCCGACACCACGGCCCAGCTCTGGATCCCGGTGGAGCGCTGAGGCCCTGACGGACGGTCGGCCCGAGTCAGTCGCCGGTGGTGCCGTCGGCCATCTCGCGCAGCAGGTCCAGGTGGCCGTTGTGCCGGGAGATCTCCTCGACCAGGTGGAAGAGGATCCAGCGGAGGTTGATCCGGGTGCCGCCGCGGACGGTGCCCACGGCCCAGGTGTCGAGGTCGAGCTCGCCCACCAGCGAGCGGTACCGCTCGATCTCCTCCTGGTACTCGGCGACCAGGGTGGCGATCGGCACCTCGGCGCCGATCCGCATCTCCCGGTCCGGGTCGTCCTGGGTCCAGGGCCCGCGGTCCTCGCCGCCGAGCAGCACCACGTCGAACCACCAGTGCTCCACCCACCGCAGGTGGCTGATCAGCCCGCCGAGGGTCATCAGCGGCGACCCTGGCAACGGCGCCTTCCCGGCGTCCGCCGGGTCCAGCGCGTCGACCTTGGCCAGTGCGGTGGCCCGGGCGTAGTCGAGGAAGGTGAGCAGCGTGGTGCGCTCATCGAGGGTCTGGGGCATGTCGGTACGAGTCATCGCGCCGCATCATGGCGGAGGCCGGGCGCGATGTCGACTGAATAATCAAAGGAAGGCGGGCGAATCTATGCGATTAGCGAAGGTGAAGTAGCTTACAAACCTTTCGTTCGATTTTGCCCACATCCTGAGACCGTGCGATAGTCAGTGCATCGACACCCGCGCGGCACGCACCCCCCTGGCCGGCGCGGTGACATCTGCAGGGGCCCCCGCGCCGCACCACGGCCATCCGGGGGCCCCGCACTGTTTTCCGGATCCGCCGTCAGCCCTGGGCGCGGTCGCGGATCTTGAGTTCGAACCAGACGCCCTTGCCGCGCGGCAGCAGGTCGGCACCCCAGCGCTCGGCGAGGGTGTTGACCAGGAGCATGCCGTGGCCGGTCTCGCTGCCGGGCTCGGCGAGGACCAGGCAGGGGAGGGCCCGGGAGGAGTCGCGGACCTCGACGCGGAGCCAGCCGGGGCGGCGGGTGAGGCGCAGGCCGATGGTGCGGCCGCCGGTGTGGCGGACGGCGTTGGCCATCAGCTCGCCGGTCAGCAGCTCGCCGACCTCCAGTAACTGGTGGAGCCGCCAGCCCTGCAGGACGGTGAGGACCACCCGCCGGGCGGTACCGACGAGTTCGGGGCGGGAGGGGAGGAAGACCTCCTCCTCGGCGGCGACTTGGGCGCAGAGGCGGCCGAAGTGCACGCGCTCGACCTCCTGCGGGCTGAGTCGTTCCAGAGTCTCCAGGGCGAGCACCCCACCTTCCGCGATGTCCGACGGGCCGTCAGCAGTCGCTCCGGCTGCCGGAAGTGATGCCCACTCTGCTTCGCCCCATCCCGCCATGCGCCAATCATTGCGGACTGCGAGCGCCCGCGTACTGACAATGAGTAAACGATCACTATTCGGCTGGCATATGACAGACGCAACGCTCCCCCGACTCGCACAGCAGAACGGCCCAGACCCCCAAAAAGGGGCCCGGGCCGAACAGTTGAGCCATTCTCCGGTGCGCAGGAGGCCTACCAGGCGCTCCACGCCATGGTCCAGCCGCTGAGCCCGTTCTCACCGGAGACCGTCTTGCCCTTGGCGTTCTGGATCTTCACCACGTCACCGACGATCGAGTCGGCGAAGAACTTGCCGGCCGTGGAGCCGTCGCTGCCGCCCTTGGTGTCCTGGAGGCCGATGCAGCCGTGGCTGGCGTTGTACTTGCCGAAGGCGCTGCCCCAGTAGTTGCCGTGCACGTAGGTGCCGGTGTTGGTCAGCCGCATGGCGTGCGGGACGTCGGAGATGTCGTACTCCGAGCCCTTGATGTTGGAGACGGTGGCCGAGTTCATCCGGGTCACCTTCTCCTTGCTGGAGATGACCATCGTGCCGTTCCAGGACGGGTTCTGGTCGTCCCCGGCGGTGATCGGGATGGTCTTGGAGACCTTGCCGTCCCGCTGCACCGTCATCTGGTGGGTGGCCGCGTCCACCACGCTGATCTGCTCCCGGCCGATGGTGAACGGCTCGTCCCGGTCCACGTCGCCGAAGACCCCGGGCGAGACCTCGACGTTCTTCAGCCGGTACTTGATGGTCACCTTGGTGCCCGGCTTCCAGTACTTCTCCGGCCGGAAGTCCAGCCGCTGGGTGCCGAACCAGTGGCCCTTGACCACGGCGCCGTTGCTGCTCTCGAAGGTGATGCCCTTGAGCACCGCCTCCTTGTTCTTCACCGGCTTGGAGAAGTTGACCGAGACGATCATCCCGACGCCGTAGGTGCCGCCGTCCGAGATGTTGTCGTTGCTGGAGACCAGCTTGGCCGGGGTGAGCGTGGTGAAGCTGGAGGTGGTCGCGGAGACCAGTCCGTCGGTGTCCTTGGCCTGGGCGCTCACCTGGTAGGTCATGCCGACCTTGAGCGGGCCGTCCGGCTTCCAGCTCTTGCCGTCGGCGGCGGTCTTGCCGGGCACCGCCTTGCCGTTCTTGTCCGTCACCTCGACGGTGGTCAGGGTGCCCTGGGCGACCGCGACGTTCAGCGCCTCGTTCGGGTTGACGTCCTGGGAGCCGTCCTTGGGGGTGACGGTGAGCACCGCGGCCGAGTTCTTCGGCGTGCTCTCGGCGGGGCCGGAGGCCGCGCCCGAGGGCTGGCCGGAGCCGCCGTCCGCGGCCTGGCCGCCGGTGGCCGAGGAGCCGCCCGAGCTCCCCGAGCCGGACGAGCCCCCCGAGCCGCCGCAGGCGGCCGTCAGCAGCAGCGCACCTCCGACCAGGACGGCCACGGCGGCCCGTCGGCCTCTGACTATCGCGGCGTCGGCCGCTCGCACCGGCTTCACTCTGCGCTCCCCATCCGGATGTCCACGCCTTCTATACGCGTCGGCCGGTGGTTCGGTTGCACCCGGCCCGGGCGCGGTGTGCGAAGGATATCCGGGGAGTTCCGGTGAACTCCGGGCGGGAGGGTGGTGAAGGGTCGGTGCCGGTCAACGCAGGCCGAGCGCGCTGCCCGCCCGCCACTGGTCCCAGCTGAGGTTCCACCCGTTCAGGCCGTTGTCGGCGGGCACCCGGTCCCCCTGCCGGCCGCGCACCTCGATCACGTCGCCGATGCCGGACTGCTCGAAGAACCAGCCGGCCGGGGAGGAGTCCGAGCCGCCCTTGACGTCGGCCAGGCCGATGCAGCCGTGGCTGGTGTTGGCACTGCCGAAGACGTCCCGGGAGGCCCAGTAGTTGCCGTGCACGAAGGTGCCGGAGGCGGTCAGCCGCATCGCGTGCGGCACGTCCTTGATGTCGTACTCGTCGCCCAGGCCGACGGTCTGCGAGTTCATCCGGGTGACGGAGAACTTCTCCGAGATCACCATGGTGCCCAGGTAGGTGGAGAACTCCGGACTGCCGCCCGAGACCTTCAGGGTGCGCAGCACCCGCCCGTCCTGACGGACCGTCATGGTGTGCGCGTCCAGGTCGACGGTGGAGACCACCGAGCGCCCGACGGTGAAGTGCACGTCCTTGGACTGGGTGCCGTAGTCCCCCGGGGCGCCCTGCACGTCCTTCAGCCGCAGCGACAGCGTCACCTTGGTGCCGGCCGCCCAGTACTTCTCCGGGCGCAGGTCGAGCCGCCGGCCGCCGAACCAGTGCGCGGCCACCGGCACCGGCGGGTCCGCGGTGACCGAGACCGCCCTCTCCACCGCGGCCCGGTCGGTGATCGGACGGGTGAAGCGGAGCGAGACGGGCATCCCGACCCCGACGGTGGAGCCGTCCTCGGGGGTGAAGAAGGCGGCGAAGGTGTGGTCGGGGGCCAGCGTGGCGAAGGCCACGTGCTGGGCCGCCTTCAGCCCGGCCTGGTCCTCGGCCACCGTGTCCAGGGTGTAGGCGGTGGCCAGCGCGAGCCGCCCGTCCGGCACCCAGGAGCCGTCCGGGCCGACCTTCCCCGGGACCTCGGTGCCCTTCTGGTCGGCCAGGCGGACGGAGACCAGCCTGCCCTGGGCCGCCGTCACCTTGACCGGCCCCTCGGCCGGCACCTCCTGCGCCCCGTCGGCCGGGGTGCTGGTGATCACCGCCCGGGAGACCGCCGGGCTCGCCGACGCGGCGGCGTCGGTGCTCGGAGCGACCTGCCGCTCGCTGGTGCAGGCGGTCAGCAGGCAGAGCCCGACCGCCACCACGACCGCCACCCGGGAGCGCATGCCGTTCCTCCGTACCTACCCCAGCCGTCAACAACCGCCCGGCATAACGACCCTGATCCCGTGCGGACACGTGGGAGCCGATTCCCGCAGGAGACGTCGGAACGGGTCGGCACGCGACAGAATCGTTCAACGACACGATCCGTCACGTGACAGCGACAGCCGATCAGGGAACAAGAGCTAGGCGGGGCCCGGGACGTCCCGCGCTGGGAGAGGTGCGGCCGATGACGGCTTGGCAGCGGCGGGAACGGGCGGAACACGGCGCGATCGACCCGGCGGTGCCCTGGCCCGGCAGCTGGCAGCCGCTCGGCGCGCGCTTCCGCACCGACCAGGACGGCAGCCGGGGCACCAACTTCGCGCTCTGGGCACCGGACGCCGAGGGGGTCGAGCTCTGCCTCTTCGCCGAGGACGGGACCGAGACCAGGCACCCGCTCACCGAGCGGACCTTCCAGACCTGGCACGGCTACCTGCCCGGGGTGCTGCCCGGCACCCGCTACGGCTACCGGGTGCACGGCCGCTGGGACCCGTGGACCGGAGCCCGGTGGAATCCGGCCAAACTCCTCCTCGACCCGTACGCCCGTGCGGTGGACGGGAGTTACACCGCCCACGACGCGGTCTGCGCCGCCGTGCGGGGCTGGCCCGAGCAGGACGTGGCGGACACCGTCCGGGACAACCGGGACTCCGCGCCGTACGTGCCCAAGGCGGTGGTGGTCCACGACGACGACGACTGGTACGACGACCAGCGCCCGAAGACCCCGTGGGCCGAGACCGTCCTGTACGAGCTGCACGTGCGCGGCTTCACCATGAAGCACCCGGGCGTGCCGCGCGAACTCCGCGGCACCTACGCCGGGTTGGCCCACCCGGCGGCCATCGGCCACCTGGTCGACCTGGGCGTCACCGCGGTCGAGCTGCTGCCGGTGCACCAGTACGCCGACGAGGACCACCTCCAGCAGCGCGGGCTGACCAACTACTGGGGCTACAACACCCTCGGCTTCTTCGCCCCGCACGCCGGCTACGCCGCCACCGGCAGCCGCGGCCAGCAGGTCGGCGAGTTCAAGCGGATGGTCCGGGCGCTGCACGCGGCCGGCATCGAGGTGATCCTCGACGTGGTCTACAACCACACCGCCGAGAGCGGGGTGATGGGCCCCTCGCTCTCGCTGCGCGGCATCGACAACGCCGGGTACTACCGGCTGGACCGCAGCCGCCGCGGCTACGCCGACTACACCGGCTGCGGCAACACCCTGGACACCCGCCAGCCGCACACCGTCCGGCTGATCACCGACTCGCTGCGCTACTGGGTCACCGAGATGGGCGTGGACGGCTTCCGCTTCGACCTGGCCGCCGCCCTGGCCCGCGGCTCGGACGGGGTGGAGATGCACCACCCCTTCCTCGGCGCCGTCTCCCAGGACCCGCTGCTCAGCCGGGTGAAGCTGATCGCCGAGCCCTGGGACGTCGGCCCGGGCGGCTACCAGGTCGGCGGCTTCCCGCCGCTGTGGGCCGAGTGGAACGACAAGTACCGGGACGCCGTCCGGGACTTCTGGCGCGGCGCCCGGCTGGACGTCCGCGAGCTGGGCTACCGGCTCTCCGGCTCCTCCGACCTCTACCAGCGCGGCGGCCGCCGCCCGTACGCCTCGGTCAACTTCGTCACCGCGCACGACGGCTTCACCCTGCGCGACCTAGTCTCCTACGACCACAAGCACAACGAGGCCAACGGCGAGCAGAACCGGGACGGCACCGACGACAACCGCTCCTGGAACTGCGGCGTGGAGGGCGAGACCACCGACCCGGCCGTCCGCTCCCTGCGGCTGCGCCAGCTCCGCAACATGATGAGCACCCTGCTGCTCTCCACCGGCGTGCCGATGATCACCGCCGGGGACGAGCTGGGCCGCACCCAGGGCGGCAACAACAACGCCTACTGCCAGGACAACGGGACCAGCTGGCTGGACTGGTCGCTGCTCGCCAGCCCCGAGTGGCGCGAACTCACCGCGCTCACCGGCCGGTTGATCCGGCTGCGGCGCAGACACCCGGTGCTGCGCCAGCGCGCCTTCTTCTCCGGCCGGGCGGCCGCCCCGGGCGGGCAGCGGGACCTGGTCTGGTTCAACGCGCGCGGCAAGGAGATGACCGAGGGCGACTGGTACGCCCCCGACGGGGTGCTCGGGATGCTGCTCTCCGGCTCCGCGATGTCCGAACGGGACGAGCACGGCTGTGAGTTGACCGACGACAGCTTCCTGCTGCTGCTCAACGGCGGCTCGGTCGACGTCCCCTTCACCCTGCCCGGCGACCCCTGGCCCTGCCGCTACGAGACGGTGGTGGACACCGCCCGCCCCGGGGACGGGGACCCGGGGCGGGGCGGGGCCGTCACGCTGGCCGCGCGCTCGCTCGTCCTGCTGCGCGCACCCGCCGACGGCCGCCGGGAGTGATCAGCCCTCGTGGTACTTCGGGCTGGTGCGGTGCCACTCGTGGTTGCCGCCCAGCCAGGCGTACACACCGGCCAGGTAGCGGGCCAGGGCGGGCGAGCCGGTCGGGACGAGCAGGGCCGCCTCGGCCTCGAAGGTCCGCACCAGCTCGTCGTGCACCTCGATGCTGCGCCGCACCGCCTCCTCCGTCGAGCACCCCTCCTCGGCGGCGACCAGGGTGGGCAGGTTGAAGTCGAGCGTGCCGGAGCGGCTCTCCTTCGCCATCGAGTAGAGGTCGTTGACCAGCACACTGGCCAGCGAGGCGGTGGTGACCGCCCGGCGGACCCGGGGGTCGGCGTACTCGGCGGCCGGCAGCTCGTAGCCGCCGACCGGGTCGACCAGCGCGATGCAGGGCAGGAAGCTGTTCGGCTGACGGTTCACCAGGTACTGCCAGACCGGCGGCAGTTCAGCAGCCATCCGCCAGGCCGCCTCGGCCCCGAAGGCGACGAAGATGGCCGCCAGCTCGTGCTTGAGCCGGGCCACCTGCTGCGGGGAGGCGTACCGGGCCAGGTGCTCCAGCGCGCTGCGCAGCGCGACCAGCACCGGGTCCTCGCGCAGGCCGCGCTCCAGCCGGGGCGCGTACCGCAGCGGCAGGTGCGCCGGGTCGACGGCCGCGTTGGCCAGCAGCAGCCGGGCCCCGGCCAGCTCGGGGACGGCTCCGTCGGCCTCCTCGTCGCAGTAGTAGTCGTCCACCGCCCACTCGGCGAGCGCGCACTTGGCGGCCGCCAGCAGCCGGTCCGGGTCCTCGGTGTCGGGGTGGGTGAGCATCAGCAGCCGCCCGAAGTGCGCGGCCCGCAGCTTCTCCAGCCGGTCGGCGTAGATGCCGCAGTCGCCGGCCCAGGCGACCAGCCGCTCGTTCACCTCCTCGCCGAGCGCCGGGTCGTCCCGGACCGGCGGCGGGCAGTGCAGCGACAGCCCGGGCCGGTCCGCGGCCCCGGGGGCGGGCAGCGGCCGGAACGCGCGGGCGGCCGAGGTCCCGAGCCCGGTCGGGCCGTTCAGCCGCGGCCGGGGCACCCCGCCGGGGCCGGGCGGGACGGGACTCGGGGCCGGACGGGCCAGGACCCCGGCGGCGACCGCCACCAGTTCGCCGACCGGGGCCCCGGCGAGCACCCGGGCCAGGGGGGACACCATCGCGGCACTCCTTCTTTCGCGCACCGGAGCGGCACGCTCCGAGGTGATCGAACCGCACCGGCCGGGGGCGCCCACAAGAGGCGGCCGTCGCGCGGCCTCCGCGCGGAGCGGCCCGCCCGCACCGTCCCGCCACGCCCCCTCCCACCGGTGGCCGGTTCTCGCCGACAGGGCCGTAAAACCGGATGAGAAATGTCAGCGGATCGGCTTACCCTCTCGGCCGTGGCCGAGAAACAGCAGCTCAGTACCGTCGACACACCGTCACCTCCCGCCGCGCAGGCCCCGCCGAGACGGTCCACGGTGCGCTCGCTGCTGCGCCTGTGGCCGTACGCGAGGACCGCCCGCTGGCGGATCGCGGGCTCGGTCACCGCCGCCCTGCTCGCCTCCGGCAGCGTGCTGCTGGTACCGCTGGTGCTCCAGCGGATCGTGGACGGGCCGATCGCCCACCGCGACATGTCCGCGCTCTGGCCGCTGGCCGGGCTGCTCCTGTTGCTGGGCTTCGCCGAGGCGGGGCTGTTCGGCGTCCGCCGGGTGATCGTGGCCCGTCCGCTGGCGGAGGTGGAGAGCGCCATGCGCGGCGACCTCTACGCCAAGCTCCAGCGGCTGCCGGTCTCCTTCCACGACCGCTGGCCGTCGGGTCAGCTGCTCTCCCGGGCCACCTCCGACATGTTCACCATGCGGCTGTTCCTCGCCTTCCCGCTGGTCTTCCTGATCGTCAACTCGCTGGTCTTCCTGACCGGTTCGGCGATGCTCTTCGTCCTGGACTGGCGGCTCGGGCTGATCATGCTGCTGCCGGTCGCCCCGCTGGTGCTGCTGACCAGCCACTTCGAGGGCCGGTACGCCGCCGCCGCGCGGCGGGCCCAGGACCAGACCGGCGACCTGGCCACCGTGATCGAGGAGTCGGTGCTCGGCATCCGCATCCTCAAGGCCTTCGGCCGCCACCGGACCATGGCCGAGCGCTTCAAGCGGCAGACCGAGGAGCTGCGCACCACCGAGATCCGCAAGGCCGACATGCTGGCCAACCTCTGGGCGGTCATCGTCGGCCTGCCCGAGGTCGCGCTCGGCATCGCGCTAGCCGTCGGCGCCGTCCTGGTCGCCGACGACCAGCTGACCGTCGGCACCCTGGTCGCCTTCCTCTCCATCGCGCTGGCCCTGCGCTGGCCGGTCGAGTCGCTCGGCTGGCTGCTGGCCTACGCCAACGAGGCCGCCACCGCCACCGACCGCTACTTCGAGGTGATGGACGAACCCGAGGACGACCTCTCCGCCGCGGCCCCCGCTCCGCCGGCCGCCGAGGACCGGGGCATCCGCTTCTCCGGCGTCCGGTTCCGCTACCCCGACGCGCCCGCCGACTCCCCCGACCTGCTGGACGGGATCGACCTGCACGTACGGCCCGGCGAGACGATGGCCCTGGTCGGCTCCACCGGCTCCGGCAAGACCACCCTCACGGCCCTGCTCCCCCGGCTCTACGAGACCACCGGCGGCACCGTCACCCTGGACGGCCGGGACATCCGCTCGATCCCGCTGCCCGAGCTGCGCGAGCTGGTCAGCGTCGCCTTCGAGGAGCCCACCCTGTTCTCCGCCTCGGTCCGGGAGAACGTCCTGATGGGCCGTCCGGACGCCACCGAGCAGGAGCTGGCCACGGCGCTCGCCACCGCCCAGGCCGGCTTCGTCGACCGGCTGCCCGACGGCACCGCCACCGAGGTCGGCGAGCAGGGCCTGAGCCTCTCCGGCGGCCAGCGCCAGCGCCTGGCACTGGCCCGCGCCGTGGTCGGCGGCCCCGAGTTCCTGGTGCTCGACGACCCGCTCTCCGCACTCGACGTGCACACCGAGGCCCTGGTCGAACGCGCCCTGCGCCAGGTGCTGGCCGACACCACCGCCCTGGTGGTCGCGCACCGCCCCAGCACCGTGCTGCTCGCCGACCGGGTCGCCGTGCTGGCCGACGGCCGGATCGCCGACGTCGGCACCCACCAGGAGCTGCTGCACCGCTCCCCCGCCTACCGCGAGCTGATGACCGGTCAGGCCTCCGCCGACTCCGATGCTCAGGAACGGAGCCTCGCCCGATGACCACCACCGTGCAGAGCCCGCCCGTCGAGGCCGAGGAGGAGCTGCCGCCGCCCTCCGACGACCAGGACATCCCCGTCCCGGCCGGCGCCCCCCGCAAACTGCTCGGCGAACTGCTCGGCCCGCACCGCCGCCGGATCGCCTTCGCCATGCTGGTGATCCTGCTCCAGCAGGCCGCCCTGCAGTCCGGCCCGCTGCTGGTCGCCGTCGCCATCGACCGCGGCGTCCCCGCCATGCGCGAGCACGACGCCGGCCCGCTGATCGCGGTGATCGCCGCCTACCTCGGCTGCGCCGCGCTCTCCACCGTGCTGCAGCGCGCCTTCATCCGGCTCAGCGGCCGGATCAACAACGACATCCTGCTCACCCTGCGCGGCCGGATCTTCCGCCACGCCCAGCGCCTCGGCCTGGACTTCCACGAGCGCTACACCTCGGGCCGGATCATCTCCCGCGCCACCAGCGACGTGGACGCCCTGCGCGAGCTGCTGGCCGAGGGCCTCCAGGAACTGCTCACCGTCGGCCTCTCGGTGGTGTACATCTCCGCCGTCCTGGTGGTGATGGACTGGCGGCTCGGCCTGGCCGCGCTGCTCTCCTTCCTGCCGATGTACCTCACCGTCCGCTCCTTCCGCCGCCGCTCGCTCAAGGTCTACCGGCGCTCCCGGACGGCGGTCGCCTCGGTGATCGTCCGCTTCACCGAGACCATGAACGGCATCCGCCCGGTGCAGGCCTTCCGCCGCGAGGCCGCCAACCAGCGGGCCTTCGACCTGGTGAACCGTCAGTCCGCCCACGCCACCGCCGACGGCCTGCTGGAGATGGCCCGCTACGTCACCATCTCCCGCGCCACCGCCAACACCTGGATCACCGGCGTCGTCCTGCTCGGCGCCGTGCTGGCCGCCGACGGCGGCCTGGAGCTCGGCGTGCTCACCGCCTTCGTGCTCTACCTGCGCCGCCTGTACGACCCGCTGGACCAGCTGGCGATGTTCCTGAACAGCTATCAGTCCGCCGCCGCCGCACTGGAGAAGATCGCCGGCCTGCTGGCCCACGAGCCCAGCGTGGCCGAGCCCGCCGCCCCGCAGGCGCTGCCCGCCGCCGACGGCAAGGGCCGAGAGGCCGCCTTCCGGGGCGTCCGCTTCGCCTACCCCTCCGGCGCGGAGGTCCTCCCCCGCTTCGACCTGGTCCTCCCCGCCGGGCAGACCACCGCCGTGGTCGGCGCCACCGGCGCGGGCAAGTCCACGCTGGCCAAGCTGCTGGCCCGCTTCTACGACCCCAGCGAGGGCTCCGTCCGCCTCGACGGCGTCGACCTGCGCGACCTGCCCACCGAGGAGCTGCGCCGGGGCGTGGTGATGGTCACCCAGGAGTCCTTCCTCTTCTCCGGCACCGTCGCGGAGAACATCGCCATCGGCCGGCCCGGCGCCACCCGCGCCGAGGTCGAACAGGCCGCCCGGGAGATCGGGGCCCACGAGTTCATCGCCGCCCTGCCCGACGGATACGACACCGACGTCCGCAAGCGCGGCGGCCGCATCTCGGCCGGCCAGCGCCAACTGGTCGCCTTCGCCCGGGCGCTGCTCGCCGATCCGGCGGTGCTGATCCTCGACGAGGCCACCTCCTCGCTGGACGTGCCGGGGGAACAGGCCGTCCAGCAGGCCATGCGGACCGTCCTGGCCGGACGGACGGCAGTGATCATCGCCCACCGCCTCTCCACCGTCGAGATCGCCGACCGCGTCCTGGTCCTCGACCAGGGCCGCATCGTCGAGGACGGCACCCCCGCCACCCTCATCTCCGGCCAGGGCCGCTTCGCCGACCTCCACCAGGCCTGGCGCGACAGCCTGGTCTAGGCGGAAGCGCCCCGCAGGTACTCGGGTGGTTGCGCCCCGCACGGGCTCGGGTGGTTGCGCCCCGCAGGGGCGCGAGGAACTGCGCGCAGGGGAACGGCAGCACCTGCAACTGGCTGACGGTGGGTCAGTTGCCGGTGCGCCGCCTTCCGATTCGCGCAGTTCCTCGCGCCCCTGGGGTCGCTGCCCTGCCGAAGCCCGGCCGATGCTCAGCCCAAGGGGTCGGCGAGGTTCCAGCCGGTCGCCAGGATCTCGTCGACCGCAGCCAGGGCCGCCGCGAGGCGTTCCGTGCGGGTGCCCGTCAGTTCGCGCCAGGGCACCGCCCCCGCGCCCAGCACCTCACGGAAGCGCCCGGTCATCCACCCCCGCAGGTGCTCCCCGTCCCGCAGGCCGTCGTCGTCGAAGGGCACGCCCTCGTCCGAGGTGAGCAGGTACAGCGCCCGCGGCGGCAGCCCCCCGGCGAGGGCCCGCACCGGGTCCGTCACCGCCCCCACGTACCGCTCCTGCCAGACCGTCGTCGCCAGGGCGTCCGTGTCGCACACCAGCACCGGCCCCCCGTCCCGGGCCGCCCGGCCCTCCGCCTCGGTCTGACGCCGGCAGACGAGTTCGAAGTCGGCGTCCGTCCACTCCAGGTCGAAGACCGTCGGCACCGGCCCGCCGGCCGCGGCCACCGCCCGCGCCACCGCGAGCTTCGCCACCGTCAGCTCCCGCCCGTACTCGGCGACCCAGCCGGTCCGGGCGTGCGGACCGCCGCGGGCCCGCAGTGCCGCGGCCAGGTCGCGGGAGAGCGTGGTGGTGCCGGTGGACTCGGCGCCGAGCACCACCACCCGCCGGGCCAGCCATCCCCGGACGGGCGGCTCCAGCTCTCCCCAGTGCGCCACCGGATCGGCCCGGACGGCGGTCCCCGAGACCGCGAAGGTCTCCCGTCCCACGTCCAGGACCACCGGCGCCGCCCCGAACCGCCGCGCCAGCTCCACCCCGTAGGGCTCCGAGCTGAACACCGCCTCGACCGGCCCGTCCCCCGCCGTCAGCGCCGAGCGCATCAGCGCGACGTGTCCGGCCCAGATCTCCTCGTCCTCGTAGTCCACCGGCAGGTTGTCGACCACCCCCGCCACCGTCGCCCCGGGATGGGCCGACCGCAGCCAGGCCACCCGCTCGGCGAGCGGGATCGTCTCGACGTCCGCCGCCATCACCACCACCGTGAGCCGCTCGCAGGCGTCCGCGGCGGCCCGGACCAGGAAGTGGTGGCCGGCGTGCGGCGGGTAGAACTTGCCGATCACCAGGCCGTGACGGAACGTCATGCCGCCACCCCCACCGCGGGCTCCGGGGCGGCCGCGCGCCGCCAGCCGCGCAGCCCCGCCACGCACAGGCCGAGGAACAGCAGGTACACCACCGAGGTCAGGTAGAGCCCCTTCGCGGCGTACAGCGGGACGTACACCAGGTCGGCGGCGATCCAGAACCACCAGGTCTGCACCTTCTTGGTGTTCAGCAGCCACTGGGCCACCAGCGAGAGCGCGGTGGTCAGCGCGTCCCAGAACGGCGCGCTGCCGTGCGCCCACCCCAGCAGGGCGGCCAGCCCCGCGGTCACCGGGACCAGCAGCAGCCCCAGCAGCACCGTCTCCCGCGCCGAGGCGTACCGCACCTCGCGCCCGAGCCGCCGCTCCCCGCCGCGCACCCACTGCCACCAGCCGTGGGCGGCCAGGACCAGGAAGACCACCTGGAGCCCGGCGTCGGCGTACAGGCCGGCGCCCCAGAACAGCAGCAGGAAGAAGACGTTGTTGGCCATCCCGACCGGGAAGTTCCACACCTTCGCCCTGACGGTGAGCCAGACGCACACGGCGCCGGTGACGAATCCGAGTACCTCGGTCCAGGACATGACGACGACCCCTCCTGCTTAATGTCAGAGTGACGATAAGCGGGAAGGGTCAGCCGCGCAAGGGATTTCAGCGCAGGACGCCGGTCTCCATCCCCGCCGTCTCCGCCGGGAGGGCGACCAGGCCGAGTTCGGCCGGGGAGGCGAGCAGGCGGTGGGAGGGGAGGACCCGGACCGTGTAGCCGAACGGGCCGGTGCGGGAGAGTTCGAGGGTGCCCTCGTAGCGGTGGCGGCCGTCGAGGTCGGGACCCCCGGTGGGCTTGAGGGCGAGGGTGACGGCGTCGGAGATGCCGTCGGTCTCGTCCACCCGGCCGGAGACGACCTGGACCTCGACGTCGGCGGCGTCCAGGGTGCCGAGCGCGACCTGCACCCGGACGGTCAGGGCGGACCCCAACTCCTGCGCCTCGGCCGAACCCTCGGCCTCCACGTGCTCGACCCGGACCGACGGCCAGGCCTCCCGGACGGCGGCCTTCCAGTCGGCCAGCTCCCGGGCGCCCAGGTGCCCGCCGGCGGCCAGCTCGCGCTGGGCCTCGGCGGCCGGGGCGTACAGCCGCTCGACGTACTCCCGGACCATCCGGCCGGCCAGCACCTTGGGCCCGAGGGTGACCAGGGTGTGCCGGACCATCGCGATCCAGCGGTGCGGCAGCCCGTCCGCGCCGCGGTCGTAGAACCGGGCCGCGACCTGGTGCTCGATCAGGTCGTAGAGGGCGGCCGACTCCAGGTCGTCCCGCCGCTCGGCCTCCGGGCTCTCCGGGTCGAGGGTGGCCGAGGCGCCGTCGGCGGTGGGGATCGCCCAGCCGTTCTCGCCGTCGTACCACTCGTCCCACCAACCGTCCAGGATGGAGAGGTTGAGGCAGCCGTTGAGGGCGGCCTTCATCCCGGAGGTGCCGCAGGCCTCCAGCGGGCGGAGCGGGTTGTTCAGCCAGACGTCGCAGCCCGGGTAGAGGTGCCGGGCCATCGCCATGTCGTAGTCCGGCAGGAAGACGATCCGGTGCCGCACCTGCGGGTCGTCGGCGAAGTCCACCAGCTGCTGGATCAGCCGCTTGCCGCCCTCGTCGGCCGGGTGGGCCTTGCCCGCCACCACGATCTGCACCGGCGTGGTCGGGTGCAGCAGCAGGGAGCGCAGCCGCTCCTGGTCCCGCAGCATCAGGGTGAGCCGCTTGTAGGAGGGCACCCGGCGGGCGAAGCCGATGGTGAGCACGGACGGGTCGAGCACGGAGTCGACCCAGCCCAACTCGGCGTCGCCGGCTCCGCGCTGGCGCCAGGAGGCGCGCAGCCGGAGCCGGGCCTCCTCGACCAGCTGGGTGCGCAGGGTGCGGCGCAGCTCCCAGACCTCGGTGTTGCCGATCCGCTCCAGGCCGGTCCAGCGGCGGGCCTCGCCGGTGGCCATCGCCTCCTCGATCCGCTCCTGGCCGAGCTCCCCGGCGCCGAGCCGGACCACCGCGGGGTCGATCCAGGTGGGGGCGTGGACGCCGTTGGTGACCGAGGTGATCGGCACCTCGGTGGCGTCGAATCCCGGCCAGAGTCCGTTGAACATGCCCCGGCTGACCTCGCCGTGCAGGGTCGAGACGCCGTTGGCCCGCTGGGCCAGCCGCAGGCCCATGGCGGCCATGTTGAAGAGCTTGGGGTCGCCGCCGAGCCAGCTCTCCACCCCGAGCGCGAGCACCTGCTCGACGGGGACGCCGGGGAGTGCGGCGTCGCCGCTGAAGTGACGGGCCACCAGCTCCCGGTCGAAGCGGTCGATCCCGGCCGGGACGGGCGTGTGGGTGGTGAAGAGGGTCCCGGCGCGGACCGCCTCCAGGGCCGCGGAGAAGCCCAACTGTTCGGGCCCGTTGATCAGTTCGCGGATCCGCTCGACGCCGAGGAAGCCCGCGTGGCCCTCGTTGGTGTGGAACACCTCGGGCGCCGGGTGGCCGGTGAGCCGGCAGTACGTCCGGACCGCCCGGACGCCGCCGATGCCCAGCAGCATCTCCTGCAGCAGCCGGTGCTCGCTGCCGCCGCCGTAGAGGCGGTCGGTGACCTCGCGCTCGGCGGCGTTGTTGCACTCGATGTCGGAGTCGAGCAGCAGCAGCGGCACCCGGCCGACCTGGGCCTTCCAGATCTGCGCGGTGAGGCTGCGGCCGGCGGGGAGCGCGAGCTCGACCCGGCAGGGGGTGCCGTCGGGCCCGCGGAGCAGGCTGACGGCCAGCTCGTCCGGGTCGAGCAGGGGGTAGCGCTCCTGCTGCCACCCCTCGCGGGAGAGCGACTGACGGAAGTAGCCGTGCCGGTAGAACAGGCCGACGCCGACCACCGGGACCCCCAGGTCGCTGGCGGCCTTGAGGTGGTCCCCGGCCAGGATGCCGAGGCCGCCGGAGTACTGCGGGAGCGCGGCGGCGATGCCGTACTCCGGCGAGAAGTACGCGATCGCGGCGGGCAGCGCGCCGGCGCCGTCGCCGGCCGCCGGGGCGGACTGGTACCAGCGCGGTCCGGTCAGGTAGTCGCGGAGCTCGTCGGCGAGGTCGTTCAGCCGGCGTAGGAAGCGGCGGTCGGCGGCCAGTGCCGCCAACCGGTCCGCCGGCACCTCGCCGAGCAGCCGCACGGGGTCCTCACCGACCGCGGCCCAGACCTCCGGATCGACGGAGCGGAAGAGCTCCCTCGTCTCCGGGTGCCAGGACCAGCGGAGGTTGAGCGCGAGCTCGTGCAGCGGCTGGAGTTGTTCGGGCAGGACGGTGCGCACGGTGAATCTGCGGATTGCCTTCACGGCGTGCAGCCTAGACCCGGCGGGCGAGCTGAAGGTCCGTCAACTGACGTATTCGGCACCCGGACGGCCCATTGATGAGATCGCAACGGGCGCATTCGGCGGCATGGGGGCGCGCGGGGGCGCATTCAATTCCGCGCCCGCCCCGGGGGCACGTGAACTCTCCGCAACGCGCGCGTTTCCGCTGGCCGATTCACCCCTGCATACCGTCCGAAATCACCCGCTTACCCATCCGTAGGTCTTGCCGAGGGTGCCAGGATGGACAAAAGTCGGAGCTGCGGCGGGGAGTGCGATCCGGGTGGCGCCTCCTCTGCCTGCTTCACGTCCGGAAACCCTCCTTGCCGACGATCTTTCAATTTCCTTAGCCCATTCGGTCTGTGTGCTCGTGATCAGGCGTGTCCTCGTACACCTGCCCGTCGTTCTCGGTTGGGTTGGGTCGCACGGGAGCGCGCCCGATGCGACGCGCGCCGGGACGCGCGCGGGCAGGTCTCCGGAGCAGGTCCTCTCTCACCCACGCAGTCCCCCCTCGGGCAGGAGTCAGGCATGCACGGTGACACGCGGGATCAACCGACTCACGGCGCGGCGGCCCTCGAACCGCCGTCGGAACCGGAGCTCCCCGCCCCTCGGACGGCCCGCAAGGGCACCACCCCGCGCAGGACCACCACCACGAAGACCAGCGCCACCACGAAGACCACGGCCACGAAGACCGCGACCACCACCACGAAGACCCCCACCAAGACCGCCGCCGCCGCCAAGAAGACCACCGCCCCCCGGAAGACCACCGCCCGCAAGACGACAGAGAGCACCACCGTGATCGGCCGCATCCCCGTCCTGGACGTCTCCCCCCAGATCGACGCCGGGCGCCGCCCGGCCAAGGCGGTGGTGGGCGAACGGTTCCAGGTGACCGCCACCGTCTTCCGCGAGGGCCACGAGGCGGTCAACGCCAACGTGGTGCTCCGCGACCCGCGCGGCCGCAGCGCCCCGTGGACCCCGATGGAGGAACTCGCCCCGGGCACCGACCGCTGGGGCGCCCACGTCACCCCCACCGCGCCGGGCCGCTGGTCCTACCTGGTGGAGGCCTGGGGCGACCCGGTGGCCCACTGGCGCCGGACCGCCGGCATCAAGCTCCCCGCCGGGATCGACACCGCGGTGGTCCTGGAGGAGGGCGCCGCCCTGCTGGAGCGCGCCGCCGCCGGCGTGCCCAAGAAGGAGGGCCGGGCGCACGTGCTGGCCGCCGCCGACGCGCTGCGCGACACCGAGCTCTCCCCGCTCTCCCGGCTGGCCGCCGCGCTGGCCCCCGAGGTCACCGCCCTGCTGGAGCGCTACCCGCTGCGCGAACTGATCAGCTCCACCCGGCCGTTGCCGCTCCAGGTGGACCGGGAGCGGGCGCTCTACGGCTCCTGGTACGAGTTCTTCCCCCGCTCCGAGGGCGCCCTGGTCGACCCGGACGGCAACCACCCGCCGGTCTCCGGCACCTTCCGCACCGCCGCCGAACGGCTCCCGGCGGTGGCCGCGATGGGCTTCGACGTGCTCTACCTGCCGCCCGTCCACCCCATCGGCCGGGCCTACCGCAAGGGCCCCGACAACTCCCTGACGGCGGGTCGGCACGACGTCGGCTCCCCCTGGGCGATCGGCTCCCCCGAGGGCGGGCACGACGCGGTCCACCCCGACCTCGGCACCATCGAGGACTTCGACTTCTTCGTCGCCGAGGCCAACGCGCTCGGCATCGAGGTCGCCCTGGACTTCGCCCTCCAGTGCTCCCCGGACCACCCCTGGGTCAACAAGCACCCCGAGTGGTTCAGCCACCGCGCCGACGGCACCATCGCCTACGCCGAGAACCCGCCGAAGAAGTACCAGGACATCTACCCGATCGCCTTCGACCAGGACTTCGACGGCCTGGTCAAGGAGACCCTGCGGGTCCTGCGGCACTGGATGGCCCACGGCGTCCGGATCTTCCGCGTCGACAACCCGCACACCAAGCCGGTGCTGTTCTGGGAGAAGGTGCTCGGCGACATCGCCCGCACCGACCCCGACGTGGTCTTCCTGGCCGAGGCCTTCACCCGCCCGGCGATGATGCACACCCTGGGGAAGGTCGGCTTCCACCAGTCCTACACCTACTTCACCTGGCGCGAGACCAAGGACGAACTCACCGAGTACCTCACCGAACTGACCGGTGACGCCGCCTCCTACATGCGCCCCAACTTCTTCGCCAACACCCCGGACATCCTGCCCGGCCACCTCCAGGACGGCGGCCCCGCCGCCTTCGCCCTTCGCGCCGTCCTCGCCGCCACCCTCGCCCCGAGCTGGGGGATCTACGCGGGCTTCGAGCACTACGAGAACCAGCCCGCCAAGCCCGGCTCCGAGGAGTACGCGAGCTCCGAGAAGTACGAGCTGCGCCCGCGCGACTGGTCCCGCACCGACACCCTCGCCCCCCTCATCACCACCCTCAACCGGCTGAGGCGCCGTCACCCCGCCCTCCAGCAGCTGCGCGACCTGGTCTTCCACCCCACCGACAACGACGCCCTGATCGCCTACTCGAAGACCGCCACCACCGAGGACGGCCTCACCGACCACGTCCTCACCGTGGTCAACCTCGATCCCCACCACCCCCAGGAAGCCACCGTCACCCTCCCCTGGGACGGCCCGCTCGCCGTGCACGACGAACTGACCGGAGCCTCCTGGACCTGGCACCGCCACAACTACGTCCGGCTCGACCCCACCACCGGGCCGGCCCACCTCCTCACGGTTCGGAGGAACCCTCAGTGACAGTGAACGATCCCGTGCCCGACACCTTCGCCGAGACCTCGCCGGGTGACCGCGACCCGGAGTGGTTCAAGCGGGCGGTGTTCTACGAGGTCCTGGTGCGCTCGTTCCAGGACAGCAACGGGGACGGGGTGGGCGATCTCAAGGGCCTCACCTCGAAGCTGGACTACCTGCAGTGGCTCGGCGTGGACTGCCTCTGGCTGCCGCCGTTCTTCGCCTCGCCGCTCAGGGACGGCGGGTACGACGTGGCCGACTACAAGTCGGTGCTGCCGGAGTTCGGCGACCTGGCCGACTTCGTGGAGTTCGTGGACGCGGCGCACAAGCGCGGCATGCGGGTGATCATCGACTTCGTGATGAACCACACCAGCGACCAGCACCCGTGGTTCCAGGAGTCCCGCCGCGACCCGGACGGGCCGTACGGCGACTTCTACATGTGGGCCGACGACGACAAGCAGTACCCGGACGCGCGGATCATCTTCGTCGACACCGAGACCTCCAACTGGACCTACGATCCGGTGCGCAAGCAGTACTTCTGGCACCGGTTCTTCTCCCACCAGCCGGACCTGAACTACGACAACCCCCGGGTCCAGGAGGAGATGATCGCGGGGCTGCGGTTCTGGCTGGACCTCGGGATCGACGGGTTCCGGCTGGACGCGGTGCCGTACCTGTTCGCCCGCGAGGGCACCAACTGCGAGAACCTCCCGGAGACCCACGAGTTCCTGCGCCGGGTCCGCAAGGAGATCGACGCGGACTACCCGGACACCGTGCTGCTGGCCGAGGCCAACCAGTGGCCGGAGGACGTCGTCGACTACTTCGGGGACTTCTCCTCCGGCGGCGACGAGTGCCACATGGCCTTCCACTTCCCGGTGATGCCGCGGATCTTCATGGCGGTCCGCCGGGAGTCGCGCTACCCGGTCTCGGAGATCCTGGCCAAGACCCCGACCATCCCCGGCAACTGCCAGTGGGGGATCTTCCTGCGCAACCACGAC
This sequence comes from Kitasatospora sp. NPDC001664, assembly GCF_053596675.1. Lineage (NCBI taxonomy): Bacteria > Bacillati > Actinomycetota > Actinomycetes > Kitasatosporales > Streptomycetaceae > Kitasatospora > Kitasatospora sp. NPDC001664. Next base: position 73,602 of record NZ_JBSFGS010000005.1, read on the forward strand.
GAGCTGACCCTGGAGATGGTCACCGACGAGGAGCGCGACTACATGTACGCGGAGTACGCCAAGGACCCGCGGATGCGGGCCAACGTGGGCATCCGCCGCCGGCTCTCCCCGCTGCTGGAGAACGACCGCAACCAGGTCGAGCTGTTCACCGCCCTGCTGCTCTCGCTGCCCGGCTCGCCGGTCCTCTACTACGGGGACGAGATCGGCATGGGCGACAACATCTGGCTCGGCGACCGGGACGGCGTCCGCACCCCGATGCAGTGGACCCCGGACCGCAACGCGGGTTTCTCCTCGGCCGACCCGGGCAGGCTCAGTCTGCCGCCCATCATGGACCCGGTGTACGGCTATCAGGTGACCAACGTCGAGGCGCAGCAGAGCAGTTCGAGCTCGCTGCTGCACTGGACGCGTCGCATGATCGAGATCCGCAAGCTCAATCCGGCGTTCGGCCTCGGCAGCTACACCGAACTGCCCTCCAGCAATCCCGCGGTCCTGGCCTTCGTGCGCGAGCACGAGGGCGACCTGGTCATGTGCGTGAACAACTTCTCGCGGTTCGCGCAGCCGACCGAGTTGGATCTGCGGCGGTACGGGGGACGCTACCCGGTGGAGCTGATCGGCGGTGTGCGCTTCCCGTCCATCGGCGAGTGGCCGTACCTGCTGACCCTGGCCGGGCACGGCTTCTACTGGTTCCAGCTGCGCAATCCTCGCAAGCAGTGAAGTAACGATCAGTCAGTTCACCTGCCACAGGCCCCGGGGGCGCGAAGCACGATCTCGCGCCCCCGGGCTCCGCTCTGCACCACCGCGTACGGAGAACAGCCCAACGGCCACCCACACTATGGCGTGACACCCGAGCCAGGCTCGCGTGCCGTCGCCGCCGCGCCGCCGAAATCCGGAAGACTGACGGACCCGGCCAGACCCGTCGGGCAGTCGGCCCGCTTCCGGGGAAAGGGAGTCATGTCCGAAACCTCCCGTTCTCAGGCCCACCTGCACCAAGATCCGTCCGGAGCGGCCACCGCCCCGGTCGGAGCGCGGAGCACCGGGGTCCGGAGAACCGCTGTCGGGGTCAGCGAGCTGGTCCAGTCCGCCCTGCCGCTGATCGCGGCCTGGCTGCCCGGCCAGCGCTGGTACGCGGGCAAGGGGCGCGCGATCACCGGGCTCACGCCCTTGGTCGGCACCCCGCTCCAGGTCGGCGACCCGGCCCTGCTCCACCTGCTGCTGCGGGTCGAGTACGCGGGCGACGACTCGCCCGGCGAGATCTACCAGCTGATGCTCGGGATCCGTTCCCAGCACTCCCTGGGCCTGCCGCCGACCGCCGTGCTCGGGCGGCTGACCGGCGGCCAGCACGACGGCGCCGCGCTCTACGACGCGGTGCACGACCCGGAGCTGACGGGCCGTCTGCTGGAGCACCTGGCCACCGGTGACCGGTTCGGCGCGCTGTCGTTCCGCCGCACCCCGGGCCCGGGCCTGCCCGCCCACCTGCCCGGCCGGGCCTCCACCGCCGAGCAGTCCAACAGCTCGGTGATCTACGGCACCGAGTTCATCCTCAAGCTGTTCCGCCGGATCAGCCCCGGCACCAACCCGGACCTGGAGCTCTCGCTCGCGCTCTCCCGGGCCGGCTCCACCCGGATCCCCCGGGTGGCCGCCTGGTTCGAGAGCCGGATGGAGGGGGCCGAACCGGCCACCCTCGGCCTGCTCCAGCGCTACCTGCCGGACGCCGAGGACGGCTGGGTGCTGGCCCTGGACCAGGTCGGCCGGCTCAAGGGCGACCCCTCCCCCGGCAACTTCGCGATCGAGGCGCACCGGCTCGGCCGGGCCACCGCCGAGGTCCACCGGGTGCTGGCCCGCTCCATGCCGGTGGCCCGACTGGACCGCGCCCAGACCAGCCTGCTGGCCGCCCAGATGGCCGACCGGCTGGACCGGGCGGTCACCGCCGTGCCCGGCCTGGCCCGGTACCGCACCGCGCTGCGGGCCGCCTTCCGCGCCCTGACGGCGGATCACCTGGACGGCCTCTCGGTCCAGCGCATCCACGGCGACCTGCACCTGGGCCAGGCGATGCGCACCCCGCACGGCTGGGTCCTGCTGGACTTCGAGGGCGAGCCCGCGAAGCCGCTGGCCGAGCGCAGGCTCCCGCAGCCGGCGCTGCGCGACGTGGCCGCCATGCTGCGCTCCTTCGACTACGCCGCGGCCCACCTGCTGGCCGGCACCCCCGCCGACCCGGAGCTGGCCCACCTGGCCGCCGCCTGGGCCGGGCGCAACCGCACCGCGTACTGCGCGGGCTACACCGCCGGCGGCGGGACGGACCCGCACTCGGCGCCGGAGCTGATGCGCGCGCTGGAGATCGACAAGGCGGTCTACGAGGTGGTCTACGAGGCCCGGCACCGGCCGAGCTGGCTCCCCATCCCGCTGGCCGCCATCAACCGCCTGGCCCTCACCGTCTGACGCCGCCCCCGCTCCCCGCTCCCCGCTCCCCCGCCCCGTTCCGACGATCCGCCCGACCCCCCCGCAGGAGGACCCCGCCGTGACCCCGCCCGGCCAGAAGCGCGACCGCAGCACACCCGTGCCCGCCACCTTCCTGCCCGAGCGGCCCGGCGATCCGGCCCACCGCCGCGTCAAGCCCCGCCCCGGGCGCACCCACCCGCCGGCCCCGCCCCGCCCCGTCGCGGTCACGGCGGAGCCGACGGCACTCACCCCGGAGCCCTCACCGGAGCCCTCGCCCGAGCCAGCCGCCGCAGCGCCCGTCCGCCGCCAGGAGACCGCGCTGCGGCTGCCCGAGGCCCCGCTGCCCCCCGGCGAGATCGACCGGCTGCTCTCCGGCGAGCACCACGACCCGCACTCCCTGCTCGGCGCCCACCTCACCACCGAGGGCGTGACGATCCGGGTGCTGCGCCCGTTCGCCGAACGCGTGGTGGTGCTCACCGGGCAGGGTCCGGTGGAGCTGACCCACCTCCAGCGCGGCCTGTTCACCGGCCTGCTGACGGGCCTTCCGGAGATCCCGGCGTACTCGCTCCGGGTGAGCTACCCCGGCGGCGAGCCGCTGGAGCAGCAGGACGGCTACCGGCTGCCGCCCACCCTGGGCGAGCTGGACCTGCACCTGATCCGGGAGGGCCGGCACGAGCAGCTCTGGCGGGCACTCGGGAGCCAGGTCCGCACGGTGGCCGGGATCGCCGGCACCGCCTTCGCGGTCTGGGCCCCGAACGCCACCGGCGTGCGGGTGATCGGCGACTTCAACCACTGGGACGGCACCGGCCACCCGATGCGCTCGCTGGGCTCCTCCGGGGTCTGGGAGCTCTTCGTGCCGGGACTGGCCGAGGGCACCACGTACAAGTACGAGATCCACACCCGGCACGGCCAGGTGCTGGAGAAGGCCGACCCGCTGGCCCGGGCCACCCAGGTGCCGCCGGCCACCGCCTCGGTGGTGACCAGCTCGGCGTACGAGTGGGACGACCGGGAGTGGATGGCCCGCCGGGAGCGCACGGTGCACCACCGGGCCCCGATGTCGGTCTACGAGCTCCACCTCGCCTCCTGGCGGCCGGAGTTGACCACCTACCGCGAGCTGGCCGCCGTACTCCCCGGCTACCTGAAGGACCTGGGCTTCACCCACGTGGAGTTCATGCCGGTGATGGAGCACCCCTTCGGGGGCTCCTGGGGCTACCAGGTGACCGGCTTCTACGCGCCGACCTCCCGGCTTGGCTCCCCCGACGACTTCCGCTTCCTGGTGGACACCCTGCACCGGCACGGCATCGGCGTGATCGTCGACTGGGTGCCCGCGCACTTCCCCAAGGACGCCTTCGCGCTGGCCCGCTTCGACGGCGAGCCGCTCTACGAGCCGGCCGACCCGCTGCGCGCCGAGCACCCGGACTGGGGCACCCTGGAGTTCGACTACGCCCGCACCGAGGTGCGCAACTTCCTGGTGGCCAACGCGGTCTACTGGTGCGAGGAGTTCCACGTCGACGGCCTGCGGGTGGACGCGGTGGCCTCGATGCTCTACCTCGACTACTCCCGCGAGGGCGGCGCCTGGACCCCGAACCAGTACGGCGGCCGGGAGAACCTGGACGCCGTCGCCTTCCTCCAGGAGATGAACGCCACCGTCTACCGGCGCTGCCCCGGTGTGGTCACCATCGCCGAGGAGTCCACCGCCTGGGACGGCGTCACCCGGCCCACCGACTCCGGCGGCCTGGGCTTCGGCCTGAAGTGGAACATGGGCTGGATGCACGACTCCCTGGTCTACATGTCCAAGGAGCCGGTGCACCGCAAGCACCACCACGACGAGATCACCTTCTCCCTGGTGTACGCCTGGTCGGAGAACTACGTGCTGCCGATCTCGCACGACGAGGTGGTGCACGGCAAGCGCGCCCTGGTCTCCAAGATGCCCGGCGACTGGTGGCAGCAGCGGGCCAACCACCGGGCCTACCTGGGCTTCATGTGGGCCCACCCGGGCAAGCAACTGCTGTTCATGGGACAGGAGTTCGCCCAGGGCGCGGAGTGGAGCCACGAGGACGGCCCGCAGTGGTGGGTGCTCGGCGAGGACTGGCCGGCCGCCGGGGACCACCTCGGCGTGCGCCGCCTGGTGGCCGACCTCAACCACACCTACCTGGCCACCCCCGCCCTCTGGGAGCAGGACACCACCCCGGACGGGTTCCGCTGGCTGGACGGCGGCGCGGCCGAGGACAACCTGCTCTCCTTCGTCCGCCACGCCGCCGACGGCACCCCGCTGGTCGCGGTCTGCAACTTCTCCCCCGTGGTCCGCCACGGCCACCGCGTCGGCCTGCCCCAGCTCCCCGGCCGCGAGCAGCTCTGGGAAGAGGTGCTCAACACCGACGCCGAGCAGTACGGCGGCAGCGGCATCGCCAACTCCCACCCCGTCAAGTCCGAGGCCACCCCCTGGAACGGCCAGCCCCGCAGCACGGAACTGGTCCTTCCCCCGCTCTCCACCATCTGGCTCCGCCCGGCCTGACCGCGCCCGACGCGCACCGACGTCCCTCGGACCGCTCCTGCCGCCGCCACCCGGGCCGCGGCAGGAGCGGACGGCCTCGGCTGACCGGCCGTCAGGGCCCTGTGGCCCGGCGGTCCGGTGACCTTCGTCCCTTGCCTCCGACGGGTGTGCGCACATGCGGACGTCCCTCACCAGTGCGAATGTATGGTCGATGTGACCGCTGACTGAGGGACGACCGAAACGGAGCTGCCAGGTGGCGCGCAGCGTGTACGTGACCGGGATCGACCGGGGGGACGGCCGTCAGGCGGTCGAACTCGGGGTCATGGAACTGCTCACCCGTCAGGTGGACCGGGTCGGGGTCTTCCGGCCGCTGGTCCACGCGAACGCGCCCGGCGAGGCCGGGTCGGACCACGTGGTGGAGCTGCTGCGCGACCGGTACCGGCTGGACCTGCCGACCAACGAGATGTACGGCCTCACCTACGAGGAGGCCGCGGCCCTGCAGGCCGCCCAGGGGCAGGACGAGCTGGTCTCCACCCTGGTGGAGCGCTTCCACGCGATGGAGCGCCGCTGCCAGGCCGTACTGGTGCTCGGCACCGACTTCGCGGACACCAACATCCCGGACGAGCTGGCCTTCAACGCCCGCCTCGCCAACGAGTTCGGCGCCTGGGTGCTGCCGGTGGTCGGCGGCCACGACGAGGACCCGACGGCGGTCATCGCCGAGGTGCGCAACGCCCACCGGGCCTACCGCGACCTGGGTTGCTCGGTGCTGGCGATGATCGCCAACCGGGTGGCCCCCGGCGCCAAGCAGCAGATCCAGCGGGTGCTGGCCGAGAAGCTCTCCGTCCCGTCCTACGTCCTCCCGGAGGAGCCCGCGCTGGCCGCCCCCACGGTGGCCCAGCTGGTCGAGGCGACCGGCGCCGAGGTGCTGCTCGGCGACGCGGCCGGGCTGGCCCGGGACGTCCGCGGCTTCGTCTTCGGCGGCGCCATGCTGCCGACCTTCCTGAACGCGCTGACCGACGGCGCCCTGGTGGTCACCCCCGGGGACCGGGCCGACCTGGTGATCGGCTCGCTGGCCGCGCACGCGGCGGGCGCCCCGCCGATCGCCGGCGTGCTGCTGACCCTCGGTCAGCACCCCGGGCCGAACGTGATGGCGCTGGCCGGCCGGCTGGCCCCCGGCACCCCGGTGGCCGTGGTCCCCGAGGGCAGCTGGCTGACCGCCGCCGCCCTCACCCACCTGGAGGGCCGGATCGGCCCGGCCAGCCCGCGGAAGGCCGAGATCGCCCTCGGACTCTTCGAACTCCACGTGGACACCGCCGAGTTGACCAAGCGGATCGAGCTCGGCAAGTCCGAGCGGGTCACCCCGATGATGTTCGAGCACGAGCTGCTGGAGCGGGCCAGGTCGGCCCGCCGGCACGTGGTGCTCCCCGAGGGCACCGAGGAGCGGGTGCTGCGCGCCGCCGAGGTGCTGCTGCGCCGCAACATCTGCGACCTCACCCTGCTGGGCCAGCCGGACGAGGTGCGCCGCAAGGCAGCCGCGCTGGGCATCGCGGTGCCCGCCGAAGACCTGGACCGGGGCGACGGCGCCCGGCTGCGGATCGTCGACCCGGCCACCAGCCCGCTGCGCCAGCAGTTCGCCGAGCTCTACGCCAAGCTGCGCGCCCACAAGGGCATGACCGTCGAGCTGGCCCTGGACGTGGTCACCGACGTCTCCTACTTCGGCACCCTGATGGTCCAGGAGGGCATCGCCGACGGCATGGTCTCCGGCGCGGTGCACTCCACCGCCGCCACCATCCGCCCGGCCTTCGAGGTGATCAAGACCTCGCCCGGCGCGGCGATCGTCTCCTCGGTCTTCTTCATGTGCCTGGCCGACAAGGTGCTGGTCTACGGCGACTGCGCGGTCAACCCCGACCCGGACGCCCAGCAGCTGGCCGACATCGCCATCCAGGCGGCCGGCACCGCGGCCCAGTTCGGCGTGGAGCCCCGGGTCGCGATGCTCTCCTACTCCACCGGCACCTCCGGCTCCGGCGCGGACGTGGACAAGGTCCGCAAGGCCACCGAGCTGGTCCGCGAGCTGCGCCCGGACATCCTGGTCGAGGGCCCGATCCAGTACGACGCGGCGGTCGACCCGAACGTGGCCGCCACCAAGCTGCCCGGCTCCGAGGTCGCCGGACGGGCCACCGTGCTGATCTTCCCCGACCTCAACACGGGCAACAACACCTACAAGGCCGTGCAGCGCTCGGCCGGGGCCGTGGCCGTCGGCCCGGTCCTCCAGGGCCTGCGCAAGCCGGTCAACGACCTGTCCCGGGGGGCGCTGGTCCAGGACATCGTGAACACCGTCGCCATCACCGCCATCCAGGCCCAGGGCCAGGGACCGGCGCAGAACCAAGGAGCCGCCTCGTGACCGGAGCCACCCGGGTACTCGTCCTCAACGCCGGGTCCTCCTCGGTCAAGTACCAGCTGATCGACATGGTGGACGGCTCCCGGCTGGCCTCCGGCCTGGTCGAGCGGATCGGCGAGAGCGGCGGCCGCCTGGTGCACGCCCCGCACGGCCGGGAGAAGCGCGAGGTCTCGGCGCTGTTCGCCGACCACGCCGCCGCGCTCAAGGCGGTCGCCGAGGAGCTGACCGCCGACGGCCTCGGCCTGGACTCCCCCGAGCTGGCCGCGATCGGCCACCGGGTGGTGCACGGCGGGCTGCGGTTCACCGAGCCGACCCTGGTCACCGAGGAGGTGCTGGCCGAGATCCGCCGGCTGATCCCGGTCGCCCCGCTGCACAACCCCGCCAACATCACCGGCATCGAGGTGGCCCGGGCACTGCGCCCCGACCTCCCGCAGGTCGCGGTCTTCGACACCGCCTTCCACGCCACCATGCCGGAGTACGCGGCCCGCTACGCGATCGACCGCAAGACCGCCGACGAGCACCGGGTGCGCCGCTACGGCTTCCACGGCACCTCGCACCAGTACGTCTCCCGGGCCACCGCCCGGCTGCTCGGCAAGGATCCGGCCGAGGTCAACGTGATCGTGCTGCACCTGGGCAACGGCGGCTCGGTCTCGGCCGTCTCCGGCGGGGTCTGCGTGGACACCTCGATGGGCCTGACTCCGCTGGAGGGCCTGGTGATGGGCACTCGTTCGGGTGACATCGACCCGGGCGTGGTCTTCCACCTGCACCGGGTGGGCGGCCTGAGCATCGATCAGATCGACGAGCTGCTGAACCGCCGCTCCGGCCTGCTGGGCCTGTGCGGGGACAACGACATGCGCGAGGTGATGCGCCGCGCCGAGGAGGGCGACGCCGAGGCGAAGCTGGCCTTCGACGCCTACGTGCACCGGCTGCGCAAGTACCTCGGCGGCTACTACGCCGTGCTCGGCCGGGTGGACGCGGTGGCCTTCACGGCCGGGGTGGGCGAGAACGCCGCCCCCGTCCGGGCGGCCGCCTGCGCCGGGCTGGAGGAGCTCGGCATCGCGGTGGACCCCGAGCTGAACGCGGTCCGCTCCGGTGAGGCCCGGGTGATCTCGCCCGAGTACTCCCGGGTCGCGGTGGCGGTGGTGCCGACCGACGAGGAGCTGGAAATCGCCAGGCAGTCCTTCGCTCTGGTACACCAAACCTGACGAACCATCAGCATCCCATCCCTCGGGACAGTTCGTTGACGATTCCTCAGCTTTCGGGCCGAATGCACCGATAACACGAACGGATAGACTGACCGATATGCGCCGAGCGAAAATTGTCTGCACCCTGGGTCCCGCCACGGACTCCTACGAACAGCTGAAGGCCATCGTCGAAGCGGGCATGAACGTCGCCCGACTGAACATGAGCCACGGCTCCCACGCCGAGCACGAGGAGCGGTACCGCAAGGTCCGCCAGGTGTCCCAGGACACCGGTCGCACCATCGGCATCCTCGCCGACCTCCAGGGCCCGAAGATCCGTCTGGCGACCTTCGCCAACGGCCCGGTCACGGTCGACAACGGTGACGAGTTCACCATCACCACCGAGGACGTGCCGGGCGACCAGCACATCTGCGGCACCACCTACAAGGGCCTGCCCGGCGACGTGAAGCCCGGCGACCCGGTCCTGATCAACGACGGCGTCATCGCCCTGGAGGTCGTCAGCGTCGACGGCCCCCGCGTGAAGACCGTGGTCGTCGAGGGCGGCGTGCTCTCGAACAACAAGGGGATCAACCTCCCCGGCGCGGCGGTCAACGTGCCGGCCCTGTCCGAGAAGGACAAGGAGGACCTGCGCTTCGCCCTGGAGCTCGGCGTCGACATGGTCGCACTGTCCTTCGTGCGGAACGCGGCCGACATCGACGACGTGCACAAGGTCATGGACGAGGTCGGCATTCGTGTGCCGGTCATCGCCAAGATCGAGAAGCCGCAGGCGGTCGAGGCGATGGAGGAGATCGTCCTCGCCTTCGACGCCATCATGGTGGCCCGCGGCGACCTGGCGGTCGAGTACCCGCTGGAGAAGGTGCCGCTGGTCCAGAAGCAGCTGATCACCCTGGCCCGCCGCAACGCCAAGCCGGTCATCGTCGCCACCCAGATGATGGAGTCGATGATCCACGCCTCGCGGCCGACCCGCGCCGAGGTCTCGGACGTCGCCAACGCCATCCTGGACGGCGCGGACGCGATCATGCTCTCCGCCGAGTCCAGCGTCGGCAAGTACCCGGTCGAGACGGTCAAGACCATGAGCCGGATCGCCGAGACGGCCGAGGAGGAGCTGCTCGCGCAGGGCCTCCAGCCGCTCAACCCGGGCCGCAAGCCGCGCACCCAGGGCGGCTCGATCGCCCGCGCCGCCTGCGAGCTGGGCGACTTCCTCAACGCCAAGGCGCTGGTCGCGTTCACCAAGTCCGGTGACACCGCCCGCCGCCTGTCCCGCTACCGCTCGCCGATCCCGGTGATCGCCTTCACCCCGGACGCCGCGACCCGCGCCCAGCTCTCGCTGAGCTGGGGCGTCGAGGCGTACGTCACCGAGCAGGTGGACACCACCGACGCGATGGTCGCCCAGGTCGACCAGGAGCTGCTCGCCCTGAGCCGGCTGAACGAGGGCGACACCGTCATCGTCACCGCCGGCTCCCCGCCCGGCATCCCCGGCAACACCAACATGGTCCAGGTCCACCACCTGGGCACCCGCTCCTGACCCTGCGGGAACGCCGAACGGGCCGTCACCTCCTCGGAGGTGACGGCCCGTTCGCTTCGCGTCCTAGTAAGGCGTCTGGTCGTTGTAGAGCCGCATGCCGGGGATCTTCAGCGTGCCGCCGAACTGCCCGGCCTGCACGGCCTTGGCGTCCTTCAGCTTGAGGTCCAGCGGGATCGGGACGGTGCTGAGCATGTCCCAGAGCCAGCGCGGCAGGGTGTCCGGAGTGAGGGTGATCTCGCCCAGGTCGATCGGGATCGGCAGGCCGATCACCTCGGTGAGGTGGCCGGACAGGCTCTCCACGTACATGGTGATCGGGCCCTGGCGCATCGTCGAGGTGGTCCCCGGCCCGCCCTTCACGTGGAAGGTGTAGCCCGGCACCTCGATCGTCGACATGTCGAGGTTCTCGATGTCCACGGAGGCGGTGGTGAACTTGAGCACCCGCTTGGTGCCGGTCGGCGTCCGGACGTCGTAGACGCCGTTGAAGACCGAGCCGTGCAGGGCCAGCAGGGTGGAGCGCAGCGTCCAGTTCTGCTCCGGCACCACGTGCCCGGGGCCAGCCGCCAGCGCCTTCGCCGAACGGGTGTCCACCGCGCAGTTGGGGTCGGCCGAGGGGCTCGCCGAACCGCTCGGCGCGGCACCGGGCTTGGCCTTCTCGGCGGACTTCGCGGACGGGCTCGCCGCCGCCTTGGCCGAGGGGGCCGAGGAGGGCTGCGCGGCCGGGGACTGCGGGGCCGCGCTCGTGCCGGTGCGCGACTGCGGCGTCCCGGCGGTCGGGGTCGGCGTGGCCGGCTGACCCGGGCCGGTCGCCGGGGTCGGCGTGGCCTGGGCCGGCTTCGGGGGCTGCGCCGGGGTCGGGGTCGGGCTCGGCGACTTCGGCGTGAAGACGCCGAGCAGGTCGTCGATCAGCCCGGCCTGGGACACCTTCGCGGTGCCGGAACCGCCCAGCGCGACCGCGTTGCTGACGGTCCGTCCGCCGCCCGTGAGGCTCGCCGCGGTCGGCGAGGCGGACGGAGTGGACGGGGCCGACGGGCTCGCGGGCGCGGAGGGCACCGTGCTGGGCAGACCCGGGCCGGGGAGCGGGGTCAGCTCGCTCTTCGGGACCGGGGTCTCCTCCAGGATGGCGTCCGGCGCGGTGGCCGCACCGCAGGAGGTCTTCGGCTCGGCCTGCGCCAGGGTCGGGATCGCGCCCATCAGCAGCGCGGTCGGCACCGCGGCCAGCGCGAACGCGCGGCCCCGCAGCCGCCCGGTGCGGCGCGGCGCGGCGTGCCGGGGGCCGGGCACCGTGGCCGCGCCCGGCTCGACTGCGTCGGTCACCGCTGCTCCCCCTGCTCGGGCTGCGCCGGCTGCTCCTCGGCGGTGCGCTGGACGGGGAGCGCCTCGGTCTGCGCGGCCTGGTCGGTCTGGTCGGTCTGCCCGGGAGCGGCCTGCTCGGGAGCGGCCTGGAACTGCGCGACCTGCTGCCCGTCGGCCGGGTACTCCGTGAACTCGGCGCCGATCACCGGCGGTTCGGCCTCGTTCGGCGCCCAGGAGACCAGCAGGCCGCCGGCCACCAGGCCGAGGATCAGGCCGAGCCCGAAGCCGCCCAGGTTGGACATCGGGATGGAGACCAGCGCGAGGATGGTGGTGGCGACCCCGGCGAAGACCCGGACGACCGGCTGGAACCAGCCGGTGAGGCCGAGCGCGATCATCAGCAGGCCGATGACCAGCGAGCCGGCGCCGGCCGTGGTGGCCATCTGCACCGTCATCCCGTTGAGGTTGAGGCTGTGGTACGGCAGGTACAGGATCGGCACACCGGCGATCATGGCCAGCAGACCGCCCCAGAAGGGCCTGGAGCGGCGCCAGTTGCGGAACCCGGTCCGTGCACGGTTGAACGGGCTCCCGGCCTCCGGCCAGGACTGGGCAGTTGCGCTGGACACGATGCAACTCCTCGACGGGATCTACGAGGTGGAAGAGCGAGATGGTGCGGCCGGGGTCGGCGAAGGCCGGCCCCGGCCTGGTGGACCGTCGTGCGACGGTCCGTCCGACTACTGCGCGGCCGCGTTCGGGTCGAGCACGGAACCGGTCTTCGGCTCCTCGTAGAAGCACTCCTTGCCCTTGCCGTTGCTGCCCAGGAACAGGTCGAGCGACAGGCCGCGAAGCTTGAAGGTGCCGGCCGAGGTGGCGTAGGCGGTCTGCTTCACGTTGGTGAGCTTGGCGGTCTTGGCGGCCTGCGAGAAGCCGATCGCGCCGGCCGGCTTGCCGGTGCCGAGCGCGCTCTTCCAGTCCTTGGTGGCGGTGCCGTCGAGGGTGGAGGCGTCCTGGCCGATGTTGATGTTCCCGAACTCCGCGTCACCACGCAGGCTGTCCAGGTCGATCAGCAGGTTCTCGGCCTCGACCTGACGGTTCACGTCGTCGCTGTTGCCGGCCTCGAGGCGCATGGTGACCTCGGGCAGCTTCAGACCGAGCAGGCTCGGGGTGGTGACCACCGACTGGCACATGTTCTTGAGGCGGGCCTTGTCGAACGCCGAGATGGCGACCGGGTGGACCTTGCCGTTGACCTCGGCGTCGAAGGAACCGAACTGGGCGAACTTCTCACCGTTCAGCTCGTCGACGGTGACCTTGAAGCGCTGCCCGGAGACGGCGAACGAGGCCGCGAGGGCACTGTTGGCGATGCCCACGCCGATCGCGGCGGTGGCCGCGATGCTGGGGACCATCACGAGCGCGAAGCGCTTCCAGCGGGTCTTGCCGAAAGTCTGGGACATGCGTGTCCTCCTTCTGGGACGCACATCTCCTGGCCGTGCCGGGCCACCCGTGCCCGGCGCCGACCTGGGATGGGAGAGAGCTGCGTCCTCGGTAGCGGCGACAACCAACGACCGCACGGATGTGCAGCCGAAGAAGGACAGGAACCGCGTGTGGGATCTGCGGATACCCCCCTGCCCTCCGACCGCCGGCGGGGACCGGCGGCGGCCCGGCGGGGACCTCTGGAGAGAGGACCGGGCGTCGCCGATCGTGCTTGAATCCCAGGCGAAGTACAAGAGGTGCGTTACTGACGGGTAATCCAACATCAGCACCCGTTGATCATGGAATCCAAGGCACCATCACGGACAGTGACACCAGCCCGCCCGACCGGGGGCTTCATCCAGTGGAAACAGGGACGAAACACCCCCCATCGTCACCGGAGGTGACGAGTGGGGGGTGTGGTCAAGATTTGATAAACGCCTGTGGATTCCTGCGCAATGTCGCCAAATCTCCCACGGCACCGCAGGTCACACGCCGTGCCAGGGTCGTGCTCAGAACAGCACCCGGGCCAGCGCGGTACGCGCCCTGACGACCCTCTCGTCCTCGGCGCCGATCACCTCGAACAGCTCCAGCAGCCGGAGCCGGGCGGTGTCCCGGTCCTCGCCGAAGGTGCGGCCCACGGTGTCCACCAGACGCCCGAAGGCGTCCTCGACGTGACCGCCGACCAGGTCCAGGTCGGCCGCGTCCAGCTGGGCCGCCACGTCCTTGGGGCCGGCGGCGGCCGCCGTGCGGACCACCTGCGGGTCCAACTTCTCGACCCGGTGCAGGAGTTCGGCCTGTGCCAGGCCGAGCTTGGCCTCGGTGTTCCCCGGCTGGTCGGTCAGCACGTTCTTGTACGCCTGGATCGCGCCGCCCAGATCACCGCGGTCCAGCGCGTCGTGCGCGGCGGACAGCGCCGGGTCCTCCGGGCGGACCGGCGCGACGGGGGCGCCGTCCGCGGAGACCGCGCCGCCGACGATGCCGAAGCGCTGCTCGGCGACGGCGATCAGCTGGTCCAGAACCTTGCGGACGTTGGCCTCGTTCTCGGCGCCCTGGAAGAGCGGCACCAACTGGCCCGCCACCACGGCCATCACGGCCGGGATGCCCTGGATGCCGAACTGCTGGGCGATCAGCTGGTTGGCGTCGACGTCGATCTTGGCGAGCACGATCCGGCCGGCGTACTCCTCGGCCAGGCGCTCCAGGATCGGGCTGAGCTGCTTGCACGGCCCGCACCACTCGGCCCAGAAGTCCACCACCACCGGGACCTCGGCGGAGCGCTGCACCACCTCGGCCTCGAAGGTGTCCTCGCTGACGTCGATGACCAGCGGGTAGGCGGCGGAGGCGGAGTCGTCCGCACCCCCGGCCGCCGCTTGGCGGGCCCGCTCGGCCCGGACCTGCTCGGCCTTCTGGGCGGCCTCACCGGCCGCCTTCACTGCGGCGAGGTCGACCGCACCACGCAGGGCGGAGCTGTTGAGACGCGAATTCGGTGACTGCATGGCACCATCCTCCCCCGTCCGCGCCCCCGACGTGTGCCAACCGCCGGGAAAAGGCCCGGTGGAACTGCCGGTCGCCCGGCACCGCCGGGCGGTCCCCCCGGCGTCGGCGGGAGTCGCCTCCCGGCGTAGTCGAAGGAGGGCTGGCGCGGATCCCCACCCGCGCCCCGCGTCCGCCCGATCCCTGGGCCGGACGCGTGGTTGTCGCTCTATTCGCTACGAGTCGTAGCGTATCTGCTCACCGGGCCGGTGCCGCAAGCCCTTCCGGGCCGGTGGGGACGTGAGCTGCCCCACTTTCCCCCGGCCTGCGGATGCCGCTCCGGCCAGTCTGTCGCTACCGTATGCAGGCCAAGTTACTTGCAGGTAAACCGTAGGAGGCTCGGTGGCCCCCACCACCCGGCAGCCCGCCCCGGAACCGGACGCGGCCCTCACCGCGGACAACGCTCCGGCCCTCGCCCCCGCTCCCGCGCACCCGCGCGGCAAGGGGCGGCCGCGCAGCGCCGCCGCCGACACCGCCATCCTCGACGCGACCAGGGCCGCCCTCGCCGAGCTCGGCTGGGGCGGGCTCACCATGGGCCACGTGGCGGCCCGGGCCGGCGTCGCCAAGACCACCCTCTACCGGCGCTGGCCCTCCAAGAACGAACTGGTGGTCGACGCCGTCGCCAGCCTCTTCGACGACCTGGAGGTCGCCGACCTCGGCAGCCTGCGGGCCGACATCGAGGCGGTGGTCTTCCGCTTCGCCGAGCTCCTCGCCCGCCCCGAGACCCAGGCCGCCCTGCTCGCCCTGTTCGCCGAGGGCACCCGCGACCCGCTGCTGCGGCGGCGCATCCGCGAGCGGATCGTCGACCCGCAGAAGCACCTGGTCCAGCAGGGCCGGCTCAACGCCCAGCGCCGCGGCGAACTCGGACCGGACCTGGACGAGGCCACCGCCTGCGAGGAGATCGCCATCATCTTCGACACCATCGCCGGCACCGTCGAACACCGCATGCTGGTCAGCGGCGAACCCGTCACCCCGGACTGGGTGCACCGCTTCACCACCCTGCTCCTCAACCCCCTCCCGGGCCTGCTGGGCGGCTGAGGCGGCGGCGCCGAGGACGCCCGCAGCGCCCCGGGCCGCCGGTCATACCGTGGTACGACCCCGCGGTCGGCTCCCCGGTATGACGACGGGTCAGGTGGGCGCCGGGCAGGGTGGGGCCCGTCAGCCGGACCGACCGAGAAGGTGCCCACGATGCCGTCCACGACCCTCGCCCACCCCCGCCACCTCGCCACCGACGCCCTCCGGGCCGGCCTCGCACTGCCCACCGGGCTGCTCCGGACCGCCCGGGCCGGGCGGGGAGCCGGCCGGCCCCTGGCGCGGAGCGTGCTCGGGCTGCCGCTGGACCTGACGGCCCTGGTCCTGGTCGCCTACGCGGTCTTCAACACCGTGCGGAACTTCGGCTACCCGCTCTGGTACGGGGACACCGACTACCACCAGGCCTGGGGCGGGCCGACGATGGCCGGCGTCTGGGCGGTGCACGCCCTCGGCTGGGCCGCCTGCCTCTACGTGCTTGCGCGCTGGCCGCTGCGGTGGATCCGGCGCGGGCAGCGCGCGCTGGACTCCCGGCTGGGCTGAGCGACCGCGCCCCGGCGGCCGCCCTGCTGACGGCGGCTCGGACGTGACGGCGGCTCGGCCCGGAAACGGCTCGGCCCTGCGGCGGGTCAGACCTGGTAGCGGCCCGGGGCGAAGGCGTCGAGGTGGGCGGCGACCCAGGCGGAGGTCTCCCGCAGGCCTTGGTCGAGGGTCACCCGGGGCTGCCAGCCGGTGAGTTCGCGGGCCAGGCGGTTGTCGGAGAGCAGCCGCTCGACCTCGCTGCCGCCCGGCCGCAGCCGGCCCGGATCGGTGACCACCTCGGCCTCGCGGCCCGAGGCGGCGATCAGCCGGTGGGCGAGGTCGCCGATGGAGATCTCCCGACCGGTGCCGAGGTTGAGCACCCGGCCCAGCGCCGCCTCGGACCGCGCCGCCGCCAGGAAGCCCTCCGCGGTGTCGGTGGCGAAGGTGAAGTCCCGGGTCGGGGTGGTCGAGCCGAGCCTGATCTGCCGGGCACCGGAGTGGAGCTGGGCCAGGATGGTGGGGATCACCGCCCGGGCGGACTGCCGCGGACCGTAGGTGTTGAACGGCCGGACCACCACCACCGGCAGCTCGAAGGAGTGCCAGTGCGCGAGCGCCGCCATGTCGGCGCCGATCTTCGAGGCGGAGTACGGCGACTGCGGCTGCAGCGGGTGCTCCTCGGTGATCGGCACCGTCCGCGCCGTGCCGTACACCTCGCTGGTGGAGGTGTGCACCAGCCGGGCCCCGTGCCGCAGGCAGGCCGCCGCGACGTTCTGGGTGCCGACCACGTTGGTCTGCACGTACGCCTCGGGCGCCTGGTAGCTGTACGGGATGCCGATCAGCGCGGCCAGGTGGAAGACGGTGTCGCAGCCCGCCACCGCGTCCTGCACCCGCCCCGGGTCGCGGACGTCCCCGGCGAGCATCTCCACCTGACCACCGCTCAGGTAGCGCGCCAGGTAGCCGCGTTCGGCGTACGGCTTGTAGTGCACCAGCGCCCGCACCGACGCACCGCGCGCCACCAGCAGGTCGACCAGCGTCGAGCCGATGAAGCCCTCCGCGCCGGTGACCAGCACGCGCCGTCCGGTCCAGTCCGTCCGGTCCGTCCAGTCGTTCATGCGACCCTCCTCAGGTCTCGGTGGTGTCCGCGGACGGTCCGCAGCACCTTGGCCGCCAGCAGGTCCGCCGCCTCGGCGTGCGTCCCCGGGTCGGCGGCCCGGCCCATCGCGGCCAGCCGGGCCGGATCGGCCAGCAGCGGGCCGGCCAGCTCGGCCAGCCGCCCGGCGGTGCACTCGGCGTCGGGCAGCAGCAGGCCGGCCCCGGCGTCGGTGAGCACCCGGGCGTTGTGGGTCTGGTGGTCGTGCGGAGCGTGCGGGTAGGGCACCAGCACGGCCGGGACGCCGGTGCCGGCCAGCTCCGCCACGGTGGCCGAGCCGGCCCGGCAGACCACCAGGTCGGCGGCGGCGTAGGCGAGGTCCATCCGGTCCAGGTACGGGACGGCCTCCGCGACCGGGTTCCCCGCCAGGCTCGAACGGGCCCGGGCCAGCGCCGCCGGGCCGGTCTTGACGAGCAGTCGGACGTCGTCCCGGCCGCGCCAGAGCTCGGCCAGGCCGAGCGCCGCCTCGGTGAGCCGGGCCGCGCCGAGGCTGCCGCCGTTGAAGACCACCAACCGGGCACCGGGCGGCACGCCGAGCCGGGCCCGCGCCTCCGGTCGGAGCGCGGCCCGGTCCATCCCGGCCACCGCGGAGACCATCGGCATGCCCACGGTCTCCGCCTCCACCCCGGCCGGCAGGTGGGCCCGGGTGCGGTCGAAGGCCAGGGCCAGGTGCGGGGTGAGCCGGGCGGCGAAGCGGTTGGCCCGGCCGGGCACGGCGTTGGACTCGTGCACCACGCTGGGCAGTCCGGCCATCCGGGCCCCGAGGATCACCGGCGCACTCGGGTAGCCGCCCATGCCCACCGCGATCTGCGCGCCCTGGGCGCGCAGGATCTCCCGGCACTGCGCGCCGGAGCGCAGCAGAGCGGCCGGGAGCAGGTAGCGGCGCAGTCCGAGCGAGGCGTCGAAGGGGATCATGTCCACCGTGTGCAGCCGGTACCCGGCGGCGGGGATCAGGGTGGTCTCCAGTCCGCGCTCGGTGCCGACGAAGGAGATCTCCGCCTCCGGCCTGGCCCGGCGCAGCGCCTCGGCGAGCGCCAGGCCCGGGTAGATGTGGCCACCCGTGCCGCCCGCTCCGATCACCACCGACAAGCTCTGTTCTGTCATGGCCGAGGAGCCTGACGGGGCGTCGTAAGAGAGTTCTAATAGCCCGGTTTGCCATGCTTGTCCCCATGAGCAGCAGCCCGAGGATCCTGGTGGTGGACGACGACCCGGAGGTGCGGGCCGCCGTCGAGGACGGTCTCGCGGTGGCCGGGTACACCACCCGGGGCGCACCGGACGGCCTGGCCGCCCTCGCCGAGCTGGGCGGCTGGGAGCCGGACGCGCTGGTGCTGGACGTGATGATGCCCGGGCTGGACGGCCTGGCGGTCTGCCGGCGGCTGCGCGCCCTCGGCGACCGGACGCCGATCCTGGTGCTCACCGCGAAGGACTCGGTCAGCGACCGGGTGGACGGGCTGGACGCGGGCGCCGACGACTACCTGGCCAAGCCCTTCGCGCTCGACGAGCTGACCGCCCGGCTGCGCGCGCTGCTGCGCCGGGCCGCCCCGGAGGCGACGGACGGGGCGCTGACCCACGGCGACCTGGCACTGGATCCGGTGAGCCGGACCGGCCGGCGCGGGGGGCGGCCGCTGGAGTTCACCCGCACCGAGTCGGCCCTGCTGGAGCTGCTGCTGCTCCACCCGGGCCAGGCCCTGCCGCGCGAGCTGGTGATGGAGCGGGTCTGGGGCGCGGACTTCGGGCCGGATTCCAACTCCCTGGCGGTGTACGTCGGTTACCTGCGCCGGAAGCTGGAGGCAGGCGGCGAGCCGAGACTCGTACACACCGTCCACGGGGTCGGCTACCGCCTCGGTGACGCATGAGCGAGCACGCCCGCTGGCGCAGCCGCCGCCCGCTGCGCACCCGGCTGGCGCTGGCCACCTCGGCGGCGGTGGCCCTGGTCGCGCTGGGCGTGTGCGCCGCCGCCTTCGTGGTGATCCGCTACGAGCTGGTGCACCAACTGGACCTGACGCTCACCCAGCACGCCACCCTGGTGAAGCAGCAGCAGCGCGGGCAGCCCCCGCAGGTGCTGCACGGCGAGTGCGGCTACCTGGCCGCCCCGCCCTGCACCCAGATCGTCCCGGCCGACCCGGGCCGGGACCCGTCGGCGCCCTGGCTGCTGCCGGTCACCGGGGCGACCCGGCAGGTGGCGGCGGGGCGGCGGGCGGCGTACTTCACCGCCGTCACCGTGGACGGGCACCCGGCGCGGATGCTCACCACGCCCTACGAGGCCGAGCCGGGCCGGGCCGTCCAGGTGGCGCTGCGCTCCGACACGGTGGAGCAGGGCGTGCGCCAGGCCGGGGAGCTGCTCGCGGCGGTGGCCGGGGCCGGGGTGCTGCTGGCCGGCGGGCTCGGCTACGCGGTGGCCCGGACCGGGCTGGCCCCGGTGGCCCGGCTGACCTCGACCGCCGAGCGGATCGCCGCCACCCGGGACGCCACCGTCCGGATCGAGCTGCCCGAGGGCCGCGGCGAGGACGAAGTCACCCGGCTGGCCCGGGCGTTCAACACCATGCTGGGCGAGTTGGAGCAGTCGGTGACGGCCCGGCGGCGGCTGGTCGCGGACGCCTCGCACGAGCTGCGCACCCCGCTCACGGCACTGCGCACCAACGCCGAACTGCTGGGCCGGGTCGAGCGGTTGACGCCCGAGCAGCGGGAGCGGGCGGCCGCCGGGCTGCAGCGGCAGCTGCGGGAGGTGACCGGGCTGGTGAACGACCTGATCGAGCTGGCCAGGGACGAGGAACCGCAGGCCCTGGTGGAGACCGTCCGCCTCGACCTGCTGGTGGCGCACTGCGTGGAGACCGCCCGGGGCCACTGGCCCGCGGTGCGCTTCGAGGCCGCCCTGGCCGCCGACGTGACGATCCCGGGCGTCCCGGCCCGGCTGGTGCGGCTGGCGGGGAACCTGCTGGACAACGCGGCCAAGTTCAGCCCGCCCGGCGGACCGGTCGAAGTGACGCTCACCGAGCGGGAGTTGACGGTGCGGGACCACGGCCCGGGGATCTCCCCGGAGGACCTCCCGCACGTCTTCGACCGCTTCTACCGGGCCCCGTCCGCCCGCGCCCTGCCCGGCTCGGGCCTCGGCCTGGCGATGGCCCGGCAGATCGCCCGGGCCCACGGCCTGGAGCTGGACGCGGAGCGGGCCCCCGGCGGCGGCGCGCTCTTCCGCGTGCGCCTCGGCCGCCGGGGGCCCGGATGAGGGTCCGTCAGAACCGTGCGGTCTCCTGGTAGATGCCCCACTCGCCGCGCAGCGCGTTGCAGATCTCGCCCAGGGTGGCCTCGGCCCGGATCGCGTCGAGCATCGGCGGGATCATGTTCTCCCCGGAACGGGCGGCCGCCAGCATGGCGTCCAGCCCGGCCCGCACCGCGACCTCGTCACGCGCGTCCTTGCGGGCGCCGAGCACCCGGACCTGCTCGCGCTCGACCTCGTGGCTGACCCGGAGGATCTCCAGTTCGGGAGTGACGCTGCGCGGGTGGCAGTTGACGCCGACCACGCGCTTGTCGCCCTTCTCCAGCGACTGCTGGTACTGGAAGGCGGCCTCGGCGATCTCGCCGGTGAACCAGCCGTCCTCGATGCCGCGCAGGATGCCGGAGGTGATCGGCCCGATCGGGTGGTCGGCCGTCCCCTTGTCCAGGATGCGCTGGAAGATCTCCTCCGCCTGCGCCTCGATCCGGTCGGTCAGCGCCTCGACGTACCAGGAACCGCCCAGCGGGTCGGCCACGTTGGCGACGCCGGTCTCCTCCATCAGCACCTGCTGGGTGCGCAGCGCGATCTCGGCGGCCTGCTCGCTGGGCAGCGCCAGCGTCTCGTCCAGCGCGTTGGTGTGCAGCGACTGGGTGCCGCCGAGCACGGCGGAGAGCGCCTCGACGGCGGTGCGCACCACGTTGTTGTACGGCTGCTGGGCGGTCAGCGAGACGCCCGCCGTCTGGGTGTGGAAGCGCAGCCACTGCGCCTTCTCGGTCTTCGCGCCGTAGCGGTCGCGCATCCACCGGGCCCAGATCCGGCGCGCGGCGCGGAACTTGGCGATCTCCTCGAAGAAGTCCAGGTGCGCGTCGAAGAAGAACGACAGGCCGGGGGCGAAGACGTCCACGTCCAGGCCCCGGGAGAGGCCGAGCTCGACGTAGCCGAAGCCGTCGGCCAGGGTGTAGGCGAGCTCCTGCGCGGCCGTCGCCCCGGCCTCGCGGATGTGGTAGCCGGAGACCGAGAGCGGCTTGTAGGCCGGGATGCCGGTGGCGCAGTACTCCATCAGGTCGCCGATCAGGCGCAGGTGCGGCTCGGGGGCGAAGAGCCACTCCTTCTGGGCGATGTACTCCTTGAAGATGTCGGTCTGCAGCGTGCCGTTGAGCACCGAGGGGTCGACGCCCTGGCGCTCGGCCGCCACCAGGTACATGCAGAAGACCGGCACGGCCGGGCCGCTGATGGTCATCGAGGTGGTGACGTCGCCGAGCGGGATGCCGTCGAACAGCACCTCCATGTCGGCGGCCGAGTCGATCGCCACGCCGCAGTGGCCGACCTCGCCGAGTGACTTGGCGTCGTCGGAGTCGTAGCCCATCAGGGTCGGCATGTCGAAGGCGACCGAGAGCCCGCCGCCGCCGGCCTCCAGGATCATCCGGTAGCGCTCGTTGGTCTGCTGCGCGTTCCCGAAGCCGGCGAACTGACGGATCGTCCAGGTGCGGCCGCGGTAGCCGGTGGCGTGCAGGCCACGGGTGAACGGGTACTCGCCCGGCCAGCCGATCCGCTCGAAGCCCTCCACGGGCTGGCCGGGGGCCGGGCCGTAGACCGGCTCGACCTGGTCACCGCTGAGCGTGGTGAAGTCCGCGTCCCGCTTCCGGGCCTTGTCGTAGCGCTGCTGCCAGCGCTGCCGGCCTGCCTCGATGTCCTCGGCGTCCACGTCAGGACTCCACTCAACTCACGGCCGCCGCCCTTGTGGGGCAGGGCACAGCTTCGGCTTGTCCCGACAATTTACTCGGACGTCCTAGTAAATGTCGATGGCTGCCGATGAGCGGGGCCGGGCTGTGTCGGGTCAGGCCTGCGCGGGCTGCTCGGTCACGATCAGCGGGGCGATCTCGCGCGAGACCTTGCGCTCGACGAAGAAGGCGGCGGTCGGGATGGTCCCGGCCAGCAGCACCCAGGCCAGCTTGCCCATCGGCCACTTGGCCTTGGAGCCCAGGTCGAAGGCGAACACCAGGTAGACCACGTAGAGCCACCCGTGCGCGATGCTGACCACCGAGGTGAACGAGGCCGCGGCGGAGCTGTCCAGCGCGTACTTCCCGACCATGCCGAGGGTCAGCAGGATCAGGAGGACGCCGGTGACGTAGGCCAGGGCCCGGTAGCGGGTCAGCACACTCTGCTTCATGGCATCGAGGGTAGCCGCCCTCACGGGCACCGATCCGCGGGGGTCGGCCCGGGCGCTCAGCCCTGGAAGTCGCCGGCCGCGACCCGCAGCGGGAGCAGCACCTCGAAGATCTTCCGGCACTGCTCCTCGCTGTAGCCCTCCAGGCCGAAGTCCATCGCCATCAGCTCCCGGGTGGCCTGCTCGACCACCTCGCGGCCCCGGTCGGTGATCGAGGCCAGCACGCCGCGGCCGTCCAGCGGATTGGGGCGGCGGGCCACCAGGCCGGCCCGCTCCAGCCGGTCCACGGTGTTGGTCACGCTGGTCGGATGGACCATCAGCCGCTCGCCGATCTTGGAGAGCGAGAGTTCGCCGGTCCGGCTGAAGGTCAGCAGCACCAGTGCCTCGTACCGGGCGAAGGTCAGCCCGTACGGCTTGACCACCGCGTCCACCCGGCCGAGCAGGATCTGGTGGGCCCGCATCACCGAGGTGATCGCCGGCATCGCGGGCGCACCGCCCCACCGGTCGGTCCAGTGCGCCTCGGCGCGGGCGATCGGGTCGAAGTCGAGAGCTAGCGGCTTGGGCATCGCCCCACCGTACCCGCGAGTCGGCCCTTGGGTAGCGGCTGTCCACGATGGTGGACAAGGGTCACACCTGGCGGGGTCCCGCCAGCGGGGCCGCCGGATCGCCACCGAGCGTGCAGCCGATCGCTACGGTGAGCAACTACCGGCAGGGGAACGGGAGTTGCCGATTCTCACGGCCCGGTGGCGGGCCGCGTCGCGGCTCTGCCCGCGAGCACGGAGGTTCCGTCCCGCTATGCCCCTTGTGCCCGGCGCAGCGATCCGGCCACCGCACGGCGGGGGCGCACTGGCGGGACCCGGCCAATACCCGGCGAAGACCTGTCATTTCACCTGATGGATTGTCATGCTTCTGGCCATCCCGTACGGCACCGCCACCCCACCCTCATGGCCGGTGCCGCCCGCGACCGCGACCGCGGTCGGCCCCCACGGAAGGAACCCGTACGTGAAGCGAATGCTGACGGTCGGCGCCGCTCTCTCCGCCACCGCGATCCTCGCCAGTGCCATCCAGGTCAGCGCCGTCGCCCAGGCCGCGCCGGTCTCCGTGAGCAGCAAGGGTTCGACCCTCCAGCGCGCCGAACTCAAGGCACTGGCCCAGTCGTACGCCCCCGTGGTGGCCAAGGCGCTGGGCCTCGGCTCCTCGGAGGCGCTGGTCGCCAAGGACGCCGTGCTGGAGGCCGACGGCAGCAAGCACCTGCGCTTCGACCGGACCTACGCCGGCCTCGCCGTGCACGGCGGTGACCTGGTCGCCCACCTGAGCGCCAAGGGCAAGGTCGTCTCCGTGGACAAGGCCACCGAATCGGCCATCGCGCTGCCCAGCCTGACCCCGGCCGTCGCGGCCGACAGCGCCGCCAAGCAGGCCAAGGGCGCCGTGCAGGCCACCGTCGGCCAGACCATCGACGCGGACGAGGCCCCGCTGAAGTCGGTCACCGGCACCTCCGCCGCCAAGCTGACGGTCTGGGCCGTCTCCGGTGCCCCGCGCCTCGCCTACGAGACCGTGGTCGAGGGCGTGCGCGAGGGCGGCATCCCCTCCGCCCAGCTGCTGATCACCGACGCCGCCACCGGCGAGGTGCTCTCCACCCACGAGCAGTACGTGGCGGCCGCCGCCACCGGCTCGGGCAAGGGCGTGCACGTCGGCTCGGTCACCCTGACCACCAACTACACCGGCTCCACCTACGAGTTGAAGGACCCGACCCGGGGCAACACCCGGACCTCCGGCCTGGCCGGCGGCACCTCGGGCAACGGCACCCTGTTCACCGACGCCGACAACGTCTGGGGCACCGGCTCGGCCTCCAACGCGCAGTCCGCCGCCGTGGACGCCCAGTACGGCGCGGTGGCCACCTGGGACTACTACAAGAACAGCTTCAACCGCCTCGGCATCCGCAACGACGGCGTCGGCGCGCTGAGCCGGGTGCACTACGGCAACGCGTACGTCAACGCGTTCTGGAGCGACAGCTGCTTCTGCATGACCTACGGCGACGGCACCGGCAACACCAACCCGCTGACCGCGCTCGACGTCTCCGGCCACGAGATGACCCACGGCGTCACCTCCAACACGGCCGGCCTGGTCTACTCCGGCGAGTCCGGCGGCCTGAACGAGGCCACCTCGGACATCTTCGGCACCATGGTCGAGTGGTCCGCCGGCCTGTCCGTCGACCCGGGTGACTACCTGATCGGCGAGAAGATCAACATCTTCGGCAACGGCAAGCCGCTGCGCTACATGGACAAGCCCTCCCAGGACGGCAAGTCCAAGGACACCTGGTACTCGGGCATCGGCTCGATCGACGTCCACTACTCCTCGGGCGTCGCCAACCACTTCTTCTTCCTGCTGGCCGAGGGCAGCGGCGCCAAGGTGATCAACGGCGTCAGCTACAACAGCCCGACCTCCAACGGCTCCACCATCGTCGGCATCGGCCGGACCAAGGCCGCCGCGATCTGGTACAAGGCGTTGACCACCTACATGACCTCCACCACCAACTACAAGGGCGCCCGCACCGCGACCCTGAGCGCGGCCTCCTCCCTCTACGGGGCCAGCAGCACCGAGTACAAGACCGTCGCCGCCGCCTGGTCGGCGGTGGGCGTCAACTGACGTCCCCTCAACGGCACTCCGACGGCCGGCCCCCTCTCCGGGGGCCGGCCGTCCGGCATTTAGCAGGTACACCGTCAAAGCGACAAGACGCCCGCGGTGGCGAAGTCCCGCCACTGGCACTTCTGGTACGTACCAGAGTCCCGATTACCCGCAATGTGTCCGCAACACGGGGATTGGTCTGGACAGTTGCCGGATTTCGACGGCCGTTCAGCTTCCGTTCGGGTCGAAACTCCGTACCGCTGCCCCTATTTGACCGACATGTCCGTCATGTCAGGGCGTCGATCCGGCCATCACGGAGCGTGCGGAACTGGCGGGTGCTGGCCAACTCTCGACTGAGACCTGTCATTTCAGCACCTGCATTAGTCATGCTTCTCGCCAGCCCCGTACGGCACGGCCGCCCCACCACATCCGGCCGTGCCGCGTGACCGCACGGAGCAGCACGTCAGCACCCGTTCCGCCCCACAGGCCGCCAACCCCGGCGCCCCGGAGCGAGGTGCGACCGCGCACACGCGGTTGAACTTCGGAAGGAACCCGCACATGAAGCGCACGCTGACTGTCGGAGCCGCTCTCTCCGCCTCGGTGATCCTCGCCAGTGCCATCCAGGTCAGCGCCGTCGCGCAGGCCGCCCCCGTTCCGGCGAGCAGCAAGGGCGCCGTCACCGCCCAGCGCGCCGAGCTCAAGGCGCTGGCCCAGTCGTACGCGCCGGCCGTCGCCAAGGCCCTCGGCCTGGGCAAGGACGAGGCCCTGGTCGCCAAGGACGCCGTGGTGGACGCCGACGGTGCCCGGCACCTGCGCTTCGAGCGCACCTACGCCGGCCTGTCGGTGCTCGGTGGCGACCTGGTCGCCCACCTGAGCGCCAAGGGCAAGGTCCTCTCCGTGGACAAGGCCACCGAGGCCGCCATCGCGCTGCCCAGCCTGACCCCGGCCGTCCCGGCCGACAACGCCGCCAAGCAGGCCAAGGGCGCCGTGCAGGCCACCGTCGGCCTGACGGTGGACAAGGACGAGGCCCCGATCAAGCAGGTCACCGGCACCTCCGCCGCCAAGCTGATCGTCTGGGCCACCTCGGGCACCCCGCGCCTCGCCTACGAGACCGTGGTCGAGGGCGTGCGCGAGAACGACATCCCGTCCGCGCAGAAGCTGGTCACCGACGCCGCCACCGGCGAGGTGCTCTCCACCCACGAGCAGTACCTGGCCGCCGCGGCCACCGGCTCGGGCAAGGGCGTCTTCGTCGGCTCGGTCACCCTGACCACCAACACCTCCGGCTCGACGTACCAGCTGAAGGACCCGAGCCGCGGCAACATGTACACCACCACGCTCAACAACAAGACCTCGGGCAACGGCACCCTGCTGACCGACGCGGACAACGTCTGGGGCACCGGCACCGTCTCCAGCGCCCAGTCCGCCGCCGTGGACGCCCAGTTCGGCGCCGCGGCCACCTGGGACTACTACAAGAACTCGTTCGGCCGCCTCGGCATCCGCAACGACGGCGTCGGCGCCTACAGCCGCGTGCACTACGGCCGCAACTACGTCAACGCGTTCTGGGACGACGGCTGCTTCTGCATGACCTACGGCGACGGCGCCTCCAACACCCACCCGCTCACCGAGCTGGACGTGGCCGGCCACGAGATGACCCACGGCGTCACCTCCAACACCGCGGGCCTCAACTACGCGGGCGAGTCCGGCGGCCTGAACGAGGCCACCTCGGACATCTTCGGCACCATGGTCGAGTTCACCGCGAACATCGCCGCCGACAAGGGCGACTACCTGATCGGCGAGCTGATCAACATCAACGGTGACGGCACCCCGCTCCGTTACATGGACAAGCCCTCCAAGGACGGCGGCTCGGCCGACTACTGGTCCTCCGGCGTCGGCAACCTGGACGTCCACTACTCCTCGGGCGTGGCCAACCACTTCTTCTACCTGCTCTCCGAGGGCAGCGGCGCCAAGACCGTCAACGGCGTCAGCTACAACAGCCCGACCGCCAACGGCTCGACCCTGACCGGCATCGGCCGGACCAAGGCCGCGGCCATCTGGTACCGCGCGCTGACCGTGTACTGGACCTCCACCACCAACTACGCGGGCGCCCGCACCGGCACCCTCAAGGCGGCGGCGGACCTCTACGGCACCGGCAGCGCCGAGTACAACGCGGTGGCGGCCGCCTGGACCGGCGTCAACGTCAAGTGACGTCCCGTCAGCACCGCTAGTACCGCCTGAACGCGCGAAGGCCCGGTCCCTCCGGAGGGGAGGACCGGGCCTTCGTGTCGTTCCGGGCGGTCAGGCCGCGGCGGGCTGCCCGGCGGCCGGGTACTCGCCGCGCTCCTCCTTGGCCAGCATCCGCTCGGCCGCGAAGCCGCCGAAGGGCAGCACGGAGAGCACGAACAGCACGATGCCGCGCTTGGCGTCCCAGCGCTGCTTCTGCCAGGCCAGCGCGAGGAAGACCACGTAGAGGACGAAGAGCACGCCGTGCACCATGCCCATCACGGGCACCGCGTTGAAGTCGGTCGTCCGCTTCAGCAGCGAACAGATCAGCAGCAGGATGAAGGACAGGCCCTCGGGGGCGGAGACCAGGCGCAGGCGGTGGACGGCACTGCTCTTCACGGTGGGTACCTCGTAACGTCGGCGGGCTTGTGAACCGGCGCACAAACCGGCCCCGCCATTATGACCCGCCCTTTACCTTCACCCGGACGGCGGGGGCCCTCGTGTACCGGATCTGTACCAGTGGCCCCGGGGCCCCTCCCCCGGCGCGAACCGGACCGCTATCTTCAGCGCGTGGCACAGTTTCGACTCCAGGGCTCCAAAGTGCTCGCCGTCGACCTGGCGGGCGACTCGGTCAAGGCCCGCAACGGTTGCATGGTCGCGTACACCGGACAGATGAACTTCAAGAAGCTCAGTGGCGGTGGTGACGGCCTGCGCGGCATGGTCACCCGCCGGCTGACGGGCGAACAGATGGAGGTCATGGAGGTGAAGGGGCAGGGCACCTGCTACTTCGCCGACCGGGCCACCGAGATCAACCTCGTCCGGCTGAACGGCGAGACCCTCTACGTGGAGGCGGACAACCTCCTCTGCACCGAGGCGAGCCTCAGCACCGGCACCAGCTTCACCGGCCTCAACGGGATGGCCTCCGGCACCGGCCTGTTCACCACCAAGGTGGAGGGCCACGGCTGGGCGGCCGTCACCTCGAAGGGCCCGGCGGTCATCCTGCGGGTCTCCCAGGGGCTGCCGCTGCGGGTGGACCCGGGCGCGTACATCGCGCACACCGGGAACCTCAACCGGGCGCTGAAGTCGGGCGGCGGCTGGACCGCCAACCTGATCGGCGAGGGCGGCGGCGAGGCCGTGCAGGTCGAGTTCAACGGCGAGGGCCTGGTCTACGTCCAGCCCTCCGAGCGGCTCACCATCGGGGGCGACGTCTGATGCCGTTCACCAAGGTCAACTCCAAGCTGATCGAGGCCAAGGTCTTCCCCGGCCAGCGCATCCTCAGCCAGCGCGGCTCGATGATCGCCTACACCGGCGAGGTCTCCTTCACCCCCAACGTGATGGGCGGTCAGGGCGGTGTGATGGGCATGATCGGTCGCCGGGTGGCGAACGAGGACACCCCGCTGATGAACGTCGAGGGCCAGGGCTCGGTGCTCTTCGGCCACGGCGGCCACCACATCCAGATCATCGAACTCACCGGCGACACCCTGCTGGTGGAGGCCGACCGGCTGCTCGCCTTCGACGGCACGCTCCAGCAGTCCACCGTCTTCCTCGGCTCGCAGGGCGGGGTGATGGGCATGGTGCGCGGCCAGATGAGCGGCCAGGGCCTGTTCACCACCCAGCTCAGCGGCCAGGGTTCGGTCGCGGTGATGGCGCACGGCGGCTTCGTCGAGCTGCAGATCCAGCCGGGCCAGCCGGTGCACGTGGACCCGCAGGCCTACGTGGCGCACCGCGGCCAGGTGCAGAACAAGCTGTCCACCTCGCTGGGGTGGCGCGACATGGTGGGCCGCGGCTCCGGCGAGGCGTTCCAGCTGGAGCTCTCGGGCCACGGTGTGGTGTACGTCCAGGCGAGCGAGGAGAAGCTCTGATGTCCTACCCGCCGCAGCAGCCGTACCCCCCGCAGCAGCCCTACGGCCAGCAGCCGGGCTACCCGCCGCCGCCCCAGCAGCCGTACGGGCAGCAACCGGGCTACCCCCAGCAGCAGCCCGGGTACCCGCCGCAGGCGCCCACCCAGCACATGCCGCAGCCCGGCCAGGGCATGCCGGAGCCGCCGCCGGTGCACGACGTGCACAGCCTGCCGGTGAACGACAACGTCAACCCGTACTGCTTCTCGGTCGAGCTGAACGGCCCCTACTACCTGCAGAAGGGGAAGATGATCGCCTACTACGGCGACGTCCGCTTCACGGGTGTGGGCCACGGCTCGATCGACCGCGCACTGGGGCGCAACTTCAACTCCCCGCTGCACGCCTCCGACTGGGTGGTGGCCGAGGGCCGGGGCAAGCTGCTGCTCGCCGACCGCGCCTTCGACCTGAACTCCTACGACTTGGAGAACGGCAACCTGACGGTCCGTTCGGGGAACCTGCTGGCCTTCGAGCCGACCCTCCAGCTCAAGCAGTCGATCATCCCGGGCTTCCTCACCCTGATCGGCACCGGCAAGTTCGTGGCCGCCTCCAACGGCCCGGTGCACTTCGTCGAGCCGCCGATCAAGGTGGACCCGCAGGCGCTGGTCGGCTGGGCCGACTGCCCGGCCCCCTGCCACCACTACGACCACGGCTACATGACCGGCCTGCTCGGCGGGCTGCGCCAGCTGACCGGGATCGGCGGCGCCTCCGGCGAGGAGCACCAGTTCGAGTTCATCGGGGCCGGAACGGTGCTGATCCAGTCCAGCGAGACCCTGATGGCCGAGCGCTCGGTCGGCGTGGTGCACGCCGAGGCCGGCGTCCCCGGCGGCGGGTACGGTGTACCCCACCAGGCGGGGCACGGCGGGCAGCAGCTGCCCAACATCAACGTCCCGGGGCTGGGCAACCTGGGCGATCTCGGGCGGCGGTTCGGACTCTAGGGCCCGCCGTACGATTGTAGAACTTTGAACTATCTCGGTATGCTGTCTGCCATGGACGCCTCTACCGACACCCCCGCAGAGGTCTCCTCCCCGCCGGTGGCGGAGGAGGAGACCCCCTGGCTCACCGCCAAGGAGCAGCAGTTCTGGCGCGCCCACCTGGAGGTCAGCCACCTGCTCGAGTACCAGCTCGGCCGCGAACTGCAGCCCCACGGGCTGGCCAACAACGACTACGAGATCCTGGTCGTGCTCTCCGAATCCCCCGACCGGCGGATGCGGATGACCGACCTGGCCACCGCCACGCTGCAGTCCAAGAGCCGGCTCTCGCACCAGATCACCCGGATGGAGTCGGCCGGCCTGGTGCTCCGTCAGGAGTGTCCGGGCGACCGGCGCGGCCTCTTCGCCCACCTCACCGAGCACGGCTGGGACATCCTGCGCAAGGTCGCCCCCGACCACGTGCGCTCCGTCCGGCACCACTTCATCGACCGCTTCACCCCGGAGCAGATCGACGCCCTGTTCGCCGCCCTCGCCCCGGTCGCGGAGCACCTGCGCGGCCTCAAGGGCCGCAGCTGACCGGCGCCTGACGCACCGTCGGCCGGACACCCCCGGGTGTCCGGCCGACGCGCGTCTCAGGCCTCGGTGAGCCCGGCGACCAGCTCGTCGGCCGCACCGTACGGATCCAGCTCGCCGGCCGCCACGCGCTCCGCCAGTGCGGACAGGTGCCGGTCCCCGCGCAGGTCGCCGATCCTCGCCCGCAGCGCGGACAGCGCGATCGCCTCGACCTCGTCCGCCGCGCGGCGCCGCCGGCGGACCGTCAGCTCACCGCTCTCCGCCAGCCAGGCGCGGTGCTTCTCCAGCGCCTCGACCACCTCGTCGATGCCCTCGCCGCGGGCCGCCACGGTCTTCACGATCGGCGGCCGCCAGTCCCCCGCCGCCCGGGCCTCGCCCAGGCCCAGCATGTGGTTCAGCTCCCGGGCGGTGGCGTCCGCGCCGTCCCGGTCCGCCTTGTTCACCACGAAGACGTCACCGATCTCCAGGATCCCGGCCTTGGCCGCCTGGATCCCGTCGCCCATCCCCGGGGCCAGCAGCACCACCGAGGTGTCCGCCTGCGCGGCGATCTCCACCTCGGACTGCCCGACCCCGACGGTCTCCACCAGGATCACCTCGCAGCCCGCCCCGTCCAGCACCCGCAGCGCCTGCGGAGCGGCCCAGGAGAGCCCGCCCAGGTGCCCCCGGGTGGCCATCGAGCGGATGAACACGTCCGGGTCGGTCGCGTGGTCCTGCATCCGCACCCGGTCGCCCAGCAGCGCCCCGCCGGAGAACGGCGAGGACGGGTCCACCGCGAGCACGCCGACCCGCTTGCCGAGCTTGCGGTACGCCGTCACCAGCGCCGAGGTGGAGGTCGACTTCCCCACCCCCGGTGACCCGGTCAGCCCCACCGTGTACGCCCGCCCGGTGTACGGCGCCAGGGCCGCCATCGCCTCGCGCAGCTGCGGCGCGGCGTTCTCCACCAGGGAGATCAACCGCGCCACGGCCCGCGGCCGGCCCTCCCGGGCCTGCTCGACCAGCGCCGCAACGTCGACCATTTCGCACTCCTCGATCGTGGTCACGCCCCGCAGGGCGCAGGGAACGTACGTGGTTACGCCCGGGGGCGCGAGGAACTGCGCGAGGCGGAAGGCCACTCACCTGCAACTGAGGCTCCATCAGCCAGTTGCCGGTGCTGCCGTTCCCCTGCGCGCAGTTCCCCGCGCCCCCGGGATGACCACCTACGCTCAGCTCTGCCGCGGCACCCGGACGATCAGGGCGTCGCCCTGGCCGCCGCCGCCGCAGAGGGCGGCCGCGCCGGTGCCGCCGCCGCGGCGCTGGAGCTCCAGCGCCAGGTGCAGCACCAGCCGGGCGCCGGACATCCCGATCGGGTGGCCCAGCGCGATCGCGCCGCCGTTGACGTTGACCTTGTCCTCGGAGACGCCGAGGTCCAGCATCGACTGGTACGCGACGGCGGCGAAGGCCTCGTTGATCTCGATCAGGTCGAGGTCCTCGACGCCGATGCCCTCCTTGGACAGGGCGTGGTTGATCGCGTTGGACGGCTGCGACTGCAGCGAGTTGTCCGGGCCCGCGACGTTGCCGTGGGCGCCGATCTCGGCGATCCAGCTCAGGCCCAGCTCCTCGGCCTTGGCCTTGCTCATCACGATCACCGCGGCGGCGCCGTCGGAGATCTGCGAGGCGGAGCCGGCCGTGATGGTGCCGTCCCTGGTGAAGGCCGGGCGGAGCTTGGCGAGGCCCTCGACGGTGGTGTCCGCCCGGATGCCCTCGTCCTGGGAGAACAGCACCGGGTCGCCCTTGCGCTGCGGGATCTCGACCGGGACGATCTCGGCCTCGAAGACGCCGTTCTTCTGGGCGGCGGCGGCGCGCTGGTGGGACTGCGCGGAGAGCCGGTCCTGGACCTCGCGCTCGATGCCCAGACGGGTGTTGTGCTTCTCGGTGGACTCGCCCATCGGGATGGACTCGTAGGCGTCGGTGAGGCCGTCGTGGGCCATCGAGTCGAGCATCTCGATCGCGCCGTACTTGAAGCCCTCGCGGGACTTCGGGAGCAGGTGCGGGGCGTTGGTCATGGACTCCTGGCCGCCGGCCACCACGATGTCGAACTCGCCCGCGCGGATCAGCTGGTCGGCCAGCGCGATGGCGTCCAGGCCGGAGAGGCAGACCTTGTTGACGGTCAGTGCCGGGACGTTCATCGGGATGCCGGCCTTGACGGCGGCCTGGCGGGCCGGGATCTGGCCGGCGCCGGCCTGGAGCACCTGGCCCATGATCACGTACTGGACCTGGTCCGGGGTCAGGCCCGCACGCTCCACCGCGGCCTTGATCGCGAAGCCGCCGAGATCGGCGCCGGAGAAGCCCTTGAGCGAACCGAGCAGCCGCCCCATGGGGGTCCGGGCACCGGCGACGATCACTGAAGTAGTCATGAGACGAGCCCCTTCGCGCGTCAGGCATGAGGGTGTGGGGATGCCGCCTCAATGTACTGAGCCGTAACCCGGGCGTCACCGGAGCCGAGGTGTGATCAGCGGCACGTGTCACCCATCGGTCAACACTGTGTCAGCACGGGCCGGTGAATTGTGAGCAGGCTCGCACGTGACGTGCTGGCGCTGCGTCAACTCGGTGCGCTGCACTGGTACCCACCTTCCAAACCCCTCACTCTCTCCCCCGGAGGCCAGCCGTGCTGACCCGCATCGACCACATCGGGATCGCCTGCTTCGACCTCGACAAGACGGTCGAGTTCTACCGCGCCACCTACGGCTTCGAGGTCTTCCACAGCGAGGTCAACGAGGAGCAGGGCGTCCGCGAGGCCATGCTCAAGATCAACGACACCTCGGACGGCGGCGCGTCCTACCTCCAGCTGCTGGAGCCGACCCGCGAGGACTCCACCGTCGCCAAGTGGCTCGCGAAGAACGGCGAGGGCGTGCACCACATCGCCTTCGGCACCGCCGACGTGGACGGCGACGCGGCCGACATCAAGGCCAAGGGCGTCCGGGTGCTCTACGAGGAGCCGCGGATCGGCTCGATGGGCTCCCGGATCACCTTCCTGCACCCCAAGGACTGCGGCGGCGTGCTGACCGAGCTGGTCACCTCCGCCGAGGGCGGCGCGCACGAGGCCCACTGAGCCCGGGGCGGGGTCGTGCCCGTACGGCCCCGCACCGTCCACCGGGTGGCGACCCGTCAGTAACCTCCGAAAAGCGCACCGGGGCCATTCCCTCCGCAGGCCGTCCCACTACAATGCCCGGGTGCGCGGAGCTCCGGGGAGGACCGGTCCTGCGGGCACGGCCGATGACGGGGGCAGCCGAGGCTGGTCCCGGCTCAAGGGGAGTCCACCAACCGGGCGCGACGACACGGTCGCAGTTCGGATCTGTCACCATTCTCCACAGGCAAGAGTTCGCTCAGGAGTCCACCCGGACGGCGGAGCGCGGAACGACCGCGCGCCGGACGCCCCCGGGCTCCGACCGTGGCACCCGCCACGGCTGCAAGGACCAGCCGGAACGACCCCGCCACGGGGGTCGCGAGGGCCGGGTCGAGGACGCGACCAGGAGATGGATGGGACCGCGGAGTGCGGGGCTACGACCGCTACGAGGCTGACGATCACCTCTCCCAGTTCGAGGCCGAGTTGGATCGGGCTCGCAAGGAGCGGGACAAGACCGTCCAGCATGCCGAGGACCTCGCCTACCAGGTCGAGGTGCTCCGGGCCAAGCTGCACGAATCCCGTCGGCAGCTCGCCCAGCCGCGCGCCTTCGACTCCGTCTCCGGCCAGGCCGAGCAGATGCTCCGCAACGCCGAGATGCAGGCCCAGCAGCTCCGTGCCGAGGCCGAGCGCCAGCTGCACGAGTCCCAGCAGGCCACCCAGCGGCTGATGGCCGAGGCGGCCGAGCGCACCGCCCGCATCGAGGCGGAGTACAACGCCCGCCGCCGCCAGCTGGAGGAGGAGCTCGCCGAGCTCCGGCACAGCGCCGAACGGCACGTCAACGAGAACGTCGCCTGGGCCGAGCAGACCCGCTCCGGCACCGAGCAGGAGGCCCAGCGCCTGCTCCAGGACGCCCGCGCCGAGTGCGACCGACTGGTCGCCGCCGCCCGGGCCGAGGCCGAGGCGCTGGCCGACCAGGCCCGCGCGCAGACCGCCGCCGACGTGGACGCCGCCCGCGGCGAGGCCCAGGCCGCCGCCGAGGCCGCCCTGCTGCGCGCCCAGAACGACGCCGAGCGCCTGCTCCGGGCCGCCTCCGAGCAGGCCCAGCAGGCCAACGCCCAGGCCGAGGCGGTGGCGGGCGAGGCCCAGCAGCAGCTGGCCGGCGCCCAGGCCGCCGCCGAACAGCGCCTGGTGGAGGCCCGGGCCGCCGCCGAGCGGGGGCTGGCCGAGGCCCAGGCCGCCGCCGAGCGGCGGCTGGACGAGGCCCAGGCCGAGATCAGCCAGCTCAAGCTGAAGGCCGCCGAGGACCAGCAGCGCGCCACCGAGGCGCTGGGCACCGCCCAGGCCGAGATAGAGCGGCTGCGGGCCGAGGTGCTGGCCGAGGCCGAGCGCTCCCGCCAGGAGACCGCCGAGCTGCGGGCGCAGGCCGAGGCCGCCGCCGAGCAGCAGCTGGCCGAGGCGGAGGCCGCCGTCCAGCGGCTGGTCGCCGACGGCGAGGCCGCCTCCGACCAGCGCTCGCAGACCGCCAAGGCCGAGATCGCCCGGATGGTGGCCACCGCCACCAAGGAGACCGACCGGATCAAGGCCGAGGCCGCCACCGTCAAGGCCGAGGCCGAGGCCGCCCGGGCCGCCGCCGCCGAGGAGGGCGAGCGGCTGCGCGGTGCCGCCGAGTCGGTCGCGAACGAGCTGCGTTCCGAGGCCGAGGCGGCCATCGCCGAGCAGCGCGCCGAGGCCGAGCGGGCCGTCGCGGAGCAGCGCGCCGAGGCCGAGGCCGCCGTCGCCCGGCTGCACGAGGAGGCCCGCGAGGCCGGCCGGGCGGAGGGCGCCAAGGACGCGGCCCTGCACCTGGCCAAGGCGGCCAAGCAGGCCGAGGAGGCCGTCGCCCGGGCCGCCCGGGAGGCGGCCGAAGCCGTCGCGGCCGGCACCGCCGAGGCGGAGCGGCTGCGCACCGAGGCGGCCGAGGAGGCCGACCAGCTGCTGACGGAGGCTCAGGCCGCCGTCGAACAGGCACAGAACGCCGCCCAGGAGGACGCCGCCGCGATCCGCGAGCAGCTCACCCGGGCGCACCAGGAGGCCGAGCGGCTGCGCGCCGAGGCCGAGGAGCTGCACGCACGGGCCACCACCGAGGCGGAGCGGGTCGAGGGCGAGGCCCGGCGCCAGGCGGTGCTCCGGATCGAGGAGTCCGCGAAGACCGCCGAGGAGCTGCTGACCAAGGCCAAGGCCGACGCGGACGAGCTGCGGGCCGGGGCCGCCGCCGAGCTGGAGCGGCTGCGGGCCGAGGCCGAGGAGCGGGCCGCCGAGACCCAGGGCCGGGCCGAGCAGACCCTGACCCGGGCCCGCGAGGAGGCCCGCAAGGTCACCGCCACCGCCGAGCAGCGCGGCCAGGACGCACTGGCCGCAGCCAAGGCGGCGGCCGCCGAGAACCGTTCCGCCGCGGAGCGGGAGACCGCCGAACTCCGGCGCGAGGCCGTCGAGTTCGACCAGCGGGTGCGGGCCGAGGCGCAGGCCGCGGCCGAGGCGCTGGCTGCCGAGACCAGGGCCGCCGCCGAGGCCGCCCGCACCGAGGCCTCCGACTGGGCCGACGGCCACCGCGCCGAGGCCGAGGCCTGGGCGGTCCGCCGCCGCGGCGAGGCCGAGACCGAGGCCGAGGCGCTGCGCGAGGAGAGCCGCCGCGAGCGGGCCCAGGCGCAGACCGCGCTGGACCGCGAGCAGACCGAGACCGCCGAACTGCTGGCCGCCGCCCGGGCCGACCGGGAGGCCGCCGCGCTCGAAGCGGACGAGCTCACCACGCGGACCGCCGCCGAGACCGCCGAACTCCGGGCCGCCGCCGAGGCGGAGACCACCGAGCTGCGCGAGCGCACCGCCCGGGAGAGCGCCGAGCTCACCGATCGCACCGCCCGGGAGACCACCGAACTCACCGAGCGCACGGCCGCCGAGACCGACGCCCTGCGCGAGCGCACCGCCGCCGAGACCGACGCCCTGCGCGCCGCGGTCGAGGCCGAGGTGGCCGCGCTGCGCACCGAGGCCGGCACCGAGACCACCGAGCTGCGCGAGCGCACCGCCGCCGAGGTGGCCGAGCAGTTGGCCGCCGCCGGGCGGGAGGCCGAGGAGCTGCGGGCCGAGGGTGCCCGGGAGTTGGCGCAGGCCCAGGAGGAGGCGGCCGCCGCCGTCACCGAGGTCGGCGTGCTGCGGGCCCTGGCCACCACCGAGCTGGCCGAGCTCCGCTCCAACGCCGAGAAGGAGGCCGCCGGGCTGGTCTCGGCCGCCGAGGACGAGGCCGCCGAGGTCCGGCAGTCCGTGGCCGGACTGCACGAAGCCGCCTCCCAGCAGATCGCCGAACTGCGCGCAGCCGCCGAGCGGGAGGCCGCCGACACCCGCGAGCTGGCCGAGCTGGAGACCGCCGAGCAGCGCGAGCTGGCCGCCGCCGAGACGCAGGCGCTGCGCGCCGCCGTCGAGGCCGAGGTGGCCGCGCTGCGCTCCGACGCGGAGGAGGAGACCGCCGCGCTGCGCGAGCGGATCGCCGCCGAGCTCGCCGTCGACCGCGAGCGCACCGCCGACACCATCGCCCGGGACCGGGCCGAGGCCGAGGCCTACGACGAGCAGCTGCGCGCCGAGGCCCGCGCCGAGCGCCAGGACGCGCTGGAGTTCGGCGAGCGGACCAGGGCCGAGGCCGAGGAGGAGGCCCGCCGGACCACGGCGGAGGCCGAGCAGCGGGGCGCCGCGGCCGTCGCCGAGGCGGAGGACTTCGCCGCCGCGCTGCGGGCCGAGGCCGAGGAGTACGCCCTCGCCACCCGCACCCTGGCCGAGGACTACGAGTCGGCCACCCGTGGCCGGGCCGACGCCTACGACGCGGAGACCCGCGAGGCCGCCGAGCAGTTCGACCGGGCCACCCGCGAGCAGGCCAAGTCCGTGCTGGAGAAGGCCTTCGCGGACGCCGAGTCGCTCGGCGAGGACGCCCAGGCCACCGCCCTGGCCACCACCGCCGCCGCCGAGGAGCAGGCCGACGCGATGGTCGCGGCCGCCCGCAAGGAGGCCGAGCGGCTCACCGCGGCCGGCGAGGCGGCCGGCCAGGCCGAGGTGGAGCGCGCCCGCGCCGACGCGGACGCGCTGCTCTCCGAGGCCCGCCGGGACGCCACCGGCATCCGCGAGCGCGCCGAGGAGCTGCGCGAGCGCACCGACTCCGAGATCGAGGCCCTGCACGAGCGGGCCCGCAAGGAGAACGCGCAGGCCATGAAGTCGGCCGGCGAGCGGGTGGACGCGCTGGTGACGGCGGCTCAGGAACAGCTCACCGAGGCCGAGGAGCAGGCCACCACGGCCGTCGCCGAGGCCGAGGAGAAGGCGGCGAAGCTGGTCGCCGACGCCGAGGAGAAGGCCGCCGAGCTCACCTCGGAGGCCTCCGCCGAGGCCGGCAAGGTGCGCATCTCCGCCGTCCGCAAGGCGGAGGGCCTGCTCAAGGAGGCCGAGCAGAAGCTCGCCGCCTCCACCGAGCGGGCCGACAGGCTGCGCACCGACGCGGAGGCCGCGCTGGCCGCCGCCGAGGAGGAGGCGGCGCAGAAGCTGACGGCCGCTCAGGAGGAGGCCGAGCAGCAGCTGGAGGCCGCCTCCGACCAGGCCGAGAAGCGGCTGAAGCGGGCCGACGAGACCGCCGAGGAGCAGCTCGCGCTGGCGGCCGAGGAGGCCGAGCGGATGCTGGCCGAGGCGAAGGCCGAGGCGCAGCGCGTGACCGACGAGGGCCGCCGGGAGTTGGACGAACTGGTCCGCCGGCGCAAGGACATCAACACCGAGATCTCTCGGGTGCAGGACGTCCTGTCCGCGTTGGAGGCCTTCGAGGCGCCGTCACCGGTCGCCCAGGCCAACGGGGGAAGCAGTGGCAAGAAGGACGGGGCGGCGAAGGCCGGTGCCGGTGTCGGTTCTCCCCGTTCGGGGGGCAATCGCACCGGCAGCGCACCACCCGATTGAGCGGACATTGTCCGTGGAGCAACGGCGTTTCGCCGTAGACACTCCGATAACGTGTCAGGATTCCCTCAACCACCTCAGCGGTTAACGACAGGAAGCCCAGAACCCCATGAGCGACAGTCACTCCCCTCACGGCTTCGACCTGGTGCGCCGTGGGTACGAGCGTGCCCAGGTCGACGAGCGGATCACCAAGCTGGTGGCCGACCGCGACTCCGCCCTGACCAGGATCGGCGCGCTGGAGAAGCGCATCGAGGAGCTCCACCTGGAGACCCAGAGCGCGCAGGCCGCGGTCTCCGAGCAGGAGCCCTCGTACGCCGGCCTGGGTGCCCGGGTCGAGAAGATCCTCCGCCTCGCCGAGGAGGAGGCCAAGGACCTGCGCGACGAGGCGCACCGCGCCGCCGAGCAGCACCGCGAGCTGGCCGAGGCCGCCGCTCAGCAGGTCCGCACCGAGGCGGAGAACTACGCCAAGGACCGCAAGGCCAAGGCCGAGGACGAGGGTCTGCGGATCGTCGACAAGGCGAAGAGCGACAGCGCCCAGCTGCGCGCCGAGGCCAACAAGGACGCTCAGAACAAGCGCGAGGAGGCGGACGCCCTCTTCGAGGAGACCCGCACCAAGGCCGCCCAGGCCGCCCTCGAGTTCGAGACCAACCTGGCCAAGCGCCGCGAGCAGTCCGAGCGTGACCTGGCGGCCCGTCAGGCCAAGGCCGAGAAGCGCCTCGCCGAGATCGAGCACCGCGCCGAGCAGCTCCGCCTGGAGGCCGAGAAGCTCCGCACCGACGCCGAGCGCCGCGCCCGCCAGACCGTCGAGACGGCCCAGCGCCAGTCCGAGGACATCGTGGCCGACGCGAACGCCAAGGCCGACCGCATCCGCAGCGAGTCCGAGCGCGAGCTCGCGGCCCTCACCAACCGCCGCGACTCGATCAACGCCCAGCTCACCAACGTCCGCGAGATGCTCGCCACCCTCACGGGTGCCGCCGTCGCGGCCGCCTCGCTGCCGACCGACGACTCCCTCGGCGTCCCGGCCCAGCAGTCCCGCTGACCCACCCTCAGGGCCCGCACACCCCCTCCGGGGAGGTCGTGCGGGCCCTTTGGCATGCGCGGCGACGCCCGGCAGGGCAGCGCCTCGGGGCCGAAGGCCCCAGGGGCGCGAGGAACTGCGCGAGTACGGAAGGCGGACCACCGCCAGGTCGGGGCAGGCGAGCCAGTTGCCCGTGCTGCCGTTCCCCCGCGCGCCCCGCGGCGGAGCCGCCGATCAGCAGAGCCCCGCGCCCCTGAGGCCACTGCCTGGCGGGCCGTCAGAGGGCCGCTGACGGCCTGTCGGGTCAGCAGCGGCGGAGGAGGGCCCGGGCGGCGGCGTTGAAGCTCTCGGGGGCCTCCAGGGAGCTCAGGTGGCCGACGCCCGGGATGACGGTGAGTTCGGCGCCGGGGAGGGCCTCCGCGATGAGGCGGGCCTCGGCCAGCGGGGTGAGGGCGTCGTGCTCGCCGACCACCACCACCGCCGGCACGTCCAGGGCCCGGAGGGCGGCCAGCGACTCGGGCCGGGCGGCCATCGCCCGCTGGGCCCAGGCCACTCCGGCGGGCGAGGCGGCGGCGATCATCTCCCGTACGTGGGAGGTGAGTTCGGGGTCCGCACCGGGCCCGAGCAGCCCGTCCTCGATCTTCTCCTCGGCCAGCAGCGCCACGCTGTCCCGGGCCAGCACGGCCCCCGCGATCCGCTCCCGGTTGGCCTTGGCTGCGGGGGTGTCCACCGTCGCCTTGGTGTCGGCCAGCAGCAGTCCGGCGATCCGCTCGGGGTGGCGGCGGGCCAGCGCCATCGCGACGTAGCCGCCCATCGAGAGGCCGCCGAACACCGCCTGCTCCAGGCCCAGTTCGTCCAGCAGCTCCACCAGGTCGTCGGCCACGGTGTCGAGCGAGGGCGGCGCGTCGCCGACGGGGGTGGCGCCGAAGCCGCGCTGGTCGGGGGTGATCAGGGTGGCGACGTCGGCGAGCGGGGCGAGCTGGGCCTGCCACATCCGGGCCGAGAGCGGGAAGGCGTGCAGGAGCACCAGCGGCGTACCGACGCCGTGGGTGCCGTGAGCGGGGAGAGTCATGGTGCCCACCGTATGGCGGCACACCGACCGGCCGCAGCAGCGCGCTGCTCTGTCCGCTTTGTCATAGCCTGACGGAGAGTGAGGGAGCGCAAATGATCGAATTGCACGAGCTGACGAAGCGTTATGGCGACACCGTCGCCGTGGACCGGCTGAGCTTCCAGGTCCCCCAGGGGGTGGTCACCGGCTTCCTCGGGCCGAACGGCGCGGGCAAGTCCACCACCATGCGGATGATCCTCGACCTGGACCGCCCGACCAGCGGCCGGGTCACCATCGACGGCAAGCGCTACGGGCAGCTCAGCGAGCCGCTCAAGTACATCGGCGCGCTGCTGGAGGCCAAGGCCGTGCACCCGGGCCGGACGGCGTACGACCACCTGCTCTGGCTGGCCCAGAGCAACCGCATCCCGCGCGCCCGGGTGGACGAGATGCTCGCGCTGGTCGGGCTGACCGCCGTGGCCCGCAAGCGCTCGCGCGGCTTCTCGCTCGGGATGGGGCAGCGGCTCGGCATCGCCTCCGCGCTGCTCGGCGACCCGGAGATCGTGATGTTCGACGAGCCGGTGAACGGGCTGGACCCCGAGGGCATCCTGTGGATCCGGAACCTGATGAAGGGTCTGGCCGCCGAGGGCCGCACCGTCTTCGTCTCCTCCCACCTGATGAGCGAGATGGCGCTGACCGCCGACCACCTCGTGGTGATCGGCCGCGGCCGGCTGCTGGCCAACCTCTCGATGGCGGAGTTCATCAAGCAGAACTCCCGCTCGGCGGTCCGGGTCCGCACCCCGCACGTGGAGCAGCTGCTCACCGCGCTGCACGGCGCCGGGCTGAACGCCACCCCGGGGCCGGACGGCGCCTACGAGATCGAGGACGGCGACCTCGCCCACATCGGCGAGCTGGCCGCCTCGCACGGGGTGACGCTGCACGAACTGAGCCCGCAGCAGGCCTCGCTGGAGGAAGCCTTCATGCAGATGACCGCCGACTCGGTGCAGTACCACGCCGGCGACGGCCGCGGCGGCGCCGCCCCCGAGAGCACCGCCGCCCCGCAGAGCGCCGGCTGGGGCGCCGGCTGGAAGGAGAACAGCTGATGGCGTCGTTCCCCGCCGTCCTGCAGTCCGAGTGGACCAAGATCCGCAGCGTCCGCTCCACCATCTGGACGCTCGCCCTGACCTTCCTCATCACCCTGGTGGTCGGCGGGCTGCTCTCGCTGGTCACCAAGTTGAACTTCGACGAGTTCACCCGGGGCTCCAGCACCCCCTTCGACGCCACCGGGACGGCCTTCTCCGGCATCCTGCTGGGCGAGTTGGCCATCATCGTGTTCGGGGTGCTGGCGGTCGGCAACGAGTACAGCACCGGCATGATCCGGGTCAGCCTGGCCGCCGTCCCGCAGCGGGGGACCCTGCTGCTCGGCAAGGCCGCGGTGCTCGGCGCGCTGGCGCTGGCCGTCTCGCTGGCCACCGCCTTCATCACCTTCTTCGTCGGCCAGGCGGTGCTCGGCGACCACTCCACCACGATCGGCGCGCCGAACGTGCTGCGCGCGGTGATCGGGGCGGCGCTCTACCTGACCATGCTCTGCCTGTTCGCGGCCGGCGTGACCGCCATGCTGCACAACCAGACGCTGGCGCTGGGCGTGCTGGTGCCGTTCTTCTTCCTGCTCTCGCCGATCCTGTCGGCGGTGCCGTACGCCAAGAACGTCGCCCGGTACTTCCCGGACTACGCGGGTTCCCGGATGATCACCGTCTACGAGCAGTCCGGCCAGCCGTACGGGCCCTGGACCGGCTTCTTCATCTGCCTGGCCTGGACCGTGGCCGCCATCGCCGGCGGCATCCTGGTCCTCAAGAAGCGCGACGCCTGACGGCACGTCACCCTCACGGAACGCCCTCCGCCTCAGTGGCGGGGGGCGTTCCTGCCGCGCTGGACGTTGCTGCTGCGGCGCTCACGGGCGCTCCAGCAGGCGCGGTGCCAGTGGCGGCGGTCGTCCACGCCGGCGCCGTGAGCGGGCCAGGCCACCACGTGGCCGACACCGGGCGGGATCTCCTGGTCGCAGCCGGGGCAGCGGTAGAAGCGGCCCGAGGTGCCCGGGATCGTCTGCACCACCCAGTCCTCGCCGCCGAACTCCTCGACCCGCCGCAGCGTGCCGCCGAACGGCACGCCTGACGGCTCCTCCGGGGCGGCCTGACTGCGGGGCGGCTTGCGGCGGGGCGACACGGCGGGCACCTCTCGGACGGAGCGGACGGTCTGGTCCTCCAGGGTACGGGGCGCACCACCCCGCCCCGCAGCCCTACCACGCGGGCCGACGGCGCCTCAGGCTTTCCGGGGAGATCCACCCGATCTTCCGCGAATCGGGGCGTTCCGAGTGCCAATGGCACATGACATCGGTTACTCAACGAGGGACAAGGCGGGGCTCGCAGACCCTGCGGCACCCGAGGAGGCCATCCGATGACCGACACCGACCAACTGACCACCCCTCAGCTCGACCTGCCCCCGGCACCGCTGCTGGGCGACGCGTCGGGGACCGACTCCCTCAGGGTCGGCGCCTTCCTGCTCTCGGCCCAGTTCCCGGGCCAGGACCACGGTGCGGTGCTGCGCCGCACCGTCGCCGCCGCCGAGACCGCCGAACGGTCCGGCCTGGACTCGGTCTGGCTGGCCGAGCACCACTTCGTGCCCTACGGCGTCTGCCCGGACGCGGCCACCCTGGCC
Source organism: Kitasatospora sp. NPDC001664 (assembly GCF_053596675.1). NCBI lineage: Bacteria > Bacillati > Actinomycetota > Actinomycetes > Kitasatosporales > Streptomycetaceae > Kitasatospora > Kitasatospora sp. NPDC001664. The sequence continues at coordinate 117,108 of NZ_JBSFGS010000005.1, forward strand.
GCCCTGCTGCTCGGCCGGACCCGCCGGATCGGCGTCGGCACGGCGGTCAGCGTGCTCTCCACCACCCACCCGGTGGCCCTCGGCGAGAAGGCCGCGCTGCTCCACCTGACCTCCGACGGCCGGTTCACGCTGGGCGTGGGCCGGGGCGGGCCGTGGATCGACCTGGCGGTGTTCGGCACCGGCGCGGCCGCGTACGAGGAGGGCTTCGGCGAGCGGCTCGACCTGCTGCTGCGCTGGCTGCGCGGCACCCGGGTCGGGGCCCAGGGGCCGCAGTTCAGCTTCCCGGCCGTGGACGTGGTGCCCCGCGCGACCGGGCCGCGCCCGGCCGACCTGGCCGACTGGCTCGACGGGAGGCCGTTGACCCGCTTCCCCCGTCAGCGGCCGGGCGGCGGAGCGGTGGACGGCGCCCTGCCGATCGGCGGACACTCCGTCACCTCCGACCCGGCACAGGGCGGCCCGCCGGTGATCGCCGCCTGCACCTCGCCGGCCGGCGTCCGGGCGGCGGCCGAGCGCGGGCTGCCGATGCTGCTCGGGATGCACTCGGGCGACGAGGACAAGTCGCTGATGCTGGAGGCCTACCGGACCGCCTGGCGGGAGTGCGGCCGGGGCGAGGAGCAACTGGCCCGGGTGGAGCGGGAGCACATGGCCGCCGGAGTGGTGCAGATCGAGGACCGGACGGCGACGGCCCGGGCCCGGCTGCTGGCCGCGATGCCCGGCTGGTTCGAGCACGGGCTCGGCGCGCACCGCACGGTGGACGGCCGGGAGCGCCGGATGCGCGATCCGCGCGAGTACACCGAACTGCTCTGCGACCTGCACGCGGTGGGCACGCCCCGGCAGGCCGCGGACCGGCTGCTGGCCACCGCCGAGCGGACCGGCATCCGCCGCTTCGCCCTGCTGGCCGAGGGCTCGGGCGAGCACGCCGCGACCATGGAGAACATCGCCCGGCTGGGCACCGAGGTGCTCCCCCAGCTGGACTGAGCGAACGTCAGGACGCCGGGCCCTGGTGCAGGCGGCCCGGCGTCCCGGCAGTTCGGCGGTCAGGCCTCAGCAGTCCCGCAACTCATCGGACTGGTTGAGCAGTTGGGCCCGGACCGAGGTGAAGCGGTGGTACCGCTCGTCGCTCTGCTCCGAGGGCGCGAAGACCGCGACCCGGTGGCAGTTCTGGAACGCCAGCCGGACGCCGAAGTGCCGCTGCAGGGCACCCCGGATCGCGTCGCTGGCCATCGCCCGCAGCAGCTGGCCCCGGGCCTGCTCGCTGGGCGGCGGTACCTGGTTGTCGGCGAAGTCGGTGCCGTCCACCTGCACCTGGGCGACCAGCGAGCTGATCAGGTCCCAGGCGTACGGCAGGGAGGTTCGGACGCAGTCGACGAACTCCCTCTCGTCGACCTCTCCTCTCTCGGCCTTCTCCAGCAGGGCCGGTGAGACGTCGAGCGACATGGGTTCTCCTCTCGCGGTCCACCCCGGGCGGACCGCCGGGGTGGTCGTACGTCGTGCCGTTGGTGCCGTTGGTGCCGCTGGTGCAGTTGTGGAAAGCTACGACCGCTCACCACAGAGTGACATCCGCTCGTCAGTACGGCCGGGGAATCCCCCGATTCGAACCGCAATCGCCGCGTGCCCCGTCAGATTGGCCGAATCCCGTCGGATCGTTCATCGAAGTGCTCCGTCCCCGTTGAGTGACCCCCACCCGCCGGACAACCCGTGGAGCTACGGCGCGGGGCGGTGTGCAGACTCCATGTTTCGCCGTTCACGCGGGTTCATCACCCGTCCGTCGCGGTTTCGCTTCAACTGGCCCCGCTGGGCTAGCGTGGTCAACCATGCGTCTCGTCATTGCCCGCTGCTCCGTCGACTATGCCGGTCGGCTCTCCGCCCACCTGCCCTCCGCGACCCGCCTGATCCTGGTCAAGGCGGACGGGAGCGTCAGCATCCACGCCGACGACCGGGCCTACAAGCCCCTCAACTGGATGTCACCCCCCTGCTCCCTGAAGCAGGACGGCGACGTCTGGACGGTGACCAACAAGGCCGGCGAGAAGCTGATCATCACCCTGGAGGAGGTGCAGCACGACTCCTCGCACGAGCTCGGCGTGGACCCCGGCCTGGTGAAGGACGGCGTCGAGGCGCACCTCCAGGAGCTGCTGGCCGACCGCATGGAGGTGCTCGGCACCGGCTGGACCCTGATCCGCCGTGAGTACCCCACCGCGATCGGCCCGGTGGACATCCTCGGCCGGGACGCCGACGGCGCCACCGTCGCCGTCGAGATCAAGCGCCGCGGCGAGATCGACGGCGTCGAGCAGCTGACCAGGTACCTGGAGCTGCTCAACCGAGACCCGCTGCTCGCCCCGGTGAAGGGCGTCTTCGCCGCCCAGGAGATCAAGCCGCAGGCCCGGGTGCTGGCCACCGACCGCGGCATCGGCTGCGTGGTGCTCGACTACGACGAGCTGCGCGGCATCGACGACGACAAGCTCAAGCTCTTCTAGGACGCCGAGGGCGACCCCGGCGCCGTGCTGGTATCGGTCGGGGTGGGCGTCGGGGTCGGGGTGGGCGTCGGGGTCGGGGTGGGCGTCGGCGTCGGAGCCGGCGGGGTGGTGGCCGGCCTGGTGGTCGGGGCCTGGGTCGTCGGCTGCGGTTGGCTCGGCTGCTGAGTGGTCGGCGTCGAGGACTTGCTCGGGCTCGAACTCGGCTTGCGGGTACCGCTCTTGGACGGGCTCGCGGAGGGGCTCGGGCTCTCCGACTCGCTCGGCGAGGGGGCTGCCGAGGTGGCCGTCGGACTCGGCGTGGGCGTGGTGCCCGGGGCGATGCTGACGTCACCGGTGTAGACGCCCTCGTCCAGCACCCCGTTGTGGCCACCCCGGCCGGGCTCGTCCGACCGCGCCAGGCTCAGGCCCACCGCCGTCCCCAGCACGCCGACCGCGAGCACCGCCGCCCCGGCCGCCACCGCGGCACGGCGGCGGCCGCCGCGGAGGATCTTCTTGCGGAACCGCAGCGGCACCTGGGCGGCGATCGCCCGCATCACGGGCCGCCGCCCCCCGCCGGGACGCCCCGCGCCCTCGATCGCCCGACCGGACCCGGCCCGCAGCAGCGCCAGCATCCGGCGCCCGGCGGCGGTGCCCCGGGCCTCCTCCACCGAGGCCCGCAGCGAGAGCGCCGCCTCCAGCTCCCCGATGGCCGGACCGGTCACCCCGGTGCAGGCCGCCAGCACGCCCAACTCCTGGTGGAACCAGGCCTCTTCGGTCGGCGAGCCGAGTTCGCGGGCCGCCTCCAGGCCGATCTCCAGCACCTGCTCCCAGGCGCCCCAGCGCAGCGAGAGCGCGAAGGCCGGCGCCGCCGCACGGGCCAGCCGGAGCACCTCCTCCGGCCGCCCGGCCGCCCGGTCGGCCAGCAGCGCACCGACCACCACCTCGGCCTCGGCGGCCAGTTGGGCCGGGCTGACCGAGCTGTGCCCCACCCACCAGGAGAAGTGCCGGGCCGCCCCGAAGGCCACCTCGCCCGGCTCCCACTGCTCCGCCAGGGTCTCCAACACCCCGTCGGTGAGCCGGTGGTGGCCCCCGATCGAGACCGCCAGACCGCACTCGGTCAGCTCCTGCAGGGCGCTCTCGCCCAGGCCCACGTCGATCAGCGCGGGCAGGTGCGGGGCGGTCGGGCACTCCCCTCCGAGCGCCACCGCCAGCAGCAGCACCGCCCGGGCCGCCTCGCTCAGCCCGGCCGCCAGCCGCAGCGTCGGCGCCGCGGATTCGGCCACCGAGGGCAGCGGCACCGAACGGCGCAGCTCCCCCTCCAGCTCGGCCGGGTCCTCCGGCCGGGCGACCTCCTTGACCAGGCCGAACACCCGCCCCCGGTCCTCGTGTTCGGCGACCAGGGTGTCCACCTCGACGTCCCGCTGGCGCAGCAGCGCGGCCGCCTGCACGAAGCGCAGCGGCAGCCCCTCGGACTCGAACCAGAGGTCGATCGCCCAGGCCCGCTCGTGCTCGTCCAGCGGCCGGCCCGCCAGCCGGCTCACCAGGTTCAGACAGGCGGGGCGGGACAGCCCGCCCACCAGGTGGTCCAGCAGCCTTGAGCCGGGCGGCAGTTGGGGGCTGCCGGGGGCGACCGAGACCAGGAACGCGCAGTCCGGCGCGGCGGCCAGCAGCTCCTCCAGCTCGGGACCGCTCGGCTCGACGTCGTCGATCACCACCACGGCACCCAACGGGGCCAGCAGGTCGCGCAGTTGGTCCTGGTCGGGGCGGAACGGAGCCGACCGGTGGGTGGCCGCGTACAGGTCCTGGAGCAGATCGGACGAGGTCCGGCGGTGCCCGGTCAGGCGCACCACCCCGTCCGGCGCCAGCTCGCCGGCGGCGTCCGCCACCGCACCCAGCAGCGCGGTCCGGCCGGAGCCGCCCTGGCCCACCAGCCGTACCGAACGGCCCTCCGCGAGCAGGCCCAGCAGCTGCGCCACGTCGGCCTCGCGGTCCAGCAGCGGCTGGTCCGCGGCGGCGCTCCCCAGGGCGAGCGGCCCCACCGCGGCGGCGGTCGGCCGGTGGCTGTCCGCCACCACCCGCCGCGGCTGCGGCCGCCACTCCGGCGGGCACGGCCGGAACTCCGACCCGTCCGCCCCTCCCACCACCAGCAGCCAGTCACCGGTGACCAGCTCACCGCTCCGCTGGCGCGGCGCCTCCTGCCGGACGTCACCGGATGGCTGGTTCACGATCTCGCTCCGCCCCGTCTAGGCCGACTGTCTGACCGGAGACTCTCGCACACCCGTCTCCGAGGCCTCTACCCGGGGCACGAAAGTGGCTACACCGGGGGGGCGGGGAACTGCGCGAGTGCGGAAGGCGGCCCAGCGTTGGATCGGGGCAGGCGAGCCAGTTGCAGGCGTTGCCGTTCCCCTGCGCGCAGTTCCTCGCGCCCCTGGGGCGCTGCCCTGCCGACGGCCGGCGGGAGCATGCGTCAGAGGACGACGGGCAGCGTGGTGCCGTAGGGGTCGGGGACGGTGCCCTCGACGGCGAGGATGCGGTGGAGGCGGGTGGCGACCAGGAGGCGCTGCAGCTGGGCCGGGACGGCACGCAGCACCAGACGGCGCCCGAGGCGCCCCGCCCTGCGGTGGGTGCCCATGATGACGCCGAGGCCGGTGGCGTCCCAGGACTCCAGGCCGGCGAGGTCGAGGACCAGGTCGCCGTGCCCGCCGTCGACCGCCTGGTGCAGGCGGGCACGGGCGTCGGCAGCGCTGCGGACGTCGAGGCGGCCCTGGATGGCCAGGCGCCGGTGGTCGCCGGTGATGTGCACGCTCTCCTCCTCCGCGGTCGCCCGAGCGGTCAGGACAATCGGAATGCCGTCTCCCCCTCACCCATCTGACGGCGGATCAGCCGTTCAGGTTGCTGGTCCGCGCCGGTTCCGGGCCAACTTCACCCGTCCGATGGAATAGAGGGAATATACGCAGTCGAGCCCCACACCCACGCTCGATTCCCACCCAAATCACCCGTGCGCGGCGGGGTCGTGAGCAAGCTCACCCACTCCCCCGCCGCCCGGGGCTCACTTCTGGTAGTCGTAGAAGCCCTGGCCGCTCTTGCGGCCGAGGTCCCCCGCGGTGACCATGCGGGCCATGATCTCCGGCGCCGCGAACTTCTCGTCCTGGGTCTCGGCGTAGATGTTGCGCGCCGCGTGCAGCAGGATGTCCACGCCGGTCAGGTCGGCGGTCTGCAGCGGGCCCATCGGGTGGCCGAAGCCGAGGCGGCAGGCGGTGTCGATGTCCTCGGCGCTGGCCACGCCCGTCTCGTACAGCTTGGCCGCCTCGACCACCAGGGCGGTGATCAGACGGGTGGTCACGAAGCCGGCCACGTCGCGGTTGACCACCACGACCTCCTTGCCGACGCCCTCGGCGAAGGCGCGGGCCCGGGCCAGCGTCTCGTCGCTGGTCTTGTAGCCGCGGACCAGCTCGACCAGCTTCATCAGCGGCACCGGCGAGAAGAAGTGCACGCCGACCACGGACTCGGGGCGCCCGGTGGCGGCGGCGATCCGGGTGATCGGGATGGCCGAGGTGTTCGAGGCGAGCACGGCGCCGTCCTTGGCGAGCTTGTCCAGCTCGCGGAACACGCCTTCCTTGACGTCGAGTTGCTCGAAGACCGCCTCGACCACGATGTCGGCCTCGGAGACCGCGCCGAGGTCGGTGGTGGTGGTGATCCGGCCGAGCGCGGCCTCCGCCTCGTCGGCGGTCAGCCTGCCCTTGGAGACGAACTTCTCGTACGAGGCGCGGATGCCGTCCAGGCCGCGCTGCAGCGCGGCGTCGGTCACGTCGCGCAGCACCACCTGGTGCCCCGCCTGGGCCGAGACCTGCGCGATGCCCGCGCCCATCAGACCCGCGCCGATGACGGCGATCCGCTGGTCCGCTACGTTGCTCATGGCTACCCCTAAGCTCCTGAAGGCGGCTCGGGGCAGGGATCACCCACCGGAGCCGCGCCGCTCACGCGCCGGACTCTAGTGCCCACGGAGCCCGTGTGGTGCGATTGCGCAGTGTGATGCTGCTGACGTGCCCACGGTGGGTCCGACCTGCGCGCCTACTCCGGCACCATCCCCAAGTCCTGCGCCAGGATGGCGGCCTGCACCCGGCTGCGCAGCTCCAGCTTGGCCAGGATCCGGCTCACGTGCGTCTTCGTGGTCGCCTCGGCCATCTCCAGCCGCCCGGCGATCTCCCCGTTGGAGAGCCCGGCGCCCAGACAGGCCAGCACCTCCCGCTCCCGGGGTGTGAGCGCCGCCACGGCCTCCCGGGCCCGGGGCTGGTCGGGCCGCCCGGGCCGGGCGAAGGTGGCGATCAGACGGCGCGTCACCGAGGGGGCGAGCATCCCGTCGCCGCGGGCCACCGTGTGCACGCCCTCGATCAGCGCGTCCGCCTCCAGGTCCTTGAGCAGGAAGCCGGCCGCCCCGGCGCGCAGCGCGCCGTAGACGTACTCGTCCAGGTCGAAGGTGGTCAGCACCAGCACCCGCGCGGCATCGGCCGCCACCACCCGGCGGGTGGCCGCGACCCCGTCCAGGCGCGGCATCTGAACGTCCATCAGCACCACGTCCGGCCGCAGCTCCAGCGCCAGCCGGACGGCCTCCTCGCCGTCCGCCGCCTCCCCGACCACCTCGATCCCCGGGTCGGTCCGCAGGATCATCACCAGCGCCGCCCGGACGGCCGCCTGGTCCTCCGCCACCAACACCCGCACCACGTCCGTCACGCCCGTCCCCCGGTCCTCGCACCCGTCCCCGGCTCGCGCGGCAGCACCGCGCGCACCACCCAGCTCCGCTCCACCGGCTCCGCCACGAAGCTGCCGCCGAGCAGCCCGGCCCGCTCGGCCATCCCGACCAGCCCGGCCCGGGCCCCGGGCAGCCCCCGGCCCTCGCCGGCCCGGTACGGGCTCTCCACCCGGATCTCCAACTCCTCGGCCCCGTGGGCCAGCAGGACCTCCACCTCACCCGGTGCGGCGTGCTTGAGCGCGTTGGTGAGCGCCTCCTGGACGATCCGGTAGGCGGCGAGCTCGACCGGGGCCGGCAGCTCGCCGCGCTCGCCCCGCTCGGTCAGCCGGAACCCCAGCCCCGCGGCCCGGCCGCTCTCGGCGGCCTTGGCGACCAGGCTGTCCACCGCCTCCAACCGGGGCGCGGCGTGGCTCTCCTCGGCGTCCCCGGCGCGCAGCAGGCCGATCATCCGGCGCATCTCGGTGAGGCCCTGCACGCTGTTCTCCCGGATCACCGCCATCGCGGCCAGCAGCGGGTCCTCGGGGTCGCGTTCCTGACGGCGTGCCAGGGCCTGGGCGCCGGTGGCGTGGATGGCGATCGCGGAGAGGTGGTTGGCCACCACGTCGTGCAGCTCGCGGGCCATCCGGGCCCGCTCCGCGACCACCGCCTCGCGCCGGTCCAGCTCCGCCAGCAGCGCGGTCTGCTCGGCCCGCAGCCGCTCCGTCTCGGCCCGGTCCCGGTGCTTGCGCACCAGGTCCGCCGTCCACACCGGCCCGAGGAAGACCAGCACGCAGACCACCACCGCGAGCAGCGCCTGCGCCACCGAGGTGGTGTACAGCCCGGCCAGCGAGCCCAGCACCACCGTGGTGGCCATCCCGGTCAGGTGCAGCACCTTGGACATCCGGGGCGAGCCGTAGAGCACCGCCGCGTAGAGCAGGTCGGTGTACATCACCAGCGAGGCGGCCAGCGAGCCGGCCCAGACCACGACGCCGATCAGCAGCCCGCCGAGGCTGACCGTCCAGACCGGATGGGTCCGGCGGAACAGCTCCAGCACCGCCAGGGCCACCAACGGCAGCAGCACCGCCCAGACCGGCAGCGTGGCGGAGCGGTCGTACGCGCCGAAGGCGATCAGCACCAGCCCGCCGAGCAGGCTGCCCAGCGCGATGGCCCGGTCCTCCTGCCGCGGGGTGAGGTCGAGGTTGAGCACCGCCCCATCTCACCATCCCGCCCCGGCCCGCACCGACCCGCCGTACGGAGGAGCCCCGTACATCGAAAGGTGCACCCCGGTCTCCGCGCAGCCGACGATGACCGGCCGCCCGGCCCCCTGGGAGGCTGGCTGCCAGGGAGGTACACCGTGATCGTCACACTGATCGTCGCCGGCGAGGTCGGGTTCTGGGTCCTGCTCGCCCTCGCCCTGGCCGCCCGCTACCTGCTGAGGTGGCGGACCGTCAGCACCGCGCTGCTGCTGGGCCTGCCGCTGATCGACCTGGTGATCCTGGCGCTCACCCTGGTCGACCTGCGCGGCGGCACCACCGCGAGCTGGACCCACGGCCTGGCCGCGAGCTACGTCGGCTTCTCGATCGCCTTCGGCCACATGATGGTGACCTGGGCCGACGGTCACTTCCAGCACCGCTTCGCCGGCGGACCGCGGCCCCCGAAGCCGCCGAAGTACGGCGCCGCGAGGGCCGCGCACGAGTGGGGGATCTTCGCCCGCACCGCGATCGCCGCCGTCATCACCGTCGGCCTGATCGCCGGCGTGACCTGGCTGGTCGGCGACGCCGAGCGGACCCGGGCGCTGAACGCCTGGTACCAGCGGATGGGCCTGGTCACCGGCATCAACCTGGTGATCGCCGCCAGCTACACCATCTGGCCCAAGCAGGAGAAGAAGGAGAAGTCCCCCGGCCTGCTCTGACCGGCCGTCAGCGGTTCTCGCCCGGCACCCAGAGCACGTCGCCGCGCTCCTTGTTGGCCGCCCGGGCCAGGATGAAGAGCAGGTCGGAGAGGCGGTTGAGGTACTTCGCGGTGAGCGGGTTGACGCTGTCCCCGTGCTCCTCGATCGCCGCCCAGGTGGCCCGCTCGGCCCGCCGCACCACGGTGCAGGCCAGGTGCAGGTGGGCGGCGCCGGGGGTGCCGCCCGGGAGGATGAAGCTGCGCAGCTTCTCCAGCTGCTCCAGGTAGTGGTCGCAGTCCCCCTCCAGCCGGTCGATGTAGGACTGGAGCACCCGCAGCGGCGGGTACTTCGGGTCCTCCACCACCGGGGTGGCCAGGTCCGCGCCGACGTCGAAGAGGTCGTTCTGAACCCGTGTCAGGACCGCCGCCACGTCCTCGGGGAGCTGCCCGACGGCCAGCGCCACCCCGATGGTGGCGTTGGCCTCGTTGGCGTCCGCGTAGGCGACCAGCCGGGGGTCCGTCTTGGTGGTGCGGCTCATGTCGCCGAGCGCGGTGGTGCCGTCGTCACCGGTCCGGGTGTAGATGCGCGTGAGGTTGACCATGCGCCGCAGCCTAGTACCCGGCCGCCGGGTCAGCCCCGGAACTCGTTGACGCAGATCAGGTTGCCCTCACTGTCCTTGCAGTAGGCCGAGGCTCCGCCGGGCCACTCGATCACACCGTCCACGGTCTTGTAGTCCGGCAGGTCGTACTCCTCGAACACCACACCGCGGGACCGGAGTTCGGCCATCTCCGCGCGCAGGTCCGGCACCTCGAAGGCCACCTGGGTGTGCCCGCCGCGGTCGGCGATCGAGGTCGGGAACAGCAGGATCGAGCTGCCGGCCACCTCGTAGATCGCGCCGCCCTCGATCTCCTTCGCCGGGGTCATCCCCAGCTTCTCCTGGTACCAGCTCTTGGCCCGGTCCAGGTCCACCACCGGGAGGGTGGTGGAGACGTTCCCCTGGGTCAACATGGTCGGCTCCCTTCCCGAAGAGCCCCCCTTCACCCAGTGTGGTCCCGTCAGGCGACGTTGACCCGCTGGCCGGGAGGCGCCGCCTCCAGCCAGGCCAGGAAGCCGGTCAGGGCGTCGTCGCTCATCGCGAGCTCCAGCGGGGCGCCGTTGTGCAGGCAGCGCAGCACCACCGAACCGGAGAGCAGCGCCAGCTCCTCCTGGCCCTCCGGGTAGCGCCGGCCCAGCACCTCGATCTCGCGGCGCGGCAGCACCCGGCGCGGGCGCGGCGCGTAGGAGAAGACCCGGAACCACTCGATCGAGTCACCGCTGTAGCGGCCGATACCAAAAACCCACCCCTTGCCGTCGGTCACGGGGACCGGGGCCGAGGTGGGCTGGCCGTTCTCGTCGAGATCGGGCTGCGTGGAGGCGTCCGCGGGCATTTTGAGGCGGTAACTGCAGTCGAACGTTCCGCCTACTCGCTGGATCACCCGGCGGCGGACCGCGAAGGCCACCAATCCGAGCACACAGAGCGCCACGACCGCCGCGCACACCAGAAGGGCGAGGACCATGCTCACCGACCTCCTCGCTACCCGCATCCCCGTTTGCCGGTCGTATCAACGACCCGGCACTGACCTACCAACTGATACGACAGTCCCGGGGTCACGCTCTCGCGTCCCCGGGACCGTCGGTCGTACGTACTGCTGGAACTCAGGCGGCCTTGCGGCGGCCGGCCGCGACGAGGCGGACCTCGGCGCGACGCTCGGCGTGCGCGTCGAGCTCGCTCTTCGCGGTCTCCAGCGCGCGCTCGGCGCGGGCGACGTCGATCTCGTCCGCGAGCTCGGCGATCTCCGCCAACAGCGACAGCTTGTTGTCGGCGAAGGAGATGAAGCCGCCGTGCACGGCCGCGATGACGGTGCCGCCATCGGTGGTGCGGATGGTGACCGGGCCACTCTCCAGCACGCTCAGCACCGGGGTGTGACCCGGCATGATGCCGGTGTCACCGGAGGCCGTACGGGCGACGACGATGGTGGCCGCACCGGACCACACCTTGCGGTCGGCTGCGACCAGCTCGACGTGCAGCTCAGCCAACGTGGGCTCCTAGGCTCTTGCAACCACCGGATGACCCGGCGATTGCGGTAAGAATAACGGGCCCGCGGCCCCGGCAGGAAACCAAGGACACGGAGATGACCGGGATCACAGCGGAACTCCGGTCACACGGCGGGCTCTGAGCCGTGAGGGGCGGCCCCCAGGGACGGGGACCACCCCTCACGGTCAGTCAGCCATCAGGCCGGGCTGGTTACTTCTTGGCCAGCTCGGCGGCGTTGCGCTCGAGGTCCTCGATGCCACCGCACATGAAGAAGGCCTGCTCCGGGACGGAGTCGTACTTGCCGTCCGCGATGCGGTTGAAGGCCTCGATGGTCTCCGACAGCGGGACGGTCGAGCCCTCGACACCGGTGAACTGCTTCGCCACGTAGGTGTTCTGCGAGAGGAAGCGCTCGATCCGACGCGCGCGGTGCACGGTGATCTTGTCGTCCTCGGACAGCTCGTCGATGCCGAGGATCGCGATGATGTCCTGGAGGTCCTTGTACTTCTGCAGGATCCCCTTGATGCGGATCGCCGTGTCGTAGTGGTCCTGCGCGATGTAGCGCGGGTCCAGGATGCGGGACGTGGAGTCCAGCGGGTCGACGGCGGGGTAGATGCCCTTCTCCGAGATCGGACGGGACAGAACCGTCGTCGCGTCGAGGTGGGCGAAGGTGGTGGCCGGGGCCGGGTCGGTCAGGTCGTCCGCGGGGACGTAGATCGCCTGCATCGAGGTGATCGAGTGACCGCGGGTCGAGGTGATGCGCTCCTGGAGGAGGCCCATCTCGTCGGCCAGGTTCGGCTGGTAGCCCACCGCGGAGGGCATGCGGCCGAGCAGGGTCGACACCTCGGAACCGGCCTGGGTGAACCGGAAGATGTTGTCGATGAACAGGAGCACGTCCTGCTGCTCGACGTCACGGAAGTACTCCGCCATGGTCAGCGCGGAGAGCGCGACCCGCAGACGGGTGCCCGGCGGCTCGTCCATCTGGCCGAAGACCAGCGCGGTCTTGTCCAGAACGCCCGAGTCGACCATCTCGTGGATGAGGTCGTTGCCCTCACGGGTGCGCTCGCCGACACCGGCGAACACCGACACACCACCGAAGTTCTCGGCGACGCGGTAGATCATCTCCTGGATCAGAACGGTCTTGCCGACACCGGCACCACCGAACAGACCGATCTTGCCACCCTGGACGTACGGGGTGAGCAGGTCGATGACCTTGATGCCGGTCTCGAACATCTCGGTCTTCGACTCGAGGTCCGCGAAGTTCGGCGCCTTGCGGTGGATCGGCCACTTGACCTCGACCTGGGCCTCGAACTCGGCCGCGTCGACGTTCAGGACCTCACCGAGGGCGTTGAAGACCTTGCCCTTGGTGATCTGGCCGACCGGGACGGAGATCGCCGAACCGGTGTCGGAGACCTGCGCGCCACGGACCAGACCGTCGGTCGGCTGCATCGAGATGCCGCGGACCAGGCCGTCGCCGAGGTGCTGGGCGACCTCGAGGGTCAGCACCTTCTTGCCCGAGCCGTCGGGGTTGTCCACCTCGACCTTGAGGGCGTTGTACATGTCCGGAATCGCGTCGACGGGGAACTCCACGTCGACGACCGGGCCGATGACCCGCGCGACGCGGCCCGTCGCCGTGGTCGGCTCAACAGTGGTGGTCATTCTCATTCGCTCCCGCGGCTAGCGTCGGCGAGGGCGTTGGCACCGCCGACGATCTCGCTGATTTCCTGGGTGATCTCGGCCTGACGGGCCGAGTTGGCAAGCCGCGTGAGCGACTTGATGAGCTCTCCCGCGTTGTCGGTCGCGGACTTCATCGCGCGCCGGCGAGCGGCGTGCTCCGAAGCGGCCGACTGCAGCAGCGCGTTGTAGATCCGGCTCTCGACGTACCGCGGCAGCAGGGCGTCGAGGACGCCCTCGGCCGACGGCTCGAAGTCGTACAGCGGGAAGATCTCGGCCTTGGCCGGCTTCTCCGTGCTGAGCTTGACCTCGTCCAGCTTCAGCGGCAGGAGACGCGCGTCCTGGGCGGTCTGCGTCAGCATCGACTCGAACTTCGTCGACACCAGGTGCAGCTCGTCCACGCCACCGACCTCGGCCGTGAAGGCCGCGATCAGGTCGGCGGAGACCGCCTTGGCGTCGCCGTAGGTCGGCTTGTCCGAGAAGCCCGTCCACGACCCCGCGACCTCAAGGTTGCGGAAGTTGTAGTACGAGACGCCCTTGCGGCCGACGATGTACGTCGCGACGTCCTTGCCCTCGGCCTTGAGCCGCGCGGTGAGCGCGACGCCGGCCTTGATGGCGTTGGTCGAGTAGCCACCGGCCAGACCGCGGTCCGCGGTGATCACCAGAACGGCGGCGCGGGTGGCGCCGGCCTTCTCGGTGGTCAGCGGGTGCTTGGCGTTGGACCGGGTGGCCACCGCCGTCACCGCCCGGGTGAGCTCATCGGCGTACGGAGTGGAGGCGGCCACCGCGCGCTGCGCCTTGACGATGCGCGACGCGGAGATCATCTCCATCGCCTTGGTGATCTTCTTCGTCGCGGTGACAGAGCGGATCCGGCGCTTGTAGACCCGAAGCTGTGCTCCCATGGGTCGTTACGTCCTTTCCCTCGCTACCGGACTCAGGCCTGCTCGCCGAGCAGCTTGCCGTCGGCGGTGGTGAAGCCCTGCTTGAACGACGCGATCGACTCGGTCAGCGCGTCGATGGTGCCGTCCTCGAGCTTCGAGGTCTCGACGATGCCCGCGAGCAGCTCCTTCTTGGAGGTGCGCAGGTAGTCGAGGAACTCGCGCTCGAAGCGGCGGATGTCGGCGACCGGGACGTCGTCCAGCTTGCCGGTGGTGCCGGCCCAGATGGAGACGACCTGCTCCTCGACCGGGAACGGCTGGTACTGGCCCTGCTTCAGCAGCTCGACCATGCGGGCACCGCGCTCCAGCTGCGCCTTGGAGGCCGGGTCCAGGTCGGAACCGAAGGCGGCGAACGCCTCCAGCTCGCGGTACTGGGCCAGGTCCAGGCGGAGGCGGCCGGCGACCGACTTCATGGCCTTGATCTGGGCGGAGCCACCGACGCGGGAGACCGAGATGCCGACGTTCACGGCCGGGCGGATGCCGGCGTTGAACAGGTCGGACTCCAGGAAGCACTGGCCGTCGGTGATGGAGATGACGTTGGTCGGGATGTACGCCGAGACGTCGTTGGCCTTGGTCTCGATGATCGGCAGACCGGTCATCGAGCCGGCGCCCAGCTCGTCGGAGAGCTTGGCGCAACGCTCCAGCAGGCGCGAGTGCAGGTAGAAGACGTCACCCGGGTAGGCCTCGCGGCCCGGCGGACGACGGAGCAGCAGCGACACGGAGCGGTACGCCTCGGCCTGCTTCGACAGGTCGTCGAAGATGATGAGGACGTGCTTGCCGTCGTACATCCACTCCTGGCCGATGGCCGAACCGGTGTACGGGGCGAGGTACTTGAAGCCGGCCGGGTCGGAGGCGGGAGCAGCCACGATGGTGGTGTACTCCAGCGCGCCGGCCTCCTCCAGGGCGCCGCGGACGGACGCGATGGTGGAGCCCTTCTGGCCGACGGCGACGTAGATGCAGCGGACCTGCTTCTTCGGGTCGCCCGACTTCCAGTTGTCGCGCTGGTTGATGATCGTGTCGATCGCCACCGCGGTCTTGCCGGTCTGGCGGTCGCCGATGATCAGCTGACGCTGGCCACGGCCGATCGGGGTCATCGCGTCGATGGCCTTGATGCCGGTCTGCATCGGCTCGTGCACCGACTTGCGGACCATGACGCCGGGGGCCTGCAGCTCCAGGGCGCGACGGCCGGTGGAGGCGACGTCGCCCAGACCGTCGATCGGGTTGCCCAGCGGGTCCACGACGCGGCCGAGGTAGCCGTCACCGACCGGGACGGAGAGGACCTCGCCGGTGCGGTGCACCGTCTGGCCCTCCTCGATGCCGCTGAACTCACCGAGGACGACGACACCGATCTCGCGCGCCTCGAGGTTCAGCGCGAGGCCGAGGGTGCCGTCCTCGAACTTCAGCAGCTCGTTGGCCATGACCGAGGGCAGGCCCTCGACCTTGGCAATACCGTCCATGGCCTCGGTGACCGTGCCGACCTCTTCACGCGAGGCGGCGTCCGGCTGGTACGACTGGACAAAGCCGGCCAGCGCGTCCCGGATCTCCTCCGGACGGATCGTAAGCTCCGCCATCAGGCTTCCCTGCTCTCCTAGTTTGCGATCCTCGGCCCGCCATTGAGGGCCGCAAGTATTCGACTCTCGGCCGGGTCGTGCGAACCGGCCGTACGTTTTGCCGGCTCCTGCGGAACCGGTTCCCGACCGAGGGTCGGATGGTGCTGGTGCGTCAGCCTTCGAGGGCCTGGCGAGCGCCTTCGAGGCGGCTCGACACGGTGCCGTCGATGATCTCGTCACCGATCTGCACCTTCACACCGCCCTGGACCGTGGGGTCCACGTCGATGTTCAGGTGCACCTGGCGGCCGTAGAGCCGACCCAGCGAGTTCGCCAGGCGGTCCTTCTGACCGTCCGTCAGCGGAACGGCGGTGGTGACCAGGGCCACCACACGGTCCCGCCGGGCGGCGGCGAGCTTCGAGTAGGACTCGAGGCCCTGCTCCAGGCTACGTCCGCGCGGGTTGGTGACCAGAGCGGTGACCAGACGGGCGGTGCCCGCGTTGGCCCGGCCGCCGAGCAGCTTCTTGATCAGCTCCGCCTTGGCGGCGCCGCCGGCCTTCGGCTCGGTCAGGGCGCTGCGCAGCTCGTGCGAGCCGCTGACGATCCGTCCGAAGCGGAACAGCTCGTCCTCGACGTCGTCCAGCTGGCCGGCCTTGTCGGCCGCGATGACCTCGGCGTAGGCGCCGAGCTCCTCGACCGCGTCGACCAGGTCGCGGCCGCCGGACCAGCGGGACCGGACCAGGCCGGACAGCAGGTCGACGGTCTCGCCGGACACCTGGCCGCCGAGCAGCGTGGTGACGAACTGAGCCTTGTCCTGACCGTCCCGCGAGGGGTCGGTCAGCACCCGGCGCAGCGAGACCTCGCGGTCCAGCAGCGCCGTCACGGCGGTGAGCTCCTCGGCCAGCTTGGCCGCGTCCACCGAGGTGGCGTCGGTCAGGCTCTCGAGGTTCTTCCGGCCGGCGGCCAGGGCCTCACGGCTGGCGCCGATCACTTGGACGCACCCTGGGCCGCAGAGGCCTTGGCCTCCAGGTCGTCCAGGAAGCGGTCGATCACGCCGCTCTGCCGGGCGGAGTCCTCGAGGGACTCGCCGACGATGCGGGAGGCGAGCTGCGCGGCGAGCGAGCCGACGTCCTGACGCAGGACCGCGGTGGCCTGCTTCTTGTCCGCGTCGATCTGCGCGTGACCGGCGGCGACGATGGCCTCGCGCTGACGCTGGCCCTCCTCGCGCATCTCGGCGATCAGGGCGGCGCCCTGCTCACGAGCCTGCTCGGTGATGCGAGCGGCCTCGTGACGCGCCTCGGACAGCTCGGCACGGTACTGCTCAAGCAGGGCCTGGGCCTCGGCCTGAGCAGCGTCCGCGCGCTCCATGCCGCCCTCGATCGCGTCCCGGCGGTCCGCCAGCACCTTCTCGATGCTGGGCAGGAGCTTCTTGCCGAGGATGCCGAAGACGATGAAGAAGCAGAGCAGGCCGATGACGATCTCGGGCCACGCGGGCAGCAGGGGGTTCATCTTCTCCCCCTCCTCCGCCGCGAGGAGGAGAGCCACGGAGGCGCTCATATCTGAACCTTTCGTCGAAAAGGGCTACGACAGGTAATTACGGAGAATTACTTGCCGGCGCCGAAGACGAACGGCATGACGATGCCGATGAGGGCGAGCGCCTCGGTCAGCGCGAAGCCGATGAACATGTTGGAGCGGATCAGGCCGGCAGCCTCGGGCTGACGGGCCATGGCCTGCACACCGTTGCCGAAGATGAGACCGACGCCGATGCCGGGGCCGATCGCGGCGAGGCCGTAACCGATGGAGGCGACGGAACCGTAGACCTCAGCGAGCTGCGACATTTCATGTCCTTTGCGGGGTGGTGAGCCGGTGGTGGTTGGCCACCGGGCGATCTTGGGGAGTGAGCAGCCGAGCGGCTGCCGGGCTCAGTGCGCCTCTTCGAGGGCACCGGCGATGTAGCTGCTGGCGAGCATCACGAAGATGTAGGCCTGCAGGAACTGGACCAGCAGCTCGAAGGCGGTCAGGCCGATGGTCACCACGAAGGAGACCGAGCCGTACAGCGCGCCGATGCTCGGGCTGAGCAGGTACCAGGAGGCGATGGAGAACATCACGATCAGCAGGTGGCCCGCGAACATGTTCGCGAAGGCTCGGACCGCGAGCGTGAAGGGGCGCACGAAGATGTTCGAGAAGAACTCGATCGGCACCAGGATGAACATGACCCAGCCGGGGATGCCCGACGGCCAGCAGAGGTTCTTGAACCCGCCCACGAAGCCGTGGGTCTTGAAGGTCAGGAACATGTAGGTGAACCAGACCACGGCCGCCAGGCCCGCGGGGAAGGCGATCGCCGACATCACCGGGAACTGCGCGAACGGGATGATCGACATGATGTTCATGATCCAGATGAAGAAGAACATCGAGACCAACATCGGGACGTACTTCTCGCCCTTTTTGCCGATCGTCTCCAGGACGATGGACCGCTTGACGAAGTCGTAGCCGATCTCACCGACCAGCTGCAGCTTGCCCGGGAGCAGCTTCGGCTTGGCGAACGCGGCCCAGAAGAACGCGATCACCAGGAAGGCGCAGATGAACGCCAGCAGCATCGGCTTGTTGAACTCGACGCCACCGACCGTGAAGATCGGCTTGAACTGGAACTCGTTCAGACCCGGGGCAGGGAAGCCGCAACCGGAGAACAGGTGGCACCCGGCCTCAGAGGCGAGCTGCTTCACGTCAGCAGACACCACAGACTCCTTCGTCATGACGCATGGTTACGGCAACCTCGGTGTGTCGGCGTGGCCTTCGACCACGGTGCGGCACTGGAACTTGGGGATCTCGCCGACCCGGCGCGGCATCCTCGGGAGCCGCGGGATCGTTGAAGACTGTCTGAGCCCGGGGGGCGATCCGTCCGTCAGGCGGAGGGACCTGGCCGCTTCCCGTACTCGTTCGTCGCGACGGACGATAGCAGTCCGTCAGGAGGGCATAAACACCGCCCCCCTCGTGCGAGGGACAGGCAGGCCGGCTCACGGCTTGTCGTCCTTCTTCGCCGAGGAGTTGGTCTCCACGTAGTAGAGCTTGGCCTTCATCCCGGCGCGGACCTGGAAGCCTGTCCAGATCAGAACGCAGCCGAGCAGCGTGAAGGCGAACGCCTTGGTGTCGAAGAGCGTCGTGTTCTTGAACACCGCGAGCACGATGCCGACCAGCAGGATCTGCGTGGTGTACACCAGCAGCGCGCCGGCCATCAGCATGTGCGGGTTGTTCCTGGTCAACCGGTCCAGCGCGACCTGGCCGAAGGCGAAGAACGCCAGCACCAGCAGGGTCGCGAAGAGGGCACCGATCAACCCCTTGCTGCCCACCACCACCGTGGAGATCACGGTGGCGACGGCCCCGGCGACCGCAGTGGGGATTGCGGCGCCGCGGAGGGGGATCCGGGCGTCGTGGGACGGCATGTCGGCAACTCCGGCGGCATGTCGAGAACGGGGGACGGCGCTTGGGACGCGGTGTGGGACCGTACCGAGAACGTCCAGCCGCTGACCTGGCCGCCCGACGGCGAGCCCGTCGAGGAAGCCTGACCAGGGACGGAAGTCCTCCACCTGTCAGGTCTTTCGGCGCGTACTCGGTACTCGTGAACGGTATCACAAACTATTTGATTAGAGCTTTACCATGCGGGTGTGGTACCTGTCACACCAAGGGAGCAACGGTGCCGCCGTACGGGTGACGGCAGTTGACGCCCCGTCAGGGAACGCGTCGTCAGCCCTGCCCGCCGTGACGGGCCCCGCCGACCGCGGTGGCACCGGTGCCGAGCCGGCCCAGCAGCTCCTCGTCCTCCGCGGACAGCGCCACCTCGGCCGAAACCTCCGTGACCTGCGGCTCGGGCGCCTTCCGGTACCGGGGCGGCACGAAGGCCTGCACCGCACGCGGGGCCCGCGGCCGGAAGCGCGGCATCAGCAGCACCACGATGCCGAGCAGGCAGAGCCCCGCCATCCCGAGCACCAGGGCGCGCCCGCGGCCGGGGACGGAGAAGGCGACGGTGCCGAAGGCGATCAGGGCGGCCCAGAAGTACATGATCAGCACGGCCCGGCTGTGCGAGTGGCCGACCAGCAGCAGCCGGTGGTGCAGGTGCTGCTTGTCCGCCGCGAACGGCGACTTGCCCGCCCAGGTGCGGCGGACCACCGCGAGCAGCAGGTCGGCCAGCGGCAGCGCGATCACGGTCAGCGGCAGCAGCAGCGGGATGTAGATCGGCACCAGCTCGTGCACGGTGGCGGTCTGCGAACCGGTCTGGGCGGTGATCAGGTCGGGGTCGACGCGGCCGGTGATGGAGATGGCGGCCACCGCCAGCATCAGGCCGAGCATCATCGAGCCGGAGTCGCCCATGAAGATCCGGGCCGGGTGCAGGTTGTGCGGCAGGAAGCCCAGGCACATCCCGATCAGCACCGCGCTGAACAGCACAGCGGGGGCCGCGTCGTTGATGCCGTAGCCGTACCAGAGCCGGTACGAGTAGAGGAAGAACGCCATCGCGGCGATGCAGACCATGCCGGCCGCCAGGCCGTCCAGGCCGTCGATGAAGTTCACCGCGTTCACCATGACCACCACCAGGGTGACCGAGATGATCATGCCCATGGTGGGGGTGACCGCCACCGGGCCGATGCCCGGCACCGGGATCGAGATCACCGTGACGCCCTGCCAGACCATCACGCCGGCCGCGATCATCTGACCGCCGAGCTTCACCAGGGCGTCCACGCCCCACTTGTCGTCCAGCACGCCGAGCAGCCACATGATGCCCGCCCCGGCGAGCAGCGCCCGGATGTCCGCCGCCTGGATGAACAGGCCGCTCAGCTTGGTGAGTTGGGAGGCCACCAGCAGGCCCGCGCAGAGCCCGCCGAACATCGCGATGCCACCGAGGCGGGGGGTCGGCTCGCGGTGCACGTCGCGCGCCCGGACCGGCGGCATGGCGCCGGCCAGGATGGCGAACTTCCGCACCGGGCCGGTCAGCAGGTAGGTGACGGCCGCGGTGACGAACAGCACCAGCAGATACTCACGCACCACTGGCCTCCGGTGTGACGGTCTGACGGTCGGATACCGAAGGTACCCCCGTGGCTGCCCGGGTTTCGAGGTGCGTCGTCGTCACGGAGCACACCTTATTGAGTCGGACGCGCCGCGTGTGCACCGCGGTTCGCCTTACCGGGTGCCCGATCCGGGAAACAGCCCCGGATCGCCCTGGATCCGGCGCCCCGTCAGCTCCGCGCGAGCTCCCCGGCGATGGCCCGCACCCGCGCCCCGACCGCCGGATCGGGGCCCGCCGTGAGCAGCCGCCCGATGAGTCCGCCCAGCTCGGCCATGGTCTCGACGGCCATCCCCTGGGCCGCCGCGGCGCCGGTGCCGAGCCGGATGCCGGAGCCGACCGCGGCGGGCGCCGGGTCGTACGGGAGTGCGCACTTGCCGAGCACCAGTCCGGCGGCCGCGCAGCGGCGTTCGGCCTCCAGGCCGGTCAGGCCGAGCGGACCGACGTCGGCGGTCACCAGGTGGGTGTCGGTCCCGCCGGTCAGCGGGGCGGCCCCCGCCAGGCCCAGCTCCCGGGCCAAGGAGCGCGCACCGTCCACCGCACGCCGCAGATACACCCCGAACTCCGGCGTGTCCGCCTGCGCGAACGCCACCGCCTTGGCCGCCACCTCGTTCATCGCCGCCCCGCCCTGGCTGAACGGGAAGACCGCCCGGTCCACCCGCTCGGCCAGCTCCTCCCCGCACAGCAGCAGCCCGCCGCGCGGCCCGCGCAGCAGCTTGTGGGTGGCCGCCACGGTGACGTCCGCGTACGGCACCGGCGAGGGCGCCAGGCCGGCCGCCACCAGACCGGTGACCTGGGAGACGTTGGCGATCAGGTAGGCGTCCACCTCGTCGGCGATCTCCCGGAAGGCCCGCCAGTCCAGGTGCCGGGGGTAGGAGATGCCACCCGCGATGATCGCCTTGGGACGGTGCAGCCGGGCCAGTTCGCGCACCTGCTCGTAGTCCACCAGGTGGTCCTGCTCGTGGACGCCGTAGCCGATGAAGTCGAACCAGCGGCCGGAGAAGTTCGCCTTGGAGCCGCAGCTCAGGTGCCCGCCGTGCTCCAGCGACATCGCCAGCACCACGTCACCGGGCCGCAGCAGCGCCGCGTACGAGGCCAGCACCGCCGAAGTGCCGGACCGGGGCTGGACGTTGGCGTGCTCGGCGCCGAACAGCCGCTTGGCCCGGTCCACCGCGAGCAGCTCGGCGGCGTCCGCCAGCGAGCAGCCGGCGTGGTGGCGGCGGCCCGGGTAGCCCTCGGCGTACTTGTCCACCAGCGGCCCGGACAGCGCCGCCAGCACCGCCCGGCTGGTCAGGTTCTCCCCCGCCAGGAGCTGGATCGTCTCGGCCCTGCGCCCGGCCTCGGCGGCCAGCAGGTCGGCCATCTGAGGGTCCGCCAGCCGCAGCGCGGCGGGCGCCTCCCAGGAGAGCTGCACATCGGAGGTGACGGTCATGGGGTGCTCCCGGGCGGCGGCGCGGTGGGGCGGCACCACCAGCGTAGGACGGGCCGCACCCGACGGCCCGTCAACGCACCCAACCGGGCCTCGCCCGGCCGGGGGACCCCCGCGGCGGCGGCAGCGTCAGCGGGCCACGCCGGTCAGCGCCGTCACCACCGGGTCGAGGGCGTCGAATATCTCCTCGCCGCAGTTGCGGAACATCCCGATCGGCGCGCCGTACGGGTCGTCCACCTCGTCCGACTCCGGGGAGGAGGCCAGCAGCCAGCCGCGCAGCGCGGCGGCCGAGCGCACCAGCGCCCGGGCCCGCTCGGTGGCCTGGGCGCCGCTGCGCGGGTCCGGCAGGGTGGACGGGTCGATCCGCCGCACCAGCCGGGTGAACTCCTTGATGGTGAAGGTGCGCAGGCCCGCCGCGTGCCCCATCGAGATCACCTGGGCGCGGTGGTCCAGGGTGGCGGTCAGCACCAGGTCCGCGTCGATCACGTGCTCGTCGAGCAGCTCGCGCCCGGCGAAGTTGTCCGAGGCCACCCCGTACTCACCGAGCACGGTGGCGGCGTGCGCCTCCATCGGCGCGCCCTCGTGCCCCCACGTCCCGGCGCTCTCCACCACGAACCGGCCGGCCGCCACCGCGGCCAGCCGGGCGTCCAGCTCGTGCCGGGTCAGCCGCTCGGCGATCGGCGAGCGGCAGACGTTGCCGGTGCAGACGAAGAGGATGCGGAAGGTGTCCAGCGGCCGGGGCGCGACGGTGACGTAGCCGGGCCCGGGCAGCGCACCGCCGGGTATGGCGGCGTCGGCCCCGTACAGCGAGGCCGCTGTCAACTGCCGGCCTCCAGGTCGGGGACGACCTCCCTCAGCTGCTCGGCGCTGATCGCGCCGGCCCGCAGCAGGACCGGGACCTTGCCCGTGACGTCGACGATGCTGGACGCCTGGCCGAAGTCGGCGTTGCCGCCGTCCAGGTAGACGGCGACCGAGTCGCCGAGCTGGTTGTAGGCGTCGTCGCAGGTGGACGGCGAGGGGCCGCCGGTCTTGTTGGCGCTGGAGACGGCCATCGGGCCGACGTTGTTCAGCAGCTCCAGCGCGACGGGGTGCAGCGGCATCCGGACGGCCACCGTGCCCCGGGTGTCGCCCAGGTCCCAGCGCAGCGAGGGCTGGTGCTTGGCGACCAGGGTCAGCCCGCCCGGCCAGAACGCGTCGACCAGCTCCCAGGCCTGCTCGGAGAAGTCGGTGACCAGCCCGTGCAGCGTGGTCGGCGAGCCGACCAGCACCGGGGAGGGCATGTTCCGGCCGCGGCCCTTGGCGTCCAGCAGGTGCGAGACCGCCTCCGGGCTGAAGGCGTCCGCGCCGATGCCGTAGAGCGTGTCGGTCGGCAGCACCACCAGCTCGCCCCGGCGGACCGCCGAAGCGGCCTCGCGCAGCCCGGTCTCGCGGTCGGCTGCGTCTGCGCAGTCGTAGCGGCGGCTCATCGGTGCGGTCCCCTCTCGGAAAGCTGACAGGTCGTCAAAAGCGGCGTCACAGCGAGGCCTTGCGGGCCGTGGTGCCGTGCTCGATGGTCACAACGACGCCCTTCGGGCTGTTGTGCTGTGCCCGACTGTCACAACGACGCCCTTCGGGCTGTTGTGAAGCGTGGCCGGTTGTTGAGGTCCCGGTGGTCGGCGGCGTCGGTCCAGCCGCTCTCCTCGCGGAACACCCACGGCACCTGGCCGCCCTGGGTGTCGGCGTGCTCGATGACCACCACTCCCCCGGGCCGCAGCAGGCGGGCGGCCACCCGCTCGATGCCGCGGATCGCGTCCAGGCCGTCCTCGCCGGAGAACAGCGCCATCTGCGGGTCGTGGTCGCGGGCCTCGGGTGCGACGTACTCCCACTCGGTGAGCGGGATGTACGGCGGGTTGGAGATCACCAGGTCGAAGCGGCCGTCCCAGGAGCGGTCGTCCTCGAAGGCGCGGGTGGCGTCGCCCTGGTGCAGCACCACGCGGGCCCGGTCGGAGCTGGCCTCGACGTTGCGCCGGGTGTAGGCGAGCGCGCCCTCGTCCAGCTCGAAGGCGTGCACGGTGGAGCGCGGCAGCTCCTGCGCCAGGGCGAGCGCGATGGCGCCGGAGCCGGTGCACAGGTCGACCACCAGCGGCTCGGCCACGTCCATGTCGCGGACGGCGTCTATGGCCCACTCGACCACGGTCTCGGTCTCCGGCCGGGGCACGAACACCCCGGGGCCGACCTCCAGCTCCAGGTAGCGGAAGAACGCCCGCCCGGTGATGTGCTGGAGCGGCTCGCGCGCCTCACGGCGCGAGACGGCCTCCCAGTACCGGGCGTCGAAGTCGCCGTCCTTCACCGTGTGCAGCTGGCTGCGCTTGACGTTGTGGACGTGGGCGGCGAGCTCCTCCGCGTCGAAGCGCGGCGACGGCACCCCGGCCGCGGCCAACCGCTGGGTGGCCTGGGCCACCTCGGCGAGCAGCAGGTTCATCCGTCCACACCCCTCGGGTCAGTTCTCCTGCGCGGCGGCCAGCTTGGCCGCCGCGTCGGCGTCCACGCAGGACTGGATCACCGCGTTGAGCTCGCCGTCCAGCACCTGGTCCAGGTTGTACGACTTGAAGCCGGTGCGGTGGTCCGAGATGCGGTTCTCCGGGAAGTTGTACGTCCGGATGCGCTCCGAGCGGTCCACCGTGCGGACCTGGCTGCGCCGGGCGTCCGAGGCCTCCTGCTCGGCCGCCTCCTGCGCGGCGGCGAGCAGCCGCGAACGCAGGATGCGCATGGCCTGCTCCTTGTTCTGCAGCTGGCTCTTCTCGTTCTGGCAGGACGCCACGATACCGGTCGGCAGGTGGGTGATCCGGACCGCCGAGTCGGTGGTGTTGACGGACTGCCCGCCCGGGCCGGAGGAGCGGTAGACGTCGATCCGCAGGTCGTTGGCGTGGATCTCCACCTCGACCTCCTCGGCCTCCGGGGTGACCAGCACGCCCGCCGCCGAGGTGTGGATGCGGCCCTGCGACTCTGTGGCCGGGACGCGCTGCACCCGGTGCACGCCGCCCTCGTACTTGAGCCGGGCCCAGACGCCCTGGCCGGGCTCGGCGTTCCCCTTGGTCTTCACGGCGACCGAGACGTCCTTGTAGCCGCCGAGGTCGGACTCGTTGGCGTCGATGATCTCGGTCTTCCAGCCGACCCGCTCGGCGAACCGCAGGTACATCCGGAGCAGGTCCCCGGCGAACAGCGCGGACTCCTCGCCGCCCTCGCCGGCCTTGACCTCCAGGATGACGTCCTTGTCGTCATTGGGGTCGCGCGGCACCAGCAGCAGCCGCAGCTCCTCCGTCAGCTCGCCCTGGCGGACCTCGGACGCCTTCACCTCGGCGATGAAGTCCGAGTCCTCGGCGGCCAGTTCACGGGCCGCGACGATGTCCTCGCCGGCCTGCCTCCAGGCCAGGTACGTCCGGGTGATCGGGGTCAGCTCGGCGTACCGCTTGGCCAGCTTGCGGGCGTTGGCCTGGTCGGCGTGGACGGCGGGGTCGGCCAGCCTCGCCTCGAGGCCGGCGTGCTCGACGAGGAGCTCTTCGACTGCCTCGAACATCGGGTGGGCCTACTTCCGGGTGGTGGGGGATGCTGCGAGAAGGGGAGGGACGCGAACGGCGCCGGTCCGGACGCACCCCCGAAGGGGCGCGACCGGAACCGGCGCCGTACGGACGCTAGTCGTCCTGCTTGACCGAGAGCTTCTTGCCGAAGCGGGCCTCGAAGCGGGCGACACGGCCACCGGTGTCCAGGATCTTCTGCTTGCCGGTGTAGAACGGGTGGCACGCGGAGCAGACCTCGGCGCGAATGACGCCGGAAGTCTCGGTCGAACGAGTGGTGAACTCGTTGCCACAGGTGCAGGTGACGTGCGTGACCACGTACTCGGGGTGAACGTTGGGCTTCAAGGGGATCTCCTAGTGATCGGGAGGGCACCGGGTCGGCGGCTGACAGCCGCACGTGAACCGGGACCGACGGACCAGTCTGCCAGGACTGGGCGCATCTTCCCAAACCGGGTTGCACCCCCGGGTATTCCGGCTCCGCCGGGAAGGCCTCAGCGCTTGGCCCGGGAGGCCTTGGGGGTCGCGGACGGGGTGGCCTGGGCCGGGTTGGCGGGCTGCTCGGCCAGGACCGACGCGGGCACCGGCTGGTCGTTCTTCAGCGCCGTCCAGAGCTGGGCGGCCCGGGGCTCGGCCGGGATCACCCGGTTCGGGTCGCTGGGGGCGGTGACGACCGGCAGGGTGACCATGCTCAGCTCGTCCGGGCCGATGCCCTTGAGGCTCTCGGCCAGGCCCGTCAGCGCGCTCACCGAGGCCAGGTCGGAGTCGGTGGTGACGGACTTGGTGAGCTTGTCCGCCACCGAGAACAGCTTGGCCGGGTTGGTGGTCAGCCCCAGGCTCTTGGTCTGGGCGAGGATCGACTTCACCATCTGCTTCTGCAGCTCGATCCGGCCCAGGTCACTGCCGTCGCCGACCCCGTGCCGGGTGCGGACGAAGGCCAGCGCCTGCTCGCCGCCCAGGTGGTGGGCACCGGCCTCCAGGTGCAGGCCGCTGTCCTTGTCGTCGATCGGCACCGTGGTGGTCACGTCCACCCCGCCGATCGCGTCGATCAGGCCCGCGAAGCCGGCGAAGTCGATCTCGACGTAGTGGTTCATCCGCAGCCCGGTGAGCTGCTCGGTGGTCTTCACCGCGCAGGCCGGGCCGCCCGCCTCGAAGGCGGAGTTGAACATCGCGCTCTTCGCGGCGGGGACGGTCTTGCCGTCCTTGGCGGTGCAGGCGGGGCGGGACACCAGGGTGTCCCTGGGTATCGAGACCACCTGCCCGGCGGTGTGGTCCTGGTTGACGTGGACCACCATCGCGGTGTCGGAACGGGCGGTGCCGTCCGTGTTCCCGCCCGCGAGGTTCCCGTTG
Organism: Kitasatospora sp. NPDC001664; assembly: GCF_053596675.1. Classification (NCBI taxonomy): domain Bacteria; kingdom Bacillati; phylum Actinomycetota; class Actinomycetes; order Kitasatosporales; family Streptomycetaceae; genus Kitasatospora; species Kitasatospora sp. NPDC001664. The sequence continues at coordinate 143,794 of NZ_JBSFGS010000005.1, forward strand.
GCGCCGCCCCGGGAGTCGGAGCCCAGCACCAGGACGTTGAAGGAGCCGTCGGTCGAGGCGGGCGGGCGGGAGGCGCCCAGCTGGGCGTTGATGTCGACGCCCTTGATGTTCCCGTTCAGCTTCCAGTACGCGTACCCGGCGGCGCCGCCGCCCAGCACCAGCAGCCCCGCGACGCTGCACACCACGGTCCGTCGTAGTCGGACCTTGCGGGAGACGACCCTGCGTCGGTGCTCGGCCATATCGCCTCTCGTCCTCACTCTCAGGGGGGCTCTGGTCGGTATGACCTCAATCCGAGCATAAGCGAACCGAATACCGATAAGTCCCTTTCTTAGAACTGCCTGAGAAGACGCGAGGACCCCGGGTCGCGGTTGCGTCCCGGGGTCCTCGGAGTGCGGATCGTCAGTCGCCGGAGCCCGGCGTGCTCTTGGCGATCTGCATCAGGAACTCGGCGTTGCTCTTGGTCTGCTTGAGCTTGTCCAGCAGCAGCTCCATGGCCTGCTGCGAGTCGAGCGCGTGCAGCACGCGGCGGAGCTTCCAGGTGATCGCGAGCTCCTCGCTGCCCAGCAGGATCTCGTCCTTGCGGGTGCTGGAGGCGTCCACGTCCACGGCCGGGAAGATGCGCTTGTCCGAGAGCTTGCGGTCGAGCCGGAGCTCCATGTTGCCGGTGCCCTTGAACTCCTCGAAGACGACCTCGTCGGCGCGCGAGCCGGTCTCCACCAGGGCGGTGGCGAGGATGGTCAGCGAGCCGCCGTTCTCGATGTTGCGCGCGGCGCCGAAGAACTTCTTCGGCGGGTAGAGCGCGGTCGAGTCGACACCACCGGACAGGATGCGGCCGGAGGCCGGCGCCGCCAGGTTGTAGGCGCGGCCGAGGCGGGTGATCGAGTCCAGCAGGATGACCACGTCGTGGCCCAGCTCGACCAGGCGCTTGGCGCGCTCGATGGCCAGCTCGGCGACGACGGTGTGGTCCTCGGCCGGGCGGTCGAAGGTCGAGGAGATGACCTCGCCCTTGACCGACCGCTGCATGTCGGTGACCTCTTCCGGACGCTCGTCGACCAGGACGACCATCAGGTGGCACTCGGGGTTGTTGGTGGTGATCGCGTTGGCGATCGACTGCATGATCATCGTCTTGCCGGTCTTCGGCGGGGCGACGATCAGACCGCGCTGGCCCTTGCCGATGGGCGAGACCAGGTCGATGATCCGGGTGGTCAGGATGCCCGGGTCGGTCTCCAGCCGCAGGCGCTCCTGCGGGTAGAGCGGGGTCAGCTTGCCGAACTCCGGGCGGTTGCGCGCCTGGTCCGGGTCGGTGCCGTTGACGGAGTCCAGCCGCACCATGGCGTTGAACTTCTCGCGGCGCTCGCCGTCGCGCGGCTGGCGCACCGCACCGGTGATGGCGTCACCCTTGCGCAGGCCGTTCTTGCGGACCTGGGCGAGCGAGACGTAGACGTCGTTCTGCCCCGGCAGGTAGCCGGAGGTCCGGACGAAGGCGTAGTTGTCGAGGATGTCCAGGATGCCCGCGACCGGGATCAGGACGTCGTCGTCGTTGACCTGCACCTCGGCCGGGCCGGCCTCGAAGCCGTCGCGGCGGCCGCTGCGGCCGCGGCGGTCGCGGTAACGGCCCCGGCGGCCGCGGCGGCCGTCGCCGAACTCGTCGTCGTCGAAGCCGCCCTGGGCGGCCTGCGGCTGCGACTGCTGCGGCGCGACGGGCTGACGGCTCTGCTGCTGGCCGCCCTCCTGCTGCTGGGTCTGCTGGCCGCCCTGCTGGCGGTCACCGCGCTCGGCGCGGTCCCGGCGGTTGCGGCGCTCGCGGCGGGACTCGCGGCCCTCGCCGTCCTGGCCCTCGGCCACCTCGGTGCGCTCGCCGCCCTCGCGGCGGTCGCGCCGGTCACGGCGGTCGCGGCGGGTCTCGGTGCGCGCCTCGCCGTCGGCGGTGCGGGTCTCGGTCCGGGCCTCGGCGACCACGGTGCCGGACTCGGCGGCCTCGGCGGCCGGAGCGCCGGCGGCCGAGGTGGCCCGGCGGCGGGTGCGCTCGGTCCGGGCCGGGGCGGCACCGGTCTCGGCGGCGGCCTGCACCGGGATCTCGATCTGGGCCTGCGGCTCGGCGGCCGGAGCCGCGGCGGCGGCCTTGGCCGTGCGGCGGGCGGCCCGCGGCGGAGCCTGCTCGGCGGCCGGAGCGGCCTCGGCGGCGGGCGCCTCGGCAGCGGCGGCGGCCTTGGTGGTCCGCTTGGCCGGCGCGGCGGCGGGCGCGGCGGCACCGGCGAGCAGCGGGTCTCCGCCGCTCTTCTCCTTGATGGCCTCGATCAGCTGGCTCTTGCGGAGGCGTCCGGTACCGCTGATCCCGAGGGTCGAGGCGAGCTTCTGCAGCTCGGCCAGGACCAGGCCGTCCAGGCCCGCGGCGGCGGTACGACGGCGCCGCGCCGGGGCCGCGGGGGCGTTGGCCGCGTCCGACGCCTCGGCGTCCGGGCGCGCGCCCATCAGATCGGTGGAGTCGCTCACTAAGGGTCCTTCCCTGGAGCGGACGTCGGCCTGTCTGGCTCGGCGACCGGTTGTGCTGTCCTGACCAACGCTCGACTGCGTCGGTCCGAGGCGGTGATCCCCCGAATGGCTCTGCCAATCGGGGAAGAGCTGCGATGTGCACGGTGGTGCGAAGTGGCGCGGGCCGGGCTTCGTGCCGACCCCGCTGCCCGCGATTCCCGGGCCCCCGTCGCGTCACGGCGACCGGGCCCCATCCGGGCGCGGTGCTACGTGGGAGGCCGCGGGAGGGAGTCAGGTGCCGTCACGGCTTCGGGATACGGCCGCATCCGCGCAGGCAGGCTGCGTACGCGCTGCGGAGGGGTCCCGGAGGATCGTGGTCCCGTTCGGCCACGGCCCCACTCGTGCGGACTGGCCGCAGCTGTGGGAGGGCGGGATCGGGACGCGGCGCACCGCACCCCGGAGGGCATCTGGTGCAGCAATGAGGTTAACACTACCGACCCCCTGACACATTCCCCGGCCCTGTTCTCGTCAATCGTGTCCGCGCGGGCGAACCGCTCAGCCGTCCAGCGGGAGCACCTGGGCGCCGGTGGCGTCCAGGTCCAGCCGGTGCGCGGCGAAGTCCGGGCCCGCGAAGGAGAGCAGCTTCTCGGCTCCGGCCTCGTCCGCCAGCGCCAGCACCGTGGGGCCGGCTCCGGAGATGACGGCGGGCACGCCCTCGGCGCGCAGGGCGCCCACCAGGGCGGCGCTGCCGGGCATGGCGGAGGCGCGGTAGTCCTGGTGCAGGCGGTCCTCGGTGGCGGCGAGCAGCAGTTCCGGACGGTTCGTCAGGGCCTCGACGAGCAGGGCCGCGCGGCCCGCGTTGACGGCCGCGTCACCGAGCGGGACGGTCTTGGGCAGCAGGCCGCGGGCGGTCTCGGTGAGCACCTCGGTGGAGGGGATGAAGACCACCGGGACGACCCGGGAGGACGGCTCCAGGCGGACGGCCTTGGCCGACTCCTCGTCCGTCCAGGCGATGGTGAAGCCGCCGCGCAGGCAGGCCGCGACGTTGTCGGGGTGGCCCTCCAGCTCGGAGGCGAGGGCCAGCAGGGCGTCGTCGTCCAGGGCGGACGGGCCGCCGATGGTGACGGCCCGGGCGGCCACGATGCCCGCGCAGATGGCCGCGGAGGAGGAGCCGAGGCCCCGGCCGTGCGGTATCCGGTTGGCGCAGACGACCTCCAGGCCGCGCGGCTGGCCGCCGAGGCGGTCGAAGGCGGCGCGCATCGAACGGACCATCAGGTGCCGTTCGTCGCGCGGCAGGGAGTCCGCCCCCTCGCCCGCGATGTCCACCGAGAGGCCGCTGTCGGCCACCCGGACCACCACGTCGTCGTACAGGCCGAGGGCGAGTCCGAAGGCGTCGAAACCGGGGCCGAGGTTGGCACTGGTCGCGGGGACCCGGACCCGGACGGCGGCAGCACGGAACGCGGGACCAGCCATGGTGGTGGGACTCTCCTGAGGGATGACGGCCCGGTTGGGGGGCGGGCCTGCGGTGGTACGTGTGCGGGGCCTGAGGTCGGCGCCCCCGGCGGGCGGCGCGTCCGCACGCGGCACGGCCCGCTGGATCCAGACTATCGAAGAGAGGTTCCACAGCGGTACACCCCGCACCCCTCCGATCTGCCGTGTTGCCGGATCTGGCCGGAAAGCGTGCCGTTCCTGACGGCACGCGATCAGGTGCGGGAGCCCGTCGACGACGCGGACGGGCCACCCCCCGAAAGGGGCGGCCCGTCCGTTGACGCGGCGTCAGTCCAGCAGCCCCAGACGGCGGGCGGCCGCCTCGGGGTCGATCGGGACGATCTGCGGCTGCGGCGCGCCGGCCACCGCCCAGTCCGGGTCCTTGAGGCCGTTGCCGGTCACGGTGCAGACGATCCGCTGGCCCGGGTCGACCAGGCCGGCCTCCGCCTTGGCCAGCAGGCCGGCCACCGAGGCGGCCGAGGCGGGCTCCACGAAGACGCCCTCCTGGGAGGCCAGCAGCCGGTAGGCGGACAGGATCTGACGGTCCGTCACCTTGTCGATGAGGCCGCCGGAGTCGTCCCGGGCGGCCAGCGCGTAGTCCCAGGAGGCCGGGTTGCCGATCCGGATCGCGGTGGCGATGGTCTGCGGCTTGAGCACCGGGGCGCCGTCCACGATGGGGGCCGAGCCGGACGCCTGGAAGCCCCACATCCGCGGGGTGCGGGCGGCGAGGCCGTCCTTGGCGTACTCGGTGTAGCCCTTCCAGTAGGCGGTGATGTTGCCCGCGTTGCCGACCGGCAGGACGTGGATGTCCGGGGCGTCGCCGAGCATGTCGACGATCTCGAAGGCGGCGGTCTTCTGGCCCTCGATGCGCACCGGGTTCACCGAGTTGACCAGGGCGACCGGGTACTTCTCGGAGAGTTCACGCGCCAGGGTGAGGCAGTCGTCGAAGTTTCCGTCCACCTGGAGGATCTTCGCGCCGTGCACCAGGGCCTGGCCCATCTTGCCGAGCGCGATCTTGCCCTGCGGCACCAGCACGGCGGAGACCATGCCCGCGCGCACCGCGTACGCCGCGGCGGAGGCCGAGGTGTTGCCGGTGGAGGCGCAGATGACGGCCTGGGCGCCGTCCTCCTTGGCCTTGGAGATCGCCATGGTCATCCCGCGGTCCTTGAAGGAGCCGGTCGGGTTGGCGCCCTCGACCTTGAGGTAGACCTCGCAGCCGGTGCGCTCGGAGAGGACCTGGGCCGGGACGAGCGGCGTGCCGCCCTCCAGCAGGGTGACGACGGGGGTGGCGGCGGTGACCGGCAGACGGTCGCGGTACTCCTCGATGAGCCCGCGCCACTGGTGGGTGTGACCGCTCTGGACTACGGCGTTCATGGTGCTTCCTACTCCCCTTCAACCCGCATGATGCTGGCCACGCCGCGCACGCTGTCGAGTGCGCGGAGCTTGTCGACCGTCGCCGACAGCGCGGCGTCGGTGGCGCGGTGGGTGACCACGACGAGCGAGGCGTCGCCCGCCCGTCGCCCGCCACCACCCTCAACGGAGGCGACTTCGTCGCCGCCCACGCTGCGGCCCTGCTGGCGGACGGTGTCGATGGAGACCCCGTGGTCGGCGAAGACGGTGGCGACCTGCGCCAGCACGCCCGCCCGGTCGTCCACGTCCAGGCTGACGTGGTACCGGGTGATCACCTGGTCCATCGGCTTGGCCGGCAGCTGGCTGTAGACCGAGTCGCCCGGGCCGGTGGCCCCGTTGAGCTTGTTGCGGCAGACCGCGACCAGGTCGCCGAGCACCGCCGAGGCGGTCGGCGCGCCGCCGGCGCCCGGGCCGTAGAACATCAGCCGACCGGCCGCCTCGGCCTCCACGAAGACCGCGTTGTACGCCTCGCGGACCGAGGCCAGCGGGTGGCTGAGCGGGATCATCGCCGGGTGCACCCGGGCGGTGACCGACTCGCCGTCGGCGGCCCGCTCGCAGATGGCCAGCAGTTTGACCACGCAGCCCATCTCCTTGGCGGAGGCGATGTCGGCGGCGGTGACCTCGGTGATGCCCTCGCGGTAGACGTCCGCGGCGGTGACCTCGGTGTGGAAGGCGATGCCGGCCAGGATCGCGGCCTTGGCGGCGGCGTCGAAGCCCTCCACGTCGGCGGTCGGGTCGGCCTCGGCGTAGCCGAGCGCGGTGGCCTCCTCCAGCGCCTCGGAGTACCCGGCGCCGGTGGAGTCCATCTTGTCCATGATGAAGTTGGTGGTGCCGTTGACGATCCCGAGCACCCGGTTCACCTTGTCGCCGGCCAGCGACTCGCGCAGCGGGCGGATCAGCGGGATGGCACCGGCGACGGCGGCCTCGTAGTAGAGGTCCACGCCGGCCGCGGCGGCCGCCGCGTGCAGCTCGGTGCCGTCCTTGGCGAGCAGTGCCTTGTTGGCCGAGACCACCGAGGCGCCGTTCTCGAAGGCCTTGAGGATCAGGCTCTTGGACGGCTCGATCCCGCCGACCACCTCGATCACCACGTCGATGTCGCCGCGGCCGACCAGGGCCTCGGCGTCGGTGGTGAGCAGCTCCTCGGGGACCCCGGCGCGGGCCCGGCCGGCCCGGCGGACCGCGATGCCGGCGAGCTCGACCGGAGCGCCGATCCGCGCGGCGAGGTCGGCGCTGTGCGTCGTCATGATGCGCGCCACCTCGGAGCCCACCACACCACAGCCCAGCAACGCCACCTTCAGCGGGCGCGTACGCATCATCCGACTCCGCTCTGCTTTCTCGGGGATTCCGGCGGGCTCCATGGTCGGCGGTTGCCGCTGCCCGCAGGGTATTCGGTCCGTACCAGTCTCCGGGACCAGCCGCACGGATCTACGGCCGGTCCAGGATCTGAGACGAGGATTTCTCTATCCGATATCGAGACGCAGGAGATCCTCCTCCGTCTCGCGCCGGACGATCACCCGGGCCGAGCCGTCCCTGACGGCCAGCACGGGGGGCTTGAGGGCGTGGTTGTAGTTGCTCGCCATCGAGCGGCAGTAGGCGCCGGTCGCGGGGACGGCGATCAGGTCCCCGTCCGCCAGGTCGGCGGGCAGGAAGGCGTCGCGGACCACGATGTCGCCGGACTCGCAGTGCTTGCCGACCACCCGGACCAGCATCGGCGCGGCCTCGCTGGTGCGGGAGACCAGGGCCACCGAGTACTCGGCGTCGTACAGGGCGGTGCGGATGTTGTCCGACATCCCGCCGTCGACGCTGACGTAGGTGCGCAGTCCGTCGAGGGGCTTGATCGTACCGACCCGGTACAGGGTGAACGCGGTCGGCCCGACGATCGCCCGGCCCGGCTCCACGCTCAGGCGCGGCGCGGTCAGCCCGGCGGCCGCGCACTCCCGGCGGACGATGTCCGCCAGCGAGGCGGCGATCTCGGCCGGCGTGCGCGGGTCGTCCTCACTGGTGTACGCGATGCCCAGGCCGCCGCCCAGGTCGATCTCGGGCAGCTCCACCCCGTGCTCGTCCCGGACCTCGGCCAGCAGGCCGACCACCCGGCGGGCGGCCACCTCGAAGCCGGCCGTGTCGAAGATCTGCGAGCCGATGTGGCTGTGGATGCCGCGCAGCTCCAGGCTCGGGTGGGCGAGGGTGCGGCGCACCGCCTCGGCGGCCCGGCCGCCGTTCAGCGAGAGGCCGAACTTCTGGTCCTCGTGCGCGGTGGCGATGAACTCGTGGGTGTGCGCCTCGACGCCGACCGTCACCCGGATCAGCACCGGCTGCCGGACGCCCAGGCGCTCGGCCACCGCGGCCAGCCGCTCGATCTCCTGGAAGGAGTCCAGCACCACGTGGCCGATCCCGGCCTTGAGCGCCTGCTCCAGCTCCTCGACGGTCTTGTTGTTGCCGTGCAGCGCGATCCGGTCCCCCGGCATCCCGGCCGCCAGCGCCACCGCCAGCTCGCCCGGGCTGCACACGTCGAGGTTCAGCCCCTCCTCGTGCAGCCAGCGCACGATCGCCTTGGAGAGGAAGGCCTTGCCCGCGTAGTAGACGTCCGCCCCGGGCCCGAAGGCGTCCCGCCAGGCCCGGGCCCGCTCGCGGAAGTCGGCCTCGTCCATCACGTACGCCGGGGTGCCGTGCTCCGCCGCGATCGCTTTCACGTCCAGCCCGCCGATGGTGACGGCGCCGTCGGCGCCGCGCGCGACAGTGGACGACCAGACCTTCGGGTCCAGCGCGTTGAGGTCGGCCGGGGGCGCCAGGTAGTGGCCCTCGGGCAGCACGTCCCCGTGGCGGGGACCGGCGGGGTGGGCGGAGCGGCTCATCTGCTTTTCCTTACGAGGAGGGGCGGTGACGAGTCCTGACGGACCGTCACCGCCCCCTGGATTCTCGGGGGTTGGTGCGTCTACATCCGCTCGGGCGTCGATACGCCCAGGAGCGTCAGGCCGTTGGCGATGACCGTGCGCGTGGCGTCGGCCAGCCAGAGGCGGGCGTGCGTGAGGTCGGTGACCTCCTCGTCGCCCTTGGGCAGGATCTGGCAGTTGTCGTAGAACCGGTGGTAGTCCCGGGCCACCTCTTCGAGGTAGCGCGCGACGTGATGCGGCTCGCGGTGCTCGCCAGCCTTGGCCAGCACGCGCGGGAACTCACCGAGCTGGCCGAGCAGGGTGGACTCCCACTCGGTGCTGAGCAGCTCGGGCTTGAAGTCCTCGGCCGCGGCCTTGGTGATGCCCTTCTGCTCGGCGTTGCGCTGCACCGAGCACATCCGGGCGTGCGCGTACTGGACGTAGAAGACCGGGTTCTCGTTGGTCTGGCTGGTCAGCACGTTGATGTCGAGCGTGATGGTCGAGTCGGTGGGGTAGCGCACCAGCGAGTAGCGGGCGGCGTCCACGCCGATCCACTCGACCACGTCGTCGATCGTGATGATGTTGCCCGCCCGCTTGGACATCCGGACCTCTTGGCCGTCCCGGACCATCTTCACGAACTGACCGATCATCACCTCGATGTTCTTGTCCATGTCGTCGCCCGCGCAGGCGGCGATGGCCTTGAGGCGGTTGACGTAGCCGTGGTGGTCGGCACCGAGCATGTAGACCGAGACCTCGCTGCCGCGGTCCCGCTTGCTCAGGTAGTACGCGGCGTCGGCGGCGAAGTAGGTGGTCTCGCCGTCGGCCTTGATCAGGACGCGGTCCTTGTCGTCGCCGAAGTCGGTGGTGCGCAGCCAGATCGCACCCTCCTGGTCGAAGACGTGGCCCTGCTCGCGCAGCCGCTCGATGGACTTCTCCACCGCGCCGGAGTCGTGCAGGGTCTTCTCGGAGAACCAGACGTCGAAGTCGGTGCCGAACTCGTCCATCGAGCGCTTGATCTCGGCGACCATCAGCTTGAGGCCCTCGGTGCGGAACACCTGGACCTGCTCGTCCTCCGGGAGGTCGAGCACGCCGGGGACGTTCTCCACCAGGACCTTGGCGATGTCGACGATGTACTCGCCGACGTAGCCGTCCTCCGGCGCGGGCCGGCCGTTCGCGGCGGCCTGCAGCGAGGCGGCGAACTTGCCGATCTGCACGCCCGCGTCGTTGAGGTAGTACTCGGTGGTCACCTCGGCGCCGGTCGCCTTGAGCACCCGGGCCAGCGAGTCGCCGACGGCCGCCCACCGGACGCCGCCGATGTGGATCGGGCCGGTCGGGTTCGCCGAGACGAACTCGAGGTTGATCTTGAGGCCCTTGAGCGCGTCGTTGCGGCCGTACGCCGGGCCGGCCTCGACGATGGTCCGCGCCAGCTCGCCCTGGGTGGCGGCGTCGAGGGTGATGTTCAGGAAGCCCGGACCGGCGATGTCCACCTTCGACACACCGGCGATCTCTCGGAGGCGCCCGGCCAGAACCTCCGCGACGGCTCGCGGCGGCTTGCCGGCCGGCTTCGCGAGCTGGAGGGCCACGTTGGTGGCGTAGTCGCCGTGGTCCCTGTTCTTGGGCCGTTCGATCGTCACGTGCTCGGGCACGGCGACGGTCAGCTCGCCCGCCTCGATGGCGGCGCTCACTGCGGCCTGGACTGCCTGGGAGAGATCTGCGGGTGTCACGGGCCCCAGCCTAGGCGAGAGGGGGCCGGGGGCCGCACCTGGTTTGCCGGTTGAGACGTGCGCGCCGCGACCGCGTTCGCTCTCGGCGAACGCCCCGCCCTGCTTCCCCTACTCCCCGAACCCGTGCGCGAACCGCTGCCGCCGGCCCGGGTCGCTCACCTTCATCGCCATCAACCGGCGCACCAGCGCCACCAGATCGGCCGGATCGAAGGGCTTCCCCAGGTACCCGTCCACCCCCACCGACTGGCCCTGCCTCAACTCGGCCGGGGCGCAGGCGCTCACGATCGCGATCGGCAGCCGCGCGGTGGCCGGCGCCGCCCGCAGCCGGGCCGCTGTCTTCAGCCCGTCGAGCCTCGGCATCATCACGTCCAGCGTCACCACGTCGGGCGCCACCCGGCGGACCACCTCCAGGCACTCCGCACCGTCGGCGGCGGTCACCACCTCGAAGCCCTCAAGCTCCAGGTTGACTCTGATCAGCTGGCGGATCACCTCGCTGTCGTCCACCACGAGGACCCGCCCGGAGGCTCCGGACACCTCACCGAGGGTAGCCGCGCACCCACCCGCCCGTCCGGCCTTTTCCCCACATCCGTCTCACCTTCCGCCGGCCCCCTCCCAAACCCGTGCACGGACCACTCCCCCGACCTGGTAACGTTCTCTCCGTCGCCACAAGGGGACACAGCAGGCCCCCGTAGCTCAGGGGATAGAGCACCGCCCTCCGGAGGCGGGTGCGCAGGTTCGAATCCTGCCGGGGGCACTTCGCAAGAAGTGCCACAGAGGCCCAGATTGACCATCGGTCAGTCTGGGCCTTCGTCATGTTCCGGGCCTTGGGGCGCGCAGCGCGGGTGTCCCGGATTCCTCTGCCGGTGACGGGGGGTCAGCCGGCGACTTCCCGGTAGAGGTCCTGGAGGTCGGGGCCGAGGGCGGGGCTGTAGGAGGTGTCCTCGGTGTCGCCGCCCTGTTGGTGGCCGCCGATGATGCCGATGAGGTGGCCGGTGGTGGTGTCGATGAAGGGGCCGCCGCTGGTGCCGCCGGGGTAGGAGGGGCAGTCGATGCGGCGTTGGGTCGGGGACTGGGCGGTGGTGGTGTTGGTGCAGAGCAGCGGGGTGTCGCTGCGGGCGGGGTAGCCGTAGAGGCGGGCGGTGGCGGCGAGGGGGGCCGCGAAGTCGACCGGGGTGCCGCCGAGGACGGACTCGATGGTGCGGCCGGTGGTGGGGTCGGGGGCGATCTCGAGCAGGGCGAAGTCCTCGTCCGGGTCCTCGGAGTCCTGCCAGGCCTCGGTGGCGTGGACGGCGGTGACGCGCCAAGTGCCGTACGGGGCTTCGCCGTTGCGGTAGGCGGGGGTGAAGGTGACGCCTTCGGCGGTGTCCAGGCAGTGGGCGGCGGTGACGGCCAGGGTGCCGCCGGGGCTGTCGATGACGCTGGCCGTGCAGAAGTGGTGGCCGCCGGAGGAGAGGACGCCGACGCGGTCGGCCTCGGGGCCGGACGGTGCGGTGGAGGTGGTGCCGTACACGACGGCGACGGGGGCGGGAGACGGCGCGGGGGTGGGGGAGGGCACGGGCGCGGGGGCGGGCGAGGAGGGCGGGTCGGCCTCGGGGACGGTGACCGCCTCCGCGGCGGTGAGGGCCTGCGGGGTGGGGGCGGTCTCCGGGGGCGTCGCGTTGCGCGCGGCGGCGGGCGTGACGGCGAGCAGCAGGCTGAAGGCGGCGGCCAGGCCGAGGCGGTGCCAGAGGTTCAAGGCTGCGCTCCTGCCGAGAGGGGTCCGGGGGTTCCCACCTTGGGCTGCGGTTCTGAGGATCGGATGATCCACCGCCTTGAAGAGCCTGGGAATCCCCCGGACGGAACCTGGGAGCGACTACCTGAGGTCGGTCACGCGGCGTCAGTCCACCACCGCGGGTTCGACGATGCGGCCGTCGTGGAGTTCGAGGACGCGGTCGGCCTGGGACATCAGGGTCGGGTCGTGGGTGGCGACCAGGGCGGTGACGCCCTGGGAGTGGACGACGGCGCGCAGGAGGTCCATGACGGCGAGGCCGGTCTCGGAGTCGAGCTGGCCGGTGGGCTCGTCGGCGATGATCAGGGCGGGGTCGTTCGCGAGGGCGCGGGCGATGGCGACGCGCTGCTGCTGGCCGCCGGAGAGTTCGGAGGGGAGCTGGTCGGCGTGGCCGGCCAGGCCGACCAGGGCGAGGAGGGTGTGGACGCGCTCCTCGCGTTCGGCGGCGGGCAGGCGCCGCAGCCGCATCGGGACGCCGACGTTCTCGGCGGCGGTGAGCACCGGCAGCAGGCCGAAGGACTGGAAGACGAAGCCGATGCGGTCGCGCCGCAGGGCGAGCCGGCCGTTCTCGTCGAGCGCGGAGAGGTCGGTGCCGTCGATGACGATGCTTCCGCCGGTGGCGCTGTCGAGACCGCCGACGAGGTTGAGCAGGGTGGTCTTACCGGAACCGGACCTGCCCTTCAGGGCAGTGAGTTCCCCCCGTTCGGCCATAAAGGAAACGCCCCTAAGGGCATGCACCTCATTGGCCCCGCTGCCGAAGCTCCGTCGCAGGTCAGAGACCTGGACCATGGGCCCGGACTGGTTCTCCGTCATTTCGGCATCCCCCAGAGAGTGTGACGAGGGAAGAATTCTGCCCATCAACATCTCGATTCGCGCAAGACCCTTCCCGTAACGAACGATCTCTGACAGAGTCGTCCGCTATCCGGGACGGGGGTTTACGGGGAATGTTCATGTTCGTTCTGCGGCGCCTGCGTGGGCGGCTGCCGCTCGCCGCTGCGGTCCTGCTCATGGTGCTCACCACGACCACCGTGCTGACCGCGCTGGCGGCATTCGACCGCACGGTCGGCGAGGCCGGCCTCCGCCGTGCCCTGACCGGGGAGCCCCGGGCCGCCGTACTGGTGGGGACCGACCGTCAGAGTGCGCGCGAGAAGGACGACGCCGCGGTGGCCGCGTTCGGCCGCGAGGTGTTCGACGGGCTGCCGGTGACCACCCGCAGCGTCGCCCGCAGCAAGGCGTACGGGCTGCCCGCCAAGCAGGCCCAACCGGCCGACGCGCAGCCGGACTTGACCGTACTGGCCGCCCTCTCCCCCGACCGGGTCGAGCTGCTCGGCGGCCGGCTGCCGCAGCCGCCGCGGCCGGGCGCCCCGGTCGAGGTGGCCGCGCCGCAGGGCGCGCTCCCCCGGCTGGGCCTGGACGCCGCCGCGCTGCCCGCGAAGCTGACCATCGTCGACCGCTACACCAACGTCCCGCTCGACGTGCTGGTCACCGGCGTCTACCGGGCCGCCGACCGCTCCGCGGACTACTGGCGGCTGGACCCGCTGGGCGCCCGCGAGGTGCAGGTCAAGGGCTTCACCACGTACGGGCCGATGCTGGTGGACGACTCCGCGTTCACCGGCGGCCGGGTGGACCAGGGCGGCCGCAGCTGGCTGCTGACCACGGACTTCTCCACCGTCACCACCGAGCGGATGGCGTCGCTCCGGCAGCGTCTCCCGCAGCTGCGGGAGGACTTCCAGCAGCGCAGCGGGCTGCAGGCCGAGACCGGCCTGGCCGATCTGGTCGGCGAGCTGCGCTCGGCCGCGCTGGTGGCCCGGTCGACGCTGCTGATCGGGGCGCTCCAGCTGGTGGTGCTGGCGGTGGCGGCACTGCTGCTGGTGGTGCACCTGGTGACCGAGCGCCGCGCGGGCGAGAACGCGCTGCTGACCGCGCGCGGCGGCAGCCGGGCCCAGCTGGCCGGGTACACGGCGGTGGAGTCGGTGCTGCTCGCGCTGCCCGCCGCGCTGCTGGCCCCCCTGCTGGCGGGCCCGGTGCTGCGGCTGCTGGGCCGTCAGGAGGCGCTGGCGGGGCTGGCGCTGGACAGCACCGGCTGGTGGCAGCGCTGGCCGGTGGCGCTGGTCTGCGCGCTGGCCGGCGTGGTGCTGACCTCGCTGCCTCGGGGCGGCGCGCAGCGCACCCGGTCCCGGCGGCAGGCGGTGGTGAGCACGGCCGCGCGCTCCGGCGCGGACGTGGCGCTGCTGGTGCTCGCGGTGCTGGCCTACCGTCAGCTGGCGGGCCGCACCGGCGGGTTGTCCACCGCCGCGGACGGCGAGCTCGGGGTCGACCCGGTGCTGGTCGCGGCGCCGACCCTGGCGCTCTGCGCGGGCACCCTGCTGGTGCTGCGGCTGCTGCCGTTCGCGGCCCGCTGGGGCGCCCGGACGGCGGCCCGCGGCACGGGGCTCGGTCCGGCGCTGGCCGGCTGGCAGCTGGCCCGCCGCCCGGGGCGGGCGAACGGCCCGGTGCTGCTGCTGGTGCTGGCGGTGGCCACCGGCGTGCTGGCGCTCGGTCAGCACACCGCCTGGAGCCGCTCCCAGCACGACCAGGCCGACTTCGCCACCGGCGGCGGCCTGCGGATCTGGGGTTCGGCGATCGGCGTCCTCGGCCAGTCCGGCCGCTACGGCTCGCTGCCCGGCGGCGAGCGGCTCGTCCCGGCCTCGCAGGTGGACCAGAGCCTGCCCGCGGGCAAGATCGGCAAGCTGCTGCTGCTCGACACCGCCAAGGCGGCCCGCGAACTGCCCGTCCGCCCCGACCTGTTCGACGGCGTCCCGGCCCGGGACGTGCTCGGCCCGCTGGCGGGCGCGCCCGGCGGCGGCGTGCCGCTGCCGGGCAGTCCGGTGCGGATCGACCTGACCGTGGACGTGAAGCTGGGCCCGATGCCGGAGACCGCCTTCCCGCCGGACTCGGTCCAGGGCCCCTCGCTCCGGCTGATGCTCCGTGACCGGTACGGCCTGGTGCACCGGGTGTCGGTGCCCTCGCTCGGGACCGGCGGCGAGCGGACCGTCCGGGTCGACCTGGCCGCCCTGGCCGGCCCGCCGGTCGGCTCCGTCGCCACCCCGCTCACGCTGGCCGCCGTGCTGGTCAACTTCCCCCAGAGCTACGCCCAACCGGAGGGCGAACTGACGGTCCGCCGGCTCGCGGTGTCCGACACCGCCGACGGCCCGGCCGCGCCGGTGGCGCTGCCCGGCACCGGCTGGCAGGCGCACCAGGAGGCGGAGGTCCGGCCCGGCGAGTCGACGCCGAAGGACGCGCTCAAGGTGCTGCCCGGCCCGGAGGGCGGCCTGGCGATGGGGTACCAGCCGACCGGCGCCTCCCCCTTCGGCCTGGCCTCCGTCGTGCTGGCCCCGCCGGGGGCCCGGCCCGACGGGCGCCCGGACGACGGGCCGCTGCCCGCCGTCGCCACCCGGGACTACCTGGCCTCGATCGGCGCGAAGACCGGCGACCGGATCGAGGTCCTGGTCGGCGGGGTGAAGCTGCCCGTGCGGGTCGTCCGGGCGGTGGAGGCGCTGCCGGTGGCCGGGGCCACCGCGATCGCCGTCGACCTGCCGGCCGTGCACGGCCGGCTGGCCGCCCGCGGGATGGAGACCGGCGCCCTGATGGAGTGGTGGCTGCCCGCCGCCGCACCGGGCGACCGCGCCCCGGCCGTGGCCGCCGCCGCGCTGCGCGGCGGGCCCGGCCTCCAGCAGCTGGAGCTCTCCGGCGAGCGCGCCGACGCCATGCTGCGCGATCCGCTGAGCGCCGCCCCGCAGGGCGCGCTGGCCGCGCTGGCGGTGGTCTCCGCGCTGCTGGCGGCGATCGGCTTCGCGGCCTCCGCCGCCGCCTCGGCCACCGAACGGGCCGGCGAGTCCGCCGTCCTGCTGGCACTCGGCACGCCCCGGCGGCTGCTGACCCGGGCGGTGGCGGCCGAACAGGCCGTCCTGGTGCTGCTCGGCACCGGCGTCGGCCTGGTGCTCGGCGCCGCCCTGGTCCAGCTGGTGGTGCCGCTGCTGGTGCTCACCCCGGCCGCCCGGCAGCCCCTGCCCGAGGTGCTGGTCGGCCTGCCGCTCTGGCCCACCCTGGCGCTGACCGCCGCCACCGCCGGGCTCCCGCTGCTCACGGCCGCGCTCGGCGGCGCCCGTCGAGGCGGCCCGGCCGCCGGTCTGCGCCGCCCGGAGGAGTCATGACCGCTCAGCTGACCACCACCCCGGACGGGCCGGAGCCCCGGCACCGCCCCGCCGGCGCGCCCTGGGTCCGCACCCGTCTGCGGGCCATGCCCGCGGCTGCCCTGCTGACCGCGCTGCTCGCCCTGGTCACCGCCTTCCTGGCCGCCGCCCTCCCGCTGACCGCGGACCGGGGCGCCGACCGCGCGCTGCGCGGCTACCTGGCCGGTGCCGGCGAGGACGCCACCAGCCTGCACGCCGGCGCTCCCGGCCGGTACGGCAACGAGATCGCCTCGCTGGACTCCGTCGCGAAGCTGCTCACCGAGAAGATCGGCGCCGAGCTGCCGCTCGCTCCGGGCGGCCCGGTGTACGGCACCGGCGGCGTCCACTGGCAGGGGCTCAGCACCCCGGGGGTGGCCGCTCCGGACGGGGTGCCGCCGGAGCTCACCCTGCTCTACCTGCACGAGGCCGAGAAGCACCTCCGGCTGACGCAGGGTCAGTGGCCGACCGGTCGGCCGCAGGACGGCGAGCCCTGGCCGGTGGTCTTCTCCGAGGCCACCGCCAAGACCCTGAACATCCACCTCGGCCAGGTCCTGGACGCCGGAGCGGACGCGCGGTTCGGCGGCGAGGCCCCCCGGGTCAAGGTGGCCGGGCTGTTCACCGCCGACCCCAAGGACCCGTTCTGGATCGGCCACGGCTGCGCGCTGAAGGCCTGTCAGACCTACACCCGGACCCCGCCGTACGACATGTACTGGCAGGCGGCCGCCCTGGTCAGCCCCGACTACGTGAAGGCGGTCGGCGCCTGGGGCACCGGCACGATGGACTTCTGGCGCCTGCCGGTCAGCACCGAGGCGCTGCGGGCCGACCGGCTCGCCGAGACCTCCGGCTCGCTGGCCACCGTCACCTCCGGCCCGGTCGCCGCCTCCGTGGTCTCCGAGAGCCGGCGCGCCGACCTGCGGGTGGAGTCCCAGCTGCGCGCCCTGATCGACGAGGCCCGGGCCCGGCAGACCGCCGCCACCACGCTCACCTCGGTCGGCCCCGCCGGGGCCGCCGGAGTGGCCGCCGTGGTGCTCTGCCTGGCCGCCGCGCTGGCCGCCGACCGCCGCAGCGCCGAACTCCGGCTGCTCCGGGCCCGCGGCGGCAGCACCGGCGGGCTGGCCCGGCGGCTGCTCGCGGAGGGCGCCGTCACCGTGCTCCCCACCGCCGCGCTCGGCACCGCCACCGCCCTGCTGCTCCTCCCGACGTACCGTCACACCACCGCTCTGGTCGCGGCGGTGACGGTCACCCTGCTCGCCTGGCTGGCCTTCCCGGTCCGGGCGCTGCTCGCCCTGCGGGCCCCGAAGCCCGGCAGCCGCCGCCGGCTGATGGCCGAACTCCTCGTCCTGGCCGCCACGGTGGCCGCCGTGACGCAGGCCCGCCGCCGGGGCGTGACCCCGGTCGGCGAGGGCATCGACCCGCTGCTGGTCGCCGCCCCGCTGCTGCTCGCGCTCTCCGGCGCGGTGCTGCTGGCCCGGCTCCAGCCGCTGCTGATCGGCCTGCCGGCCCGGTGGTCCGCCCGCCGTCCCGGCGCGGTGGGCTTCCTCGGCCTGGCCCGGGCCGCCCGTGGCGGTCCCGGCGGACGGCCCTCGGTCCTGCCCCTGCTGGCCCTGCTGCTCGCGGTCGGCTGCGCCGCCTTCGGCTCCACCGCCCTGGCGGGGGTGACCACCGAGCGCGCCGCCTCCGCCCGCTACCAGGTCGGCGGCGACGCCACCGTCCGGGCCCTGGTGCCCGGCACCCTCCCGGACGGCTTCGCCGAGGCCGCCGCCCGGCTGCCCGGTGTCCGCACCGCCGTCCCGGTGCGGACCGAGGACGACCTGACCATGACCTCGGAGGACGGCGGCTCGGCCCGGGTCGCCCTGGTGGCCGCCGACCCCGTCCCGTACGCCGAGGTGGCCGCGGTCGCCGGGCGCGGCACCTTCGACCCCGCCCTGCTCGGCCCCGCCCGGGACGGCGTGCTGCCCGCCCTGGTCAGCCCCTCGATCCCGCAGGGCGACTACAAGCTCTACCTGCCCGGCGGCATGCTGCGGATCCACACCGTCGGCACGGTGGGCATGAGCCCCGCCGTGCTCGGCACCTCCATCCCGACCGTGCAGATCGCCGCCGTGCCGGCGGTCGGCCCGGCCAACAGCTGGCTCGCCACCGGCCCGGTCGACGAGGGCGCCCTGCGCGCGCTCGCCGAGAAGAGCTTCCCCCGGGTCGACGACGCCGCGGTGCCGGACGCGCAGAAGCCCGGCTTCAGCGTGCACACCAGCGCCGGGACGGTGCGCGCGCTCGGCGAGGACCCGCTCCAGGCCGCCGCCGAACGCACCTTCTGGGCCGCCGTCGCCACCACCGCCCTCTACGCGGTGCTCGCCGTGCTGCTCACCCTCGTCCGGGCCGTGCCCGAACGGGCCGCGCTGCTCGCCCGGCTGCGCACCATGGGCCTGATGCCGCGTCAGGGCCTGGCCCTGGTGCTCGCCGAATCGCTGCCCCCGGTGCTGCTGGCCGCAGCCGGCGGAGCCGGGGTCGCGGTGGCCGCCGTCCTGCTGCTCGGCCCGGCCGTCGACCTCAGCCCGCTGGTCGGCACCGCCGTCGACCCCGGCCTGCGGCTGCTCACCGGCCCGGTCGCCGCCCAGGCCCTCGGCCTGGCCGCGCTGGCCACCCTCGCGGTGCTGGCCGAGGCCGCCGTCACCGCCCGACGCCAGATCACCACCGAACTGAGAGCAGGTGACCAGTGACCACCACCCCACCGCCCAGCCTGGCCGACCTCCGGGCCAAGGCGCTGGCCGCCGCCGCCCCGGCGGCCCCCAAGGGCGACGCCGCCATCGTCTGCGAGCGGCTGGTCCGGATCTTCACCACCGACAAGGTGGAGGTCCAGGCCCTCCAGGGCCTCGACCTGACCGTCGACCGCGGCGACCTGGTCGCCCTGGTCGGCGCGTCCGGCAGCGGCAAGTCCACCCTGCTCAACGTGCTCGCCGGGCTGGACACCCCGACCGCCGGCTCCGCCACCGTGGCCGGCTGCGACCTGCTCACCCTCGGCGGCAAGGAACTGCTGCGCTACCGCCGCGAGGTGGTCGGCTTCGTCTTCCAGCAGACCGCGCGTAACCTGCTGCCCTTCCTGACGGCGGCCCAGAACGTGGCCCTGCCCATGCAGTTGCGCGGCGGCTCCCGGAAGTCCGGGCGGCAGCAGGCCGCCCGGGTCGGCGAGCTCCTGGAGGCCCTGGAGATCGGCGAGTTGGCCGGACGCCGCCCCGCCCAGCTCTCCGGCGGCCAGCAGCAGCGCGTCGCCATCGCCGTCGCCATGGCCAACGACCCGGCCGTCCTGCTGGCGGACGAGCCGACCGGCGAACTCGACTCCGAGACCGCCGCCGGCGTCTTCGAGGCCCTGCGCACCGTCAACCGCGAACTCGGCGTCACGGTGGTGGTCGTGACCCACGACCCGATGGTGGCCGGCGAGGTCCGCCGCACGGTCGCCATCCGCGACGGCCGCACCAGCAGCGAGGTCCTGCGGCGCACCGTCACCGACGAGGACGGCCAGGAGAGCGTCAGCGAGCGCGAGTACGTGATGCTCGACCGCACCGGCCGGGTCCAGCTCCCCCCGAAGTTCGTGGCGGCCCTCGGCATGCAGCACCGCGTCGCGGCCGACCTGGCAGCCGACCACATAGAGATCCGCCCGGACGACCACACGTAGGACTCGGCCCGGAAGGGCAGCGACCTGGGGGCGCGAGGAACTGCGCGAATCGGAAGGCGGCCCACCGGCAACTGAACCACCGTCAGCCAGTTGCACGTGCTGCCGTTCCCCTGCGCGCAGTTCCCCGCGCCCCTGCGGGGCACGTCCCGGCACGCGCCCGGGATCGCCGCTACGTCCCTCGCGTCACCACGTGCGTACGACGGGCCCCGTTCCGGCGGCGGTGCAGGCGTACGCCCCGGTCAGTGCGCCCGCGTGGGCGGCGTCGAGCGGTGGGCGGCCCGCGAGCCAGGCGTGCAGGAAGCCGGCGACGTGGGCGTCGCCCGCGCCGTTGGTGTCGACCACGGGGCGGCCCGGGTCCACGGCCGGGACGTGGTGCAGGACGGAGGGGTCCTCGCGCAGCAGCACCCGGCTGCCGGCCGCGCCGTCGGTGGCGCAGACCACCCGCGCCCGGCCGTCCGCCAGGACGCGCCGCATCAGGTCCGCCGTCCGCCCCCGGCTCCCCGCCGCCGAGAGGAAGACCAGGTCGGCGTTGAGCGCGTAGTGCAGGTGGTGCGGGTTCTCGCCGTCCCAGTCGTGCAGGTCGGTCGAGCTGGTCCGGCCGAGCCGCCGGACGTCCTCGAACATGTCGCGGTTGACGCCGGTGATCGAGAGGTGGACGTGCCGGCTGCGCTCCAGGTGCGGCAGGTAGAAGGCGGACGGCAGCCGCAGCGCCGCCGGGTGCCGGCCGTCGTAGAAGGAGAACCGGCGGCCCTGGGCGTCCACCAGGTTGACCGAGCGCGGGGTGCCGTCCGGGGAGACCAGGTGGTGGAATGGCAGCCCGTGGCGCCGGAATTCGGCCAGCAGCAGTTCGGCCTGCGGGTCCTCGCCCAGGTAGTCGAGGAAGGTGGTGCGCAGCCCCAGCCGGTGGGCGCCGAGCGCGACCCCGGTGCCGGTGTGTGCGGCGTGGTCCCGCACCGGTGGGACGTGCAGCGAGTCGGCGTCGGGCAGGTGGAGCCGGTCCACCCGGACGATGGTGTCGACGCCGGCTCCGCCGACCACCAGCAGGTCGTTCTCGGTCATGGCGGGAGTCAACCAGGGGCGCCCGCACGACGGCAATCCCTTGCGGGATCTTTCCGCAAGGGATTGCCGGGAGTTGACGCCCCGTCGGGCGGGGCTCAGACCGCCGCGTGCACCGTCCGCTCGGACTCCGCCTCCCCCGGGACGGGCTTGTGGTCGATCATCAGGAAGGCGATCACCGCCGCCGCGATCAGGATGCCCATGGCCACGACGGTGGCCACCGAGTAGCCGTGCACCGCGCCCTGGGCCTGCACCGCCGGGTCGGCCGCGTTCCGGCTCACCAGGTAGGTGGTGGTGACGCTGGCCGCGATGGTGTTGAGCAGCGCGGTGCCGATCGAACCGCCCACCTGCTGGGCGGTGTTGATGACGGCGGAGGCGGCGCCGGTCTCGTTCGGGGCGACGCCGAGGGTGGCCAGGCTCATGGTCGGCATGAAGATCAGGCCCATGCCGAAGCCGAGCAGCAGCTCGCTGGGCAGCACCATCGTCAGGTAGGAGCTGTCCACCTTGAGGTTGATCAGCCAGGCCATGCCGGCCGCCGCCAGCAGCAGCCCGGGCACCACCAGGTTCCGGGACGGCACCCTGGTCATCATCCGGGCCGCGAAGCCGGTGGAGGCCAGGATGATCGCCCCGGTCATCGGCAGGAAGGAGACGCCGGCCATGACCGGCGAGTACCCCTTGATCACCTGGAGGTAGTAGGTGAGGAAGAGGAACAGGCCGAACATCCCGATCATCGCCATGCCGACCGCCAGCGCGGCGCCGCCGCGGTTGCGGTCGCCGATGATGTGCAGCGGCAGCAGCGGGTGGGTGGTGCGCTTCTCCACCACGACCAGCAGGGCCAGCAGCAGCACGCCGAGAACCAGGCAGCCGAGCACCAGCCAGTCGCCCCAGCCGCGGCCGGTGGCCTCCGAGGTGCCGTAGACGATGGCCAGCAGGCCGCCGCAGCCGAGCACCGCGCCGGGCAGGTCGAGCCTGGTCCGGTGGTGCTTCTCCACGTGGTCGCGCTGGAGCAGGTAGAAGGCGCCGATCGCGGCGCCGAGGGCGATCGGGATGTTGACGAACAGGCACCAGCGCCAGTCCAGGTACTCGGTGAGCAGACCGCCGGAGATCAGGCCGATCGCCGCGCCGCAGCCGGCGATGGCGCCGAAGACACCGAAGGCGGTGGAGCGCTCCTTCGGGTCGGTGAAGGTGGTGGAGAGCAGCGAGAGGGCCGAGGGGGCGAGCACCGCGCCGAAGGCGCCCTGGAGGGCGCGGGCGGCGAACAGCATCCAGCCCTCGGTGGCCAGGCCGCCGATCGCGGAGGCCACCGCGAAGCCGAGCAGGCCGACGGTGAAGGTCCGCTTGCGGCCGAACAGGTCGCCGATCCGGCCGCCGAGCAGCAGCAGTCCGCCGAAGGCCAGCGTGTAGGCGGTGATCACCCACTGCCGGTTGGCGTCCGAGATGCCGAGGGCCTTCTGGGCGGATGGCAGCGCGATGTTCACGATGGTCGCGTCCAGCACGATCATCAGCTGGGCGATGGCGATCACGGCCAGTGCCCACCAGCGGCGGGAATCGGCCGTGCGGTCTTCGGGAGCGTGCAGATGGGACACCGTGGGCCGCCTTCCGGGGGACGCCGGAGAGAGCGCGCTCTCTCCGAGCTGCTCCATCCAGGAGATCCCTCGGACGGGTGAGCGGCAATTCGGCCGCCCGGGCCGGTGCCCGGGCGGCCGTCCGCCGCTACAGTGCGGCCAGCACCTCGACCAGGTCGTCCAGGCCCAGCGAGCCCTGGGAGAGCGCGGCCATGTGCCAGGCCTTCTGGTCGAACTCCTCGCCGCGGGCCGCGGCGGCGGCACGGGCCGCCTCGCGGCCGCGCAGCCAGGCCCGCTCGCCGAGCTTGTAGCCGATCGCCTGGCCGGGCAGGCCGAGGTAGCGGATCAGCTCGCTGTCCAGGAACTCGACCGAGAGCCCGCAGTAACGGCCGAAGAACTCCCGGGCGTCGTCGGGCAGCATCGCCTCGCCGGGCTTGAACGGCGAGTCGGCCGGGAAGTCCAGGCCGACGTGCATGCCGATGTCCACGATCACCCGCAGCGCGCGCATCATCTGCGCGTTCAGGTAGCCGAGCCGGTGGCCGGGGTCGGTCAGGTACCCGAGCTCGTCCATCAGGCGCTCGGCGTACAGGGCCCAGCCCTCCAGGTTGGCGCTCACGCCGCCGAGGGTGACCTGATAGGTCGACAGCCTGTCCGCGCAGTACGTCCACTGGGCCAGCTGGAGGTGGTGGCCGGGGACGCCCTCGTGGTACCAGGTGGAGACCAGGTCCCAGACCGGGAAGCTCTCCCGGCCCAGCAGCGGCAGCCAGGTGCGGCCGGGGCGGGAGAAGTCCAGCGAGGGGGCGGTGTAGTACGGGGCGGCGGCGCTGCCGGGCGGGGCGATCCGGGACTCGACCTGCAGCAGCGGGTCGGCCAGGTCGAAGTGCACGCCCTGGAGGTCGCTCATCGCCTGGTCCATCAGGCCCTGGAGGTACTCCCGGACGGCCTCCTCCCCCCGGATCGCCGGGCCGTCCTTCTCCAGCCAGGCCATCGCCTCCATCGGGGTGGCTCCGGGCAGCACCTTGCCGGCCTCGGCCCGCATCTGCGCGTCCAGCTCGTGGAACTGGCCCCAGGCCCAGGCGTACGCCTCGTCCAGGTCGAGGTCGGAGCCGGTCCAGTAGCGGACCCAGCGGGCGTACCGCTCGCGGCCGACGGTGTCGGACTGGCCGGCGGCGGCCGCGCCGTAGACGTCGCGCAGCCAGTCGCGCAGCTCGGCGAAGGCCTCGGCGGCGGAGACGGCGGCCGCCGTCAGGGCCTCCCGCTGCTCGGCGGGGGCCGGCTCGACGAAGCGGCCGAACCAGCCGCCCGGGCCGCCCTCCAGCCACTCCTCCAACTGGCCGACCACGGTGGTGACCTGACGGGGGCCCGAGAGCAGGCCGCGCTCGATGCCCTCGGCGAGCAGCTCGCGGTAGCCGGCCAGGGTGGCGGGCACCCGGGCGAGTCTGCGGCCGATCAGCTCCCACTGCTCCGGGGTCCCGGTGGGCAGCAGGTCGAAGATCTCGCGGACGCCGTGCAGCGGGGAGGAGAGGTTGCGGACGGCGCGGAAGTCCTCGCCGGCCTCGTGGACGGCCAGCTCCGCGGTCAGCCGCTCGCGCAGCAGCCGGGCGCAGCGGCGCTCGGCCTCGTCGGCGGCCGCACCGGCCGCCTCCGCCGCGTCCAGCCGCGCCAGGGTGTGGCGGGCCAGCTCGGCCACGGCGGCCTGGCCGGCCGGGGAGAGGTCGGGGAGCCGGTCGTCGTCCTGCGGCCCCAGCCCGAGGTAGACCGCGGTCAGCGGGTCGAGGGCGACCAGGGCGTGGACGTACGCGTCGGCGATGCGGCGCGGGGTGGAGCCGTCGCTGTCGGAGTTGATCAGTGGTTCAACCATCCGGACATCCTCGCGCAGGCGGGCCGGTTTGCAAGCCCCCCGGAGAGGGATGCCGGGGCGCCGCCGGAAACTGCCCCCGGCAGTTCGGACCGACCGTCAGGGGGCGGCACGGCGGCGCAGGGCGCGCAGGGCCTCGACCGGGTCCCAGACCGGGCGGCCGCGGGCGAAGCGGTAGAAGCTCAGGCCGATCAGCACCGAGCAGAAGTGGCCGAGGTCGGTGAAGGTGTGCGAGGTGATCAGCGGGAGGAGGTAGAAGAAGAGCAGGCCGGTGCCGTAGACCCAGCGCCAGCGGCCGGCGAACCGGTAGGTGAGCACGCCCTCGACCCCGGCCAGCGCGTAGGAGACCCCCACGTCCACCGTGGTGGCCATGTTCTCCGGCAGCCGTCCGGCGTCCACTCCCCAGGCGACGATGCCCTCGCTGATGAAGGTGGCCAGCACGTGCGCGGTGAGCGCGACGGCCAGCCAGCGCAGGGTGCCGAGCCAGCGCTCGGCCGGGACGTGGAAGACGTTGAAGATCACGAAGTAGAAGGGGAAGGAGGCGGACTCGGTCCAGATCGCGCTGGCCAGCAGGGCGTGCACCGGGTGCGAGCGCAGCTGGTCGATGTTGGTGGACCGCTTCCCCAGGAACCAGTCCAGGTTGGCCGGGTCGATCCGGGCCACCACGAAGCTGGTGCAGGCCAGCAGCAGCAGCCAGGTGAAGGTGCCGGGCGCCGCCCTGACGTACCGCCAGACCGCCTGCCCCGCGCGGGCGGCCGCGCCCCGGCGCACGGGCTGCTCGTTCACGCTCTCCTGCAACCCGACTCCCTCGCTGGTGCGGCCGACGCTGACATGATGGTCCGTTATGTCCGCTTCATCGGGCCGCCCCGCCGAAACCGGAGCAGATCGGGGGAGGGGTGGAGGCCGGGCGGGCGGCTACCCTGACGGCCATGACTGCGACGATCCCGACCACGGACCCGGCACCGGCACTGGCTCCGGCCACGGCCACGGCGGAGGTCCCGGCGGACCCGGCCACGGCGACGCGGCGGCCCGGATACCGGCGGCTGCCCGTGCAGCAACGTCGGGAGCAGCTGATCGCGGTGGCGCTGGAGCTGTTCGCCTCCCGCCCTCCGGAGGAGGTCAGCCTCGACGACGTGGCCGAGGCGGCCGGCGCCTCCCGGCCGCTGGTCTACCGGTACTTCGCCGGAAAGCAGCAGCTCTACGAGGCCGCCCTGCGCAGCGCGGCGGAGGAGCTGTCGGGCCGTTTCACCGTGCCGCCGGACGGCACGCCGACCGAGCAGCTGGCCGCGGTCCTGGACCGGTACTTCGAGTTCGTGGCCGAGCACCACACCGGGTACGGGGCGCTGCTGCGCGGCGGGTCCGTGGTGGAGACGGCGCGGACCGGGGCGATCGTGGACGAGGTGCGGCGGGTCGCGCTGCGGCGGACGCTGCGGCACCTCGGGGTGCGGGAGGCCGCGGGACCGCGGCTGACCCTGCTGGTCCGCTCCTGGATCTCGGTGGTCGAGGCCTCGGCGCTGACCTGGCTCGACGAGGGGCGCCAGATCGAGCCGGAGTCGCTGCGGGACTGGCTGATCGACCAGTTCGTGGTGATGACCGCCGCGACCGCCGCCCACGACCCGCAGACCGCAGGGGTGTTGACCGCCCTCCTGGACCGCGACCCGCAGGCGGTCGCCCTCCTGCACCGCCTGGGCCGTTAGGGGCGCGAGGAACTGCGCGGGTCGGGAGGCGGCCCACCGGCAACTGAACCGCCGTCAGCCGGTTGCACGTGCTGCCTTTCCACCGCGCGCAGTTCCCCGCGCCCCCGGTGTGACCACTTCCGTCAGCCAGGTGCGCCGTTCGTCAGGCCTTGCCGAGGACCTGGCGTTGGCGGCCGAGGCCGGTGACCTCGAGTTCGACCACGTCGGCGGGCTGGAGGAACGGGGTGCCCGGGCGGCCGAGGGTGACGCCGGCGGGGGTGCCGGTGACGATGACGTCGCCGGGCTCCAGGACCATGAAGTGGCTGAGGTAGCGGACCAGTTCGACCACCGGGAAGATCATCTCGGCGGTGGTGCCGTCCTGCCGGAGCTCGCCGTTGACCCAGAGGCGCAGCCCCAGCTCCTGCGGGTCCCCGGCCTCGTCCGGGGTGACCAGCCAGGGGCCGAGCGGGGTGAAGGTCTCGGCGGACTTGCCCTTGTCCCACTGGCCGCCGCGGTCGAACTGGAAGGCCCGCTCGGTCACGTCGTTGACCACCGCGTACCCGGCGATCGCCGCGGCCGCGGCCTCGTGGTCGTCCAGGTACCGGGCCGTCCGCCCGATCACCACGGCCAGTTCGACCTCGTAGTCGGTCTTGGTGCTGCCGCGCGGCACCAGGACCTCGTCGTACGGACCGACCACCGTGTTGGAGGACTTGAGGAAGACCACCGGCTCGGCCGGGATCGCCGCGCCGGCCTCCGCCGCGTGGTCACGGTAGTTGAGGCCGATCCCGACCACCTTGCCCGGCCGGGCGACCGGGGCGCCGGTGCGCTCGCCCTCGATCGAGGTGACCGGCAGCTCGCCGGCCGCGACGGCCCGGGCGAGCCCGGCCGGGTCGAGCGCGGCCAGGAAGGCCCCGTCGATGTCGCCGGTGATCCCGGAGAGGTCGTACGCGGTGCCGTCCTGCCCGAGCACCACGGGGCGCTCGGCGCCCTGGGGGCCGACTCGGAGGAGCTTCACTGCCCATCACCACCTGGTTCGTCGCATGCCATGGAGGAGCATCCGAGGTATATCAACCGCCGGAGCCTTCGATCCAGAGGTGTCCAGTCGGCGGATTCCTATCAATTCATCCAAGCCGCCGGAGCACCGATTCGGTGTCCAGCACGCTTGACAGCGGGCCACCGGTGCTCCGTCGGAGCTGACTGGTAGACAGGTGCCCATGGCGATCAGCAAGCACATCGAGGAGTTCCACGGGCTCCCGGTCCACGACTTCACCGACCACGAGGGCACGCCCGATGCCGGGCCCGCGCCGGAGTCGGTGGCCTGGCGGGTGCAGGTGGAGTACGACGGGGGCCAGGACTTCGCGGCGGTCTGGGCGGCCTTCACCGCGGCGGTGGACACCACGCGGGTGCGGGCCCTGGTGATCGGGCCGTGGTGGGAGGAGGAGTACGAGCTGGTGACCCCGGTGGTCACCGCGCTGGTGGCGGACGCCGCGCGCTTCCCGCAGCTGCGGGGGCTCTTCCTCGGTGAGGTCACCTTCGAGGAGTGCGAGATCTCCTGGCTCCAGATGGACGACGTCACCCCGTTGCTGACGGCCTATCCGGAGCTGACGGAGCTGGTGGTCCGCGGCGCCGACGGCGACTACGAGGGCAACGGCGGGCTGAGGCTGGAGCCGGTGAAGCACCAGCACCTGCGGGCGCTGCGCTTCGAGTCCGGCGGGCTGCCGGGCGAGGTGGTGCGGTCGGTGCTGGCCTCCGACCTGCCGGCGCTGGAGCGGCTGGAGTTCTGGCTGGGCACCTCCGACTACGGCGCCAGCTACACCGACGAGGACCTCGCCCCGCTGCTCTCCGGCGAGCTGTTCCCCGCCCTGCGCCACCTCGGTCTGGAGAACGGCATGCGGCAGGACGCGCTGGCCGCCGCCGTGGCCGCCGCCCCGCTGACCGCCCGCCTGGAGGGGCTGAGCCTGGCCCTCGGCACCCTGACCGACGCGGGAGCGGACGCCCTGCTCGGGCTGACCCACCTCAAGCGCCTCGACCTGCACCACCACTACCTCACCGAGGCCGCGCAGGAGCGGCTGCGCGCCGCTCTGCCCGGCGTCGAGCTGGACCTCTCGGGGGCCGAGGACCCGGAGGACGACTGGCGGTACGTGGCGAACGGCGAATGACGGTCCGTCACGCGGTCGTCGGCCACCCGGGCCACCGCCGGGTGGAGCTCTTCGCGGCGGCGGTCCGGGCGGCCGGGCTGCCCGAGCCGGTGCTGCTGCCCTGGCGGGAGGTGCTGCGCGGCGCGGTCGA
This sequence comes from Kitasatospora sp. NPDC001664, assembly GCF_053596675.1. Classification (NCBI taxonomy): domain Bacteria; kingdom Bacillati; phylum Actinomycetota; class Actinomycetes; order Kitasatosporales; family Streptomycetaceae; genus Kitasatospora; species Kitasatospora sp. NPDC001664. The sequence goes on from NZ_JBSFGS010000005.1 coordinate 171,848, forward strand.
GGTCCCCGAGGGCGCCGCCGTCCGGGTGGACTCCCCCGGCGAGGACCCGGAGGTGGACGCGCTGCTGCGCGGCCCCGGGTACGCGCCGACCCGGGTGGAGGGGAGCGCCGCCTGGTACGCCGGGCTGCTGCGCGGCCTGGGCACCCTGGCGGAGGCGGTCGGCCGCGCCCCCGGCGCCCGGCTGCTGGCCGACCCGGCCCAGGTGGCCGTGGTCTGCGACAAGCGGGCCACCCACGCACTGATGACGGCTCACGGCGTCCCGGTGCCCCGGGCGCTCGGCGGCGGGCCGGTCGAGGGCTGGGACGGGCTGCGCCGGCGGCTGGCGGAGGCGGGGCTGAACCGGGTCTTCGTGAAGCCCGCGCACGGCTCCTCCGCCGCCGGGGTGGTGGCGCTGGAGTTCGGCCCGCGCGGCCGGGTGCACGCCACCACCTCGGTGGAGCTCGCCCCGGACGGGCTGCACAACTCGCTCCGGGTCCGCCGCTACACCGCCGAGGCCGAGATCGCCGCGATCGTCGACCGGCTGGCCCCGGACGGGCTGCACGTGGAGCGGTGGGTGCCCAAGGCCGCGCTCGGCGGCCGCTCGGCCGACCTGCGTCTGGTGGTGGTGCGCGGCGAGGTCACCCATGTGGTGGCCAGGACCGCCGCCGGACCGCTGACCAACCTCCACCTGGGCGGCCGCCGGGGCGGGCCGGCGGAGCTGCGGGCCGCCGCCGGCCCGCACTGGGCCAGGCTGCTGGAGCTCGGCGCACGGGCCGCCGCCTGCCTGCCCGGCCTGCCGATGGTGGGCGTGGACGTGCTGCCCTCGGCCGGCTGGCGGCGCTCGTACGTCGGCGAGGTGAACGCCTTCGGCGACCTGCTGCCGAACCTGCCCGGCCTCCCCGAGGGCCCCGCCCCCGGGCTCGACACCTACGGCGCCCAGATCGCGGCGCTGCTCGGAGAACAGTGAAGACACCCGACCTGCCCCACACCCCCGACATGAACGAGGTGGTCGGCAGCCACGACCTGCTGCTGGTCACCCTGGACACGCTCCGCTACGACGTGGCCGAGGAGCTGGCCGCCGCCGGGCGGCTGCCGAACCTCACCGCCGTGCTCCCGGGCGGCCGTTGGGAGCGGCGGCACTCCCCCGGCAGCTTCACCTACGCCGCCCACCAGGCGATCCTGGCCGGCTTCCTGCCCACCCCGGCCTCGCCGGACGGGCCGCACCCGCGCCTGTTCGCGGCCCGGTTCGGCGGCTCGGAGACCACCGCCGAGCGGACCTGGGTCTTCGACGCGCCCGACCTGCCCACCGCCCTGGCCGCCGCCGGGTACCGGACGGTCTGCATCGGCGGGGTCGGCTTCTTCAACAAGCAGGGTCCGCTCGGCTCGGTGCTGCCCGGGATGTTCCAGGAGAGCCACTGGGAGCCGGAGTTCGGCGTCCCCTCGCCCACCTCCTTCGAGGCCCAGGTGGCCCGCGCCGAGCAGGTCGCGGCGGCCCAGCCGCCGGAGCAGCCGCTCTTCCTGCTGCTCAACGTCTCCGCCCTGCACCAGCCCAACTGGTTCCACCTCCCCGGGGCCACCCGCGAGGACGGCGACACCCGGGCCAGCCACGCCGCCGCGCTGGAGTACGTGGACGCCCACCTCGGGCGTCTGTTCGCCGCGATGAGCGCCCGGCGGCCCTGCTTCGCCGTCGTCTGCTCGGACCACGGCACCGCCTACGGCGAGGACGGCTACACCGGCCACCGGATCGGCCACGAGGTGGTCTGGACGGTGCCCTACGCACAGTTCTTTCTGGAACAGCACAGTTTCTTGGAGCAGCAGCGTTCATGAGGCCCTATCAGTCCTACGTCTACGCCTACCCGCACAAGACCGCCTACCGGCCGCTGCGGGACCGCCCCGCGCTCTCCGAGCTCTGGCAGGACGAGCCTCAGCAGGCGCTCTCGCTCTACGTGCACGTCCCGTTCTGCGAGGTGCGCTGCGGCTTCTGCAACCTCTTCACCCGGATCGGCAGCCCCGACGGCCTGACCACCGCCTACCTGGACGCCCTGGAGCGGCAGGCCGCGGCCGTCCGGTCCGCCCTGGACGAGGGGGCCCGGTTCGCCCTGGCGGCCTTCGGCGGCGGCACCCCGACCTACCTGACGGCGGGTGAGCTGGAGCGGCTCTGCGACCTGACGGAGCGTCACACCGGCGTGGACCTGCGGGCCGTGCCGCTCTCGGTGGAGGCCTCCCCGGCCACCGCCACCGCCGACCGGCTGGCGGTGCTGGCCGAGCGCGGCACCACCCGGCTGAGCCTGGGCGTGCAGTCCTTCGACGACCAGGAGGCCCGGGCGGCCGTCCGCCCGCAGAAGCGGGCCGAGGTGGAGGCGGCGCTGGGCCGGATCCGGGCGGCCGGCTTCCCGGTGCTCAACGTCGACCTGATCTACGGCATCGACGGCCAGACCGGGGCCAGCTGGCTGCGCTCGCTGGACGCCGCGCTGGCCTGGCGGCCGGAGGAGCTCTACCTCTACCCGCTCTACGTCCGTCCGCTGACCGGGCTGGCCCGCCGGGAGACCCCACAGGACTGGGACGGCCGGCGCCTGGCGCTCTACCGGACCGGGCGGGACCACCTGCTGGCGCAGGGGTACCGGCAGGTGTCGATGCGGATGTTCCGCCGTGCCGACGCTCCGGCCGAGGTGGCGGGCGAGTACAGCTGCCAGACCGACGGCATGGTGGGCCTGGGCTGCGGGGCGCGCTCCTACACCTCCCGGCTGCACTACTCCTTCGACTACGCGGTGGACCCGAAGGAGGTGCGCTCGATCATCGACTCCTACGTGGCCACCGAGGACTTCGGGCACGCCGAGGTGGGCCGCCCGATGACCGGCGACGAGGCCCGCCGCCGCCACCTGCTGCAGTCCCTGCTCCAGGCCGAAGGACTCGAACTCGACGACTACCGGAGTCGGTTCGGCTCCACCCCGGCCGAGGACTTCCCGGCCGAGCTGGCCTCCTTCGACGGGCGCGGCTGGCTGTCGGAGACCGGTGGCCGACTCGCGCTGACCGCCGAGGGGCTGGCGTACTCGGACGCGGTCGGCCCCGCCCTGTTCTCCCCGGCGGTGGCGGCGGCGATGGCGGAGTACGAGCTGCGATGACCACCTTCCTCGGCCTGCCCGGCCAACCGGCGCCGGTGCCACCGGAGTTGACCGTCCTCTACCGGGGCCCGCTGTCCTCCTGCGACTACGACTGTCCGTACTGCCCGTTCGCCAAGCGGCGGGACAGCCCGCAGACCCTGCGGGCCGACCGGGCCGCACTGGAGCGCTTCACCGCCTGGGCGCCGTCCCAGCCCGGCCTCTCGGTGCTCTTCACCCCCTGGGGCGAGGGGCTGGTCCGTTCCTGGTACCGGCGGGCGATGGTGCAGCTCAGCCGGCTGCCGAACGTCCGCCGGGTGGCGATCCAGACCAACCTCAGCTGCCGCACCGGCTGGCTGGCCGAGGCCGACCTGGACGCCCTCGCCCTCTGGGTGACGTACCACCCCGGGCAGGTGGCCCTCGACCGCTTCCTGGCCAAGTGCCGGGAGCTGGACGCGCTCGGCGTCCGGTACAGCGTCGGCATCGTCGGCCAGCCCGAACACCTGGACCCGGCAAGGGAGTTGCGAGCGGCACTGAACCCGTCGGTCTACCTCTGGGTGAACGCCGCCGAGGGCCGCACCTACACCGACGCCGAAGCGGCCGACTGGCAGGCCCTCGACCCGCTGTTCGCCTGGAGCCGCCACCCGCACCCCAGCGAGGGCCGCCCCTGCCGGACGGGCTCCTCGGTGGTCTCGGTCATGGGCGACGGCTCGGTGCAGCGCTGCCACTTCGTCCGTGCGCCGCTCGGCAACCTCTACGACGGCTCCTACCGGGCCGCACTGGCCGAGCGGCCCTGCCCGCTGCCGGTCTGCGACTGCCACATCGGGTACGTCCACCTGGAGACCCTGCCGCTGTACGAGGTCTTCGGCGCGGGCGTGCTGGAGCGCGTGCCGGAGGCGCTCAGCGGCCCACCAGCAGGGCGAGTTGACCGCCCACCGGCCCCGCCTGGCCGCCCAGCCGGGCGGTGAACCGGGCCAGGTCCCGGGCGGCGTCCTCGGCCACCAGGCCGGTGACGCCGGTGGCCAGCACGTCCGCCATCAGACCGGCCGCCTCGGGGTACCGGCCCTCGGCGGCCAGGCAGAGCGCCAGGTCGTGGCAGGCCCGCAGGGTGCGCGGGTCGTGCGGACCGCAGACCCGGGCGAACTCGCCGATCAGCGGCCAGAGCCGGCGGCCCGCCTCGGCCGGCGCCCCGGCCGAGGCCAGCGTCCAGGCCTCGTCCGCCCGTCGGCGCAGCTCGGCGGTGCTGGTCAGCGGGACCTCGGCCAGCCGGCGGGCCACCGTCAGCCCGTCCGGCGGCCGCTGCTCCGGGTCCTTGGCGAGCAGTTCGAGGATCAGCTCCTCCAGCTCGGCCGGCAGGCCCGGCACCCGCTCGCGCGGCCGCGGCGGCGGGTCGCTGACGTGGCCGTGCATCACCACGAAGACGTCCTCGGCGCCGAACGGCGGCTTCCCGACGCAGAGTTCGTAGAGGATGCAGCCGACCGAGTAGAGGTCGGAGCGGCCGTCCACCTTGGTGCCCGTCCACCGCTCGGGCGCCATGTAGGGCGGGCTGCCGATCACCGTGCCGACGGTGGTGAGCCCGGCCGCCCGGCCGTCCAGCCGGGCGATGCCGAAGTCCAGCACCTTGGCGGTGCCGGAGTCGGCGATCATGATGTTCTCCGGCTTGATGTCCCGGTGCACCACCCCGGCCCGGTGGGCGGCCGCCAGCGCCTCGCAGACCTGGCCCAACCACCGGAGTACCTCCGGGAGTTCGAGCTTCACCTGGCGGGCCAGCGCGGACAGCGGGCGGCCCCGGACCAGCTCCATCACCAGGAAGTGCAGGCCCTCGCTCTCCCCCAGGTCGTGCAGGGTGACGATGTGCGGGTGGTTCAGCGAGGCCACCGCCCGGGCCTCGTCGGTGAACCGCTCCAGGTCGGCCGGGCTCCGGTAGGCCGCCTCGGAGATCACCTTGACGGCGATCTCCCGGCCCAGCCGGGTGTCCTCGGCGCGCCAGACCACGCCGAAGCCACCCCTGCCCAGCTCGTCCACCAAGCGGTACTTGCCGTCCAGCACGTCCCCGGCCTGCATCCTGCTCTCCCCCAAGTCCGCCCGCGTCGAGGCGAGTCCACCACACCCGGGCGGCCGGGAGGAGAACTTCGGGCTACTGGTTGGTCTTCGGCAGACCGGGCGGGTTGAGCTCGGAGGACTGCACGGCCTCGTTCTCCAGCCCCCAGCGCTTGAGCACCTGGCCGTAGGTGCCGTTCTTGATGACCGTGTCCAGCGCCTGGTGCAGCGCGTTCACCAGGCCGTTGTCCTTCTTGGTGGTGGCACCGATCTTGCCGAGCACCTGGGCGCCGGCGCCCGAGTAGGTGCCGACGATCTCGGTCTCGCCGGTCTGCGCGGCGTGGAAGGCGGCGACCGGGTTGGGGCCGAGGTGGGCGTCGATCCGGCCGGAGCCCAGCGCCAGGTAGTAGTCGGAGGAGTTCTGGAAGTACTTGATGTCCACCGGCTTGAGGCCGTTCTTGACGTTCTCCTCGTTCCAGGCGACCAGCAGCTTCTCCTGGTTGGTGCCGGAGGAGACCGAGATGGTCTTGCCGGCCACGTCCTTGGGGCCGCTGACCTTCCAGCCGGAGCCCTTCTTGGCCTCGAAGCCCAGGATGTCCAGCCGGTAGGTGGCGAAGTCGTACTTCTCCTTGCGGGCCTCGGTGACGGTGATGTTGGACAGGCCCACGTCGTACTTGCCGGAGTCCAGGCCGACGAAGATGTTCTCCCAGGAGACCGGGTTGAGCTCGACCTTGAGGCCCAGCACGTCGCCGATCAGGAAGGCGACGTCCGGCTCCACCCCGATGATCGTCTTGTTGTCGTCGGCGTAGAAGTCCAGCGGCGGGACGGTGCCGAGCGAGTCGACCACCTTGAGCGTGCCGCGCTTGCGGATCTCCTCCGGGACGAGGGCCGCGATCGCGTCCACCTTGGCGGTGGAGACGCGCTTCTGGTCGGCCGTCAGGTTGACCTTGGTGCCGTCCGGCGCGGTGTTCCCCTTGCTCTCCGCCGCCGGGGCGGGGCCGCCGCAGGCGGCGAGCAGCAGGGCGAGCGCGGGCAGGGCGAGGAGGGAACGGCGGTGCGCGGACACGGTGACGGGCTCCATTCGGATCAGAGGACCTTGGCGAGGAAACTGCGGGTTCTGTCGTGCTGCGGGCGGTCCAGCACCTCGGCGGGCGGGCCCTGTTCGACCACCACGCCGCCGTCCATGAAGACCACCGTGTCGGCCACCTCGCGGGCGAAGCCGATCTCGTGGGTGACGACGATCATCGTGGTGCCGGCCTCGGCCAGGTCCTTGATGACGTCGAGCACCTCGCCGACCAGCTCCGGGTCGAGCGCCGAGGTGGGCTCGTCGAAGAGCAGCACCTTGGGCTCCAGGGCCAGCGCCCGGGCGATGGCGACGCGCTGCTGCTGGCCGCCCGAGAGCTGGCGCGGGTAGGCGTCGGCCTTGTCGGCCAGGCCGACCCGGTCCAGCAGGGCCAGCGCCTGCGCGCGGGCCTCGGCCTTGGGGCGGCGCAGCGCGCCGACCGGGGCCTCGGTGACGTTCTCCAGCACGGTCAGGTGCGGGAAGAGGTTGAAGTTCTGGAAGACGAAGCCGATGTGGGTGCGCTGGCGCAGCACCTCGCGCTCCTTGAGCTCGTACAGCTTGCCGCCCGAGCGCCGGTAGCCGATCAGCTCGCCGTCGATGGTGACGTGGCCGCGGTCGAGCTTCTCCAGGTGGTTGATGGCCCGCAGCAGGGTGGACTTGCCGGAGCCGGAGGGGCCGAGCACCACGGTGACCGACCCGGCCTCGACCTGGAGGTCGACCCCGCGCAGCACCTCCAGCCGGCCGAAGGACTTGCGGACGCCGCGGACGTCCACCATCGCGGTACTGGTCATGTCCGGCCTCCTGCGGCGACGGGGATCTGACGGAGCCTCGACCGCAGCTGCTGCCACGGGGTGGGCGGCGGGGTGCGGTCGGCGCCCCGGGCGTAGTGGCGCTCCAGGTAGTACTGGCCGATCGAGAGCAGGGTGGTGAGCACCACGTACCAGACGGTGGCCACCATCAGCAGCGGCACCACCCGGCCGGTCCGGCCGTAGACCACCTGGACCTGGTAGAAGAGTTCGCCGATCGCCATCACGTAGACGATGGAGGAGCCCTTGAAGAGCGAGATCACCTCGTTGCCGGCGTTCGGCAGGATGGCGCGCATGGCCTGCGGCAGCACGATCCGGCGCAGCTGGCGCAGCCGGGGGATGCCCAGCGCGGCGGCGGCCTCCAGTTGGCCGGCCTCCACCGAGATGACCCCGGCCCGGATGATCTCGGCCGCGTAGGCGGCCTGGTGCAGGGCCAGCCCGAGCACGGCGGCGCCGAGCGCGCCGAGCAGGTCCATGGTCTCGAAGCTGGCCACGGTCGGCCCGAACGGGATGCCGATCCCGAACTCCTTGTAGAGGTACGAGAGGTTGAACCAGAAGACCAGCTGGACGATCAGCGGGATGGAGCGGAAGGCCCAGACGTAGGCCCAGGCGATGGTCTGCAGGATGCGGCTCGGGGAGAGCCGCAGCAGGGCCACCACCGCTCCCAGGGCGAAGCCCAGCACCGTTCCGTAGAGGGTGAGTTGGAGGGTCACCCCGACGGACCTCAGGATGGTGTCGGCGGTGACGAAGGCCCGGAAGGTGGCCCAGTCCCAGCCGGGGTTGGTGGCCAGCCCGTGCAGGAACTGGGCCACCACCACCAGGGCCAGCACCCCGGCCACCAGCCGCCAGGGGTGGCGGGCCGGCACCACGGGCAGGTCGGCGAGGTCGTCCTCGGCCACCGCCGGCCGTTCGGTCACGGTCGCGGTCATGGTCAGGGCCTCTCGGGCGGGCTGATCTCGGACGCCGGGATGGCCGACTCAGCGGTACCCCACTTGGCCAGGATCTTGGCGTAGGTGCCGTTCTGGATCAGCTGGTTGACGGCTCCTTGGAAGGCCGGGGTGAGCGGGGAGCCCTTCTTGAAGGCGAAGCCGACGTCCAGCCGGCGGAACTCGCTGAGGAAGCGGGTGCCGGATGCGGGCTGGGCGGCCTGGTGGCGCAGGCCGTTGATGGTCGACATCACCAGGTCGACCTTGCCCTGCTGGAGGCTGGTCAGGGTGGCGCCCGAGTCGGAGTAGGCGCGCACCTCGTAGGTCTTCTTGCCGGCGTCGGTGCACACGTTCTTCTTGGCGTTCAGGGTGGTCTCGAAGGTGGTGCCCACGCCGGTGCCGATGGTCAGGCCGCAGAGGTCGTCGATGGTCTTCACCGGCTGCCGGGCGGTGTCGTCCTTGCGGACCGCGAAGCCCTGGCCGTCGTTGATGTAGGTGACGAAGTCGATGGTCTTCAGCCGGGCGGTGGTGACCCCGAAGTTGCCGGTGCCCAGGTCGAACTTGCCGCTGTCCAGGGCGGGGAGGATGGTCTCGAAGGCGGCCTCCTCGCGCTGGATCCTGATCCCCAGCACCTTGGCCACCGCGTCGGTGAAGTCCACGTCGATCCCGGCCGCCTTCTTCACCGCCGGGTCCGGGTAGAAGGCGCTCGGCGGGGTGCCGGAGGAACCGCCGAGCTTGAGCGTGCCGGCCTTGCGGACCTCCTCGGGCAGCAGGGCCGCGACCGAGTCGACCTTGGCGACGGCGGAGACCACGTCCTGGCTCGCCGCCGCCAGCGCCGAACTCCCGGCTGGGGAGGGGGCGTTGGCAGGACCGGAGCCGCAGGCGGTGGCCAGGGCCAGCGGCAGCAGGGCGGCGACGGTCAGGGCGGGGGTGCGTCTCACGGGGTCTGTGCCTTCCGGAACGGGTCGGGCTCGGTCAGGTGCAGGTGCTTCTCGAAGGGGAGCGGGCCGGTGTCGGGGCCGGGGGCGCCGGTGTCGAACAGCGGGGTCCAGCCGGCCGCCAGGTAGAGCGCCTTGGCCTCGGGCTGGCGCGGGCCGGTGGTGAGGTACATCCGCCGGTAGCCGGTGCGGGCGGCCTCGGCCTCCAGCTCGGCCAGCACCCGGCGGGCCAGGCCCCGGCGGCGGTGCGCCGAGTGCGTCCACATCCGCTTGACCTCGGCCGTGTCGTCCTCGTACCGGCGGTAGGCGCCGCCGGCCACCGGCTGACCGTCCGTCAGCAGGAGCAGCAGGGTGCCGTCCGGAGGGGCGAACTCGGCGGCCGGGAAGCGGGTCATCTCCTGGGCGCCGCCCGGGCCGTAGCGGGTGACGTACTCGTGGGTGAGCTCGCGGACCAGCGGCTCGGCGAGCGGGTCGTCCAGGCGGACCCGGCGGACCTCCAGCAGGCCGGTCATGCGGCGGCGGCCTCACCGGCGGCCGCCTTGGCCGCGTCCCGCTTGGCGACCTCCTCGCGGACGATCGGGATCACGTACCGGCCGAAGTCGACGGCGTCGTCCAGCAGGTCGTAGCCACGGGCGGAGAGGATGTCCACGCCGAGGTCGTAGTAGTCCAGCAGGGCCTGCGCCACCGTCTCCGGGGTGCCGACCAGGGCGTTGGAGTTGCCGGCCCCGCCGGTCGCGGCGGCGGTCGGGGTCCAGAGCGCCCGGTCGTAGCGCTCTCCGGCGGCGGCGATCTCCAGCAGCCGCTGGGAGCCGGTGTTCTCGGGAGCCCACTCGCCCTCCGCACCCTTGGGGCGCGGCAGCAGGCCGCTCTCCGAGACCCGGGTACGGATCCGGTCCACCGTGCGGTGCGCCTTCTCCCAGGCCAGCTCCTCGGTGGGCGCGATGATCGGGCGGAAGGCCACCTGGATCCGCGGCACGTCGGTGCGCCCGGCCTCCTTGGCCGCCTGCTTCACCCGCTCGATCTGCTCGGCGGTGCGGGCCAGCGGCTCGCCCCACAGGCAGAAGATGTCGGCCTCGGCCGCTCCGGCCGCGTAGGCGGCGTCCGAGGAGCCGCCGAAGGAGACCTGCGGGCGCGGCTGCTGGACCGGGAAGACGTCGGCGACGAAGTCCTCGAAGCGGTAGTACTCGCCGTGGTGGTCGAAGCGGCTGGTGGTGGTCCAGATCTTCTTCACCAGGGCGATGTACTCCCGGGTGCGGTCGTACCGCTGGTCCTTGGTGACGTAGTCGCCCTCGCGGCGCTGGTCCTGGTCGGTGCCGCCGGTGATGAAGTGCACCGTCAGGCGGCCGTCGCTGATCTGGTCCAGGGTGGCGAAGGTCTTGGCGGCGAAGGTCGGGTAGGAGACGTTCGGCCGGTGGGCCAGCAGGATCTGCAGGGTGTCCAGCTTGGAGGCGATGTACGCGGCGGCCGGCGCCGGGTCCGGCGAGCCGGACCCGTAGGCGAACAGCACCCGGTCCCAGCCGTGGTCCTCGTGGGCGCGGGCCAGCCGCAGGGTGTAGTCGCGGTCGAAGGCGCCGCCGCTGCGGGGGTTGGTCTCCGAGCCGTCGTTGGTGGCGGCGATACCGAGGAACTCGACGGGCATGGCGGGCCTTTCGGACGTGCGGACATGGCGGTGCGAGGGGAGGGGGTACGCGCGGCGGCGGGAGTGGAGGCTTCGGACGACCCCTGGGGGCGGCTCCGGTGGTTCGAGTGGAACAGCGGGCCTCACGGGGCGTCAACTGCCCTGGGATTCCTTCATGTTCTGTTATCAGCCGGGTCACAGCAGGCAACGTCGGGCCGCTCGGGACGGCCTTGACAGGGGAACGGGTCGGCTGCCTACGATCGGGAACCGGACGCGTTGAGGGGCGCGGCCGGGCGCGGTGGCCCGCCGATCCGGAGCCGCCCCATGACCGTTGTCCTCACCCCTCCGACCGACACCGCCGCCCCACTGGCCGACGACCCGCCGATCGTGCCCCGGCGCCGCCCGGGCCGGTGGGCCGCCTCGGCCCTGGCCCTGCTGGTACTCGCCCTGGTGCTGAACTCGGTGCTGCGCAACCGGGCCTTCCAGTGGGACGTGGTGGCCCAGTACTTCACCACCACCGCGATCGCCCAGGGCCTGCTGCTCACCCTCTGGCTGACCGCCGCCGTGATGGTGCTCGGCTTCGCCCTCGGCACCCTGCTGGCGGTGCTCCGACTGACCGACAACCCACTGCTGCGCAGCTTGAGTTGGGGCTTCGTCTGGATCTTCCGCTCCACCCCGCTGCTGGTCCAGCTGCTGTTCTGGTTCAACATCGGCGCGCTCTACCCGACGGTGGGCCTGGGCCTGCCGTTCGGCCCGGAGTTCTTCACGGTGAAGACGGTCAACCTGTTCGGCCCCACCCTCACCGCCGTGATCGGCCTCACCCTGCACGAGGCGGCCTACGCCGCCGAGGTGGTCCGCGGCGGCATCCTCTCGGTCGACCACGGCCAGTTGGAGGCCGCCCAGGCGCTCGGCCTCGGCCGGGCCCGGGTGCTGCGCCGGATCGTCGTCCCGCAGGCCATGCGCTCCATCGTGCCGACCGCCGGGAACATGCTGATCGGCACCCTCAAGGGCACCAGCATCGTCTCGGTGCTGGCGGTCCAGGACCTGCTCTACTCGGCCCAGTTGATCTACAACCAGACCTACCAGGTGATCCCGCTGCTGCTGGTCGCCACCCTCTGGTACGTCGCGGTGACCAGCCTGCTCTCGGTCGGCCAGTACTACCTGGAGCGGTACTACGCGCGCGGCAGCAGCCGGGGCGGACTGCCACCGACGCCGCTCCAGCGGCTGCGGGCCCTGGCGACCCGGGCGGGGGCACGGGCATGAGCACCCTGGTGATCGTCGGCGCCGGGCCCCGGACCACCGGTCTGCTGGAGCGGATCGCCGCCAACGCGGACGGACTGCTGCCCCCGGACCACCCCCTGGACATCCACCTGGTCGACCCGCACCCGGCCGGCCCGGGCCGGATCTGGCGCGACGCGCAGTCCTCGCTGCTGCGGATGAACTCGATGGCCGAGGACGTCACCCTGTTCACCGACGAGCGCTCGGTGATCGACGGGCCGGTCCGGCCCGGGCCCTCGCTGGCCGAATGGGCCCCGCGCCAGGAGGAGTTCGCCCCGTACCAGCCGGTCGCCTCGGCGGCGGTGGAGGCCGAACTCCGCACCCTGGCGCCCACCGACTTCCCGACCCGCCGGGCCCAGAGCGCCTACCTGGACTGGGCGCTCCGCCGCGCCCTCGCCGAGCTGCCCCCACAGGTCACGGTCACCATCCACCGGGACACCGTGCTCTCCGTCACCGGCCCGGCCGACGGCCCCCAGCTGGTCGAGCTCTCCGACCGGGTGCTGACCGCCGACCAGGTGGTGCTCGCCCTCGGCCACCTGGCCGCCGAACCCGACCCCCGGCACGCCCGCTTCGCCGCCTTCGCCGACCGCCACGGCCTCTTCCACCTGCCGCCCGCCTTCACCGCCGACACCGACCTCAGCGGCCTCGCCCCCGGCGAGCACACCCTGGTCCGGGGCTTCGGCCTGGCCTTCGTCGACCTGCTGGTCCTGCTCACCGAGGGCCGGGGCGGGCGCTACGAGGAGCGCCCGGACGGGCGGCTGCGCTACCTGCCGTCCGGCGCCGAGCCGGTGCTGCACGTCGGCTCGCGGCGCGGCGTCCCGTACCACTCCAAGACCGGCTACCGGCTCAAGGGGCCGCCCGCCCCGCTCCCCCGGTACTTCGACGGGGCGGCGGTGGACGGGCTGCTCGCGCTGCCCGGCGAGCTCCAACTGCGGCGGGACGTCTGGCCGTTGATGGCGAAGGAGATCGGCTTCGGGCACTACCACGAGCTCTTCCACGCCCATCCCTCGCGGGTCGCCCTGGAGTGGCCGGACTTCCTCGCCGAGTACGACCGACTGGACTGGTACGACGCCGAGTTGGCGGAGCTGGTGGCCCAGGCCGTCCCGGACCCGGCGGACCGGCTGGACTTCGAACGGCTGGACCGGCCGCTGGCGGGGCGGGAGTTCACCCCGGAGGAGTTCCAGGCGCACCTGCTGGCGTACGTCGAGGCGGACGCCGACCGCCGGGCCGACCCCGCGCACAGCGCCGACCTCGGCGCGTTCCTCGCCCTGCTCTCGCTCTTCGGCCAACTGCCCCGGCTGGTCGCCTCCGGCCGGCTGACGGACCGTTCGACGGCCGAGGAGCTGGAGGGGTGGTGGTTCGGCTTCTTCAGCTTCCTCGCCTCCGGGCCGCCCGGGTTCCGGCTGCGGGAGCTGGTGGCACTGGCCGAGGCGGGGGTGGTCCGCTTCCTCGGCGGCGAGCTGTCCGTCTCCACCGACGAACGGCGCGGCACCTTCACCGCGACCAGCCCCACCGTCCCCGGCCACCTGGTGCACGGCACCGCCCTGATCGAGTCCTACCTCCCCGAGCACACCCTGGACCGCTCCACCGACCCCGTCCTGCGCGGCCTCCTCTCCACCGGAGCCGCCACCACCCAACCCGCCACCGGCCTGCTCCTGGTCGACCCCGCCGACGCCCGCATCCTCTCCCCCGACGGCACCCCCCACCCCCGCCGCACCGCCCTCGGCCCCTTCACCACCGCTCGCACCCACACCGCCTTCGCCCGCCCCCGCACCAACGCACCGGGCTTCCGCCAGAACGACGCGGTCGCCCGCCGACTGCTGACCGAACTGTCGACGCGACGTCCGGTTGCGGCCACCTAGCGACGCGACGTCCAGCTGCAGCGACCTGGGGGCGCGAGGAACTGCGCGCTTCGGAAGGCGGCCCACCTGCAACTCATGCACCGTCAGCCAGTTGCACGTGCTGCCGTTCCCCAGCGCGCAGTTCCTCGCGCCCCTGCGGGGCGCAACCACCCGCGCCCCCGGTGTCTCCGAATTCGTCCACACCTACGATGGGAGGCGGACAGGTCCGTACGAGGAAGTAGGACGTCATGGCGAAGCAGCCGCCGCAGGTCGACCCCGCGCAGGACCGGGCGAAGGTCACCGATCCGAAGCACGCGGCGGCGGGCCTCCCCGCCGTCGGGCACAGCCTGCGGATGGCCGCCGAGCAGATGAGCCCCAAGCGGGTGCTGGCCACCCTGACCAAGGTGAACCAGCCCGACGGCTTCGACTGCCCCGGATGCGCCTGGCCGGAGCCCGGCAAGACCCACACCGCCGAGTTCTGCGAGAACGGGGCCAAGGCCGTGGCCGAGGAGGCCACCGAGCGCCGGATCACCTCCGCGTTCTTCGCGGAGCACTCCGTCGCCGAGCTGGCCGAGCGCTCCGGCTACTGGCTCGGCCAGCAGGGCCGCCTCACCCAGCCGATGCTGCTGGACGAGGGCGCGACCCACTACGCGCCCGTCTCCTGGGAGCGCGCCTTCGCCATCGTCGCCGAGGAGTTGAAGCAGCTCGCCTCCCCCGACGAGGCCGCGTTCTACACCTCCGGCCGGACCAGCAACGAGGCCGCGTTCCTCTACCAGCTGTTCGCCCGCCGCCTGGGCACCAACAACCTGCCCGACTGCTCCAACATGTGCCACGAGTCCTCCGGCTCGGCCCTGGTGGAGACGCTCGGCGTCGGCAAGGGCAGCGTCAGCCTCAAGGACCTCTACCAGGCCGACCTGATCATCGTGGCGGGCCAGAACCCGGGCACCAACCACCCGCGGATGCTCTCCGCCCTGGAGCGGGCCAAGCGGGCCGGCGCCACGATCGTCAGCGTCAACCCGCTCCCCGAGGCCGGGCTGGAGCGCTTCAAGAACCCGCAGAACGCCCGCGGCCTGGCCGGCCACGGCACCAAGCTCACCGACCTGTTCCTGCAGATCCGCCTCGGCGGCGACCTCGCGCTCTTCCGGGCGCTCAACCAGATGATCCTGGCCGCCCCGGACGGCGTGGACCGCGCCTTCGTCGAGGAGCACTGCCACGGCTTCGAGGAGTTCGCCGCCGAGACCGCGGCCACCACCCGGGCGGAGGTGCTGGCCGCCACCGGGCTGCCCTGGGAGCAGATCCGGCAGCTGGCCGAGCTGACCCTGTCCTCCCGCAAGGTGATCGTCTGCTGGGCGATGGGCCTGACCCAGCACCGGCACGCGGTGCCGACCATCCGGGAGGTCGTCAACTTCCTGCTGCTGCGCGGCAACGTCGGCAAGCCGGGCGCCGGCGTCTGCCCGGTCCGCGGACACAGCAACGTGCAGGGCGACCGCACCATGGGCATCTTCGAGCGACCCGCCCCGGCCTTCCTGGACGCGCTGGAGAAGGAGTTCGGCTTCGCCCCGCCGCGCGAGCACGGCCTGGACTCGGTGGACACCATCCGCGGCATGCGGGACGGCAAGGTCAAGGTCTTCTTCGCGATGGGCGGCAACTTCGTCGCGGCCACCCCGGACACCGAGGTGACCGAGGCGGCGATGCGCCGCTGCACGCTCACCGTGCACGTCTCCACCAAGCTCAACCGCTCGCACGTGGTGACCGGCGCCCGGGCGCTGATCCTGCCCACCCTGGGCCGCACCGACCGGGACTGGACGGCGGCCGGCGCCCAGTTCGTCAGCGTCGAGGACTCGATGGGCATGGTGCACTCCTCGCGCGGCGGCCTGCGCCCGCCCTCGGACGAGCTGCTCTCCGAGCCGGCCATCGTCTGCCGACTGGCCCGGGCGGTCTTCGGCGAGCAGGACGAGCTGCCCTGGGAGCGCTTCGCCGAGGACTACGACACCGTCCGGGACCGGATCTCCCGGGTGGTACCGGGCTTCGACGACTACAACGCCAAGGTCCGCGCGCCCGGCGGCTTCGCCCTGCCGCACGGCCCCCGGGACAGCCGGACCTTCCCCACCCTCACCGGGAAGGCCAACTTCACCGTCAACCCGCTGACCGCCCCGGTGGTCCCCGAGGGCCGGCTGCTGCTCCAGACCCTGCGCTCGCACGACCAGTACAACACCACGATCTACGGCCTGGACGACCGCTACCGGGGCATCTCGGGCGGCCGCCGGGTGGTCCTGGTGAACCCGGAGGACGCGGCCGCGCTGGGTCTGGCCGAGGGCTCGTACACCGACCTGGTGAGCGAGTGGCGGGACGGTTCCGAGCGGCGGGCCCCGCACTTCCAGGTGGTGCACTACCCGGTGGCCCGGGGCGGGGCGGCGGCGTACTACCCGGAGACCAACGTGCTGGTGCCGCTGGACTCCACCGCCGAGATCAGCAACACGCCGACCTCCAAGGCCGTGGTGATCCGCTTCGAGCCGGACAGCGGGCTCTGATCTCCTCCCCCTGACGGCGCGACACCTCCGGTCAAGTGAGCCAATATGTCGGATTTGCACCTAATCTGACACCAGCTCACCCGATCCGGAGGTCCCGCCGTGCCCGACACCGACCAGCCCGAGAGCGCCGCCGGCCGGGAGCTGACCGAGGGTCCGCCCACCCCGGCCGCCAAGCTGGTCCCGCTGATCGGCCCGGCGATCCTGACCGGCATCGGCTCCTCGCTCGTCCTGCTGGCGATCAGCGAGGTCGCCGAGCGCCTGGACCACCTGCTCTGGGACGTCATCCCGGGCGGCATCGGCATCGGCGACTTCACCCCCTGGTGGATCATCGTGGTGCTGACGGTGACCGGCGCCGCCGTCGGCCTGGTGGTCTGGAAGGCGCCCGGCCACGCCGGGCCGGACCCGGCCACCACCGGCCTGGTCGACCCGCCGGTATCCCCGCTGATCCTGCCCGGACTGACGGTGGCCACCATCCTGGCCCTGGCGGGCGGGGTGAGCCTCGGGCCGGAGAACCCGATCACGATGATCAACATCGCGCTCGCCTGGTGGATCGGCCACCGGTTCCTGCCCTCCACCGGCCCCGCGCTCTGGGTCTCGCTGGCCGCGGCCGGCACCATCGGCGCACTCTTCGGCACCCCGTTGGCCGCAGCCCTGATCCTCTCCGAACTGCCCGGCCCGGGCGCGCTCTGGGACCGGCTGTTCGCCCCGCTGATCGCCGCCGTCACCGGCTCGATGACCACGCTGCTGATCGTCGGCCAGGAGTTCGTCATCAAGATCCCCGGCTACCCCGGCGCCCGGATCGCCGACGTCGGCTGGTCCCTGGTGATCGGCGCGCTCGGCGCCGCCTTCGGCCTGGCCGCCGTCTACGCCTTCCCGCTGGTGCACCGGACCTTCCGTCAGATCCCGCACCCGGTGGCGATGCTGACGGTCGGCGGCCTGGTGCTCGGCGCGCTCGGCGCGCTGGGCGGCCACCTCACCCTGTTCAAGGGGCTGGACGAGGCCAAGGAGCTGGCGCTGGAGTACGCCGACTACAGCTTCGGCGCGCTCCTGGGCATGGCCGTGGTCAAGCTGGTCGCCCTGGTGATCGCCGCCTCCTGCGGCTTCCGGGGAGGCCGGATCTTCCCCGCCGTGTTCGCCGCCGTGGCGCTCGGCTTCGCGTTCAGCGCGCTCTTCGACTCCGTGCCACCCGCGCTCTCGGTGACCTGCGCGGTGCTCGGGGTCCTGATGGCCGTCACCCGGCAGGGCTGGATGAGCCTGTTCACGGCGGCGGTGCTGGTGCCGGACACCGCCCTGCTGCCGATGCTCTGCGTCGCCGCCCTGCCGGCCTGGCTGCTGGTCACCGGCCGCCCGGAGATGCAGCTCCCGGAGGAGGAGCCGGTCACGGCGTAGCGGTGCCCCCCGCGGCGCTCTGCGAGCCGGAGGCGGAGGCCGAGGCGGACCGGCCCGCCCCCGAGGCGTCCGCCGACGGGGTGCCCGGGGCCGAGGCGTCCGCCGAGGGGCTGGCGGAGCCCGAACCGGACGGGGTGCCCGAGCCCGACGGCGAGCCCGAACCCGACGGGGTGCCCGAGGGCGAGGCCGACGGAGTACCCGAACCGGAGGGCGAGCCGGAGCCGGACGGAGTGCCCGAACCGGACGGCGAACCGGAGCCCGAGGGGGTGCCGGTGGCCGGCGGCTGGGTGGTGCCCGAGCCGGTGCCGGGCTGCTGCGGGGTGACCGGGACGGGCGGCAGGTTCTCCTGCTTTGTCGGCTGGATCGGCGTCACGCCGTCCGCGCCCTTGGGGATGTCCGGCACCTTCCAGGCGCCGCCCTGGTCGTCCGGGGCGGACTCCGGGTCGGGGCGGACGGCACCGAGGATCGGCATCGCGCCGACCGGCGAGACCTTGATCACCGCGCCGGTGCGCGGGGCCTGCACGATCAGGCCGCCGCCGATGTACATCCCGATGTGGGTGGCGCCGCCGTAGTAGACCACCAGGTCGCCCGGCCGCATCTGGTTGAGCGGCACCTTGGCCAGCTCGGCCCACTGGTCCTGGCTGACCCGGGGGATCCGCACCCCGGCGGCCAGCCAGGCCTGCGAGGTGAGGCCCGAGCAGTCGAACTTGTCCGGGCCGGTGCCGCCCCAGAGGTAGTCCTTGCCGAGCTGGGCCAGCGCGAACGCGACCGCCTTCCGCCCGGCCTGGGAGGGGGTGCGCTCGCCCTTGCCGAGCGCACCGGAGGCCAGGAAGGCCAGCTGGGCCTCGTCGGCCCGGGTCTTCTCCAGCTGCTCCAGCTCGGTGCGCTGGGCGCCGGTCAGCGAGCTGACCATCTGTTCGACCTCGGCGAGGCGCTTGGCCACGTCGGCCTTGGCCGCCTCCTGCTGGGTGAGCAGCGCCTGGGCCTGGGCCAGCGAGGCCTCGGCCAGCTGCTGGAGCACCGTCAGCGAGGCCCGGTCGGCCTTCAGCTTGTCCAGGAACTCGCTCTGCGAGCGGCCGGCCGCGGCCAGCAGCTCGGCCAGCACGACGGCCTCGTACGGGTCCTTGGCGAGCAGCAGCTCGGCCATCTCGGAGGCGTTGCCGTTGCGGTACTGGGCGGCGGCGAGCAGCGAGGCCAGGTCGCCGCCGGCCTCCACGGCCGCCTGCTGCGAGGTCTGACGGCTCTTCAGGTCGGCCACCACGGCCTGCTGCTCGGCGAGCTTGGCGACCGTGCCGTTGTACTGCTCGGTGGCGGCCTCGGCCTCGCGGTAGAGCTCGTGCAGCCGGTCCAGCATCGGGCCCAGGGTGGCCTTGGCGGCGGCCAGCGGGTCCTGGCCCGGGGAGACGGTGAAGGAGGGCGCCGGCGGCGGGGTGGGCGCGGCGAAGGCCGTCCCGGCCGAGGTCAGCGCGAGTGCGGCGACCGCCAGCACCGCGCCGCAGCGCAGGGCGGCGCGCACCCAGGGCCGCACGCCGTTGTCCGTGGTCCGCACCCCAGCGTGCATCTGCCCGCCCTCCCCGTAGTCCCAGCCGTCGGCCGGGCCCCTCAGCCTGGCAATCGCCCCCGATCCTGCCACGCCGCCCGCCCGGCCAGACAGGGGGTTACCGGACGGTTCGGTGAATTCTCAGCGTGATCTCACCCGGGATGTGAGACACCTCTCAACAAACCCTGACCAGACCGGACCAATCCGGACAGAACCGCTGATCAGTGGCCTGATCTCCACCCTTCCACGGCCTGACCGCAACCCCCCGGACACCTTCGGAACCACGACTCCGCGCCCAGTTCACCTTCCGTTCACCATCCACTCCTACGGTCGCCCGTGACACCAGCGTCAGTACGACAACTACGACGATTGTTTGGGTTATGGAACACATCACGTTCCTGGTGGCCGTTGTGATCATCACGGCGCTCGCCTTCGACTTCACCAACGGCTTCCACGACACCGCCAACGCGATGGCCACCTCCATCGCCACGGGAGCCCTCCGTCCGAAGGTCGCCGTCACCATCGCGGCCGTCCTCAACTTCGCCGGGGCCTTCCTCTCGGTGAAGGTCGCCACCACCATCTCCGGTGGCATCGTGAACGAGAAGGCGGGCATCCAACCGTCGATCATCTTCGCGGCCCTGGTCGGCGCGATCCTGTGGAACCTCCTGACCTGGCTCAAGGGCCTGCCGTCCAGCTCCTCGCACGCCCTGTACGGCGGCCTGATCGGCGCCACCGTGGTCGGTGTCGGCCTCAACGGCGTCAACTTCGGCACCGTGGTCTCCAAGATCCTGATCCCGGCCGTGGCCTCCCCGATCGTGGCCGGCCTGGCCGCCTGGGGCGCCACCAAGCTCGCCTACCGGATCACCCGCGGCGGCAAGGCCAAGAGCACCGAGAAGGGCTTCAAGGCCGGGCAGATCGCCTCCGCCTCGCTGGTCTCGCTGGCCCACGGCACCAACGACGCGCAGAAGACCATGGGCATCATCACCCTGACCCTGGTCTCCGCCGGCGCGCTGCCCAAGGGCGCGCTGCCCCCCACCTGGGTCATCGTCTCGGCCGGTGCGGCCATCGCGATCGGCACCTACATGGGCGGCTGGCGCATCATCCGCTCGATGGGCAAGGGCCTGACCGACATCCAGGCGCCGCAGGGCTTCGCCGCCGAGACCGCCGCCACCACGGTCATCCTGACCTCCACCCACATGGGCTACGGGCTCTCCACCACCCAGGTCTGCTCCGGCGGCATCATGGGCGCCGGCCTCGGCGGCCCGAAGGCCGAGGTCAACTGGGGCATGGCCCGTCGCATGGTCTACACCTGGGGCCTGACCCTGCCGGCCGCCGCCGCGGTCGGCGGCGTGGCCGCCTTCCTGGCGGACCAGGGCACCTGGGGCGTCCTGCTGGTCGGCGCGGCCCTGGTGGTCGGCTCCGGCGCGATGTACCTGATCTCCCGCCGCCAGCCGGTGCACGCCGGCAACGTCAACGACGTCACCCCGGTCGAGGTCCCCGTGACCCAGCCCAGCACCCCCGCCGCGACCACCGTCGCCGCCTGAGTCCGGAAGGGACCGAACCATGAGCATGAGCATCAAGTGGGCCGCCCTGGCCGAGACCGCCGGCATCAGCTTCGCGGTCACCGTGGCCACCGTGCTGGTCTTCTCCCTGGGCATCGTGGCGCTCTCCCGCCGCGAGGCCGCCCTGGAGTCCGGCGCGGCCGGCTCCGGCAAGGGCACCGTGGCGCTGGGCGCCGCCGGCCTCTGCTTCGCGGCCTGCGCCTCGGTGGTCGGCTACGGCCTCTACCTGATCGCGGGCTAGCCGCCAGGAACAGCACGAAGCCCCCGGGTCCGTCCGCCAACGGACCCGGGGGCTTCGTCGTACGCTCCGTCAGTTCCGGGCGGGCTCGGGGGCGGCGGCCCCGGCCGGGGCGTCCTGCTGGGTGGTGCGCAGCGGGACCTCACGGATCATCAGCACCACCAGGAAGGCCAGCAGGGCGAACGGCGCCGCGATCAGGAAGACGGTGGCCACGCCGCGGCCGAAGGCGTCGGTGACCATCGGGACCACCTGGGCGGGCAGCGCCTTGAGGTCCGGGATGCCGCCGCCGGTCGCCCCGGCCGGCAGGTGGGCGGCGGCCAGGCTCTCGTTCAGGTGCTTCGACACCTGGTGGGAGAGCAGCGCGCCGAGCGCGGAGACGCCCATCGCGCCGCCCATGGTGCGGAAGAAGGTGACGGTGGAGCTGGCGGTGCCGAGCTCGTGCCGGGGCACGGTGTTCTGCACGGCGAGCACCAGGTTCTGCATGGTCAGGCCGAGACCGACGCCGGTCACCGCCATCCCGACCGCCAGCAGCCCGTACGGGCTGTCGTCCCGGACGGTGCCGAGCAGCGCGAAGCCGAGGGTGAGCAGGCCCGCCCCGGCCACCAGGTAGGCCTTCCAGCGGCCGTAACGGGTGATCAGCTTGCCCGCCACCGTGGAGGACACGGCCAGGCCGAGGATCATCGGCAGGGTGAGCAGCCCGGCCATGGTCGGGGACTCCTTCCGGGCCAGCTGGAAGTACTGGCTGAGGAAGGTGGTGGCGCCGTACATCCCGATGCCGACCAGCACGCTGGCGATCGAGGCCAGCGTGACGGTGCGGTGCCGGAACAGGTCCAGCGGCACGATCGGCTCGGCGGCCCGGCTCTCCGCCCACACGAACAGCCCGGCCAGCACCAGCCCGCCGCCGACCATGGCGGCGGTCTGCCAGGAGAGCCAGGGGTAGCTGTCCCCGGCCAGCGTGATCCAGATCATCAGGAGGCTGACCGCGCCGGTGATCAGCACCGCACCGAGGTAGTCGATCTTGGCCTCGCGCTTCACCACGGGCAGCCGCAGGGTGCGCTGCAGCACCACGATGGCGATCAGCGAGAACGGGATGCCCAGGTAGAAGCACCAGCGCCAGCCGAGCCAGTCGGTGTCCACGATCACGCCGCCGATCAGCGGGCCGCCGATGGTGGCCAGCGCGAAGACGGCGCCGAAGTAACCGCTGTACCGGCCGCGCTCGCGCGGCGGCACCATGGCGGCCAGGCAGATCTGGGCCAGTGCGGTGACGCCGCCGGCGCCGATGCCCTGGAGCACCCGGCAGGCGATCAGCTGGCCGGTGTTCTGGGAGAGCCCGGCCAGCGCCGAGGAGACGATGTAGATCACCAGCGCGGCCTGCACCAGCTTCTTGGGGCTGACCAGGTCGGAGAGCTTGCCCCAGATCGGGGTGGCGGCGGTGAGCGAGAGCAGCGCGCCGGTGACCACCCAGGTGTAGGCGGTCTGGCCGCCGTGCAGGTCGTGCAGGATGTGCGGCAGGGCGTTGGCCACCACCGTGGAGGAGAGCACCGCCACGAACAGGCCGAGCAGGAGCCCGGAGAGGGCTTCCAGTACCTGACGGTGGCTCATGGGGGCAGGGTCGGAAGCTGTGCTCATGGGGGTCCTTAGGCCTGAGATTCGTTGCCTCGGGCAACCATAGGACGCGATGGTTGTGTCAGGCAACCAACGACGGCGATTCCCGGCCACCGCCGGGGCAGTACGTCAGGTCAGCCGAGCTTGGGCTCGCCCAGGGCGTCGTTCAGGCGGCCGAGCAGGGCGCCCAGCTGGGCCAGGTCCTCGGGCTCCCAGCCGTCCAGCATCAGCCGGAAGCGGTCCAGCCGGCCGCTGCGGGCGGCCAGGTAGCGGGCGGCGCCGTCCTCGGTGAGCGAGACCAGCGAGGAGCGCCGGTCCAGCGGATCGGTCTCCCGGGTGACCAGGCCGAGCTCCTCCAGCACCTTCACCTGGCGGCTGATGGTCGGCTTGCCGACCCCGAAGTGCAGTCCGATGTCGGTCAGCCGGACCTGCCCGGACTCCAGCACGAAGCCGAGCATGCTGTAGGCGACCCCCTCCAGCGCCGGGTGCACCTGGCGGGACATCTCCGCCGCCCGGGCCCGGCCGCGCCGGAACAGCACGGCGATCTCGCGCTCCACGGCGACCAACGCCGCCTCCGCCGCCACCCCGTCAGCCGTACTCGCTCCCATGGCAGCAGTATCCCGCAGTCGCGCCTCCCCCCGAACGGCAACTGTTTCATGATATGAAGTATCCGTTTTGCCCGTCTTTGCGATAGGAGAGGTTCGATGGCCGACCAGGCCCGCCGCGGCTTCGCGACCGAGCTCAAGGACGCGGTCACCCCGCGCGCCTTCCTGCTCGTCCTCGGGGTGCTACTGCTCCAGCTCGGATTCATCACCTCGTACGTCGGCGCGCTGCACCACCCCACCCCGCACGAGCTCTCCATCGCCGTGGTCGCCCCGCCGCAGGTCAGCCCCAAGCTGGTCGGCGCGCTGGAGCAGGTGCCCGACGACGCCGTGCGGGCTACCACCGCCGCCGACCGGGCCGCGGCCGAGGACCTGATCCGCGATCAGAAGGTCTACGCGGCCTGGATCTTCGACCCGGCCTCGACCCAGGACACCCTGCTGGTCGCCGACGCCCGCGGCCCGGCCGCCGCCACGGCCGCCGAGAAGATCGTCACCGCCGTCGACCAGACCCAGGGCCGCACCGTGAAGGTGGAGGACGTCATCCCGCTGGCCAAGGGCGACGCGGAGGGGCTCTCCTCCTTCTACCTGGTGATCGGCTGGTGCGTCGGCGGCTACCTGGTCGCCTCGATCCTCGGCATCTCGGCCGGATCCCGCCCGGCCAACGCCCGGCGCGCGGTGATCCGGCTCGGCACCCTGGCGCTCTACTCGGTGGCGGCCGGCGTCGGCGGCGCCGTCATCATCGGCCCGGTGCTGAACGCGCTGCCCGGCTCCAGCTGGGCGCTGATCGGCCTGGGGAGCCTGGTGGTGTTCGCGGTCGGGGCGATCACCATGGCGCTGCAGTGCCTGTTCGACATCGTCGGCATCGGCGTGGCGGTGCTGATCTTCGTGGTGCTCGGCAACCCGAGCGCGGGCGGCGTCTTCCCGCCGCCGATGATGCCGCCGTTCTGGCGGGCCATCGGCTCCTGGATCCCCAACGGGGCCGGCACCGACGTGGCCCGCTCGATCGCCTACCTCGGCTCCACCAACGTGCTGGTCCCGCTGCTGGTCCTGGTGGCCTGGGCCGTGGTCGGCGTGGCCGTCACGATGGTCGCGGTGGTCCGCCGCCCGCGGGTCGGCCGGGAGCGGATCCCGGAGCTGGGCACGGACCGCGGCGCGGAGCAGGCCACGGCCTGACCGTCCGTCAGCACGGCGGCGGGGCCGCACCGGAGGAAGCCCTCCCGGTGCGGCCCCGCCGCCGTTGCTACTCCCGGGCGCCGATCGCGTCCGCCGGGTGGGCCCGCAGCGCGGCCCGGGCGGGCAGCGCGGTGGCCGCGAAGGCCAGCAGGGCGGCCGTGCCGACCACGCCGAGCCAGGTCAGCGGCGGGGCGTACGGGGTGCCCGAGCCGGTCATGCCGGCGCTGTAAGCGCCCAGCGTCAGGGCCGCCACCGCCGTGCCGAGCGCCACCGCGAGCAGCACCACCGTCAGGGTCTCCCAGCGGAGCATCGCCCGGACCTGACGGGCCGTCGTGCCGATCAGCCGCAGCATCGCGAACTCACGGCGCCGGGCGGCGGTCGCCATCACCAGGGTGTTCACCACCGCGATGCCGGTGAAGGCGATGATCAGGCCCATCGCCACGTAGTTGACCTGCGCCTGGGTGCCCGCCTGGGCCTCCCGGGCGGCATCCACCTGGGCCCGGTCCAGCACCCGCACCGCGGGGAACGGCCGGACGGCGGCGGCCAGCGCGGCCCGGTCGGCGGTGCCCGCCACCAGGACCGAGGAGGCCAGCGGGACGTCCACGTGCGCGGCGACCAGGCCGCGGGGCAACAGCAGGTCCCCGAAGCCCAGACCGCGGTGGTAGACCGCGACCACCCGCAGCGGGGCGGCGGTGCCGTCCCCGAGGGTCACCTCCAGCCGGTCCCCCACCGTGACGCCCTTGACCTCGGCGGCCAGCTCGCTGACCGCCACGGTGTCCTCGGCCATCGCGTCCAGCGACCCCGCGCCCACCTGCGGGTCCAGGGTGCGGGCCAGGCCCTGCGGGGTGACGCCCTGGGCCGGGAACTTGTCCTGCCCGGCCCGCACCGAGGTGCGCAGCACCTCGGTCACCGCCTGCACCCCCGGCACCCGGCGGACCGCCTCGGCCGCCGCCCCGGGCACGCCCGGCCCCGCGGCGGCCAGCACGTACGGCGCGCTGGTCCCGGCCACGGCCTGCTCGCGGGCCGTGTGGGAGGCCGTGGTCTGGGTGAACAGGATGGTGGAGGCCATCGCCACCGCCAGGCTCAGCGGGGTGACCACGGCGGCCAGCCGCTTGGCGTTCGCCCGGGTGTTCTGCTCGGCCAGGAAGCCCGCCGCGGGTGCGGCCAGCCGGGCGGCCCGGCCCAGCAGGAAGGTGGCCACCCTGGTCACCAGCGGGCCCAGCAGGGCGATCGCGGCGGCGGCCAGGATCACGCTCAGGAAGGTCACCGGGGTGGCGGCGGCCTCGGTGCGCAGACCGCTCAGCACGTACACCAGCGCCCCGTACCCGGCCGCCAGCAGCAGGCCGGCGGCCAGCCGGCCGGCGCCGATGCCGGGCTTGGGCTGCGCGGCCTCGGCCAGGCCCTCGGTCGGGTGCACCCGGGCCGGGCGGCGGGCCGAGGCCCGGGCCGCGCCCCAGGCCGCCAGCAGCGTGGCCGGGACGGCCAGCAGCGGCGGGAAGGCACTGAGCGTCAGCTCCAGGGTGTCCGGCAGCGCGCCGACCGCGACGAAGCGGCCGTGCATCCAGCCCGCCAGCAGCAGCCCGGCCAGCGCCCCCGGCACCCCGGCCAGCAGACCGACCACCAGCGCCTCCCGGCCCACCATCCGGCGCAGCTGACGGGGCGTCGCCCCGACCGCCCTCAGCAGCGCCAGCTCCCGGGCGCGCTGCTGCACGGAGAGCGCGAAGGTACCGGTGACCACCAGCAGCGCGACCAGCAGCGAGGTGCCGCCCATCGCCGCGCCCAGGCTGACCAGGCTGACCCGGGCCTTGCCCGCGTCCAGGAACTCCACCGGGCCGCGCTCTTCCCCGGTGCGCACCTTGGCGGTGGTGCCCGCCAGCGCCGCCTCGGCGCCGCGCCGCACGGCAGCCGGGTCGGCCCCCGGAGCGGTCAGCAGGCCGACCACGGCGACCCGGCCCTGGTGCCCCGCCAGCCGGCGGGCCTCGGCGGCGGCGAAGAACAGCGAGGACTGGCGCTCGACCCGGCCCTGCGGGGCCGCGACGCCGACCACCGTGTACGCGGCGGGCGCGCCGGTGGACTGCACGGTGACGGTGGCGCCCACCGGCTGCCCGGCGGCGGCGTCCACCACCAGCTCGTTCGCGGCGGCCGGGGCCCGGCCCTCGCGCAGCGCGTACGGGGTCAGCGCGGCGGAGTCCCAGGCGTGCCCCCAGGAGGCGCCCGGCCGGACCCTGCCGTCGGGGGCCACCAGGTGGGCCGGGAAGGTGAGTTCGGGGACGGCGGCGCGCACCCCGGGGACGGCGGCGAGCCGCTCGGTGAGCCCGGCGTCCAGCCAGGCCCGCTCGGTCAGCGGCTTGGCCTTCTCCTTGGTCTTGCCCTTCTTCTCCGAGGTCCAGTGCACCTCCTGATCCGCCGTCACCAGCACCGGGGTGCCGGCGTAGCGCTCGGTCGGGATCCGGCCGCGCAGGCCGGTCTCCAGCAGCGCGGCGCAGGCGGTGACCAGCGCGGCGGCGCAGAACAGGGCGACGAAGGCCCCGACGAAGGCGCCCTTGCGGGCGCGCAGGGTGGAGAGCGCGAGGGTGAACATCAGGCCCACGCCCCCAGCCGGCTCATCCGCTCGGCCACCCGGTCGGCGGTGGGCGCGGGCATCGCGTCCACCACGTCGCCGTCGGCCAGGAACAGCACGGTGTCGGCGTACCCGGCGGCCACCGGGTCGTGGGTCACCATGACCACGGTCTGGCCCAGCTCGTCCACGGTCTGGCGCAGCAGTCCGAGCACCTCCTTGGCCGTCATGGTGTCCAGCGCGCCGGTCGGCTCGTCCCCGAAGACCACCTCCGGCCTGGTCACCAGCGCCCGGGCGATGGCCACCCGCTGCTGCTGGCCGCCGGAGAGCTCGGCCGGGCGGTGCCCGGTGCGGCCCGCGAGGCCGACCCGCTCGACGATCCGCTCCAGCCACTCCCGGTCGGGCTTGCGGCCCGCCAGCAGCAGCGGCAGCGTGATGTTCTGCAGGACCGTCAGCGAGGGCAGCAGGTTGAAGGCCTGGAAGACGAAGCCGATCCGGTCCCGGCGCAGGTGGGTCAGCGCCGTCTCGTCCAGCCCGGCCAAGTCGGTGCCGCCCAGCGTCACGGCGCCCCCGGTGGGCCGGTCCAGGCCGGCCGCGCAGTGCAGGAAGGTGCTCTTGCCGGAGCCGGACGGCCCCATCACCGCCGTGAAGCTGCCGCGCGGGATGTCGACGGTGACCCCGCGCAGCGCGTGCACGGCGGCGGCGCCGCGGCCGTACACCTTGGTCACGGAGGCCAGCCGGACGGCTTCGGCCGTGGCGGTGGTGGAGGGGGTGAGGATCTTGGGCATGCCCCCAGCCTGCTGGGGGCGGGAAAGATGATCTAGTGTCAGAAGTGGCAAGGGGTGACAGCTTGTTGCCACGCTCGACGGGGGACGGGGAACAATGTCGGGTCTGACCGCACTTGGCGTGTCCGATGACCAACTGAGGCTTTACCGCTACTTCCTGAGACATCCGGGGCACGACACCGAGGAGGCCGCCGCCTCCTTCGGGCTCGAACCGGCCGCACTGGCCGGGGCCCTGACGGAGCTTCAGGACAAGGGACTGCTCCGGGTCTCCGACCGGCACACCGTGCTGGTCTCCGACCCGGCCGTGGCCGTGGAGTGGCTGGTGGAGCGGGAGCTCGGCGCGCTCAAGCTCGCCGGGGACCAGGTGGCCGCCGCCCGCAAGGCCATCCCGGCGCTGGCCGAGGAGCACAAGCACGGCCTGGCCGAGACGCCGGTCGGCGACATCGAGCGGGTCGACGGGGTGGACGCCATCCGCGAACGCCTCACCGAGCTGGGCTTCTTCACCTTCCGCGAGCTGATGGCCCTGCTGCCGAACCGCTGGCAGCCGGAGAGCATCGCCCAGGCCCGCGAGTCCGACCTGCGGATGCTGCGCCGCGGCATCCGCTGGCGCACCGTGGCCGGCCCCGAGGCGCTCGCCGACCCGGACACCCTGGCCTACCTGCGCGAGCTGGTCGCGCACGGCGCCGAGGTCCGCGCCACCGACCAGGCGATCCGGCGGATGGTGGTCTGGGACCGCAGCACCGCGATGGTCCCGGTGGACCCGGACGACTACCTCCGGGCCACCCTGGTGATCCGTCAGGCCGGCGTGGTGGCGAACACGGCCGCCTGGTTCGAGCAGGTCTGGTCGAGCGGCCGCGAGCTCCCCGCCGCCACCACCGAGACCCCCGCCCCGGCCCCGCTCGGCCCGCTGGAGCGGCGCGTCCTGGACGTGCTGGCGCGCACCGACAAGGACGAGGCGGCCGCCCGCGAGATGGGCGTCTCGCTGCGCACCTTCCGCCGCTACATCGCCGACCTGATGCAGCGCCTGGGCGCCGCCAACCGCTTCCAGGCCGGGCTGCTGGCCAAGGAGAAGGGCTGGATCTGACCGGGCCCGGCCCGGACGGCGGAAGCCCGGCCCCCGCGGGACGGGGCCGGGCTTCCGAGGACGACGGGCGGGTCAGACCCGCTCGGGCTCCGGCTGTTGCTCCGACCGGGTGTCCAGACGGTCGGTGAAGACGAACCTGGCCATCGCCCAGTAACGGAAGACCATCGCCAGCAGGGTGCCGACGATCATGCCGCTGAGGAAGTCCGCGACGTCCTCGCCGAACTTCGAGATGTGCGGTTCCCGCAGGTCCAGCACGTACTGGGAGAACGCCAGCGGAAGGCTGTTCACCACGATGGCCAGACCGCTGACCACGAAGAACAGCACCGCCTCGCGCTTGTGCCCGTACGCGCGGAACGACCACTGCCGGTTCAGCAGGTACGAGACCACGGTGGCGATCAGGGTCGCGATGGTCAGCGCGGCCACCGGCTTGGCGCTCAGGACGGTGGCCCTCAGGCTGAGGTTGATCACCAGGGTGAGCAGGAAGCAGGTCCCGCCCACGAGCAGGAACTTCACCAGCTTGCGGTGCTTGACCAGGAACGGTCGCGCCCGGTGCGGGACTCGGGACAGAGCCCGTTGCGTGGGTGACGGCATTTCGGCAGTCTCGCACGCCGTCCCGGGGCACGGGTACTCGGACCGTCCGCCCGGGAACGACTACTCCACCGCGATCCGCAGCACGCCCGTGGTGGTGCCCTGGAGGACCACCCGGCCGGGCGCGATCGACCCCACCATCTGCAGCGTGTCGAAGAGGAAGCCGGCCCCGAGGTACGCCGTCCGCACGGTGCGGCCGGTCTCCGGGTCGATCTCCGCGTAGCGGTACGGGTCGAGCGCCGAGGTGCCGTCGGTGCCGGGGATCACCGGTTCGCGCAGCACCGTGCGCAGCAGCCCGTCGGCGGTGGAGAGCCGGGGCACCGCGGCGGACCGGGTGCGGTTGTCCCAGCGCAGGTCGCAGCCGCTGCCGTCGGCCCGTACGTCCACCCGGCTGAGGCCGCCGCGGAAGGCGCCGGAGGAGGGCACGCTGGGCCCGGCGCCGTCCGGCAGGGCCGGGTACGGGTAGCCGTAGGTGCTGGCCACGAAGACCGCGTTGCCCACCGCCACCGGGGAGTTCTCGCTGCCGCTGCCGCCGGCCCTGAGCACCGGGACGGAGCAGACCAGCCCGCCGTCGGAGGTCCGGTGGACCAGCAGGTTGACGGTCGGGGCCGCGTTGTCGACCACGGTCAGGTAGTCCGTGCCGGTGCGCGGGCCGAAGAAGGTCGGGGTGGAGCCGCTGCCCCAGCTGAGCTGGCCGGGCTTGCGGCCCGGGCCCCGGTCGTACGGCCGGCGCCAGCGCACCTCGGGGGTCCCGTCCGGGCGGGCGGTGAGCAGGTAGGTGGCGTGGGTGGTGGTGACCGCCGCGCCCTCGGGAGCGGTGGAGATGGAGTTGGCGATCGTCTCGCCGGCCGGGAGGGCCAGGGTGCGGACGGCGCCGGTGTTCCCGTCGTCGGCGGTGCCGACCACGCCGCCGCCGGTGGCGAACCAGACCCGGCCCTGCCAGTCCGGCGACAGGCCGGTCACCGCGTCGCCCTCCCGGACGGCCCCGGCCAGCGGGAGGCGGGAGTCCACGGTCAGCTGCCAGCCGCCGGAGGCCGTGCGGCGGTGGCCGATCCGCAGCAGGTCGCGGCTGCCGTCCACCACGACCAGCCGGTCACGGTGGTCCAGGTACGCGTACACCCCGCCGAGCAGCGAGCCCTTGGCGAGGGTCAGCTCGGTCAGCGAGCGGCCGTCGGACGGGTCGAGCAGGTGGACGGTGGGAGCCCGGCCGAAGATCTCGGTGCACAGGGCCACCGGGAGGCCGTCGGCGCCGACCAGCACGGTCGGGCAGGCCGAGGCCAGCGCCGTCCGGTGCGAGCCGACGCTGCCCGCGCCCGGGCCGGGCAGCGGGGTGGCGTCCGAGGAACCGGTGTCGCCGTGCATGGTCGCGGTCCCGGGCGGGCCCGCGTACGGGTTGACCGGCGGGAGCGGGGCGTACGGCTCGGCGGCCGCGTGGGCCGGGGCTTGGGCGGAGAGCAGCAGCGCGGCGGTGACGAGCACGGCGGCGCGGGTGCGCAGGCGCATGGGGGTCCGTTTCCGGGAGGAGGGGCACGACAGGGGTGCACTCCGCCCGGTGGGACGTGAGAGGAGCCCGGCGATCGGCCGGGCGGGAGGGCACCGCGCGGATCAGAGCGCGCGGTGACAGATGGCCGAGGACGCACGGGCCAGGTCGACGGCGAGTCGACGGCTCAGGTGCGTGTGGCGGTCCATGCGGGGGATCCTGCCGTGCTGACGGACCGTCACACAAGACCCGTCTCACGGTACGGGCCGCGCCCCTGGTGCCCCGCCAGGGGCATCCAGGGGCGCGAGGAACTGCGCGAAGCGGAAGACCCTCTCGCCGACTGAGGGCAACCCAGCCAGCTGCACCCCGCTGCGGGACCCGGCAGGGCACCACCTCCGCCCTGCCGGGCCTGATACATCCTCAGACCGAGACCGGCACCGCCGCCGGCTCCAACGCCAGCTCCAGCACCTCCCGGACGTCCGAGACGGTGTGCACCGTCAGCCGCTCCAGCACCTCGCCCGGCAGGTCGTCCAGGTCGGGCTCGTTCCGCTTGGAGATGATCACGGTGGTGATCCCGGCCCGGTCGGCCGCCAGCAGCTTCTGCTTGATGCCGCCGACCGGCAGCACCCGCCCGGTCAGCGAGACCTCACCCGTCATCGCGACCTCGGGGCGGACCCTCCGCCCGGAGAGCAGCGAGGCCAGCGCCGTGGTCATGGTGATGCCGGCGCTCGGGCCGTCCTTGGGGACGGCGCCCGCCGGGACGTGCAGGTGGATGCCGCGCTCCCGCAGCCCGGTGACCGGCAGCTCCAGCTCGGCGCCGCGCGAGCGCAGGTAGGAGAGCGCGATGTGCGCGGACTCCTTCATCACGTCGCCCAGCTGGCCCGTCAGGGTGAGGCCGGTGGAGCCGGTCTCCGGATCGGCGAGCGAGGCCTCGATGTAGAGGACGTCGCCGCCGGCGCCGGTGACGGCGAGGCCGGTGGAGACGCCGGGGACGGCGGTGCGCCGCTCGGCCGGCTCCTGGGCCGCCTCCGGGGTGTGGTGCGGCCGGCCGATCAGCGCCCGCAGGTCCTCGGCTCCGATGGCGGCGGGGAGCTCTCGCGCCCCAAGCTCGGCTTCGGCCGCGACTTTCCGCAGGATCCGGGCCACCGAGCGCTCCAGGGTGCGCACGCCCGCCTCACGGGTGTACTCCCCCGCGAGCTTGCGCAGCGCGTCCTCGCCGACGGTCACGTCCTCGGGCCTGAGGCCGGCCCGCTCCAGCTGACGGGGCAGCAGGTGGTCGCGGGCGATGGTGACCTTCTCGTCCTCGGTGTAGCCGTCCAGGCGGACCAGCTCCATCCGGTCGAGCAGCGGCTCGGGGATGGACTCCAGCACGTTGGCGGTGGCCAGGAAGACCACGTCGGAGAGGTCGAGCTCGACCTCCAGGTAGTGGTCGCGGAAGGTGTGGTTCTGCGCCGGGTCGAGCACCTCGAGCAGGGCGGCCGCCGGGTCGCCCCGGTAGTCGGAGCCGACCTTGTCGATCTCGTCCAGCAGGACCACCGGGTTCATCGACCCGGCCTCCTTGATCGCCCGGACGATCCGGCCGGGCAGCGCGCCGACGTAGGTGCGCCGGTGCCCGCGGATCTCCGCCTCGTCCCGCACGCCGCCGAGCGCCACCCGGACGAACTCCCGGCCCATGGCCCGGGCGACCGACTCGCCGAGCGAGGTCTTGCCGACGCCGGGCGGCCCGACCAGGGCCAGCACCGCACCGCCGCGCCGGCCGCCGATCTGCCCCAGCCCCTGGTCCGCGCGCCGCTTGCGCACGGCCAGGTACTCCACGATCCGGTCCTTCACGTCCGCCAGGCCCGCGTGGTCCGCGTCCAGCACCGCGCGGGCGCCGTTGATGTCGTAGGAGTCCTCCGTCCGCACGTTCCACGGCAGTTCGAGGACGGTGTCCAGCCAGGTGCGGATCCAGGAGCCCTCGGGCGACTGGTCGGAGGAGCGCTCCAGCTTGTCGACCTCCTTGAGCGCGGCCTCCCGGACCTTCTCCGGCAGCTCGGCCGCCTCGACCCGGGCCCGGTAGTCGCCCTCCTCGTCGGCCGGGTCCCCGTTCAGCTCGGCCAGCTCCTTGCGGACCGCCTCCAGCTGACGGCGCAGCAGGAACTCCTTCTGCTGCTTGGCCACACCCTCCTCGACGTCCTTGCGGATGGTGTCGTTGACCTCCTCCTCCGCGAGGTGCTCGCGGAGCAGGACCAGCGCGTACTCCAGGCGGGCCAGCTGGTCGGACTCCAGCAGCACCTTGAGCTTCTGCTCGGCGGTGACGAAGGGGGCGTACCCGATGTTGTCCGCCAGCTCGCCGACCTTGTCGATCTGCGAGACCCGGTCGACCACCTGCCAGGCGCCGCGCTTGCGCAGCCAGTGGGTGGAGAGCGCCTTGTACTCCTTCACCAGCTCGGCGGCCCGGCCGGCCACCGGCAGCCCGGCGTCCGACTCGTGGAAGGTGCTGGTCTCCACCCAGAGCGCCGCACCGGGGCCGGTCGTCCCGGCACCGATCCGGACCCGTCGGACCGCGCGGACCAGCGCCGCCGGGTCCCCGTCCGAGAGCCGGCCGACCTGCTCGACGGTGGCCAGCGTGCCGACCGAGGCGTACGTGCCGTCCAGCCGCGGCACCAGCAGCACCTGCGGCTTGGCCCCGCCGGAGACGGCGGCCCGGGCGGCGTCCACGACGGCGCGGACCTCGGAGTCCTTCAGGTCCAGCGGGACCACCATGCCGGGGAGCACGACCTCGTCGTCGAGGGGGAGCACGGGCAGGGTGAGCGGAGTGGACGTCGATGCCATGATCTCTCCCCAGTCAGTGAAGTTGAGTTGACCTGACTAAGGTTCGGTGAGCCGCCAATGTTCCCCGGAGCTTGTTCGCTCTGAGCGATCAGGGCATTGCCCCAGGCGGGGGCGGTGCGCCAGAGTGCCGGACGTGGATATCCAGCCCACCGAGTTCGGCATCCGGGTCACCCTCCCGGAGCCCCGCAGGCTTCCCGCCGCCCTCCGCAACCGGGCCCTCGCCGAGGACGCGGACGGGCTGCTGCTCGCCGCCCCGCACCCGGGCGGCACCACCGAGCAGGCCCTGCGCACCGTCCTGGCGGGGCCGGCCGCCGAGCTCGGCCTCGACCTGGCCGGCCTGGAGGTCTGGGACGGCGAACCCTTCGCCCGGCTCGACGACGCCGACGGGCGGCCACTGCTCTACGCCGAGCTCGGCCGCGACCCCGCCGCGCCGGAGCAGCCCGGCCCGGCCGGCGCGACGACGACGGACGCCGTCCGCGAGCTGATCGACCACCTCTCGCTCTGGCTGCTGGTCACCGTCGGGTCCGCGGACCCCGACGACCCGTCGGCCACCGCCCTGGCCGAGCGGCTCGCCCGCGAACTGGTCGACGCCCTCGCCCCCGACGCCACCGTCACCACCGGCCGCGCCCCGCACGGACCCACCGCCGTGGTCCGGCCCACCTGGCTCGACACCACGGACGTCCGCGCCGCCCTGCTGGCCGCCTGCGCCGCCCTCCCCGGCCCCTGGAGCCCGCCCACCCTCCTGGAGACCCCCGACGGCGACTGCGCCACCGCAACCCGCGGCCCCGTCCGCCTCTCCGCCGCCACCGGCCCCGTCTTCGCCGAACTCGCCCGCCGCCACCAGCTCCCCTGAGGCAAGCGGCCGCCCCTCCGGGGGCGCGGGGAACTGCGCGAGAACGGAAGGCGGACCAGCGTGAGATCGGGGCACACGAGCCAGTTGCACGCGCCGCCGTCCCCGACGTGAGTGGCCACCCCTCCGGGGGCGCGGGGAACTGCGCGAGGACGGAAGGCGACCCACCGCCAGATCGGGGCACGCGAGCCAGTTGCACGCGCCGCCGTCCCCGACGTGAGTGGCCGCCCCTCCGGGGGCGCGGGGAACTGCGCGAGAACGGAAGGCGGACCAGCGTGAGATCGGGGCACGCGAGCCAGTTGCAGGCGGTGCCGTTCCCCTGCGCGCAGTTCCTCGCGCCCCCGGTGGCGCTGCCACGTCCGTCGGCCCCGGGCTCAGGCCTCCGAGGGCTCCAGCCGCCGCAGGGCGAGGTGCCCCGGGCCGGTGGTGCGGCGCAGCCAGGGCCAGAGGGCGACGCCCACGAGCAGGGCCGCCGGGTGGCCGACACCGGTCACGAGGTCGGCGTCGTCCAGGAGTTGATGACCGATCAGAGCGCCGGCCGCACCCAGCGCGCACAGACGCCCGGGGAGCGCGAGAAGACCGGCGAGCGCCCCGAGGGACGCCAACACGCCGTAGCTCACACCGATGTCCAGGCCGTCGAGCGCCGCGCCGTCCAACCGCCCGGCCGCGACGACCACCAGCACCACCGCCTGCGAGAGCAGCGTCGCGAGCACGTGCCCGGCCACGAAGACCGCCGCCGCCCGCCGACCGCCGACCCGCCGCTCCAGCGGCGCCACGGTGACGGCGAAGGCCCAGAAGTACGGCATCCAGACCGGCCCGGCCACCCACGTCCCGCTCAGCAGCAGGGAGCCGACGGGGTGGTCCAGCAGGTTGTGGGCGTCCGAACTGGAGAACGCCTGCAGCCGGTCGACGACCGCCGGATCGCCGAAGCGGGCGAACAGCGTGGTGCCGAGCAGCAGTGCGAGGTACCCGAGCGCGAAGGGGTTGCGGCGGGGCGTGGGGAGCACGCTCCGCAGCCGGGCGCGCAGCCGGAGCCGGAGATCAGCCATTCCGCCCTCCGGTCCACTCGTGCCACCATGTGACTTGTCGTGCTCACGGTACTTCGCAGAACGCCCACGGTACTTCCCCGTACTGGGAGCCTCCTGTGAATCCGCTGTGAGCTCGGTTCGAACCCTGCCCGCCGTTGGTCCGGACCAGCCCTACGCCTACGGACCAGTAGCGAACCCGCCCAGGAGTCTGCCATCCCTTCAACGGCATACGCACCGTTACGGGCGATATTTTCGGCGGGTAAGGTATCGCCCCGTGCCGCATCCCGGGCCCGGGGCGAGGCCGGTCAACAGGCCGGTTGTGCCCGGTTCACCTGCCGGGATGCTCGCGGTGTACGTACGCTGCGACCAGAGCGGAACGGATGCGCGGACCACACCTGCGCACCCTTCCGGGAGCCCGTGACCTCGGCGGACGGTCCGGGTGCTTTTCGGGCCCCGGCACGGGCCCGCCGACGGAACACAAGACGACTACGAGCGGACCCCGCTGTCCCCACAGGCAGCCGGGCCGCAGCCCTGGGGGCGGTGGCGTGACCGTGACAGAGATTCAGCAGGAGACCAACAACAACAGCGCGGTGGGCACCCAGCGACGGGTGCTCGTCGTGGAGGACGAGCCCACCATCGCCGAGTCCATCGCGGCCCGGCTCGGGGCCGAGGGCTTCAAGGTGGCGGTGGCGCACGACGGCCCCGGCGCGGTGGACGGCTTCCACACCTGGCAGCCGGACCTGGTGGTGCTGGACGTGATGCTGCCCGGCTTCGACGGCCTGGAGGTCTGCCGGCGGATCCAGGCCCAGCGCCCGGTGCCGGTGCTGATGCTGACGGCCCGTGACGACGAGACCGACCTGCTGGTCGGCCTCGGGGTCGGTGCCGACGACTACATGACGAAGCCGTTCTCGATGCGCGAACTGGCCGCCCGGGTCAACGTGCTGCTGCGCCGGGTCGAGCGGGCCCAGCAGGCCGCCCGGACGCCCGCGCTGGGCAGCCTGCGCTTCGGGGACCTGGAGATCGACCACGTGCAGCGCCGGGTCCGGATCGGCACCGGTGACGTCCACCTGACGCCGACCGAGTTCGACCTGCTGGCCTGCCTGGCCGCCCAGCCGCGCGCGGTGCTCACCCGCGAGCAGCTGCTGGCCGAGGTCTGGGACTGGACCGACGCGTCCGGCACCCGCACCGTGGACAGCCACGTCAAGGCGCTGCGCCGGAAGATCGGCGCCAGCTGGATCCGCACCGTCCACGGCGTCGGGTACGCCCTGGAGGCACCGCTCTCCTGACCGGGAGGACGGCAAGGCCGGGACCGGGGGGTCCTGGCTCCGCCGCACCCGTACGGAGTCAGCGGGCAGGACGCGAGGGCGAGATGACCTTCCCACAACAGCGCAAGCGCGCGGCACAGCACCACGACGGCGACCACCGGGGCCTGGCCAGCCGGGCCGCCAGCCGGCTCTGGGACGACGTGCGTCCGCTGGACCCGGTCCGATCGATCAAGGGCAAGCTCACCCTGCTGGTGATCGTCTCGGTCTTCCTGGCCAGCCTGATGGTGGTGGTCGCGATCCGGTCCGAGACCCAGATCCGGATCATCATGATCTTCTCGATGATCGCCTCGCTGCTCTTCATGCAGTTCCTGGCGCACGGCCTCACCGCGCCGCTGCGCGACATGACCGCGGCCGCCAGGGCGATGGCCGAGGGCGACTACAGCATCCGGGTCGAGGTGAACTCGCGGGACGAGATCGGCGAGCTCGCCGAGACCTTCAACCGGATGGCCGGCGACCTGGAGGCGGCCGACCGCCACCGCAGGGAGCTGGTCGCGAACGTCTCGCACGAGCTGCGCACGCCGATCGCCGCCCTGCGCGCCGTGCTGGAGAACGTGGTGGACGGCGTGGTGAAGCCGGACCCCCGGACGCTGGGCGCCGCGCTGGAGCAGACCGAGCGGCTGGGCCGGCTGGTCACCCACCTGCTCGACCTCTCCAAACTGGACGACGGCGTGGTGCCGCTGGACACCCGCCCCTTCGAGGTCAGCCCCTTCCTGGACGGCGTGCTGCGCGGGGTGACCGTCGACGGCGCCACCGCGGCCGGCGCCCACGGGCGGCGCGACGACGTCCACCTGGCCCTGGACGTCAGCCCGGCGGGGCTGACCGGCTGGGCGGACCCGGAGCGGCTGCACCAGGTGGTGGCCAACCTGGTCGACAACGCCTGCAAGCACTCCCCCGCCGGCGGGACGGTCACCGTCCGGGCCAGGGCCGGGGAGGAGTCCGGCGCACTGGTGCTGGAGGTCGAGGACCAGGGCCCCGGCATCCCGGCGCAGGACCGCGACCGGGTCTTCGAGCGCTTCGGCCGCAGCGGCACCGCCACCTCCCAGGGCCCGGGCTCCGACGGCGGCACCGGTCTGGGCCTGGCCATCGCCCGCTGGGCGGTGGACCTGCACGGCGGCCGGATCGGGGTCGCGGAGGCGGCCCGGGGCTGCCGGATCGTGGTCACCCTGCCGGGCGGCCCGGCGGCTACCGCCGAGTTGTCACAGAACTGGGACATTGCCGCGGCGGTCGGGACTGCGTCAGATCGGACCGCACCGCGCTGACCTGCGGTATTGTCCTGCTTGGAGGGGATTTCCACCCGTTCGGGAGGCGATCGCTTCCCCGGGGTTGGAACTTTCTAACGCACATTTTCGGCCAAATAACCGGTCGGCACTGTGATCTGGGTGACGCCTGGCCCAGGGGGACTGCGCGATCAGTGATCGTAGGCGTAGCCTTAATCCCCGCTGTCCACCATCCCAAAAGGAAGCGGAAGAGGGCGGTTTGCCCGTGTCGCCACACCCTGAAACCCCCGTCAGCTCGGCAAGCTCCACTGGCTTCGGCCCCAACGAGTGGCTCGTCGACGAGATCTACCAGCAGTACCTCCAGGATCCCAACTCGGTCGACCGAGCCTGGTGGGACTTTTTCGCCGACTACAAGCCCGGTACCGAGGTGACTCCAGTGACCCAGGCCGCGACCCAGGTCGGCCCCACGCCGACCGCCGTTGCCGCCCCTGCCCCTGCTGCCGTTCCGGCGACGCCCGCCCCCGCTGCACCGGCCGCGCCGGTCCAGCCGGCGCCCGCGCCGCTCGCCGCAGCACCCGCCGCGCCGCCCGCGCCGAAGGCCGCCGCCCCGGCCCCCGCGCCCGCCGCCGACGGGACCGGCCCCGAGCTGCTCGTGCTGCGTGGTCCGGCGAAGGCCGTCGCCACCAACATGGACGCCTCGCTGGAGGTGCCGACCGCGACCTCGGTCCGCGCCGTCCCGGCGAAGCTGTTGATCGACAACCGCATCGTCATCAACAACCACCTGCAGCGCGCCCGTGGCGGCAAGGTCTCCTTCACCCACCTGATCGGCTACGCCCTGGTCCAGGCCGTCAAGGCCAACCCGGGCATGAACTACAGCTACAAGGTGGAGGACGGCAAGTCCTACCTGGTGAAGCCCGAGCACGTGAACCTGGGCCTCGCCATCGACCTGGTCAAGCCGAACGGCGACCGCCAGCTGGTGGTCGCGGCCATCAAGAAGGCCGAGACCCTCGACTTCCTGGGCTTCTGGCAGGCCTACGAGGACATCGTCCGCCGGGCCCGCGCCAACAAGCTGACGATGGACGACTTCACCGGCGTCACCGTCTCGCTGACCAACCCCGGCGGCATCGGCACCGTGCACTCCGTGCCGCGCCTGATGCAGAACCAGGGCACCATCGTCGGCGTCGGCGCCATGGAGTACCCGGCCGAGTTCCAGGGCTCCGCCCCGGAGACGCTGGCCCGCCTCGGCGTCTCCAAGACCATGACGCTGACCTCCACCTACGACCACCGCGTCATCCAGGGCGCCGGTTCGGGTGAGTTCCTGCGGTCGATCCACCAGCTGCTGCTGGGCGGGAACGACTTCTACGACGAGGTCTTCGAGTCGCTGCGGATCCCGTACGAGCCGGTGCGCTGGGCGACCGACGTCGCCACCACCCACGACGACGAGGTCAACAAGACCGCGCGCGTCATCGAGCTGATCCACTCCTACCGGGTCCGCGGCCACCTGATGGCCGACACCGACCCGCTGGAGTACAAGCAGCGCAAGCACCCCGACCTGGACGTCACCA
This sequence comes from Kitasatospora sp. NPDC001664, assembly GCF_053596675.1. Lineage (NCBI taxonomy): Bacteria > Bacillati > Actinomycetota > Actinomycetes > Kitasatosporales > Streptomycetaceae > Kitasatospora > Kitasatospora sp. NPDC001664. The sequence goes on from NZ_JBSFGS010000005.1 coordinate 211,368, forward strand.
ACCACGGCCTCACCCTGTGGGACCTGGAGCGCGAGTTCGCGGTCGGCGGCTTCGGCGGCCAGAAGATGATGAAGCTCCGCGACATCCTCGGCCTGCTGCGCAACACCTACTGCCGCACGGTCGGCATCGAGTACATGCACATCCAGGACCCGAAGCAGCGCAAGTGGCTGCAGGAGCGCCTGGAGAAGCCGTACACCAAGCCCGAGCGCGAGGAGCAGCTGCGCATCCTGCGCCGGCTGAACTCGGCCGAGGCCTTCGAGACCTTCCTGCAGACCAAGTACGTCGGGCAGAAGCGGTTCTCCCTGGAGGGCGGTGAGTCGCTGATCCCGCTGCTGGACGCGACCATCGACGCCGCCGCCGAGCACCGCCTCGACGAGGCCGTCATCGGCATGGCCCACCGCGGCCGCCTGAACGTGCTGGCCAACATCGTCGGCAAGCCGTACGGCAAGATCTTCGGCGAGTTCGAGGGCAACCTCGACCCGAAGTCGATGCACGGCTCCGGCGACGTCAAGTACCACCTGGGCTCCGAGGGCACCTTCACCGGTCTGGACGGGGAGACCATCAAGGTCTCGCTGGCCGCCAACCCCTCGCACCTGGAGGCCGTCGACCCGGTGGTCGAGGGCATCGTCCGCGCCAAGCAGGACGTGCTGGACCAGGGCGGCACCACCTTCCCGGTGCTGCCGATCCAGATCCACGGCGACGCGGCCTTCGCCGGCCAGGGCGTGGTCGCGGAGACCCTGAACATGTCGCAGCTGCGCGGCTACCGCACCGGTGGCACCATCCACCTGGTGGTCAACAACCAGGTCGGCTTCACCGCCGCCCCGGCCAGCAGCCGCTCGTCGATGTACTGCACCGACGTGGCCCGGATGATCGAGGCCCCGATCTTCCACGTGAACGGCGACGACCCGGAGGCCGTGGTCCGCGTCGCGCGGCTGGCCTTCGAGTTCCGCCAGGCGTTCCACAAGGACGTCGTCATCGACCTCATCTGCTACCGCCGCCGCGGTCACAACGAGGCCGACAACCCGTCGTTCACCCAGCCGCTGATGTACGACCTGATCGACAAGAAGCGCTCGGTGCGCAAGCTCTACACCGAGGGCCTGATCGGTCGCGGCGACATCACCATGGAAGAGGCGGAGCAGGCGCTCCAGGACTTCCAGGGCCAGCTGGAGAAGGTCTTCTCCGAGGTCCGGGACGCCGCCGGTGCCCAGTCGGGCGCCACCGCCGGCAAGCCGGTCGCCGACTTCCCGGTCAACATCCAGACCGGCATCTCCGAGGAGATGGTGAAGCGGATCGCCGCCTCGCAGGTCAACCTGCCGGAGTGGCTGACCGTCCACCCGCGGCTCTTCCCGCAGCTGCAGCGCCGCGCCGCCTCGGTCGAGGACAACACCATCGACTGGGCGATGGGCGAGACCCTCGCCATCGGCTCGCTGCTGATGGAGGGTCACCCCGTCCGCCTGGCCGGCCAGGACTCGCGCCGCGGCACCTTCGGCCAGCGCCACGCGGTGCTGATCGACCGGAACACCGGCGAGGACTACACCCCGCTGCTGTACCTGACGGAGGACCAGGCCCGTTACACCGTCTACGACTCGCTGCTCAGCGAGTACGCGGCGATGGGCTTCGAGTACGGCTACTCCCTCACCCGGCCGAACGCGCTGGTGATGTGGGAGGCGCAGTTCGGCGACTTCGTCAACGGCGCGCAGACCATGGTCGACGAGTACATCGCCTCGGCCGAGCAGAAGTGGGGCCAGCACTCCGGCGTCACCCTGCTGCTGCCGCACGGCTACGAGGGCCAGGGCCCGGACCACTCGTCCGCCCGCCCGGAGCGCTTCCTCCAGATGTGCGCGCAGGACAACATGACGGTCGCCATGCCGACCCTGCCGTCGAACTACTTCCACCTGCTCCGCTGGCAGGCGCACAACCCGCACCACAAGCCGCTCATCGTCTTCACCCCGAAGTCGATGCTGCGCCTGAAGGCCGCGGCGTCCGCCACCAGCGAGTTCCTCAGCGGTTCGTTCCGCCCGGTCATCGGTGACACCACCGTCGACCCGGCCAACGTCCGCAAGGTGGTCATCACGGCGGGCAAGTTCTACTACGACGTCGAGGCCGCCCGGGCCGAGCGCGGGATCACCGACACCGCCATCGTCCGGGTGGAGCGGCTCTACCCGCTCCCGGTCGCGGAGCTCCAGGAGGAGCTGGCCCGCTACGGCGAGAACGTCCAGTTCGTCTGGGCCCAGGAGGAGCCGGCCAACCAGGGTGCGTGGCCGTTCATCGCCATGAACCTGGTCGACCACCTCCAGGTCGTCATCGGCCGCTCCGCCAACGGCGCCCGCCTGCGCCGCGTCGCCCGCACCGCGTCCTCCGCCCCGGCGGTCGGCTCGGCCAAGCGGCACGCCGCCGAGCAGCAGGCGCTGCTGGAGGAGATCTTCACCCTCTGACGCCGCGTCGGTCCGTACCCGGGCCCCGTCCACCGCTCCGGCGGCGGGCGGGGCCCGTGGTCGTTCCCCTGCCGGGCCGAGCGGTGCTGCCGTATGTTCGTCCCACCGATGTCGGTGCGGGGGGAGCGAGGACATGACCACGGACCCGGTGTTCCGGCCGTTGGAGCCGGGGGACCCGTCGGAGGTGGGCGGGTACCGCCTGGCGGCCCGGCTGGGGGCCGGCGGCATGGGGCGGGTCTACCTGGGCTACACGCCGGGCGGGCGGCCGGTCGCGGTCAAGGTGGTGCGGCGGCGGCTGGCCGCCGATCCGGAGTTCCGCCGCCGGTTCCGGCACGAGGTGGCCAACGCCCGGCGGATCCACGGCCTGTACACCGCGCAGGTGGTGGACGCCGGGGAGGACGAGGAGCTGCCCTGGCTGGCGACCGCCTACGTACCGGGGCCCTCGCTCCAGGAGGTGGTCCGGGAGCACGGCGCGCTGCCGGCCAGGACGGCGCTGCTGCTGCTCGGCGGGATCGCCGAGGCGCTCCAGGCGATCCACCTGGTCGAGGTGGTGCACCGGGACCTCAAGTCGGCCAACGTGCTGATGGCGGTGGACGGCCCCCGGGTGATCGACTTCGGCATCGCCCGGGCCGCGCACGCCACCGTGCTGACCGACTCCGGCTCGACCATCGGCTCGCCGCCCTACATGGCCCCGGAGCAGATCCGGGGGCAGCCGGTCTCCCCCGCCACCGACGTGTTCGCGCTCGGCGCGCTGCTGGCGTACGTCAGCGGCGGGGTGCTGCCGTTCGGGGACGGTCCGGACACCGCGGTGCTCTACCGGGTGGTGCACGAGCCGCCCGCACTGGCCGGAGTGCCGGACGCCCTGCGGGAGTTGGTGACCGCCTGCCTGGCCAAGCGGGCCGAGGACCGGCCCGGGCCGGCCGAGCTGGTCCGGGCCGCCCGCGAACACCCGCTGGTGGGCGGCGAGTTGCGCTTCACCGGGCACTGGCTGCCGGACCCGGTCACCCTGGCGCTCCGTCGGCGGGCCGAACTCCCGCTGCCCACCGGCCCGTCCGCTCCGGCCGGGCCGGGCACCGGGACGGCCTCGTGGCCACCGCCCGAACCGCACACCGGGACGCACACCGGACCGGTCGCCGGACCCGTGCCGACCGCGCCCGCCACCGCACCGGTGCCGGCCCCGCCGCGGCCCGTGCTGCCGCCGCCCGCCGTGCCGCCCCCGCCGCTCCTGCCGCCGCCCCCGGCCCGGCCCGCCCCGCCCCGGGCGGCGTCCGGCCGCCGCCGGGCGCTGCTGGTCGGCTCGGTGGCCCTGGCGGCGGTGCTGCTGGGCGCGGTCGCGCTCTGGCCGGACCCGGACGAGCCCACCGGTCCGTTCCGGATCGGTTACCGGGACCGGCAGTTGACCATCCCGCCGAACGGCTCCTTCGACTTCGACCTGAACCACGGCACCGTGGTCCCGGCCAACTCCTCCTCCTGGGCGGTCTCCACCGCGGGCCCGGAGTTCCGGGTGAGCTCCGGCTCGGACGTCTACCTGCCGCACGACGGGGCCCGGCTGACCGTCCTGGCCTGCGTGGCCGGGATCGAGAGCTCGCCGGGCACCGGGCCGGTGAAGTTCGAACAGGTGCCGGCCGGCCGGTCGTTCTGCGTGCGGGACCGGGAGACCGGCTCGGTCGCGGTGCTGCGCACGGTGGCGCTGGGCGACACCGACGGCATGGCCACCTGCTCGGTCACCTACTACCGGCACCAGGGCTGAGGACTATCCTGTCCCGGTCACACCACGAGCGACCGGAGCAGAGCGTGTACTTCACCGACCGAGGCATCGAGGAGCTGCAGAACCGTCGCGGCGAGGAGGAGGTCAGCTTCGAGTGGCTGGCCGACCGGCTGCGCGAGTTCGTCGACCTCAACCCGGACTTCGAGGTCCCGGTCGAGCGGCTGGCCACCTGGCTGGCCCGGCTCGACGACGAGGACGAGGACTGACCCGCGGGTCTCCAGCGGGACCCCTACGGGCCCGGACGGCTACGGCCGCCCGGGCCCGTAGCGCTTCCTCGGGGTGAACCCCGAGAAGCCCCTGAGACCGCCCGGGGCGTCCTTGACTTCACTTCCACGCGATATATCGTGTTGTTCAGGGGGACGCGATACATCGCGTATCCGACAACGGGAGGCGGGACGGAACCATGGGCAAGTGGACGGTCGAGGGGCCGGAGAAGATCAGCTTCGAGGAGCCGGTGAACGTGCTCCAGGTCCGGGTGGTGGCCGGCGCGGTGAACGTGGTCGCCGCCGAGGGCCCGGCCCGCCTGGAGGTCACCGAGCTCGAGGGGGACCCGCTGCTGGTCTCGCTGGAGGACGGCGTCCTCACGGTCACCTACAAGGACCTCTCCTGGAGCGAGCTGACGGAGTCGGCCAAGTCGGTCGAGAAGGTGAAGAGCTTCTTCGAGGGCCTGCGCCGCAAGCGCCGCGCGGTGGTCTCGCTGACCGTCCCGGCCGCCGCCGAGGTGAAGGTCGGCTCGGTCTCCGCCGACACCACCGTCTCCGGCGTGGCCGGCCGGGTCGGCGTGCAGGGCGCCAGCGGCGAGACCACCCTGGTCGGCCTGCGCGGCCGGGCCGACGTGAACTCGGTGACCGGCGACGTCAACGCCCAGTCGGTGGCCGGCGAGCTGAAGGTCCACACCGTCTCCGGGCACCTCACCGTGGTGGCCGGCAGTGGCGAGAAGCTGCACGCCAAGTCGGTCAGCGGCTCCGTCACCCTGGACCTGGACGCCACCACCCCGACCGACCTGCACGTGGCCACGGTCAGCGGCCCGGTCGCCGTCCGGCTGCCCTCGCAGGCCGACGCCAAGGTGGAGGCCGGCACCACCGGCGGCGAACTCTCCAGCACCTTCGAGGAGTTGACCCTCGGCGGCAGCTGGGGCACCCGCAAGCTCTCCGGCCAGCTCGGCTCCGGCACCGGCCGGCTCCAGGTGAACACCGTCTCCGGCGCCGTCACCGTGCTGCGCCGCCCCGAGACCGAGGACGGCCAGGTGCGCTTCACCAAGGAGCTGCCCGCCGCCCCCGCCGACGCCCCGGCCACCGACGACACCGCCCAGGAGGGCTGACATGACCCCCGTCTTCGGCCACGGCCGTCTGCGCCTGTACCTGCTCAAGCTGCTGGACGAGTCCCCGCGCCACGGCTACGAGGTGATCCGCCTGCTGGAGGAGCGCTTCCAGGGCCTGTACGCGCCCTCGGCCGGCACCGTCTACCCCCGGCTGGCCAAGCTGGAGCAGGAGGGCCTGGTCACCCAGAGCACCGAGGGCGGCCGCAAGGTGTACCGGCTGACCGAGGCCGGACGCACCGAGCTGGCGGCCCGTCAGGCCGAGCTGGCCGAGCTGGAGGTGGAGATCCGGGACTCGGTGGCCCAGCTGGCCGGGGCGATCCGCGAGGACGTCCGGGACACCGCCAAGGACCTGCGCGAGGAGATCTGGGGCGCGGCCAAGGGCGCGCCGAAGTCCGCGGGTTCCGAAGGGGAGGCCGGCGAGGACGGCCCCCGCACCGACCCGTGGGCCGGGCCCTGGGGCGAGAAGGAGTCCTGGCAGCGCGCCAAGCAGGAGTTCGCCCAGTTCAAGGCCGAGGCCAAGGAGCAGGCCAAGCGCGCCAAGGAGCAGGAGCGGGCCGCCAAGCAGCAGGCCAAGGCCGCCGAGGCGGAGGCCCGCCGGCTGCGCGAGGAGGCCAAGGCCTCCCGGACGGCCGCCCAGCAGGAGGCGCTGCGGATCAAGCGCCGGGTCGAGCAGCACGTCAAGGAGGCCGCCTCGCGCGGTGACTGGTCCACCGGCCTGGCCGAGGGCCTGTCCGAGATCACCCGCTCGCTCTCCGGCCTGGCCGACGCCGCCAAGTGGGGCGCCACCTCCGTCGCCGAGGACATCAAGGTCTCCCGGGTCGACTTCGACAAGGACCGGAGCACGGAGCGGACCACCGAGAAGCCCGCCGACCTGCCCGGCTGGGCGGTCACCGACCCGGCCGGCGATCCGGCCCGCGAGCTGGAGCGCCTGCTGGACCGCTTCCGCGACCAGGTCCGCGACGCCGCCCGCGACCACGGCGTCACCCGGGCCGGCCTCGCCGACGCCCAAACCACCCTGGCGGCCGCCGCCGAACGGCTGCGCCGCCCCCGCGGCTGACCGCCCGGAGGGCGGTCAGGGCGCCCGGAGGGCGGTCAGGGGCGCGAGGAACTGCGCGAGACGGAAGAAGCAGACCCGTGTGCCGGGTACGGAGAGCCACTTGCACGTGAGTGTCCGTACCCGGCACACGGGTCGTCGCGTTCCCCTGCGCGCAGTTCCCCGCGCCCCTGTCGGCCCTGGCGGGCCTCCGGGCGCGGAGCGCGATGCTCGGCCCTGCGGGCAGCCGGGCGTCAGGGTTCGAGGACCAGCTTGCCGAAGACCTCGCCCTTGGCGAGCCGGGCGAAGGCGTCCCGGGCCTCGGTGAGCGGCAGCACGGTGTCGATCACCGGCCGCACCCCGGAGGTGGCACAGAGCGCGAGCAGCGCCGCCAGCTCCTCCTTGGTGCCCATGGTGGAGCCCAGGACGTTGAGCTCCAGGAAGAAGATCCGGTTCAGCTCGGCGGCCTTCGGGCTGGGGCCCGAGGTGGAGCCGGAGATGACGATCGAGCCGCCCGGCTTCAGCGACTTGACGGAGTGGGACCAGGTGGCGGCCCCGACCGTCTCCATCACCGCGTCCACCCGCTCGGGCAGCCGGGCGCCGCTCTCGAAGGCGGCGTCGGCGCCGAGCTCGACCGCCCGGGCCCGCTTGGCCTCGTCCCGGCCGGTCACCCAGACCCGCAGGCCGGCCGCCTTGGCCAGCACGATCAGCGCGGTGGCCACGCCGCCGCCGGCGCCCTGCACCAGGACGGTCTGGCCGGGCTTGGCGGCGGCCTTGGTGAAGAGCATCCGGTAGGCCGTGAGCCAGGCGGTGGGCAGGCAGGCCGCCTCGGCGAAGGAGAGCTCGGCGGGCTTGGGCAGCAGGTTCCAGGTCGGCACGGCGACCCGCTGGGCGAAGGTGCCCTGGTACTTCTCGGTGAGGATGGTGCGCGGCTCGTCCGGGCCGACCCCGTGGCCGCTCTGGCCGATCACGGAGTGGATGACCACCTCGTTGCCGTGCTCGTCGATCCCGGCGGCGTCGCAGCCGAGGATCATCGGCAGCCGCTCGGCGGGCAGGCCCACCCCGCGCAGCGACCAGAGGTCGTGGTGGTTGAGGGTGGCGGCCTTGACCGTCACCACGCTCCAGCCGGGCCGGGCCTGCGGCTCCGGGAGCTCGCCCAACTCCAGTGCGCTGAGCGGGTCGTCGGCGTCGATGCGGGCTGCGTAGGCGGCGAACATGGACCGGACACTAGCGGTGAACCACTGCTAACCGGAACGGGACACGGGTGTGACGACGGTAACCAACCCGTCAGCACACCCGTGTCCCGTGGTGTCGAACAGTGCGTCAGATCCGCGCGACGCCCTCGCGGCGGGCGGCCTCGGCCACCGCCTTGGTGACCGCCGGCGCGACCCGGGGGTCGAACGGCGAGGGGATGACCCGCTGCGGGGTCAGCTCGTCGGCGACCACGGCGGCCAGCGCCTCGGCGGCGGCCAGCTTCATGCCCTCGGTGATCCGGGTGGCCCGGACCTGGAGCGCGCCGGCGAAGATGCCGGGGAAGGCCAGCACGTTGTTGATCTGGTTCGGGAAGTCCGAGCGCCCGGTGGCGACCACGGCCGCGTAGCGGTGGGCGACCTCGGGGTGGATCTCCGGGTTCGGGTTGGCCATCGCGAAGACGAAGCAGCCCTCGGCCATGGTGGCGACGACGTCCTCGGGGACGGTGCCGCCGGAGACGCCGATGAAGACGTCGGCGCCGGCCAGCGCGTCGGCCAGCGAACCCTGGAGCCCGGACCGGTTGCTGAGGGCGGCGATCTCGGCCTTGACGTCGGTCAGGTCGCCCCGGCCGTCGTACACCACGCCCTTGCGGTCGCAGACCGCGACGTCGCCGATCCCGGCGGCCAGCAGCATCTTGGCGATGGCGATGCCGGCCGCGCCCGCGCCGGAGATGACAGCGCGCAGCGAGCCGATCTCACGGCCCGTCACCTTGGCGGCGTTCCAGAGCGCGGCGGTGGTGACGATCGCGGTGCCGTGCTGGTCGTCGTGGAAGATCGGGATGTCCAGGGCCTCCTGGAGCCGGCTCTCGATCTCGAAGCAGCGCGGGGCGGAGATGTCCTCCAGGTTGACGCCGCCGAAGGACGGGGCGAGCCGCACCACGGTCTCGACGATCTCGTCGACCTCGGTGCAGGCGAGCGCGATCGGCACCGCGTCCACGCCGCCGAACTGCTTGAACAGGATGGCCTTGCCCTCCATCACGGGCAGCGAGGCCTCCGGGCCGATGTCGCCCAGGCCGAGCACGGCGGTGCCGTCGGTCACGACGGCGACCACGTTGGACTTCCAGGTGTAGTCGTTGACCAGCTCGGGCTGCTCGGCGATGGCCGTGCAGACCTTGGCGACACCGGGGGTGTAGGCGAGGGACAGGTCGTCCGCATCGCGCACCGGAACCGTCGCCCGGACCTCCATCTTGCCGCCCCGGTGGAGCGCGAAAACGGCGTCGACCGGGTCGTCGGTCTCAGTGCTGGTGTGGATGATCTCCGCTGCCACGATGACCTCTTCGTCATTTGATCAGCGAGAGCGCGCACACCGACGGGCCGGGACCCGCTCGGGGCGTCCCGGACGGGATGCCGAAAAACCCGGGCCGCCGAAACGGACCCGGACGAGGGGTCGGGGCGCTGCCGTCGGGCCGCGCCCTCGAATGAGGGTTTTATGGGTGTCTCTGCGGTTGTACTGCCGGTCTGCCCTGGCCGGTTCCGGTGGGTACCGGACCACGAGCCTAGGCCGGACGGAGGCATCGCACCTATGCCTTTTTGTCCTTTTCACGTGCCCGTCATCCCCAGGTCGGGCAGTTGACGACCGTCGGTTTCGGAAGTACCGGCGGCCCTGCTCGGACCCTGGTGATCGTGCACGCACACCCGCAGGAGGTGAACACCAGACACGGAGGGGAGCTGGCGCCTCGAATCCGGAGTCTGCGTACCCGACTTCCGGTTCTGCGCGCCCCGGGTCTGTCGCGACCCGGCGGCCTGGGGTTCTGATCGGGGGTCACCCGATACCCGATTCTGACACATCCGAGACCCGCCCCGGCAGGGCGGGATGGAAGACTCCGGACTCCGGCCCACTCCGGACCCGCACGACCTCTCCCACAGGAGGAGCAGTACCCCCATGCAGCACAGTTCCCCCATATCCCGTCATGTCGCCCGCGCCGCCACCGCGTTGACCGCAGGATCGCTCCTGCTGACCGGCTGCGGCGCCGGATCGACGCCGAAGGCCCCGTCCGAGGACCCGCGCTCGATGCTCCCGGCCGCCGTCCGCGAGGCCGGCGTGCTCAAGGTCGGCTCCGACCTCAACTACGCCCCGGTGGAGTTCAAGGACGCCAACGGCCAGGCCGCCGGCCTCGACCCGGAGATCGCCGAGGCGATCGGCAAGCAGCTGGGCCTGCGGGTGGAGTTCGTCGACACCCCCTTCGACAAGCTCATCCCCGGCCTGCACGCGAAGCAGTACGACGTCGTGATGTCCGCGCTGAGCGACAACCGCCAGCGCCGCGAGGGCACCGACGACAACGGCACCCAGGTGAATCCGGGAGTGGACTTCGTCGACTACTTCATCGCCGGGACCTCGATCCTGGTGAAGAAGGGCAACCCGAAGGGCGTCAAGTCCATCGACGACCTCTGCGGCCACCCCGTCGCGCTCCAGCGCGGCACCACCCAGGACGCGATCATCGCCCGGCAGACCACCGCCTGCACCAAGGCGGGGAAGCCCCTCACGGTCAAGCTCTTCGACACCGACGACCAGGCGCTGGCCGAGGTGAAGGCCGGCCGCGCGGTGGCCGACCTGAACGACTTCCCGGTGGCCGCCTACGTGGCCCAGCAGCAGGACGGCGGCAGGACCTTCGAGGTGGCCAGCGCCCAGATCCAGCCCGGCCCGTACGGGATCGCGCTGACCAAGGGCGACACCGCGCTGCGCGACGCGCTGGTGAAGGCGCTCGACCGGGTGATCCGCGGCGGCGAGTACGACAAGATCCTCGCCAAGTGGAACGTCTCCGCGGGCGCGGCACAGAACGCCGTGGTCAACGGCGGGTTCTGACCCTCCGGAGCCCTTCGGTCCGCATACTTATACACGGAGTGACAGGGACACGGTATTCGTCCGGATAGCGGACGCTCTGACCCCTCGTTATCCGATTTTGATCTGAATAGTGGTCCGTTACCGAATGCCTGGTGGCAGGATTCCCACCAACTCGGATCGCTACAGCCCACCTCGGCGGAGGGTGGCGACAGCCCCGGCCCCCCGTGTACGCCGCCAGCGCGGCGCGCTCCGCCCAGCCTCTCCCACAGGAGGAGACTCCCCCCATGACCGTCCGTAACCCGCGCACCCGCCTCCTCGCCGCCGGTGCCCTGATCGCGACCGCCTCGCTGGTGCTCACCGCCTGCGGCGACGACAAGAAGGACGACACCTCGGCGGCCGGCTCCTCGGCCCCGCTGTACTCGAAGCTCCCGGCCGACATCCAGAAGGCCGGTGTCGTCAAGGTCGGCTCCGAGGTCGCGTACGCGCCGGTGGAGTTCAAGGACGGTGGCAAGATCACCGGTATCGACCCGGACCTGGCCGACGCGCTGGCCAAGCAGCTGGGCGTCAAGTTCCAGATCCAGGACGCCGGTTTCGACACCCTGATCACCTCGCTCTCCACCAAGCGGATCGACCTGATCATGTCGGCGATGACCGACAACAAGGAGCGCCAGGGCAAGGGCGTCGACTTCGTCGACTACTTCAAGGCCGGCACCTCGATCCTGGTCCAGAAGGGCAACCCGAAGGGCATCAAGACCCTGGAGGACCTGTGCGGCCAGACCGTGGCGCTGCAGAAGGCCACCGTCAACGAGGACACCGCCAAGGCGCAGTCCGACAAGTGCAAGGCGGCGGGCAAGGCCGAGATCACCATCCAGGGCTACGAGCACGACGGTGAGGCCCTGCTCAAGCTGAAGTCCGGCGCCGCGGTGGCCGACCTGAACGACTACCCGGTGGCCGCGTACAACGCGCAGACCTCGGGCGGCGGCAAGGACTTCGAGGTGGTCGGCGAGCAGATCGACCCGGGCCTGTACGGCATCGGCGTCTCCAAGGAGAACGCCCAGCTCCGCGACGCCGTCAAGGCCGGCCTGGAGGCCCTGATCGCCAACGGCGAGTACGCCAAGATCCTCGACAAGTACAACGTGAAGCTCGGCGCGGTGGACTCCGTGACGGTCAACGGCGGTTCCTGACCCGTCGTCAGCCCGGGCCCGCACCACAGCGCGGGCCCGGCTCCGTTCCACCCCCTCGCCACGCCCGAGAGGCCCTCCGCATGAGTACCCCCTCCTCCGAGCCGGGCACGGTCCCGGCGCACCACGTGATCAAGGCGATCCCGGTCCGGCACTACGGCCGCTGGATCTCCGCCGTCGTGGTGATCGCCCTGCTCGCCTGGCTCGTCTACGCCTTCTCCCAGGGCAACATCACCTGGTCCACCACCGGTGAGTACCTGTTCAAGTCGGACACCCTCCTGGGTGCCTGGCACACGCTGCTGATCAGCGTCTGCTCGATGGCCCTCGGCCTGCTGCTCGGCGTGCTCGCCGCGGTCATGCGGCTCTCCCACAACCCGGTCACCTCGACCGTGGCCTGGGGCTACATCTGGCTGTTCCGCGGCACGCCGGTGCTGGTCCAGCTGCTGCTCTGGTGGAACCTCGCCCTGATCTTCCCGACCATGTTCGGCCAGGACACCAACACGGTGATCACCCCGTTCGTCGCGGCCCTGCTGGGCCTCGGCATCAACGAGGGCGCCTACATGGCGGAGATCGTCCGGGCCGGCATCCAGTCGGTCGACGAGGGGCAGACCGAGGCCGCCCACGCGCTCGGCATGTCCCGGGTGAAGACCATGTACCGGGTCGTGCTGCCGCAGGCCATGCGGGTGATCGTGCCGCCCAGCGGCAACGAGTTCATCAACATGCTGAAGACCTCCTCGCTGGCGTACGTGGTGACCTACCCCGAGCTGATGACCAAGGCGAAGGACGTCTACACCAACAACCTCGCCGTGATGGAGCTGCTCTTCGTCGTCTCCTTCTGGTACCTGGTGCTCACCACGGTGTTCAGCATCGGCCAGTACTACCTGGAGCGGCACTACGCCAAGGGCTCCTCCCGCAACCTGCCGGCCACCCCGCTGCAGAAGATCAAGGCCAACCTGACCTCCCTGGGGCGTGCCCGATGACCTCCTTCGACAAGCCCGCCACGAACCAGCCGCTGGTCCGCGCCGAGGGCGTGCGCAAGTCCTACGGCCCGGTCGAGGTGCTCAAGGGCATCGACCTCGAGGTCAAGCAGGGCGAGGTGTTCTGCCTTGTCGGTCCGTCCGGCTCCGGCAAGTCCACCTTCCTGCGGTGCATCAACCACCTGGAGCAGATCAACGCCGGGCGCCTCTGGGTGGACGGCAAGCTGGTCGGCTACCGGCAGAAGGGCGACAAGCTCTACGAGCTGAAGGACAGTGAGGTCGCCCTCCAGCGGCGGGACATCGGCATGGTGTTCCAGCGCTTCAACCTCTTCCCGCACATGACCGCGCTGGAGAACGTGATCGAGGCTCCGGTCCAGGTGAAGAACCGGAGCAAGGCCGAGGCGAGGACCCAGGGCCTGGAGCTGCTGGCCCGGGTCGGGCTGGCCGACAAGGCCGGCAACTACCCCTCCCAGCTCTCCGGCGGCCAGCAGCAGCGGGTGGCGATCGCCCGGGCCCTGGCCATGGAGCCCAAGCTGATGCTCTTCGACGAGCCCACCTCGGCGCTCGACCCGGAGCTGGTCGGCGACGTCCTCGACGTCATGCGCCAGCTGGCCCGGGACGGGATGACCATGATCGTGGTCACCCACGAGATGGGCTTCGCCCGCGAGGTCGGCGACGCGCTGGTCTTCATGGACGGCGGCGTGGTGGTCGAGTCCGGCCACCCGCGCGAGGTGCTGACCAACCCGCAGCACGAGCGCACCCGCGCCTTCCTGTCCCGCGTGCTCTGACGCGGCGCGCCCCCGGGGAGCCCCGGTGAGCCCTTCCGGCTCACCGGGGCTCCCCTTTCCGTTCACCGAGGTAATACCCTAGGAGCAGCTCACCCGTTACCGGCCCTGGAAGGACCAACCGTGGAGCTCGCCGCGTACGCCAACTTCGCCGTTCGCCTGGTGAACAGCGAGGAGCCCGACCGGGGCACCGACTCGCTGACCTCGGTCGAGGCCGTGCGCTCGCTGTTCGGCCCCTCCTCGCAGGCGGCCCGGCTGGCGGACGAGAGCGACCTGCCGCGGCTGCGCGCGGTGCGGACCAGGCTGCGCGGGGTCTTCGAGGCCGCGGCCGAGGGCGACGAGGTGCGCGGGGTGGACCTGCTGAACAGCCTGCTGGTGGAGTACCCCGTCAGCCCGCTGGTCTCCGGCCACGACTACCTGGACGACGCCGGCCGCCCGCGCTGGCACCTGCACCTGGCCGACAACGCGCCGACCGCCGCCGCCAACTTCACCGCGGTGGCCTGCATGGGCCTGGCCATCCACCTCACCGAGCTGGGCGCCGACCGGCTCGGCATCTGCCAGGCCGCGCCGTGCCGCAACTCCTACCTGGACACCTCCACCAACCGCTCCCGGCGCTACTGCTCCGACCGCTGCGCCACCCGGGCCAACGTGGCCGCCTACCGCGCCCGCAAGCGCGAGGAGGCCCGTCAGGCGGCCGCGGCGGGCTGAGCCGGGCCCTGGCGGCGCGGCCACCCCAGCCGGCAGAGCACCTGACCGAGGATCAACTCCTCGGGCACCGCTCCGTACTGACGGCTGTCGGTCTCCACGAAGGGGTTGTCGGAGACCATCCACCAGCCCTCCGGGCGCCGCTCCACGGCCCGTTTGAGCACCAGCAGGCCCGGGTGCCGGGGATGTTCGAAGAGTGCGACCCGCCCGGGGCGCAGCGCCGCGCCGTACCGGACCAGCACCCGGTCGCCGTCCCGAAGGGTGGGACGCATCGAGGGCCCGGCGACCAGCGCCACCCCGAACGGCAGTAGCCCGTCGCGCTGCTGTCGGTCCGTCATGCACCCTCCGTCCGGCCAAACCCAGGACCGAAGGGTAATCTCTGGCGCGGGAAGACGATTTCAGAAGGGACTCCCCAATGCGTCTGTTCACTTCGCGCGTCACCGCGCACGCCCACTGCGACCTGCCCTGCGGCGTGTACGACCCGGCCCAGGCCCGGATCGAGGCCGAGTCGGTCAAGGCCACCCAGGAGAAGTACCAGGCCAACGAGGACGCGGTCTTCCGGGCCCGCGCCATCGTCATCAAGGAGGAGCGGGCCGAGCTGGTCAAGCACCACCTCTCGGTGCTGCACACCGACTACTTCAAGGCCCCGCACTTCGAGAAGTACCCGCAGCTGCACGAGCTGTTCAACAACGCGGGCAAGGCGGCCTCGGCCGCCAAGGCGTCCACCGACCCGGCCACCGGCCAGGCCCTGCTGGACCTGATCGCGGAGATCGACAGCATCTTCTGGGAGACCAAGAAGGCCTGACGCTCCACCACCGGTGCCCCGGTCGTTCCCGACGGAACGGCCGGGGCACCGGCACGTCCGGCCACGGGAAACTCACAGCCGCGATCCCCGGCCGCCCGAGTAGGCTCGCCGTATGATCCGCGAAGCAACGCCGTCCGACGTCCCCCTGATCCTCGACCTGATCCGCGAACTGGCGGAGTACGAGAAGGCCCCCGACGAGGCCGTGGCCACCGAGGAGCAGCTGCGCGAGTCGCTGTTCGGCGCGAACCCCGCCGTCTTCGGCCTGATCGCCGAGGAGGACGGCGGCGAGGCGGTCGGCTTCGCCCTCTGGTTCCGGAACTTCTCCACCTGGCGCGGCACCCACGGGGTCTACCTGGAGGACCTCTACGTCCGCCCCACCGCCCGCGGCGGCGGCCACGGCAAGGCCCTGCTCACCGAGCTGGCCCGGATCTGCGTGCGCAACGGCTACTCCCGCCTGGAGTGGACCGTGCTGGACTGGAACGAGCCGGCCATCGGCTTCTACACCTCGCTGGGCGCGGTGGGCATGGACGAGTGGACCGTGCACCGGCTCAGCGGCGACGCGCTGGCCGCCCTCGGCGCCGAGTAGCGGAGCCCCGTGCCTGCCACGGCAGTTCGAACTCCTTCGCCCGTTCCCGTGACTGACGTCGGGGATCGCGACAAGCGTCGGTCCGGCGCGGTAACGTCTCGGGCGGATGCGCGGCGTTCCGACCTCTCCCGTATGGGTATGACCGGTACGTACCGCACCACCCCTCTTCACAGTTGGGGCTGAGCAGTTGAACCGAGCAACAGGAAGTGCCGCGGCCTCCCGGCCGCAAGCACCGCGCGTCACCCAGGAGGTGAGGGTGTCCCAGATCGACGGCGATCCCGGAGTGAAGGACTTCGTCGAAGTCCGGCTGCCCGCGGCGGGGGCGTACCTCTCGGTGCTGCGAACGGCGACGGCCGGTCTCGCGGCCCGTTTGGACTTCACCCTCGACGAGATCGAGGACCTCCGGATCGCGGTGGACGAAGCCTGCGCCATCCTGCTCCAGCAGGCTGTCCCGGGCTCCGTGCTGAGCTGCGAGTTCCGCCTGGTCGGTGACTCGCTCCGGGTCACCGTGGCGGCCCCGACCACCGACGGCCGGGCCCCCGAGCGGGACACCTTCGCCTGGACGGTGCTCTCCGCACTGGCCGGTGAGGTGGAGTCCACGGTCGGCGCGGACAACACCGTGAGCATCAGCCTGCACAAGAAGCGCGGCGGAGCACCGGTCGCGGTGTGAGGCCACTCGCGAAGCCGTGCGCGCGGCCGGGCCGCGCGTACGGCTCCCCGTACCGCAGCGCGGTACGACCCTCAGTGAAGTGCTCCCGGAACGGAACGGGTGACCGCCGTGAGTGATCTCGACCGCACAGGCATGGGCCCGGGCCCGGCCGCCACCGCAGAGGTGACCGTGCCGGCCCAGCCGAGCGCCGCCGCCCCGACCCCTGCCCGATCCGACCCCGCCGACGTGCACCCGAAGGACAACCATCGGATGACCCAGCCGACAGACCCGACGAACGACCAGCCGCCCGCCTCGCCGGTGCGCCCGCCGGTCGCCGGAGCCGTCCCGGCCCAGGCACACCGTTCCGGCGCGCCGGACCGCGAGGCCGCGCGGGCGCTCTTCGTCCGGCTGGCGGAGCTGCCGGAGGGTTCGCCCGAGCGGGTCGAGCTGCGCAACCAGCTGGTCCGGATGCACATCCCGCTGGTCGAGCACCTGGCCCGCCGCTTCCGCAACCGCGGCGAGCCGCTGGACGACCTGACCCAGGTCGCCACCATCGGTCTGATCAAGTCGGTGGACCGCTTCGACCACGAGCGCGGGGTGGAGTTCTCCACCTACGCGACCCCGACCATCGTCGGCGAGATCAAGCGCCACTTCCGGGACAAGGGCTGGGCGGTCCGCGTCCCGCGCCGCCTCCAGGAGCTCAGACTCTCGCTCACCACGGCGACCAGCGAGCTCTCCCAGCGGCACGGCCGCTCCCCCACGGTGCACGAGCTGGCCGAGCACCTCGGCATCTCCGAGGAGGACGTGCTGGAGGGCCTGGAGTCGGCCAACGCCTACTCCACCCTCTCCCTCGACGTGCCGGACAGCGACGACGAGTCCCCCGCGGTGGCCGACACCCTGGGCGCCACCGACGAGGCGCTGGAGGGAGTCGAGTACCGCGAGTCGCTCAAGCCGCTGCTGGCCCAACTCCCGCCCCGGGAGCAGAAGATCCTGGTGCTGCGGTTCTTCCGGAACATGACGCAGTCCCAGATCGCGGCCGAGGTCGGCATCTCCCAGATGCACGTCTCCCGGCTGCTGGCCCGCACCCTGGCCCAGCTCCGGGAGAAGCTCCTCGTCGAGGAGTGACGGACCCTCGGGGCCCGTCCTCCGTCAGGACCCCTCGGCGGTGCTCTGCTGCGCGTAGAGCACCGCCGTCACCTTCGGGTTGAGCAGCGCGCCGATGCCGATCAGGCCGACGACGCCGATCACCACGCCGAGCACCTGCATCGCGCCGCCGTTCTGCCACATGTAGTAGGCGACCGGCAGGCAGATCGAGTTGGTCAGCACGGCCGGCGTGCGACCCCAGCGGCGCAGCCGCAGCAGGGCCCGCCCGGCCAGCAGCGGCTGCAGGCCCAGCAGCAGCAGGATCACCCCGCCGAACTCGCTGCGGCCCAGCGCCGGGGAGTCCCAGAAGAACCCGGCGATCACGTCGTAGAGGCCCCAGCCGGCCAGCGCCGCACCCTCCAGCGCGGTGATCGCGGCGCCGACGACGAGCGCGGTGGGCCGGGCAGGGCTGGTGGTCATGGAATCGGTGGTCACTCCAGCAGGGTAGCCGCAGCGGTTCGCACCCCGACCCGTAGGCTGAGCGCCATGCGCGCTCTCCTGGTCGTGAACCCGAAGGCGACCACCACCAGTGGACGCACCCGCGACGTGCTGATCCACGCCCTGCGCAGCGATCTCCGCCTGGAGGTGGCCCACACGGAGTACCGGGGCCACGCCCGCGACCTGGCCGAGGGGGCCGCCGAGCGCGGCTTCGACCTGGTGGTCTCGCTGGGCGGCGACGGCACGGTCAACGAGATCGTCAACGGGCTGCTCGCGCACGGCCCCTCCGATCGGGTGCCCCGGCTGGCCGTCGTCCCGGGCGGCTCGACCAACGTCTTCGCCCGCACCCTCGGCCTGCCGAACGACCCGGTCGAGGCCACCGGCGCCCTGCTGGACGCCCTGGAGCACCGCCGCGAGCGCGCGGTCAGCCTGGGCAAGGCGATGTCCGAGGGCCTCCCCGACCGCTGGTTCACCTTCACCGCGGGCCTCGGCTTCGACGCCGGCGTGGTGGGCCGGGTGGAGGCCCAGCGGCGGGCCGGGAAGAAGTCCACCCACGCGCTCTACGTGAGCCAGGCGCTCCGGCACTTCGTCACCGAGCGTGATCATCGCCGCAACGGCCCCATCAGCCTGGAAATCAACGGCCGGGAACCGGTCCCGGGCCTCGTCCTGGCCATAGTCAGCAACACCTCGCCCTGGACCTTCCTGGGCAGCCGGCCGGTCTTCCCCTCCCCCTCCGCGTCCTTCGACACCGACCTGGACATCTTCGGCATCACTCGAATGACCGCGTTCGGCACGGCTCGAACGGTGCGTCAGATTCTGCGTTCGCACACGACTTCGGAAGGCCGCACAGGGCCGTCCGGCCCTACGGGCAAGCACCTCGTCTCCTACCACGACGTCCGACACTTCACCTTGGTTTCACAGGAACCGGCCCCGTTTCAGGTCGACGGGGACCACCTTGGAGACAGGAGTCGCGTCAGTTTCACAGGCGTTCGGCGGGCACTGCGTGTGATTGTGTGACCAGAAGGGCCCGTTGCCCTTCTTCTCGAACGCACAAGCCCCCTTCACCCCATAGAAGTACGGGCTGTGAGCTAGGCGACACCGAAGAATCAAAAATTTCCAGCCGAAGGGGGTTGTATCCGAGCCCGAGGTTTGCGAACCTCTACATGGCGATCGGGACACGTCGCAGCGGGACATACCGCGACAAGCTCCCTTGATAGCCCGAACCCCCTCCAGCACAGACCTCCCAGGCCCCACGGGGCCTTTGGTCCCTTTTGCTGTCGCGGGATTCGTGAAAGCGTTCACATTCACAAGCCACCATCGATTGCGTCGCGCGGGCCACAGCCTGCCGACCGGAGGAGTTGGACGAACATGGACTGGCGCCACCGCGCTGTCTGTCGCGAAGAGGACCCGGAGCTGTTCTTCCCCATCGGGAACACCGGCCCCGCTCTGCTGCAGATCGAGGAAGCCAAGGCCGTGTGCCGCCGTTGCCCCGTCATGGAGCAGTGCCTCCAGTGGGCGCTCGAGACCGGCCAGGACGCCGGCGTCTGGGGCGGCATGAGCGAGGACGAGCGTCGTGCGATGAAGCGCCGCGCCGCCCGCAACCGCGCCCGCACCGCCTGAGTGACCGTCAGCCCCGCCTGATCAACCAACGATCAAGGGTCAGGCAGCGCCGTACGGCGCGCCGGGCCTTCCGCACTGCGGGTACTTGATACTGTTCACTTAGAGCAATACCGTGGAGCTGTGGCGCTCACCGTGTGCAACACGTCGAGCGAGTGCCGCGCGACACCACAGAGCCCCCGTTCCGGCCGACTCCCCCCGACGGCCGGAACGGGTTGAGAGGCCCTGTCGACCCACCCCCCCGGTCGACAGGGCCTCGTTTCTTTTGGGCCCGCTCACCTTCGGGCCGCTCGTGCCGGCGCCGACGGTCGTCGCTCCCTCGCTCGTTCCTCGCTCCCTCGCTCCTCCCTTTCGGCACCGGCGCGGCCCTTCGGTTCGCGGGCCCGGGTGCCTCCGGCGGCTCAGCGGACCGGGATCTCCAGGATCACCTTGGTCCCCCCGTCCGGCGCCGCCACCATGTCGAAGCTCCCGCCGAGCTCGTTGGTGGCCAGGGTCCGGACGATCTGCAGCCCGAGGTTCCCCGAGCTCTGCGGGTCGAAGCCCTCCGGCATGCCGGTGCCGTCGTCCTGCACGGTGATCAGCAGGTACTCCTCCGGCTTGGCCCCGGTGTTCCAACTGTCCGACCAGCCCTTGCCGGTGGCCGGCGCCCGCCCGCGGAGCGCGCTGACCTCCAGGTTGCCCCCGGCGCTCGGGCCGAAGGCGTGCTCCAGCGCGTTCTGCAGCAGTTCGGTGAGCACCATCGCCAGCGGCGTGGCCATCTCCGCCGAGAGGATGCCGAAGGAGCCGCTGCGCCGGGTGGCCACCCGCCCGTCCTGGGAGAGCTCCATCACCATGGCCAGCACCCGGTCGGCGATCTCGTCGAAGGCCACCGCCTCGTCCAGCCCCTGCGAGAGCGTCTCGTGCACGATGGCGATCGAGCCGACCCGCCGCACCGCCTCGTCCAGCGCGGCCCGCCCGGACTCCGAGTCCATCCGCCGGGCCTGCAGCCGCAGCAGCGCGGCCACCGTCTGGAGGTTGTTCTTCACCCGGTGGTGGATCTCCCGGATGGTCGCGTCCTTGGTCATCAACTCCCGGTCACGGCGCCGGAGTTCGGTGACGTCCCGGCAGAGCACCAGCGAGCCGGTGAGCGTCCCCTTCGGCTTGAGCGGGATGGCCCGCAGGGTGACCACGCCGCCCTGGGCCTCGACCTCGGTCTGCCGCGGCGCCCAGCCGCTGGCCAGCTTGACCAGGGCCTCGTGCACCGCGCCGCGCGAGGGCGGCACCAACTCGGCGGTGGCGCGGCCCAGATGACTGCCGACCAGGTCGGTGGTGAGGCCCAGGCGGTGGTACGCGGAGAGCGCGTTGGGGCTGGCGTAGGTGACGATGCCGTCGGCGTCCAGCCGGATCAGGCCGTCGCCGACCCGGGGGGCGGCGTCCATGTCGGCCTGCTCGACGCCCGGGTAGGGGAAGCTGCCGGCCGCGATCATCTGGGCCAGGTCGGAGGCGGACTGCAGGTAGGTGAGCTCCAGCCGGCTGGGCGTGCGGACGGTCAGCAGGTTGGTGTTGCGGGCGATCACCCCGAGCACCCGGCCCTCCCGGCGGACCGGGATGGACTCCACCCGGACGGGCACTTCCTCGCGCCACTCCGGATCGCCCTCGCGGACGATCCGCCCCTCGTCGTAGGCGGCGTCCAGCAGCGGCCGGCGGCCCCGGGGCACCAGGTGGCCGACCATGTCGTCCTGGTAGGAGGTGGGGCCCGTGTTGGGCCGCATCTGGGCCACCGAGACGTAGCGGATGCCGTCCCAGGTGGGGATCCAGAGCACCAGGTCGGCGAAGGAGAGGTCGGAGAGCAGCTGCCACTCCGAGACCAGCATGTGCAGCCACTCCACGTCGGCACCCGTCAGGGTGGTGTGGCGGCGGACGAGTTCGTTCAGCGAGGGCACAGGGCGAGCGTATCCGGAGCTGCCCGGCGGGGGCCTCCCGGAGCGGTCGGCACCGATCGCGGGAGCTCTCTGGACAACCAGGATTGGTCTAGTCCACAATGGAAGAGCACCAAGGAGACACCCCCCGCGCAACTGCCCTGACCGCGCGCGGTGCCTCCTCGGTCGGACGCTCCGGACCGGCGACCCCGCACAGTCTCCGGCCCAGTGGAGCGACCGACGACAGCTCCGGGCTGCGGTGCCGCACAGGTTGAGGGTCCTGTGTCGGCGCCGTGGCCCGTAGTGCTTCCCGGGCCCTGTCGGCCCATCCCTCGCCCGCGGCCCCTCCCCCGCCGGCGGCTGCTCCCCCGCGCCCCGTCACTTGGCCAGCGCCCGCGGCGCGTCCGGGTCCTGCCCGCGGGCCACGGCCACCTCGTGGGCCAGCTGCTGCAGCGGCAGGATCTCCAGCACCGGCTGCAGCTCCTCCGGCACCCCGGACGGCAGCACGAACCCTGCCGAGGCGGCCGCCACCTGCTCCTCGCCGCCGAACACCACCAGGTCCGCGCCGCGGCCCCGCAGCCGGTCCAGCACCGGCTGGAGCGCCTCGCCGCCCTTGCCCTCCGGCACCACCGCGATCACCGGTGAGACGTTGTCCACCATCGCCAGCGGCCCGTGCAGCAGGTCGGCGCCGGAGAAGGCCGAGGCCGGGATGTAGCTGGTCTCCATCAGCTTGAGCGCGGCCTCCCGGGCGGTCGGGTAGCCGTAGCCGCGCGAGGTGAGCACCAGCCGCTGGGCGAAGCGGTAGCGCTCGGCCAGCGCCCGCACCTCGTCCCGCCGCCCGAGCACCTGCTCGGCCAGCTCCGGGAGCCCCTCGGCGGCCTCCCCGCCCTCGCCGCGCAGGCCCCGCACCAGCAGGTAGAGGGTCAGCAGTTCGGCGGTGTAGGTCTTGGTGGCCGGCAGGGCCCGCTCGGGCCCGGCCAGCACGTCCACGTGGAACTCGGAGAGCTCGGCGAGCGGCGAGCCCGCGTTGTTGGTGACGGCCAGGGTGACGGCCCCGGCCTCCCGGGCCGCGATGGTGGAGGCCACCAGGTCGGGCGAGCCGCCGGACTGGCTGACCGTCACCACCAGCACGTCGGTGAGGTCGGGGCGCGCCCCGTAGGCGGTGACGGTGGACATCGAGCTGAGCCCGGCCGGGCGGCCGAGCAGGATCTCCACCAGGTACTTGGCGTACAGCGCGGCGTTGTCCGAGGTGCCGCGCGCGGTCAGCAGCACGAACCTCGGGCGGCGGGCGGCGATCTCGGCCGCGATGGCGGCGATCCCCGGGGCGCCCTCGTCGAGGATCCGGCGGAGCACGGCGGGCTGCTCGGCCGTCTCCGCCGCCATGATGCGGCCGGGCCCTTCGGCGACGGACATCTGACGCTGCCTCCGGCTCGGTCGGCCCCCCTCGGACTTCCCGCTGGTGAGCCTACGGAGCGTCGGCGGCCCGGGCACGCGGAGGGCCGCCGTCCGGTGGAGCGCGGACGGCGGCCCTGGCGGTGCGTCAGGAATTCGGTGCTTCAGGACGTCGGTGCTTCAGGACGTCGGTGCTTCAGGACGTCGGTGCGTCAGGACGGCTGGTTGATCAGCTGGTCGATCTTGGCGTCGGCCTCCTGGGTGGCCTGGTCGACCGACTTACCGCCCTTGAGGATGTCGGTGAGCATGGTCACCAGCACGTTCTGCTTCTCGATCGCGCCCCAGCCGGGGGCCAGCGGGGTGAACCAGGCGTTCGGCACCGCGTTGGCCGCCGCCGCCGTGGCGGGCTTGGACTTCAGCGGGGCGAGCTGGGTCAGGTTGTTCGGCAGGGTGTCCTTGTCGACCAGCACCTGCTGCGACTTGGCGCTGGTGAACATCCGGATCCAGTCCTTGGCCGCGTCCTGGTTCGGCGACTTGGCGGTGACCGCCAGGTCCGAGCCGCCGATGAAGGAGGGCAGCGGCTTGCCGTTGGGGCCGGGCATGCCGACCACCTTGAGCACGTCCTTGAGCGCGGGGTTGCCGCCGACCGGGGCGGTGGCGGTGCCGATCTCCCAGCCGTTGCCGTAGAGCATCGCGGTCTTCTGCTTGCCGAGCACGCCGGACTGGTTGAGCTCGTTCACGGTCAGGTCGCCGTTGTTGTACTTCTTCACCAGGTCGACGAAGTGCTGGACGCCCTGCTGGGACTTGGCGTCGTGCAGCGAGCCGTGCCACTTGCCGGTGGAGTCGAAGCGGGCGATGGTGCCGCCGTAGGCCTCGACGTAGGACATCGCGGCGTACCAGTACGGGCCGGGCAGGTAGAGCGCCGAGTAGGTCTTGTCGCCCTTGCGCTTGGCCGCCACCTTGTCGAGCGCGACCCGCAGCTCGTCCTCGGTGGCCGGGAAGTCGGCGCTGCCGGTGGCTTCCTGGAACGCGGCGGTGTTGTAGATGCCGACCCGGGCGCCCGCGTAGTACGGGACGCAGTAGAGCTTGTCCTGGTACTCGCAGGTCTTGACCAGGCCCTTGATCCAGGTGTCGGAGTTGTCGTAGCTCGCCTTGTCCACCGTGGCCAGGGAATTGTTCAGGATGTACTTCATGGTCTCGGTGTTGCCGAGTTCGACCACGTCCGGCACCTCGGTCTGGCCGGCCAGCGCCGCGTCCAGCTTGGTGATCTTGTCGGCCCAGGTCTGGTAGCTCAGCTTGAGGTCGATCTTGGGGTACTTGGCCGCGAACTCGTCGTTGACCTGCTGGACCAGCTCGGGCCAGTTCTGCTGGGCCTCGTTCATCAGCCAGATGGTGACGCTGCCGGTCATCGCCTTCGGGTCCGCGCTGCTCGGACCGCCACTCTTGGCACCCGAACCACCGCCGCTCCCGCAGGCAGCCGTGCTCGCGAGCAGTGCAGCGACGCCGAACGCCGCCATGAGCCGACGGTTCACGCCATCCTCCTGGAATCGATCCCGGCCCAAGCTGTGGTTTAGACCGGATTGCTGGAGACTGGCCTAGACCAAAGCCGGTGTCAACGGATTCCGGGTGTCCAAGTGACGGACGTTGCAGACCTGTTGTGAGTCGTGTGCGATGCGTTGCCGGTCAGGCACATAGGGTTCCCTTAATGCTCCGTTAAGGCAGCCTGATGATCCGTCAGAATTCTTGTCGCGAACACGGAAAAAGCCCCCGGAAGGAATTCTTCCGGGGGCTTTTTGTTGACGTTACGTCAATTGCATTCGACTCACCGGCCGGTGAGCACCTCGACGGCCGCCAGTCCGCAGACCCGTGCGGCGCCGTGGGTGGCCACGTACAGGGCTCCGGCGGGCTTGGCCTGGGGGACGCCCATCTCGACCACCGCGGCGTCCGGACGGGCCGCCAGGAGCCTCGTCAGGAGCGCCGTCATCCACGGGTAGCGGTGCTCGTCGCGGACCACCAGGACCAGGCTGCGGCCCTCGGCGCCGGCCAGCAGGCGGTCGGCGGTGGCCGCCAGCGCCTCCGGGGTGGCGTCCTCGGGGCCGACGCTCGCGGCCTCGGTGCCCGGGAAGCGGTCGGCCAGCATGGCCGAGACGCCCCACGGGGTCTCGTAGCCGACCGCGAAGTTGGGCTCGGCGGAGAGCGAGGCGACGAACGGACGCTCCGTCACCGGGGTGAACGGGCGGCCCGGGGCGCGGACCACCTTCAGGGCCCGGCGGGCGGCCCGCAGGCCGATCGCCAGCTCCGGGTCGGACTGGCCGGCCTGGGCCTCGATCCGGGCCCAGGAGCCGAGCGCGCGGACCCGCTGGGCCGCGTCCGCCAGCCGCTCCTCGGCGAGCTCGCCGGAGCGGACGCCCTCGACGATGGCGTCGCGCAGGTGGAGCACCGTCTCCTCGTCGTCGTGGCCGCCGCCGACGCAGATCGCGTCGGCGCCGGCCGCGAGCGCCCGCACCGTGCCGTTGCCCATCCCGTAGGTGTCCGAGATGGCGCCCATCTCGATCCCGTCGGTCACGATCAGGCCCTGGTAACCCATCTGACCGCGCAACAGGTCGGTGAGGACCGAGCGGCTGAGGGTGGCGGGCAGGGCCGGGTCCAGTGCCGGGACCATGATGTGAGCGGTCATCACGGACTTGGCACCGGCCTCGATCGCGGCCAGGAAGGGCGGCAGGTCGCGGGAGCGCAGCAGGTCCACGTCGACGTCGACCACCGGCAGGCCCAGGTGCGAGTCGATCGCGGTGTCCCCGTGCCCGGGGAAGTGCTTGGCGCAGGCGGCCACGCCGGCCGACTGCAGGCCGGTGACCCAGGCCGCGGTGTGGCGGGCGCAGAGCTCGGGGTCGTCGCCGAAGGAGCGCACGCCGATCACCGGGTTGCGCGGGTCGGAGTTGACGTCGGCCGAGGGCGCCCAGTTGTGGTTGATGCCGCAGGCCACCAGGGCCCGGGCCAGCTCGCGGGCGACGTTCTCGGTGAGGGCCGTGTCGTCGATCGCGCCGAGCGCGAGGTTGCCCGGCCAGGAGGAGCCGGACGGGGCCTCGATCCGGGTGACGTCGCCGCCCTCCTCGTCGATGGCGATGAGCAGGTCCGGGTTCTCCGCGCGCAGCTGGGCGGTGAGCTCCGCCAGCTGCTTGAGGTCGATCACGTTGCGGCCGAACAGGGCGACCGAGCCGAGGCCGTCGGCCAGGTGCCGGCGCACCCAGTCCGGCGGGGTGGCGGTGCCCACGAAGCCGGGCTGCAGGACCGTCAGGGCGTCCCGGTGGAGCTGGTCGCTGCCGGTCACGGCGGGGGTCAGGATGCTCATCGGCTCAGCCCTTCACGGCGCCGGCGGTGAGACCGGAGGCGATCCGGCGCTGCACCAGGAGGAAGAAGATCACCACGGGGATGGCCATCATCGTGGAGCCGGCCATCATCGGGGCGTACTCGGTGCCGCGGGTGGTGGTGAAGTTGCCGAGCCACACCGTCGCGGTGGTGTTGGTCTGGCTGAGCAGCTGGAGCGCGTAGAGGTACTCGTTCCAGGCCTGGATGAAGCCGTAGATCGCGGTGGCCACCATGCCGGGGGCCAGCAGCGGGAAGACCACCCGGACGAACGCCCCGGTGCGGGTGCAGCCGTCCACCATGGCCGACTCCTCGAGCTCCTTCGGGATGTTCACGATGAAGCCGCGCAGGGTCCACACCGTGAAGGGGAGCACGAAGGTGAGGTAGGTCAGGATGATGCCGGAGAGCTTGTTGTACTGGCCCAGGTCGTTCAGCAGCAGGAAGACCGGGATGATCATCGCGACCAGCGGGACCATCTGGACCGTCAGGATGCCGACGATGACCACCTTGCGGCCGCGGAAGGCGAAGCGGGAGATGGCGAGCGCGGCGAGCAGGCCGACCACCAGGCCGATGGCCACGGTGGAGCCGGCGATGATCAGCGAGCGGGTGACCGGGCCCCAGAAGTCGGAGACCTCCAGCGCGCGCTTGAAGTTCTCCAGCGAGAGCGGGAACGGCAGGAACTTCGGGTCGGTGGAGATGGCGTCCTTGGACGGCTTGAGCGCCGTGTTGACCATCCAGTAGACCGGGAAGCCCATGACCACGGCGGTGATGACGCCGAGCAGGTTGTAGAGCGGGCGCCCCTTGGGGGCCTTCTCCTTGACCTTCTTGGGCTTGGCGGCCGGGGCCGGGGCGACGGGCTGCTCGGACGCGGCGGGTGCGGCGGTGTCGGTCATCGTCACTCCACCTCTCCAATCTTCAGCATCTGGCGCATGTAGACGGCGATCACGCCGAGCAGCAGCAGAACGGTCAGCAGGGCGATGGCGGAGCCCATCGAGTAGTCGTTGACCACGAACGCCTTGTCGTAGGAGTAGGTGGTGAGCAGCTGGTACTCGGGCTCGGGGTGGCCGCCGCGCATCAGGAAGACCTGGGCGAAGACGCCCATGTCCCAGATCACGGAGAGGGTGGCCAGCATGACGATGATGGGCTTGAGCACCGGCACGGTGACGTAGCGGAAGACCTTGAAGGCACCGGCGCCGTCCATCCGGGCCGCCTCCTCCAGCTCCTTGGGGACCTGGGTGAGACCGGCGTGCAGGGTGATCGCCACGAACGGGACCGCACCCCAGACCACCAGGGCCATGATGATGGTGAAGCCCTGGGTGGAGTCGATGAACCAGTTGTGCTTCTCGAAGTCCAGGCCGACCTTGGTGAGCAGCCAGTTGACGACGCCGTAGTCGCTGTCGAACATCCACTTGAAGACGGTGACGGCGACCACGATGGGCATCGCCCAGCTCGCCACCAGGGCGATGTTGATCAGCGTCTTCACCCAGCCGGAGACCCGGACCAGCAGCATCGCGATCAGCATGCCGACGATCATGGTGAAGACCACCGCGCCGACCGTGAAGAGGATGGTGCGGACCACGACGTCCCAGAAGACCGAGTCGCCGAGCACGGTGGTGAAGTTCTTGAAGCCGACCCACTCGGTGGGGATGAAGCCCCAGAGCTGGGACTGCCCGAAGTCCTGGAACGACAGCGTGACCAGCCGGACCAGGGGGTAGCCGAGGACGACCGCCAGCACGACCATGGTGGGCGCCAGCAGCAGCCACGGGGCCGCAGCGGTGCCCATCCGGCCGCCGCGCGGCGGCTTGGCGGCTCTGCCGGAGGCGGGCGTGCCCACGGATGATGAGGGCCGCTTCGGCGGCACCTTCGCGGTGGATGTGTCGGCACTCATCACG
Source organism: Kitasatospora sp. NPDC001664 (assembly GCF_053596675.1). Classification (NCBI taxonomy): domain Bacteria; kingdom Bacillati; phylum Actinomycetota; class Actinomycetes; order Kitasatosporales; family Streptomycetaceae; genus Kitasatospora; species Kitasatospora sp. NPDC001664. The sequence continues at coordinate 239,388 of NZ_JBSFGS010000005.1, forward strand.
TGCTCCTCAACTACGCCTGGTCGTGCATGGAGATGGGGGCCTCACGGCCGTGGCCCGCCGGCCCCCTCGGTTGCTGAGGGGGCCGACGGGCTGACGGGTGATCAGGCCTTGTTGATGACGGCGTCGATCGCGGTGTCCGCGTCCTTCGCGGCGGCCTCGACCGTCTTCTTGCCCTGGGCGATGTCCTGCAGGGCGTTCTGCAGGATGTTCGCCTTCTCGACCTGCAGCCAGCCCGGCGCGGTCGGGACGAACCAGCTGATCTCGGCCGCGGTGGCGGTGGCCGCGGTCTTCGGGTCGGCCTTCAGGGGGCCGAGCTGGGTCTTGTTGTTCGGCAGGTTGCCGGCCTTGATCAGGCTCTCCTGCGCCTTGGTGTTGGTGAAGGCGTTGATCCACTCGGCGGCGGCGGTCTTGGCCTTCGACTTCACCGGGACGGCGAGGTCCGAACCACCCAGGAAGGTGGAGAGGTTCTTGCCGGACGGGCCGGGCATCACGAAGGAGACCAGGTTGTCCTTGAGCTTGCCACCGGTCTTGTCGAACTTCGGGTCGGCGGCGGAGCCACCCTCCCAGCCGGCGCCGTAGATCATGTTGGACTGGCCCAGGCCGTAGACGATGTAGCGGTCCGCGTCGTCCTTGGTCAGGTCGCCCTTCATGTACTTGCCGACGGCGTCCTTCCACGCGGTCAGACCCTTGATCGCCTCCGGGGAGGAGAGCGAGGCCTTCCACTTGTCGCCGTCCTGCTTGGCGATGGCGCCACCGGCGTCGGCCACGAAGGACATCGCGGCGTACCAGTCACGGGACGGCTGGTACCAGGCGGAGAACTTGTCGCCCTGCTTGGCCTGGATCTTGTCCAGCGCCGCGGTGAGCTCGGCGTAGGTGGTCGGCGCGGCGGTCACGCCGGCGTCGGCGGCGATGTCCTTGCGCCAGGTGGCCACGCGGGCACCGGCGTAGTAGGGGACACCGTAGGTCTTGCCGTTGTACGTGGCGGAGGCCTTGAGGCCGTCGAGCCAGGCGGAGCTGTTCTCGAACTTCGCGACGTCCAGCGGGGCCAGCGCGCCCTTGATCATGTAGGGCAGCATCTCGGTGTTGCCCATCTCGACGACGTCCGGCACCGAGTCGGTGGCGAGGACGGAGTCGAACTTGGTGTTCTTGTCCTTCCAGCCGTAGTACTCGTGGTTGACCTTGATGCCGGGGTACTTCGCGACGATCGCGTCGTCGGCGGCCTTGACCAGCTCCGGCCAGTTCTGCTGGGCGTCGACGGTCAGCCACACGGTGAGGCTGGTGGGGGCGGCCTCCGCCTTGTCGCCGCCGGCGGGCTTGGAGTCCGAACCACAAGCCGCGAGACCGACGACCATTGCTGCGACGCCGACCGCCGCGATGAGCTGACGCTTCACGCCATCCTCCTGAGGGATGCCCGGGTTGCCCCCACCGGGGGCAGGCGACATACCCGTGCATTTCGGCAGGAATGGTGTCGCGAACCCTTGGGACGGGGTTGGGGAATTCAGAGTTGGTCTCAGTGGTGTAGACCAGATGTCTGGAGCTTGGCCTAGACCAATGGGCGTGTCAACGGCTCCCCGAGCAAACCGGACCACCCGTTATCAAGCCGACACCGCTCATCGTTCATCGTGTGATGAGCTCCCCGTTGACAGGCCATACGTGCAACGATGTGTGCCGTTAACGGACGAGGCGGGGCCTGGGAAGGCGCCGCCAGGAGCGGGAGATACGGCCGAATGAGCAGCGACGGGGGCACCACGGCCCAGGTGACCGAACCCGAGGCCCAGAGCCTGCCGACGCAGTCGGCGGCCGACCCGACCGCGCGCGTCCCCAAGTACTACGGACTCAAGCGCCACCTGCTCCAGCTCACCGAGACCCAGCCGGCCGGCACCCCCGTCCCGCCGGAGCGCGCGCTGGCCGCCCAGTTCGACACCTCCCGCACCACCGTCCGCCAGGCCCTGCAGGAGCTGGTGGTCGAGGGCCGGCTGGAGCGCATCCAGGGCAAGGGCACCTTCGTGGCCAAGCCCAAGGTTGCCCAGGCCCTCCAGCTCACCTCCTACACGGAGGACATGCGGGCCCAGGGTCTGGAGCCCACCTCCCGCCTGATCGAGATCGGCTACATCAGCGCCGACGACCGGCTGGCCCCGCTCCTGGACATCAAGCCCGGCGGCCGGGTGCTGCGGATCGAGCGCCTGCGCCTCGCCAACGGCGACCCGATGGCGATCGAGGTGGCCCACCTCTCCGCCAAGCGCTTCCCCGCCCTGCGGCGCAACCTCGCCAAGCACAACTCCCTCTACACCGCACTGCGCGAGGTCTACGGCGTCACCGTCGCCGAGGCCGAGGAGACCATCGAGACCACCCTGGCCGACCCGCGCGAGGCCGGCCTGCTCGGCTCCGACCTCGGACTGCCGATGCTCCAGCTCTCCCGGCACTCCTTCGACGCCGAGGGCGCCCCGGTCGAATGGGTCCGCTCGATCTACCGCGGCGACCGCTACAAGTTCATCACCAGGCTCCAGCGACCCGCCTCCTGACGGAGTAGGAGCGGTTCCGTCCGCTATCCGAAAAGTTCCCACCGGGGTGGTGACACGCGTCACGCCAGGGCCCAAGATGGCGCCTGACAGTCGATCACCCGGGTGCTGCTCGGCGGGCGTGCGGATACCCGTGCGTTGCGGCGCATGAGGTGACCCCTCATCAGGAGCCGCTTACATGTCGTCAGAAAGCACTGGGGCGCGGCAGCTCCCGGTGGTCACCCCCGCGCGGGTGCTCGCCGGGATCTGCCTGCTGCTGCCCGTCGTCGCGATGCTCTGGGTGTCCTCGTACACCAAGGCCACCCCCGAGATCGCCGGGGTGCCGTTCTTCTACTGGTACCAGCTGGCCTGGGTGCCGCTCTCGGCGGTCTTCACCGTCGCGGCCTACCTGCTGCTGCGCCGTGACGAGCAGGCCCGCAAGGCCGCCGCGGGGCCCTCCTTCGAGAAGGGTGCGTCCGCATGAGCCACACCGGGGTCAACTGGACCGCGCTGACGGTCTTCCTGCTGTTCTTCGTCCTGGTCACCGTGATGGGCTTCCTGGCCTCGCGCTGGCGCCGGGCCGACGACGCGCTGCACCTGGACGAGTGGGGCCTCGGCGGCCGCAGCTTCGGCACCTGGGTCACCTGGTTCCTGCTCGGCGGCGACCTCTACACCGCCTACACCTTCGTGGCCGTCCCGGCGCTGGTCTACGGCGCGGGCGCGGCGGGCTTCTTCGCGGTGCCCTACACGATCGTGGCCTACCCGCTGGTCTTCCTCTTCCTCCCCCGGCTCTGGTCGGTCTCCCGGGTGCACGGCTACGTCACCCCGGCGGACTTCGTGAAGGGCCGGTACGGCTCCAAGGGCCTGTCGCTGGTGGTCGCCCTCACCGGCATCCTGGCCACCATGCCGTACATCGCGCTCCAGCTGGTCGGCATCCAGGCGGTGCTGGACGTGCTCGGGGTCGGCGGCAGCGCGGACGCCAACTGGTTCGTCAAGGACCTGCCGCTCTTCCTGGCCTTCGCGGTGCTGGCCGCGTACACCTACTCCTCGGGCCTGCGCGCCCCGGCGCTGATCGCCTTCGTCAAGGACACCCTGGTGTACCTGGTGATCATCGTCGCGGTGATCTACATCCCGATGCGGCTCGGCGGCTACGGCGCCATCTTCGACTCGGCGGCGCAGAAGTTCTCCACCGTCAACCCGGCCACCGGCAAGCCGGTCGGCTCGCTGATCACCGGCCCCAAGGCGCAGTGGACGTACGCGACCCTGGCCTTCGGCTCGGCGCTGGCGCTCTTCATGTACCCGCACTCGGTGACCGGCGTGCTGGCCTCCAAGTCCCGCAACACGGTGCGCCGGAACATGGCCATCATGCCCGCCTACTCGCTGATGCTCGGACTGCTCGCGCTGCTCGGCTTCATGGCCATCGCGGCGGGCGTCGGCAAGGGCGTGAAGGGCTTCAACCCGCAGCTCTCGGTGCCGCAGCTGTTCGAGAACATGTTCCCGGACTGGTTCACCGGCGTGGCCTTCGCCGCGATCGGCATCGGCGCGCTGGTCCCGGCCGCCATCATGTCGATCGCCGCGGCCAACCTCTTCACCCGCAACATCTACAAGGAGTACCTGAAGCCCGGCGCCACCCCGGCGGACGAGACCAAGGTCGCCAAGATCGCCTCGCTGCTGGTGAAGGTCGGCGCGCTGGCCTTCGTGCTGCTGATGGACAAGCAGTTCGCCATCAACCTCCAGCTGCTGGGCGGCATCTGGATCCTGCAGACCTTCGTCTCCATCGTCGGCGGCCTGTTCACCCGGTGGTTCCACCGCTGGGCGCTGCTGGCGGGCTGGGCGGCCGGCATGGTCTACGGCACCTGGAAGGCCTACGGGGTCTCCTCCGCCGCCACCAAGCACTTCGGCGGCAGCTCGGCCGAGATCCCCGGCGTCGGCGAGATCGGCTACATCGGTCTGACCGCCTTCGTGCTCAACGTGCTGGTCGCCGTGGTGCTCACCCTGGTGTTCAAGGCCCTCAAGGCCCCCGAGGGCGTCGACGAGACCAGCAAGTCCGACTACACCGCCGAGGCCCCGAAGCCGGCCAGCGGTGCGCCCGAGGCCCCGGAGCCCGTCGCGGCGCACTGACGGCGCCACGGCGCACCGATCCGTGACGCGCGCGCCCTGTGATCGCGCCGTCTTCCCGGTCAACACTGGGAGGACGGCGCGATCATTTGGTAGTACGACCAACGGGGAGATCACGTGGACCACAGCAGCATCACCGTCCTCAACGGGCACCGCACCGACAGCGGCGAGGGCCGGCGAACCCCCCTGCCCTCGCTGCTGATCGCCACCAGACACGGCGAGTCGACCGCCAACATCGAGTTCCAGCTGGCCGCCGAGACGGGCGCGATGGCCGTCCCGATCACCTGCCGGGACGCCGACATCCCGCTCTCGCTGCACGGCCAGGCCCAGGCCCAGGCGCTCGGCCGCTGGTGGGCCGCCCTGCCCCCGGCCGACCGGCCCCGCTCGGTCTGGTGCTCGCCGTACGTGCGCACCGCCGAGACCGCCCGGATCGCGCTGGCCCAGGCGGGGGGCCTGGGCGCGGTGCCGGTCGGGCTGACGGTCCGCCACGACGAGCGGCTGCGCGACCGCGAGCTGGGCGTGCTGGAGATGCTCACCCCGGCCGCGATCGAGAAGGAGCACCCGGCCGAGGCGGCCCGCCGCCGCAAGATGGGCGAGCTCTACTACCGCCCGCCCGGCGGCGAGTCCTTCCTGGACGTCGCGCTGCGGGTGCGCAGCCTGCTGCGCGACCTGGCCGAGGAGGAGGACGGCCGCCCGGTGCTGGTGGTCTCGCACGACTGTCCGGTGCTGATGATGCGCTACGTGCTCGACCGCCTGACGGAGCGCCAGCTGCTGGACCTCGCACCGGTGGCCAACTGCTCGGCCGGCGTCTGGCGCGCCCACGGCGGCCGCCTGGCGCCGGAGCTCTGGAACTCCACCGACCACCTCTGAGGCCCGCCGGGCCCCGCCGGGCCTCTCCGGGCGCCGTCAGCCGAAGGCCCTCCGGTAGGCCTGCGGGGTGGTGCCGAGCCACCGGGTGAAGTGGTGCCGGAGGGTGGCCGCGTTGCCGAAGCCGCAGGACGCGGCCACCGTCTCCACCGGGTCGTTGGTGCCCTCCAGCAGACGCTGGGCCAGCAGCAGCCGCTGGTTGGTGAGCCAGCGGTGCGGGGTGGTGCCGGTCTCCTGCTGGAAGCGGCGGGCGAAGGTGCGCGGCGACATGTGGGCCCGGGCGGCGAGCTGTTCCACCGTCAGTTCGCCGTCCAGGTGGCGGCGCAGCCAGTCCAGCAGGCCGCCGAGCGAGTCCTCGTCGCAGTCGGGCAGCGGCCGGTTGACGAACTGCGCCTGCCCGCCGTCCCGGTGCGGGGCGACCACCATCCGGCGGGCGATCCCGCGCGCCACCTCGGGCCCCTGGAGCTTGCGGACCAGGTGCAGGCAGGCGTCGATCCCGGCCGCCGTCCCGGCCGAGGTGATCACCGGATCCTCGTCCACGTAGAGCACGTCCGGCTCGACCCGGGTGAGCGGGAAGCGCTCGGCCAGCCGGGCGGTGTGCTTCCAGTGGGTGGTGGAGCGCCGGCCGTCCAGCAGTCCGGCGGCGCCGAGCAGGAACGCGCCGCTGCAGATCGACAGCACGCGGGCGCCGCGCTCGGCGGCGGCCCGGAGGGCCTCGATCAGCGCCGCCGGGTACTCGTCCCGGACGTGGGTGGCGGCGGCGATCACCAGATCGGCCTCGGCCAGCTTCTCCGGCCCGTGCTCCACCTCGATCCGGTACCCGGCGTGGGTGCGCAGCAGCCCGGGGGCCTCCCCGGCGACCGCGAACTCGTAGACCGGCAGGCCGTCCTCACCCCGGTCCAGACCGAACACCTCGGAGGCCACCCCGAGTTCGAAGGGGTGGACCTCCTCCAGCACCACCGTGACCACGTTGCGCAGCGTCATGGGACCAGCCTGCCCGATGGCAGGATATCGACGCAATGGGTCATTCCTGCCACTCGTGGCGGCCCGCGCCCGGCGGGAGAGTGGAGCCATGGACACCTCGACGCTCCACAGCGCCCTCGCCCTCGCCGCCGTGACCGGCGCGTTCGCCCTGCTCGGCCTGCTGATCGGCCGCGACCTGGCCCGAACCTCCCGCCACGGGCGCGACAACTGGCACCGCCCCGGCGGCTATCCGCGCGAGGCCGAACCGGGCGCGGCGCTACGCGGCACCCTGCCCGCCCCCTCGGACCCGAGCTCCGGCAGACTGACCGGATGGACATCGTCATCCGACCGGCCGTCGAGGCCGACCTCGAGGCCGTCGGCCGCATCACCCACCAGTCCTTCGTCGGTGACGGCCACAGCCCGGCCGACGGCCCCTACGCCTCCCAACTCCTCGACGCGCGCCCCCGGTTCGAGCAGGCCGAGCTCCTCGTCGCGGCCGACCAGGGCGACGGGCAGCTGCTCGGCTGCGTGACCTTCGCGGCCGGCGGCACCCCGTTCGCCGACATCGCCGGGCCGCACGAGGGCGAGATCCGGATGCTGGCGGTCTCCGGCGCCGCCCGCGGCCGCGGCGTCGGCGAACTGCTGGTCCGCGCCGCGATGGCCCGCAGCCGGGAGCTCGGGCTGACCGGGATGGCCTTCTCCACCCGCTCGTCGATGACCGCGGCCCACCGCCTCTACGAGCGGCTCGGCTTCGCCCGCACCCCGGAGCGCGACTGGGAGGTCCGCCCCGGCGTGGTGCTGCTGACCTACGGCCTGACGTTCTGACCGGTCCGGCCCCAGGGCCGGTGAAGCCGCCCGCCGACGCCGCACTATGCTCGGACGGCCGTGGAGTGCAGCCTCCACCGCCCGAGGACCAGGACAGCTAGGGGGATCAATGCGGGACATGCCGCACAACGGCACGCCCGTACCGGCGTACACCCTGCAGGACATGCGGGAGGCCCGGGGGTCGGCCGTCGTCCCCGGCCGGAGCCGGTACGCCGTCGACCTCCCGCTCCCCCTCCCGTACGACCCGGCCGCGGCGGCAGCCGGGTCGGCCGGCCGCTACCAGGCGGTGGACGGGCTGCGCGGCCTGGCCGTCCTGTCGGTGCTGCTCTACCACACCAACTGGTTCGAGCGCGGGCTGTTCGGCGTCGACGCGTTCTTCGTCCTGTCCGGCTTCCTGGTCACCCTGCTGCTGGTGCGGGAGCTCCACGACAGCGGCCGAATAGCCCTCGGCCGGTTCTACCGCCGACGGGTCAAGCAGCTGCTGCCGGGACTGCTCGTCACCCTGCTGCTGGTGGTGGCCCTGGCCCTGCTGACCAGTCCGCTGCACGAGGTCCGGCGCCTGCGGCCCGAGGCGCTCGCCGCGCTGGGCCAGGCGGCCAACTGGGCCCAGCTCCACCGGGGTGGCGCGTACTGGGACCACTACGCCCAGATCGACCCGCTGGCGGCGATGTGGTCGCTCGGCATCACCGCGCAGTTCTACCTCGTCTGGCCGGTCCTGCTGGTCGGCGTCCTCCTGCTGTGCCGCCGGTCGGTGCCGGCCGCCGGTGCGCTCACCCTGCTGCTGTGCGCCGGTGCCGCGGCGGTGGCACCGCTGCGCTGGGACGGCGGCAACAGCGACCGGCTCTACCTCGGGACCGACGGCCGGGCGGTGGCCTTCCTGGCCGGCGCCACCGCCGCCCTCCTGGTGCACCAGTGGCAGCGCCGCACGCACCGGACGCGGCGCGGCGGCGGCTCCTCCACCGGCCTCACGGTGGTGCTCACCGTCCTGGGGACGGCCGCGCTCGCCGGGCTGGTCTGGCTGAGCGTCATCACCACCTCGTACCACCAGCCCTGGCTGTACCGGGACGCCGGGCTCGCCGCGGTCGCCGTCCTGGTGGCCGTGCTGACGGTCTGTCTGTGCCACGACCGCGGCCCGCTGGTCCGGGTGTTCTCGTTCGCCCCGCTGGCGGCCACCGGACGGATCTCCTACGGCCTCTTCCTGCTGCACCTGCCGGTGTACTGGGTGCTCCAGCAGCACACCGACAACGCCGGCCCGGCCGTGCTGCTCGGCTTCGGCGGCGCGGTCTCCTGGCTGGCCGCCTGGTTCCTGCACGGCTTCACCGACCGGGTCCGCAAGGCCGAGTGGCGGATCGGCCGGGCAGTGCCGCTGATCACCGCGGCCGCCGTGGCCGCCGGCGCCGGCGCCTGGTACCTGCCCCAGGTCTTCGAGGCCCGGACGCGTCCGGGCGGCGGGCCCGTGGTGCTGGCGCTGGGCGACTCGCTGGCGCAGGACCTGGCCGCCTCGGTCCAGCAGTACGGCAGCCGGTACACGGTGGTCGACGGCGGGATCAGCGGCTGCGGCCTGTTCGGCCCGGACTCCGTCCGGGTCGCCTCCGGGCAGGAGCTGCGGACCAGCGAGGAGTGCCGGGACCGGGAGACCCGCTGGCGCGAGCAGCTGGCCGGGGCGGCGCCGACCGCCGTGGTGATCCACGTGGGTTGGGACGCCACCGAGCAGAACACCGGCGGCGCCCGGCTCTCGCCCTGCGCCCCGGAGTACCGGGAGCTCTACTACCCGCGGCTCCAGGCCGCGGTGGACCTGGTCCGCAAGCAGGCCCCCGCCGCCAAGGTGCTGCTGATGAACGAGCGCATCTGGAACGGTGCGATCAACCTCAGGTGGGGCTCCTGCTACAACCGCCACGTCGAGGACTTCGTCCAGGCCTCCGACGGCGCCGTCCAGCTCCTCGACCTGGAGAAGCTGCTCTGCCCCCGGGGTGCCTGCGACGCCACCGACGAGAACGGCTCGCTGCTCAACCCCCGCGGCAGCGGCACCTACCTGGCGCCCGCCGGCAAGCGGCTGGTCGGCCCCTGGCTGACGGAGCAGCTGGACCTGGCCCTGACCGCCCCGGCGGCCGAGCCCGCGGCCACGCCCGAGCCCACCGCCGCGCCCTCACCGACGGCCCCCGGGCCGAGCCCGTCCCCCTCGCCCTCGGCCTCGGCCACCCGCAAGCCCGGCGGGCCGAGCACCCGGCCGCCGACCACCCGGCCGTCCGGCTCCCGGACGGCCACCGCGACCAGCCGGCCGACCGGCTGACGGAAGTCAGCCCTGCTTCTCGGGTACCTGGTAGGTGCCCGAGAAGCAGTCCCGGATGGCCTGTTCGGAGGACGGGCGGCCGGCGAACTCCATCCGCGGGGTCTTCTCGTTCGCCGCCTTGCCCGGGTCCGTCCCGAAGTACGCGGACCAGAAGTAGACGCCGCCCAGCTTGCGTTCGGCCGCCACCTGGCAGACCGCGGTGAACCACGCGGGCTGCGCCCTGTCGTTGCTCGCCCGGACGGTGTAGAAGTCACCGGGCGTCTGGAAGGCGCCCTGCTGGGCCGGGATGCCCACCTCGGTGAGGGTGGTGCCGGGCAGCGGACCCTTGCCCTTCTTGTCCAGCCAGGAGTTCCAGGACGCCACCAGTTCGGAGACCGGGGCGTCGTCCCCGGCCTTCTTCGCCGGGAAGTAGGCGTCCACGCCGATCTCCTCGGCGGGCACGCCGATCGGACCCTTCACGTAGTTGTCCCAATTGGCGTCGTAGCCCACCCGACCGTGGTAGAGCGTCTTGGCCTGCTCGATGAGCGGCTGCCAACGCGCGTCCCCCTCCAGCGAGTTGAACTCCGTGCCGATGGTGAATCCGGCGGCCCGGTGCTCCTCCGCCATCTTCAGGTACGGCTTCAGCAGCTTGGTGTACGCGGCGAACCACTTGTTCCGGTCGGACGGCTCGATGCTCCCCCGCCAGTCCCCCTGCGGCGACTGGAGCGCGCCCTCGTCGAGGATCGGCCGCACCACCGTGCGCAGTCCGGCCCGGTGCGCGGCGTCGATCAGCAGGGCCACCCGGTCCGGGGAGGGCGTGGTCGGCTCGACCGACAGCAGGTTCGAGGTCTTGCCCTTGGTGTAGAAGGGGAAGGAGACCGACATCGAGTTGGCGTTCAGCCCGACCACGTACCGCACGATCCGGTCGGCCTTGCCCTGCACGTAGTTGTCCGGGTCGGCCGGGTCGTCGAGCCAGTAGACCTGCACCCCCCACTCCGGGCTCCCGGGCTGCCACGGCTTGGCCACCTTCGGCCCGCGGTAGGTCTCGGCCGGGTCCGGGCTCGGGGCGGCCTTGCCGCCCTGCACGGTGGCGGCGGCGGACGGCACGACGGGGGCGGCGGACGGACCACCGGTCACCGCGCCCGGCTCCGGCACGACCTGCTTCGCCGCGACCGGCACCGCGTGGTCGAACTGGATCGGGTGGTCGCCGAAGACCAGCGGGACGGCGACGGTGGCTCCGACGATCACGACCGGGGCGACGAAGATGATGTGACGCTTCACTGTGGGTCCTAGGCCGGTCAGGCGGGCTTGGCGATGACGACGAACTTGTTCTCCTCGCGCCGCAGGAACTTGATCAGCCCCCGCAGTCCGCCCCAGCCCTCCAGGAAGGAGAACACCGGGATGAGGGCGACGATCGCCATCGGCTCCCACCACTTGCGGCGGTGCTGGGCCGAGGAGATCACGTTGAGCCGCAGCCCCTCCCAGTAGGTCCAGATCACGTAGGCGAAGTTCACCGCCCAGATGAAGACCACGGACTGGGTCACCGGCGAGGTGTTCATGGTGCCGGTGAACCAGGCGAGCAGCATGACCAGCCCGACGTGCTGGAGCGGCCCCAGCACCCAGCTCACCATGCCGATCCCGATGAAGATCCGGAACCGCCGCGGGATGGTCGGGTTGAAGCAGAGGGCGACCAGCCCCCAGGCCCACCGCTCGCGCTGCTTCAGGAAGTCCTTCACCCCGGCCGGGGAGGCCCCGTAGCAGCGGCCGTTGAACCAGTCGCTGCGGCCCGGGTAGCGGATGCAGAAGTTCAGCGCGTGCTGGGCGTCCTCGACGATGGTGTCCGGGCCGAAGTCCCAGCCGATGGTGGCCTCGACCGACGCCCGCATCAGCAGCAGCTCACCGTGCACGCCGGCGGTCGGCGTGCCGGTGCCGGTCATCGCCCGGAAGCGCGCGATGTCGTCCGCCGGGCGGATCGCGTCGGCGAGCCAGGTGAAGGTGTTGACCGCGTTCTCGCGCGGGTACGTCAGGATCCCCTGCGCCATGTGCTTCGCGTCGTCGCCGGCCCGGCGCTGACGGTTGACGAACTGGGCGGTGGCCGCGGCGGTGTCAGGCCCGACACCGGTGTCGTCGTCCATGTGCAGGACCCAGACGTCGTCCTCGGCCTCGCCCTCGGCGATCCGCAGCTCGTGCGAGTAGTGGTTCGCCCGGGCCTTGAACTTGGTGCCGTTGGGCGTCTGGTAGGCCTTCGGCACGGTGACCACCCGGATCAGCGGGTTCCGCTCCGCGAGCCGGTCGATCTTCTCCCCGGCCTCGCAGCCCTCCTCGGTGAGGATGTCCACCCGCATCCAGGGGAAGTACGGCGGCAGGTGGTCCACGTACGAGAGCACCGAGCGCTCGAGCGCCGGGTAGGTGTCGTGCCGGCCGATGGTCGGCACCAGCACGATCAGGTAGTCGTCCTCGGCCGGGGCCGGCGGCACCATCTGGCTCACCTTGCGCAGGCGCCGACGGACCATCAGCACGCCCTGGAAGCCGATCATGACGCCGATGATCGGCATCGACCAGACGATGGTGATCACCCAGCCGAGCAGCGTCGGGTTCGGCACGAAGGCCCAGAGCGAGAAGCCGAAGATGACCAGGAACGAGACGTAGAACGGCAGGAGTCCCGGCTTCCAGTCCTGGTGCCGTTCCGCCAGTCGCTGCGCCTCACGGGATATCGTGCCCACGGGCCGCACAGGTGCTGTCGTCATCTCCAACTACGTTTCACTCGGCGGGACTTCGGCCGGGCGCCGGCTGCCCGAGCGGGTACTCGTCCGGCTCCGGCCGGTACGGGGCGGCCGGTGGGGCCTGCTGGACCCACCCCTGCTCCGGCACGGCCTGCGCGGGGGCGGCCTGGACCGGAGGCCGGCCCTGGGCCGGCCCCGGGAAACCGTACCCCGACTGCGGCGGCGACCCGAACTGCGGTGCGGGGCGCATCGGTTCCTCGACCCGCCGCTGCTGGTCGGCGAGGAGGAACGAGCGGCCCAGCACGACCACCAGACCGGCCGTGACCAGGAGGCCCACCGCGAAGGTCGACAGCTTGAGCCAGCCCTCGACGGTCCCGGTGAACCACTCGCGCTGCGGGGCGTCGAGCAGCGCGCCGGTCAGGCTGCGCAGCCGGTTGTACCCCTCCACCAGGGCGACGCCCATCACCACGCCCCGGGCCCAGTACCGCCCGCCGAGGATCAGCCAGGCCGAAACCAGGTAGACCACCGCGTAGTTGAGGTTGTTGGTCTCGGCCTGCGAGGAGCCGTCACTGACGCCGTAGTAGAAGATCCCCTGGACGAAGGTGACGAAGCCCACCTGCCCGAAGCAGTTGTACGCCGCCCAGATCAGCAGGATCGCGCCCCAGCCGCCCGCCACCACGGCGGCCGGCCGGACGTGCCGCCCGGCGTATCCGAGCTCGGTCGCGTAGGACACCGGTTGCCCCCCTGGTGATGGCCGGTCAAATGCGGCTAGCCTGCCACACCGTTCCGACGCCGTTGACACCGGGTTCGATCGTCCGGGCGATCGTTATGAAACTCAGTCCAAGTGCAGCGCCGACCAGTCCTGGTTCGCCCCGAAACGCCCCGACCCGCCGGTGATCGCCAACGGGCTGTTGTAGGTGTCCTTGACGTCGGACAGCCGGTTCACCACCGGCCCGGGGCTGACGTTCCGTTCGGTGAGCGACTGCCCCCACACCGTCCACATCGTCCACGGGGTCTGCGCGAGCGTGTCCTGCTGACGGGAGTTCACCGGAACGGCGAACGACTCGGCCAGCACCCGGGGCTTGCGGTACGCCGAGAGGCCGTCGTAGTAGCGCTTGGTCCACAGCTCGCCGGTGCCGATCGGGTCGGTCGGGCTGCCGCTGTAGTCGTCCACCCCGACCACGTCGACGTACCCCTCGCCCGGGTAGTAGTCCCAGGGCTCGACGCCCGGGGCACCGTCCCAGGAGACCGGGGTCCAGACGAAGATCAGGTTGTGCAGCCCCCGGGTCTCCACCAGGTACCGGTAGGTGATCGTCCAGAGCTTCTTGAAGTCGGCGCCGGTCTGCCCGGACCACCAGAAACTGCGCTGGCAGTCCTGGTTGTTCATCTCGTGGTACGGCCGGAAGAGCACCGGGACGTCGTGCGAGGCCAGGTACTCCAGATGGTCCGCGAGGAAGCGCAGGTCCTCCATCAGGGCCTTGTTCTCGCGGGTGCCGCCCGCCTGGTCGACCACCCGGCCGAACCACTTCGGGTCGGTCGTCCGGGGGGAGCTGCGGCAGAGCACGTTCTCGAAGGACTTCACCGGGGCACCGGGGTACGGCTCGTGGAAGGACATGCCGACCATCCCGGCCGGGGCGCCGCCGTTGTCCGGCAGGGCCGTGGTGCTGCCGTCGCAGTTGCGCTGCGCGCCGCCCTGACCGGTCCCGTAACTGCCGTCCGCCGCACGGGGGTAGCCCGACCAGACCGCCTTCAGCAGGTCCACCGCGTCGTCGGTGTACTGCCACTTGGCCTCGCAGGACGGCCAGCGCCCGGCCGAGTAGCTCCGCTCGTTGCCGACCCCCCAGGTCGACTGCCCGTACCCCGGCCCCAGGTCCGTCTCGACGAACCCCGGCAGCTTGCCGGTGATGTCGGCCGCCTTCTTGTAGTAGTAGCCGGCCGGCTTGGAGCCGGCGAAGTCGCCGTAGGAGGTGTTGTAGAGCTCGTTCTGCAGCTCCACGTGCTGCCCGATGACCGTGCCGCGCGGCTTGCCCGAGCGGGCGGCCTGCTCCAGGTCGGCCAGCATCTGGAAGACCGCCCGGGCGTTGGGCGAAGCGGCCGGGTCGCGCTTGAGCAGGTCCTTGCCCAGGTCGGCCGGGACCGGACGCGGCGTCGGGGACGAGGTCGGGTCGGGCCCGGACGGGGTCGGGGCCGCGGCGGGCCCCGTCCCGTCCTCCGCACCGCTGACCGCTATCACCGTCGCGCACACGACCGAGGCGGCCAGCGTCACGGCGGCCAGCGTCACAGCACCGCCGTGCCGGCCCCGCAGAGATCTCACGGACTCCCCCTGAACGATCCTGATCATCCTTGACGGGGAGACAGTATCCGGACCACCGGGCGGAGCTGACTCCGGGTCACACCGGTCAGCCGGCCTGCGAGAGGGCCCGCTTCTCCAGCGTCGCGCGCACCCGGGCGGCGAAGCCCGGCCCGGCGTCGGTGGCGACCTTGTCCGCGACGACGCCGCCCTCCTTCGCCGAACCCGCGGCCGTGAAGTAGGCGAACCGGCCGAGCGAGCCGTGCGTGTTCGCGCAGCCCACCTCCTGGCAGAAGTCCTTCATGCCCTCCACCTGGAGGCCCTTGATCTGCCCGTTGACGTTGTTCGTCGCCGTCTCCGCCTGGAGCCGCTTGTCGAAGACCGCCACGCCGACCACCACGGCGCTGTCGTTCAGCACGTAGGTGGCCCGCAGCACCTGCCGGCAGCCCTGGTTCTCGATCACGTCCGCGAGCCCGCCGGTGATGGCGTGCCAGCAAGGGGTGACCGTCGTCGCGCTGCGCCGCGTCCAGGTGGCGCCGCCGAAGTCGATGGTCTGGTCGGGGAAGAACGCGGCCGGGTCCACCGGAGCCTTGTCCGTGCTCGCGTCCCAGATGGCCTTGAGCGACGCGTCGTCACCCGCGAGCGGGGTCCCGGGAGCCGGCACGGGCGCCTTGCTCTCCCCCGCGGTGGCCGTCGGGCCGGAGCCGGTCTTCCCGGCCGTGGGGCTGTTCGAGGCCGCTCCGGTCGGCTTGGCCACCGGGTCGCCGCCCTTCGAGGACACCGAGACCGCCACCGCGACCAGCCCGCCGACGACCGCGAGCGCGACCACGCCGAGCAGCAGCCGCATCCGGGTCTTGCGCTTGGCGTCGTCCTGCGCCCGCTGCGCCATCGCGTCCCAGTCCGGTCCGCCGGGCGGCGGGCCGAACGCCGGATACTGCTGCGGGTACTGCGGGTACTCCTGACCGGGCTGCTGCCCGTTGCCACCGTTCATGCCCACCCCATCACTCATGTGCGCAGATCCTAGGCCATCGCCGGAACCCCCAGACAGGGGTGGTCCCGGGTCCTGACAAGGCCTCCCGCCGGGCCTACGCCCATCACTGCGGGCCACCACTGCGCTACACGACACCACACAAGATGTGGGGTCCACCGAGCCAGGTAGCACTACATGTATGCTCGCTCTCGCTGTCGATGCAGGGGAACTCCGGTGGAAGTCCGGGACTGCCCCGCAACGGTGAGCGGGCTTCCGGTACGACCGCCCGCGAGTCCGGTGACCTGCCGACGGTGTGCCACACGGCTTCCCCGCAGACGCCTTGGAGCACAGCAGTGACGTCCGGGCCTCGCGGGTGGGCCGGGGGTGGATCGCGCGCGCCGTGACGGTGTCCGCGCCGTACTCCCCTGCGCCCGAGTCGGCCCGGCAGCCATGCCGACCGCCGCCGCCAGGAGAGAAGCGCCTTGACCATCGCTGCCTCAGTTGCCCTGCCCGCCCAGGGAACCGCCGAAGACCGGACCGACCCGGGCGCCGCCCTCCTCCGGCTCCTCACGGACCGCAGCGCCGACCTCCCCCAGGTGGACCCGGGCCACGTCGCGGCCGCTGCGCTGCGCGGCCGGCACGCCGGTTCGGACTTCGCCGAGCTGCGCGGCCTGGCCGTGGAGGCTGCCGCCTCGATGATCGCCGAGGACCCGCAGTACTCGAAGCTGGCGGCCCGGCTGCTCGCCCTGGAGATCCAGGACGAGGCCGTCTCGCAGGGCGCCGTCTCCTTCGCCGCCTCGATCGCCGTCGGCCACGCCGAGGGCCTGATCGGCGACGTCACCGCGGCCTTCGTGGCCAAGCACGCGGCCGCCTTCAACGGTCTGATCGACACGGCCGGCGACGACCGCTTCGAGTACTTCGGCCTGCGCACCGTGCAGTCCCGCTACCTGCTGCGCCACCCGATCACCCGTCAGGTGATCGAGACCCCGCAGCACTTCCTGCTCCGGGTCGCGGCGGGCCTGGCGGTCGGCGACACCGAGAAGTCGGTGGCCGAGGTGGCCGAGCTCTACAAGCTGATGAGCCGTCTGGAGTACCTGACCAGCTCCCCGACGCTGTTCAACTCCGGCACCAAGCACCCGCAGATGTCCTCCTGCTACCTGCTGGACTCGCCGCTGGACAACCTGGACTCGATCTACAACCGGTACGCCCAGATCGCCCGGCTCTCCAAGCACGCCGGCGGCATCGGCCTCTCCTACTCCCGGATCCGCTCGCGCGGCAGCCTGATCCGCGGCACCAACGGCAAGTCCAACGGCATCGTCCCGTTCCTGCGCACCCTGGACTCCTCGGTCGCCGCGGTGAACCAGGGCGGCCGCCGCAAGGGCGCGGCCTGCGTCTACCTGGAGACCTGGCACGCGGACATCGAGGAGTTCCTGGAGCTCCGCGACAACACCGGCGAGGAGGCCCGCCGGACCCACAACCTGAACCTCGCGCACTGGATCCCGGACGAGTTCATGCGCCGGGTGAACGCCAACGCCGACTGGTCGCTGTTCTCCCCGGCCGACGTGCCCGAGCTGGTCGACCTCTGGGGCGCCGAGTTCGACGAGGCCTACCTCAAGGCCGAGCAGGCCGGCAAGGCCGTCCGCACCATCCCGGCGCAGACCCTCTACGCCCGGATGATGCGCACCCTGGCGCAGACCGGCAACGGCTGGATGACCTTCAAGGACGCCTCCAACCGGGCCGCCAACCAGACCGCGCTGCCCGGCCGCGTGGTGCACTCCTCGAACCTCTGCACCGAGATCATCGAGGTCACCGACGACTCCGAGACCGCCGTCTGCAACCTCGGCTCGGTCAACCTGGGCGCCCACGTCGCCGCGGGCGCCACCGTCGCCGACCTGGTGAACGCGATGGACTGGGAGCGGCTGGACGCCACCGTGCGCACCGCCGTGACCTTCCTGGACCGGGTCATCGACATCAACTTCTACCCGACCACCGAGGCCGGGACCTCCAACTCCCGCTGGCGGCCGGTCGGCCTCGGGGTGATGGGTCTTCAGGACGTCTTCTTCCAGCTCCGCCTGGACTTCGACTCCGCCGAGGCCAAGCAGCTCTCCACGCTGATCGCCGAGCGCATCATGCTCACCGCCTACGAGCGCTCCAGCGAGCTGGCCGAGCAGTTCGGCCGCCACGAGGCGTACGGCGAGACCCGGGCCGCCCGCGGCCAGCTGCACATCGACCACTTCGGCGTCACCCCCGCGTGGGCCGACCGCTGGGACGCGCTGCGCGCCCGGATCGCCGAGACCGGCCTGCGCAACTCGCTGCTGCTGGCCATCGCGCCGACCGCGACCATCGCCTCGATCGCCGGCGTCTACGAGTGCATCGAGCCGCAGGTCTCCAACCTCTTCAAGCGCGAGACCCTCTCCGGCGAGTTCCTCCAGGTCAACCCGTACCTGGTCCGCGAGCTCAAGGAGCTGGGCGTCTGGGACCAGCAGACCCGGGACGCGCTGCGCGAGTCCAACGGCTCGGTCCAGGACTTCAACTGGCTGCCCGGCGAGGTCCGTTCGCTCTACCGCACCGCCTGGGAGCTGCCGCAGCGCGCGCTGATCGACCTGGCCGCCGCCCGTCAGCCCTACATCGACCAGAGCCAGTCGCTGAACCTCTTCATGGCGGCGCCGACCATCGGCAAGCTCTCCTCGATGTACGCCTACGCCTGGAAGGTCGGTCTGAAGACCACCTACTACCTGCGTTCGCGCCCGGCCACCCGGATCGCCCAGGCCGCCACCGGCGCCGCCCGCGCCGCCGCCCCGGTCCCGGTGACCGTGGGCGCCCCGACCCTCACCCCGGAGGAGGAGGCCGCGCTGGCCTGCTCCCTGGAGAACCCCGAGTCCTGCGAGGCCTGCCAGTGAGCACCACCCCCGAGACCCCCGGCCGCGAGAAGATGCTGCTCGACCCGGGCTTCGAGCTGACGCTCCGTCCGATGCGCTACCCGTCGTTCTACGACCGGTACCGGGACGCGATCAAGAACACCTGGACCGTGGAGGAGGTGGACCTGCACTCCGACGTCGCCGACCTCGCCAAGCTGAGCGAGGGCGAGCGGCACATGATCGGCCGGCTGGTCGCCTTCTTCGCCACCGGTGACTCGATCGTCGCCAACAACGTGGTGCTGAGCCTCTACAAGCACATCAACTCCCCCGAGGCCCGGCTCTACCTGTCCCGGCAGCTGTTCGAGGAGGCCGTGCACGTCCAGTTCTACCTGACGCTGCTCGACACCTACCTGCCCGACCCGGACGACCGCGCGGCGGCCTTCGCGGCGGTGGAGAACATCCCCTCCATCCACCAGAAGGCGCAGTTCTGCTTCAAGTACATGAACGCGGTCGACCACATCGACTCGCTGCAGACCAAGGAGGACCGCCGCGCGTTCCTCCTCAACCTGATCTGCTTCGCGGCCTGCGTCGAGGGCCTGTTCTTCTACGGCGCCTTCGCGTACGTGTACTGGTTCCGCAGCCGCGGCCTGCTGCACGGCCTGGCCACCGGCACCAACTGGGTGTTCCGGGACGAGTCCATGCACATGGACTTCGCCTTCTCGGTGGTGGACACCGTCCGCGAGGAGGAGCCCGACCTCTTCGACGACGAGATGGCCAAGCAGGTCACCGAGATGCTGGAGGAGGCCGTCGAGGCCGAGCTCCAGTTCGCCCAGGACCTCTGCGGCGAGGGCCTGCCCGGCATGAACACCGAGTCGATGCGCCAGTACCTGGAGGCCGTGGCCGACCAGCGCCTGGCCCGCCTCGGCCTGCCGGTCCGGTACGGCTCGGCCAACCCGTTCGGCTTCATGGAGCTGCAGAACGTCCAGGAGCTGACCAACTTCTTCGAGCGCCGGGTCTCCGCCTACCAGGTCGCGGTCGAGGGCTCGGTCGCCTTCGACGACGACTTCTAGGCCGCCCCGGACCACCGGAGTCCGAACGGACGGAGGGCCCCGACGCGATCGCGTCGGGGCCCTCCGTCCTCACGGTGCGGGCCGGTCAGCCCATCCAGGTCCCGGAGGACCAGACGGGGCTGCCGTCCTGACGGTAGATCACCAGGTTGCCGTCGTCCTGCAGGGTCAGCCGGGCGCCCGGGTTGCCCCAGGTGCCGGCGGACCAGAGGGCGCCGCCGGTGGTCGGGCCGCCGCCGCGGGCGTACAGGACCAGGTTGCCGTCGGCCTGCAGCACCAGGTAGGCGCCGGGGCTGTTCCAGGTGCCGGTCGACCAGGCGGCACTGCCGTCCAGCTTGTAGATCACCAGGTTGCCGTCGGCCTGCATGACCAGCGAGTCCTTGACGCCCTGGGTCCACCGGCCGCTGCCCAGCTGCCCGCCCGAGGTGAAGGTCTGCCCCACCCGGTAGGTGCCGGAGCCCCAGGCGGCGCTGCCGTCCGGACGGTAGACCACCAGGTTGCCGTCGGCCTGGAGCTGGACCTTGGCGTTGGTGCTGCCGTAGGTGCCGGTCGACCAGAGGCCGCCGCCCAGGGTGTAGCCGCCGGTCGGGCCGTACACCACGAAGTTGCCGTCGCCCTGCATCACCGCGTAGGCGCCGAGGGTGCCGGAGGTCCCGCTGCGCCAGAGCACCGGGCCGGGGCCGTTGTGGGTGTTCAGCCGGGCCACCAGGTCACCGTCGGACTGCATGGTCACCGTGGTGGTGTCGCCGGCCAGGCTGGCGCCGCTGGGGAGCCGCTGGCCGGACTTGACCGTGCGGTCCGACGCCGCGGAGCTGACGTCCAGGACGTTGGAGTCGATGTTGATCCGGATGCCGCCCCAGGTCTCGTCGTGGTCGCCCCGGTGCTGGTGCACCCGGCGGCCGCCGGCCAGCCAGTAGTACGGCTTGGCCAGGCCCATGCCCTGGTCGGACAGGTCCGCGTACTGGTTCCAGGCCGCCGACCAGATGACGTCGGGGGTGGGGTAGTACGGGTCCTCGTACTTGGTGCCCAGGTCCTTCACCGCGCCGGAGGCGCTGGAGTAGACGCCCGAGCGGTAGCCGAGCGAGCGCACCTGGTTGGTCCAGCCCTTGAGGTAGGCCAGCACGCGCGGCGAGTCGGCGGGCGCGTAGCCGCCCTCGACGTCGCTGTAGACCAGGCTGAGCCGCGGGAAGCCGAGGTCGGTGACGGCCTTGACCGCGTCCGCGGCCTCCTCGGCGCCCTGCGCCTCGGCCTTCACCAGGTCGGTGTCGATCTGCAGCGAGTAGCCCGACTTGGCCTGGCGGCCGACGTAGACCGGCAGGAAGGTCCAGCCCTTGGCGGCCCGGCCGGAGACCCAGGCCGGCGTCAGGTTGCCCTGGGCGCAGGCCCGGGCGGCACCGCCGACGTAGATGCCGACGGTCCGGTAGGGCGAGGCGGACCAGGAGTCCATCGCCGTCGAGGACGGGGCCGCGCAGGTGTCGAAGGCCTGGCCGACGGCCTCGGTCGAGGGCACGGCGGTGTCGGCGGCGGCGGCCCGCGGGGCCACCGGAGCGCCCGCCTGCGGGCTGCCCGCCGCAGCGAGCGACCGCTTCGCGGCCGGAGCGGACTGGACGGCCGCGGCGTCCACCGAGCCGCCGGCGATCAGGTCACCGAGCGCCTTGGCCGAGTCGCGGTAGGTCCCGGTGACCCGCAGCGCGGCCCCCTTGACCTCGGCCCGGAACTCCCGGCCGATCCGGCCGGCCTCCACGACCGGGGCGGGCAGCGGACGGCCGGCCTCCACCACCGGGGCGGAGCTGCCGGCCGGTACCGGCTCGACCACCAGGACGTCGGCCCGCTCGGCGGCCGGCTTGGCCGGGCAGTCCTGGTCCGCACCGGGGGTGCCCAGGAAGACCGCGTTCCGGTCCAGCCGGACGCAGGCCCTGGGGTTCTTCTCCAGGTCGACCACCTGCCAGCCGGCCGGGACGGCCAGCTGGAGCCCGCGGTACGAGACCTGCTGGGTGCCCGGCGCCTCGGCGGCGGCCGCCACCGAGACCCCGCTCGCGGCGGCGGACAGCGTCAGCAGCAGCACGGTGGTGCTCCTGCTCAAACGGTTGCGCATGGAATGAGGTCCACCCCTTCGTTCGACGGGCCGCCGCGCCGTACGCGACGGCTCGGCCCGCACAGGGGTGAGCACGGATGTCCCCGCGGCCGCCCCCGCTGGCCGGAGTGGACTCTAGTACGGAGAACGGACACCCCCTCACCCCGGTCGGGTGGTGAGGGGGTGTCAGGTGTCAGACCCGGCCCCAGGTCCCGGTGGACCAGAGTGCCCCGCCGGCCGACGGGCCACCGCCCTCGCGGTAGAGGACGAAGTTGCCGTCGTCCTGCAGCAGTCCGTACGCCCCCGGGTTGCCCCAGGTGCCGGTGGCCCAGACCGGGCGGCGGCCGGGGCCGGCACCCGGGCTGTAGACGACCAGGTTCCCGTCCCGCTGCAGCTCGATCGAGTTCAGGTCCCCGGAGGTGCCGGTGGCCCAGAGCGGCCTGCCGTCCGACTTGCGGTAGAGCACCAGGTTGCCGTCCTTCTGGTGCACCAGCCAGGCCGTCCTGGAGCCCAGCCACTGGCTGGCGCCGGAGCCCCAGTCCGCGGGCCAGAGCGCGTCCATGCCCGGGTTGCTGCTGACGGTACGGGTGTTGGAGGGGCTCCAGGCCTGGCCGTTCCCGTCACGGACCGCGAAGTCGCCGTACTCGTCGATCCGGGCACAGGCCCTGTCGATGCCCCAGGTGTGGGTGGACCAGAGCGCTCCGCCGGAGGTCGGGCCGCCCCCCTCGCGGTAGACCACGAGGTTGCCGTCGGCCTGCATCAGCAGGTACGCGCCGGGGTTCCCCCAGGTGCCGGTGGACCAGAGCGCGGGGCCGAGCCCGTTGCCGCGGGCCTGGTCCCAGAGGTGGAGCACCACGTTGCCGTCGGCCTGCACCACCAGCTTCACCTTGTCGGTCGCCAGGGTCTGCCCGGCCGTCAGCCTGTCGCCGGGCGACAGCGGCTGCGACTCGCCCGGGAGGCTCCTCGCCTCACAGCTGAGCGGCTGGTCCTCCGCCGCCGCGGCCGGAGCCGTGGCGGCGAGCAGTACCAGTCCGACGAGAGAGGCGGCCATCCGCCCCAACTGCCCTGATTTCAAAGGAGATCCCCCAGTCTGCGCGTGGACCACGATCCGCGGTCGCGGCACGCTACCAGGGGAGGGCGAGGGTCCGGCACCGAAATACCGGACCCTCCGCACCGCCGGTTGACGGACCGTCAGTCGTTCGGGACGGTCGCGTAGCGCGGGGTGCCCTCGGCCATCTGCTTGAGGGCGTCCTTGCGGTCCCGCTTCGACAGCTTGTCGATGTAGAGGAAGCCGTAGAGGTGGTCGGTCTCGTGCTGCAGGCAGCGGGCGAAGAAGCCGGTGCCCTCGACCCGGACCGGGTTGCCGTCCTTGTCCTGGCCGGTCACCGCGGCGTAGTCCGGGCGCGGCAGCTCGGCGTAGGCGGTGGGGACGGAGAGGCAGCCCTCGTTGCCGTCGTCCAGGTTGCGCGGGCGGTCGGCCGGGAAGGGCTCCAGCACCGGGTTGATCACGTGGCCGACGTGGCGCACGCCCTCGTCGTCCGGGCAGTCGTAGACGAACACCTTGGCGTCCACGCCGATCTGGTTGGCCGCCAGGCCGACGCCCTCGGCCGCGTACATCGAGACGAACATGTCGTCGATCAGCGCCGACAGCTCCGCGTCGAAGTCCGTGACGGTCCTGGTCTCCCGGTGCAGCACCGGGTTCCCGACCACGGTGATCGGACGGGCCGTGCCCTTGGACGTGTCCGGCAGCTCACCCACGATCCGGCCCGCGCCCGACTCCTGGTGGTCGTGGTCGTGGTCGTGACCCTCGTGGTCGTGGTCGTGGCCCTCGTGGCCGTGCTGGTCCGCCATCGCTCCCGCTCTCCTGTACTCGGATCTTCCGGGTAAAGAGTACGGTGCGCCCGCCGCCCGCGGTCCTTGCTCCCGGGAGCTCAGCAGACCTCTTCGAGGTCCCGGTAGGCCCGGCTGTCCGGCGAGCCGTCCACCCAGCCGTCCAGCAGTGCCCGGACCAGCGCCGCCGGGGCGGCGATCCCGCACTCCCGCTCGGCCAGCCAGGCCAGGCCCGAACCGGCCTGGCTGAGGTGGCTGAGGTGTCCCGGGTGGGCGGCGTCCCCGTCGTCGTGCGGATCGTGGTGCACCGTGCGGCCGTCGTCGCTCGGCATCCGGCTCTCCGAACAGGCCCGGCAGAGCAGGCGGACGGAGGAGGTCCAGTCCTCGGCGGCGTACCCGGCGTCGGCCACCAGCCGCTCCAGCGCGTCCCGGTCGGCCGCCGTCCGGGCGTGCAGCAGCACCACGTAGGTGGGCACCGGGGAGGGCGCCCAGAGCTCGATCTCGTCGAAGACCGGGTACGCCACCCCGTCGGCCACCCGCTCGCCGTGCGGGGCGCCGTCGTGCAGCACCACCTCGCCCCAGCGGCGGCCGGAGGAGGGCAGCGGGATGGAGAGCACCTCGATCCGGGCCGGGTCCAGGCGCCGGCCCCAGACCACCTCGGCCTCGCCCTCCGGCGAGAGCCGCACGGGCGTGGTGCCCAGGTCCAGCTGGACCGGGCCGCCCTGGGCGCCGCCGGGCAGCCGCAGGCCGTACGCCTGCCAGGCGCGCCGGGCCAGCGACCAGTCCTGGAGGGCGGTGGCGGTGATGCCGAGGTTCCACCAGTCGGGTGCGCCCTGGTCGCGGTCGAGCAGGGCGACGGCACGCAGCCCGGCCGCCCGGGCCTGCTCCCAGTCGCGGCGGAACTTGTGCAGCAGGGCCAGGTTGAACCAGGAGTCGGAGAGCCAGGGCTCCAGGTCGGCGGCCATCACCAGCAGGGTGCCGGCGTCCTCGTAGCGGCCGTCACCGATCAGGGTGAACGCCCGGTCGGTGGTCTGCCGCCAGGTCGCCGAC
Source organism: Kitasatospora sp. NPDC001664 (assembly GCF_053596675.1). Taxonomy (NCBI): domain Bacteria; kingdom Bacillati; phylum Actinomycetota; class Actinomycetes; order Kitasatosporales; family Streptomycetaceae; genus Kitasatospora; species Kitasatospora sp. NPDC001664. The sequence goes on from NZ_JBSFGS010000005.1 coordinate 263,790, forward strand.
GGCCGGTGCCGTGCGCGGTGGAAGATCCTCACGTTCCGTCCCTGCCGTAGTCGTCCGCCGGTTGACCGGCCCGCCGGGTGACGGGCCCCCGGCCCGCCCGGACCGGGCCCTTTCCTCGCTATGACCGCATCCAACCACGACGCCCCCGGGCCGCGCTCCTTGCGAGGGTGCTCAGTCAGGTCCGGAGGCCACGCCGGGCGGAACCGTCCCGGGGGTGTCAGGTAGCGGCGTCCGCGATCAGTCCGGGTACCGAGCACCCGCGGCTGACGGGAACAGACCGCCCAGCGCGTCCAGCACCCTCGGGTCGTAGAGCCGGCCGCCCTCCGCCCGCAGCCGGCCGAGCACCTCCCGGCGGCCGTCCGGCTCGCCCAGCCCGCGGGCCCGGGCCGCGGCCGACAGGTCGTCATAGGCGTTGGCCACCCGGATGATCCGGGCGGCCAACGGGACGGAGGGGTCCTCCCGGCCGTCCGGCCCCCGGCACGGATCGGCCAGCCGGGCCACCTGCCCGGCCACCCGGCGGGGCACCCCGGTCCGGCTGATCACCTCGCTGCCGAGCCGGGCGATCCGCTGCTGCTCGGCCTGCGGCAGCAGCGCGGTGGCCCCGCCCGGCACCGGCTCGACCAGCGAGAGCTGCCCGATGTCGTGCATCAGGGCGGCGTACTCCAGCAGGGCCAGGTCCCGGCTGCCGAGCCCGAGCTCGCGGCCGAGCGCGCAGGCCGTGTCGGCCACCCGGCGGGCGTGGCCCGGCGGGGTGTAGCCGGCCACCTCGGTGGCCCGGGCCAGCGTCTCGATGGTCTGCCCGGTGGTCGCCCGGATCCCGGCGGCCCGGCGGAACGAGGCCTGCGCCAGCACCAGCGGGGCGCAGAACAGCGGCAGCGCCCAGAGCCCGACCTCGCCCGCCAGCAGGCTGATCAGCATGCCGGTGGCCACGATCGCCGAGCCGATCCCGAGCAGCGAGCGCAGCTCGTCCTCCAGCGCGGCCCCGAACCGCAGCCCGTGCGCGGCCCGCCGCTGCACCGCCGCCAGGGTGGCGTCGCAGAGTGCGGCCAGCGCGGCGACCCCGGTCAGGAACACCCCGTAGACCGGCCCGGCCAGCGGCAGCTGGTCCAGCGCGCCGCTGTTGTACAGCGGCTGGAACAGCACCCCGGCGAAACCCACCGTCAGCACCCGCCGGGCCGCCCCGTCCAGCACCCCGGGCGCCGGCTCCCCGCCCCCGTGCGCGGGGCGGCGGGAGCGCCGCCGGTGCGGGAAACGGCCGAGCAGGGTGCCCACCCCCGCGACCGCGACCACCTGGGTGACGCTGTGCGTGGTGGGCAGGCCGTGCAGCGGCCCGAGCAGGGCGTACGCCAGCGCCACCGCGGTGCCGATCGGGGCCTGCTCGCGGTCGCCCGGCAGGGTGATCCGGACGCGTTCGCCGACCGCCACCACCAGCGCGAAGGCGGCCGCCACCAGCGGCGCCGCCACCCCGTGGTGCAGCACGTCCAGGCAGCAGAGCAGGAACAGCCCGGCCGCGGCCAGCCGCAGCGCCCGGATCACGAGCTGCCGCGCATCAGGTCGGACGAGCCGCGGCGGGCGGGCTCGGGCACGCCGAGCGGGATGTCCGGCACCTCGCCGTCCCAGCCGCCGGGCGGCGGCAGCGCGGGCCGCCAGCCGTGCTCGGCCACCGCCTCGACCAGTGCCCGCACCATCCGCGGGTCGAACTGGCTGCCCGCGCACCGCTCCAGCTCGGTCACCGCCTCGGCCACCGGGCGTCCCCGCCGGTAGGAGCGGGTGGAGGTCATCGAGTCGAAGGCGTCCGCCACCGAGATGATCCGGGCGAACTCCGGGATCCGGTCCCCCGCCAGCCCGTTCGGGTAGCCGCGCCCGTCCATCCGCTCGTGGTGGTGCAGGATGCCGCCGCGCGCCTCGCCCAGGAAGTCGATCCCGCGCACCAGCTCGAAGCCGAACACCGGGTGCACCTCGACCGCGCGCCGCTCGGCCTCGGTGAGCGGGCCGTTGCGCCGCAGCAGCTCGGTGGCCACCCCGAGCTTGCCGACGTCGTGCAGCGTCCCGGCGAAGTGCAGGGTGCGCAGCCGGTCCTCGGCCATCCCGAGCTGACGGGCGATCAGCACCGCCGCCCGGCCGACCCGTTCGCTGTGGCCCCGGGTGTAGGCGTCCTTGATCTCCACCGCCTGCACCAGCGCCTGCACGGTGGCCCGGTGCGCCGTCCGCTCCCGGCTGCCCTGGGCCGAGACCCAGGCCGAGATGGAGAACGGCAGCAGCGCCAGCACCGCGGCGAACGCCCCGTACGGGCCCTGCCAGAGCACCGCCACCATCAGCCCGCCGGCCCCGTGCAGCAGCGCCCCGGCCAGCCGGCCGCCGAGCCCCTCCGCCACCGCGGTCCGCCCGGAGCCGCCCGTGGCCAGGCGCCGCATCGCGGCCACCAGGGCCGCGTTGACCAGGCAGAACAGCAGGACGGCGGCCAGTGCGGGCAGCGCCGCGCCCGGGAAGCGGGAGCCGAGCAGCAGTTCGGGACCGTGCAGCAGCCGGAACAGCAGGGCGGCCGCGAACGCGGAGAGCCCCAGCTGGGCCGCGTTCCACGCCCGGCGCAGCGCCCGGGGCGCGGCGGCCGGGGCCACCAGCGCGGCCGGGACGGCGACCAGGGCGGCCGCGGCGGGCGGCAGCATCAGCACCCCGGCGAACAGCACCGGCAGGAAGACCGGCCCGGCCGCCTCCGCCTCCACCGGCCGGGCCACCGGGGCCGACGGCCGCCCGGTGAGCACCGCCCGGGCCGCCCGCGCGGTGCGCAGGCAGGGGGTCGGACTGCCCTGGGCCAGCGAGTCCCAGCAGGCGTGCAGCAGGGCCAGCAGCCCGAGCCGGGGCCAGTGCACCGGGCCCGACAGCGGCCCGCCGCCCGGCAGCGCGAGGGTCAGCAGACCCGCGACCGCGCCGCACAGCACCAGCACCACGTACCGTCTGGCCGCTCCCGGCAGGGCCGGGGCCGCCTCGTCACCGACGATCTCCGCCTCCCGCCAAGGCCGCAGTTCCCTTGGGGCACCCGCCTACTGAGGGCCCGTCAGGGAGAATAGGGGCCCGGCGGGCGGGCTGGACGCCCGATCCCGGAATGCCCCGGTCGGCGCAGCGCCGACTCACTCGAACGAGTGAGGGTGCGGCGGACACGGAGGAGCCCGGCAGGCCGCGACGGCCTACCGGGCTCCCCCGCGGGTGCTCGTGCCTACTCGGCCGCCTCGGCGGCCAGCGGCTGCGGCTCGCCCTCGCGCTGGGCCGCGCGGATCAGGTCGATCCGGGCCAGCACCTTGCCGCGCAGGTCGGCCGGCGAGTGGTCGCTGGAGCAGGAGCGCTTGACCAGGGCCTTGATGGCGGCCTCCAGGCCGTACTCCTCCAGGCAGGGGGAGCACTCCTCGAAGTGCACCCTCAGCTTGGCGCAGTCCCCCTCGGCCATCTCGTTGTCGAGCAGCTCGTAGAGGTGGTCGAGCACCTCTCCACAGTCGGTGTCGTGCGGATCGCCGCAGCTCATGAGCCCGAGCCCTTCGCTTCCTGCCCTGCACCGCTGCCGGCGGGGACCAGCCCGCGCTCGCGGGCGTAGTCCTCCAGCATGACGCGCAGCTGACGGCGGCCACGGTGCAGCCGGGACATCACCGTGCCGATGGGAGTACCCATGATGTCCGCGATCTCCTTGTACGCAAAGCCCTCTACGTCCGCGAGGTAGACCGCGATCCGGAACTCCTCCGGGATCGCCTGCAGGGCGTCCTTCACGTCGCTGTCCGGGAGGTGGTCGAGCGCCTGGGCCTCGGCCGAGCGCAGACCGGTCGACATGTGCGACTCGGCCCGGGCCAGCTGCCAGTCCTCGATCTCCTCGGCGGCGGTGCGCTGGGGCTCCCGCTGCTTCTTCCGGTACGAGTTGATGAACGTGTTGGTGAGGATCCGGTAGAGCCAGGCCTTGAGGTTGGTGCCCTCGCGGAACTGGTGGAAGGACGCGTACGCCTTGGCGAACGCCTCCTGGAGCAGGTCCTCGGCGTCGGCCGGGTTGCGGGTCATCCGCAGGGCCGCCGAGTACATCTGGTCCAGGTAGCCGAGGGCGTCGCGCTCGAAGCGCTCGCGCCGCTCGTCCTCGGTCTCGTCGGCCGACACCCGGAAGGTGTCCTCGCCGATCGCCTCGGCCAGCTCCTCACCCGTCAGCACCGCGCTGACCTCGACCGGCTCGGCCTCGTGCTCCGCTCCGACGACCGGACCCACCTCCTCGGCAGTACGGGCAGGCGCCGGGGTGGGCCCGCCCGACAGCGAGGATATCGGGCTGACGGACTTCCCGCCCGCGCCGATCCACTCGGACCAGTCCGGCATCGCGGAAGCCGCGCCCGCACGCTCGGGGCACGCGATCGAACCCATCTGCCCTGCCTCTCCACCGGTTTCACCGTGCTGACGTGAGGCTTCAACCCCTCACCCGCACAGGTAATTCCCGGTACGCCGGACGGACCTGTCAGGGCTGGTCAGAGCCAGTCCAGCACCGCCGCGGTGATCACCTCCAGCGCCTCCTCCTGGGAGACCGGCGCGCGCTTGGGCACCGCGAAGCCGTGGTCCCCGTACGGGACCTCGACCAGCCGGTGGGTGTCCGGCAGGGCCGGGTACTCGGCGGGCGTGCCGAAGGTGTCCCGGCCGCCCTGCAGCACCAGGGTGCGGCAGCCGGTGGAGAGCAGTTCGTCCGCCCGGCTCTTCTCCGGCTTCCCCGGCGGGTGGAGCGGGAAGGCCAGCGCGAGCACCCCGGCCGCACCGAGGGCTCCCGCCGTCCGGCAGGCCACCCGGGCTCCGGCGCTGCGGCCGCCGAGGTACAACGGCAGCCCCTGCCCGCCGAGTTCGGCGATCACCGGGAGCCAGCCGGCGTCCAGGGTCTTCGGCGCTGGGGCGACCTTCTTGCCGGCCACCCGCCAGGGCTGCTCGACCAGGGCCACGGTGATCCCGTGCCCGGGCAGCACGGCGGCCAGCGCCCGGAGGTCGCGCGCCTCGACGCCGCCGCCGGCGCCGTGGCCGAGGGCCAGCAGGGCACGGGGCTGCGCGGCGGCCGGGTGGAGGGTGATCCGGGCCTCGCCGGCCGGGGTGGGAACGAGCATGACACTCCGTCAGGTGGGGCGGCGCTCTGCCAGAACCGCTACCGGGAACTGTGTCGTATCAGAACAGCACGCTCTCGTCGGGTTCGATCTCGTCCGCCGGGCGCAGCAGTTCGGGTCCGTTGTTGCGGATGTTGCCCACCGCCGGGCCGACCGGCCGGGCCACCAGGGCGCCGGGCGCGGGCGGGACGAGCAGCGGGAAGAGCCGGCCCGGGTCGTCCAGCGCCGGGTCGAGCCAGGCGTCGAAGGAGGAGGGGTCCAGGAAGAGCGGCATCCGGTGGTGGATCGGGGCCAGTGCGGGCTCGGCGTCGGTGGTGACGATCGCGCAGGTGACCATCCAGGCCTCCGGGTGGTCCGGCGGGTGGCGGCGGTCCCGCCAGAACTCGTACACCCCGGCCAGCGCGAGGACGGTGCCGTCCGCCCGGTGCACGAAGTAGGGCTGCTTCCTCGGCTTCCCCTTCTCCGTGGGTATGGTCTCCCACTCGTAGTAGCCGTCCACCGGGACCAGGCAGCGGCGGGAGGCGAAGGCCTGCCGGTAGGAGGGCTTCTCGTGGATGGTGTCCGAGCGCGCGTTGATCATCTTCACCGCCGTCTCCGGCGACTGCGACCAGGACGGCACCAGGCCCCAGCGCAGCACCCGCAGCTGGCGCACCGGCGCACCGCCGCCCCGCGGCGGGCGGTCCAGCACCACGAAGGCCGGGGAGGTCGGGGCGACGTTCCAGCTGGCCGCGACGGTCTCGGTCGGGTCCCACTGCTCGACGCCGAAGATCCCGACCAGGTCCTCGGGCGCGGTGGTGGAGGCGAAGCGTCCGCACATGACGGCCAGCTTGCCACGGCCGTTCTCACCCGAAGGGCAGAACCGGACGGTTCCGCCCGGCCGTCCTGGCATGGGAGGCTGCCGGTCCGGCGTGGTGGAGGAGGTAGGGAATGGACTTCGCGGGACTGTGGCGGACGGTCACCGATGCGGTCACCGCCACCCAGCCGGCCCCGCCGCGCTGGCTGGTGCTGGCCTGCGCCGGGGCCGCGCTGCTGGCGGTGGTGCCCCGGCCGCTCTGGCGGCTCAGCCGGAACGTGGTGACCATCGCGCACGAGGGCGGCCACGGGCTGGTCGCGCTGCTGACGCGCCGTCGGCTCTCCGGCATCCGGCTGCACTCGGACACCTCCGGCCTGACCATCTCCTCCGGCCCGCCGACCGGCCCCGGCATGATCCTCACCGCCGCCGCCGGGTACACCGCTCCCCCGCTGCTCGGCCTCGGCGGCGCCGCGCTGCTGGCCGGACAGCACGTCACCCAGCTGCTCTGGATCTCGGTGGTGCTGCTGGCCGGGCTGCTGGTGATGATCCGCAACCTCTACGGGCTGCTCTCGGTGGTGGTCACCGGCGGCGCCTTCTTCCTGATCTCCTGGTACGGCGGCAGCCAGCTGCAGTCCGCCTTCGCCTACGCGGGCGTCTGGTTCCTGCTGCTGGCCGGGGTCCGGCCGGTGCTGGAGCTCCAGGGCAAGCGCCGCCGCGAGGGAGCCCGGTCCACCGACGCCGACCAACTGGCCCGCCTCACCGGCCTCGGGCCCCTCCTCTGGGTGACGGTCTTCCTGCTGGTCGCCCTGGTCTCCCTGGCCCTGGGCGCCGCCTGGCTGCTGGCCTGAACCACCGTCAGCTCCGCCGGAGCGGTACGTGCCGGGACGGCCCAGGGGCCGTCCCGCCGAGCAAGCCGAAGGGGCCGCGGCGTTGGGGTGCGTGGCTCGGCGGCGCCGAGGAGGGAGTCCATGCGGAGCATCGGCGACCGACGAGAAGCCGGCGAGGCGCGTGCCCCGGCGTCGCGGCCTCGGCTTGCTCGGCGGGACGGCCCCTAGACTGACTGCATGACCGAAGAGCTGTGGCCCGCACCCGTCGCGAGCGGTGCCGTCGACGCGACCGTCACCATCCCCGGATCGAAGTCGGCGACCAACCGCGCGCTGGTGCTGGCCGCGCTGGCCGACGGCCCCGGGTGGGTCCGGCGGCCGCTGCGCAGCCGGGACTCCCAGCTGATGGCGGACGGCCTGCGCGCCCTCGGCGTGACCGTCGAGGAGACGGTCAACAACGCCAGCGGCGGCACCGGCGGCGGCGAGGCCTGGCGGGTCATCCCGGCCGGCCGGCTCCGCGGCCCGGCCCAGGTGGACGTCGGCAACGCCGGCACGGTGATGCGCTTCCTGCCCCCGCTGGCCGCGCTGGCCGACGGCCCGGTGCACTTCGACGGCGACCCGCGCAGCCACGAGCGGCCGCAGCACGGCGTGATCGACGCGCTGCGCGCCCTCGGCGTGCGGATCGACGACGGCGGCCGCGGCGGCTTCCCGCTGACCGTGCACGGCACCGGCGCGGTGGACGGCGGCACGGTGGAGCTGGACGCGTCCTCCTCCTCCCAGTTCGTCAGCGCCCTGCTGCTCTCCGGCGCCCGCTACAACTCCGGCGTGGAGGTGCGCAACACCGGCTCCACCGTTCCCTCCCTGCCGCACATCCGGATGACCGTCGACATGCTCCGCAAGGCCGGCGCCCAGGTCGACGCGCCCGAGGACGGCGGTGAGAAGGACGTCTGGCGGGTCACCCCCGGCGCCCTGATCGGCCGTGACCTGGTGGTCGAGCCGGACCTCTCCAACGCGGCCCCGTTCTTCGCCGCCGCGCTGGTCACCGGCGGCCGGGTGACGGTCCGGGACTGGCCGAAGCACACCTACCAGCCGGGCGACCAGCTCCGTGACCTCTACACCCGGATGGGCGGCGCCTGCGCCTTCACCGACGAGGGCCTGGAGTTCACCGGCACCGGCCGGATCCACGGCATCGAGGCCGACCTGCACGACGTCGGCGAGCTCACCCCGGTGATCGCCGCCGTCGCGGCGCTGGCCGACTCCGAGTCGCACCTCTACGGCATCGCCCACCTGCGGCTGCACGAGACCGACCGGCTGGCCGCCCTGGCCAAGGAGCTGAACGAGCTCGGCGGCGACGTCAGCGAGACCGCCGACGGCCTGCGGATCCGCCCGCGCAGGCTGCACGGCGGCACCTTCCACACCTACGAGGACCACCGCCTCGCCACCGCCGCCGCCGTCCTCGGCCTGGCCGTGCCCGGCGTGCTGGTGGAGAACGTGGCCACCACGGCGAAGACCCTGCCGGACTTCCCGCAGATGTGGGCCGAGCTCCTCGGCCGGGGCTGACGGGGAATCACGACATGCGCCGCTACGGCAAGGACACCGACGAGGACGACATCCGCAACCGCCCGGCCCGCAAGGGCTCGCGGCCGCGGACCAGGATCCGGCCCAAGCACGAGGACGCCTCCGAGGCGATGGTGCTCACCGTCGACCGGGGCCGGATCACCTGCCTGGTCGAGGCCGGGACCAAGCGCGAGCGCGAGGTCACCGCGATGAAGGCCCGCGAGCTGGGCCGCAAGGGCGTGGTGGTCGGCGACGTGGTCCAGCTGGTCGGCGACCTCTCCGGCGAGCCGGACACGCTGGCCCGGATCGTCCGGGTGGAGGAGCGCAGCTCGGTGCTGCGCCGCACCGCGGACGACGACGACCCGTACGAGCGGATCGTGGTGGCCAACGCCGAGCAGCTGGCCATCGTCACCGCGCTGGCCGACCCGGAGCCCCGCTCCCGGCTGATCGACCGCTGCCTGGTGGCCGCGTACGACGCCGGGATGACGCCGCTGCTGGTGCTCACCAAGTCCGACCTGGCCCCGGCCGAGCCGCTGCTGGAGACGTACGCGCCGCTCGGCATCGACTACGTGGTGACCCGGCGGGACGAGCTGGAGACCACCGGCGCGGAGACCGTCCGGGAGCGGCTGCGCGGGATGGCCACCGTCTTCATCGGCCACTCCGGCGTCGGCAAGACCACCCTGGTCAACGCGCTGGTGCCGGAGCGTCAGCGGACCACCGGCCACGTCAACGCGGTGACCGGCCGCGGCCGGCACACCACCGTCTCGGCGCTGGCGCTGCGGCTGCCCCCGCCGCCCGGGGCCAAGCCCGGCTCGAAGAAGGCCCTGGAGCCGGGCTGGGTGATCGACACCCCCGGCTTCCGCTCCTTCGGCCTCTCCCACATCGACCCGTCCCGGGTGATCCTGGCCTTCCCCGACCTGGAGCCCGGCACGGAGGGGTGCCCGCGCGCCTGCAGCCACGACGAGCCGGACTGCGCGCTGGACGCCTGGGTCGAGGAGGGCCACGCCGAGCAGGCCCGGCTGTACTCGCTGCGCCGGCTGCTGGCCTCCAAGGAGGCCCGGGAGGGCGACTGAGGTGACGTCCAGATGACTGGTCGACACCTTTCGGCCCGTCAGAAGTGTCGGTCCGCCCCCTCGCGGCGATCATAGGAAGGTCGGACCGGCCGGTCCGGCCTCGCGAGGGGAGTCGGCTCGGATGGCTTGGGCTTTGGTGATCATCGCCGGACTGCTGGAGACCGGCTTCGCGATCAACCTCAAACTCAGCGAGGGCTTCACCAAGCTCTGGCCCACCGTCAGCTTCGCGGTCTTCGCCCTCGGCAGCTTCGGACTGCTCACCCTCTCGCTGAAGACCCTCCCGGTCGGCCCCGCCTACGCGGTGTGGACCGGGATCGGCGCGGCCGGCACCGCGATCTACGGCATGGTCTTCCTGGACGAGGCCACCTCGGTGCTCAAGCTGGTCTCCATCTCGCTGGTGGTCGCCGGGGTGATCGGCCTCCAGCTCAGCGGCTCCGCCCACTGAGTCCGGCCGGTCTGGGACGGACCGGTCCGCAGTGCGAGCCGAACTGGTCCCGGACGGACCCGGCTCGCTAGGGTTTTCGGCATGGCCGACTACCACGACGATCTCCGACTCGCCCACGTCCTCGCCGACTCGGCCGACTCGATCACCATGGAGCGCTTCAAGGCGCTGGACCTCAAGGTCGAGACCAAGCCCGACCTCACCCCCGTCAGCGACGCCGACAAGGCCGCCGAGGAGCAGGTCCGCAACGTGCTCGCCCGGGCCCGGCCCCGGGACGCGGTGCTGGGCGAGGAGTTCGGCCTCCAGGGCTCCGGCCCGCGCCGCTGGGTGATCGACCCGATCGACGGCACCAAGAACTACGTCCGCGGCGTCCCGGTCTGGGCCACCCTGATCTCCCTGCTGGAGGTCGGCCCGGACGGCGAGCAGCACCCGGTGGTCGGCATCGTCTCCGCCCCCGCGCTGAACCGCCGCTGGTGGGCCGCCAAGGGCCTGGGCGCCTACGCCGGCCGCAGCCTGGCCAAGGCCAGCCGGATCGAGGTCTCCAAGGTCTCCCGCCTGGAGGACGCCTCGCTCTCCTACTCCTCGCTCAGCGGCTGGGAGGAGCGCGCCCGGCTGGACGCCTTCCTGGACCTCACCCGCTCCTGCTGGCGCACCCGCGCCTACGGCGACTTCTGGTCCTACATGATGGTGGCCGAGGGCGCGGTGGACGTGGCGGCCGAGCCCGAGCTCTCGCTCTGGGACATGGCCGCGCCCTGCATCGTGGTGCAGGAGGCCGGCGGCCGCTTCACCGGCCTGGACGGCGTCGACGGCCCGGGCGGCGCCGACGCGGTGGCCTCCAACGGGCTGCTGCACGACGAGGTGCTGCGGGCGCTGACCGTCTGACGGCGCGTCCCCGGACATTGGTGCGGGCCCCGGGGGTGACTGAACACACCCGGGGCCCGCGGTCTCTGAACGTCCGTTACTTCTGCGTGCGCAGCTCGCGGACGGTCTCCTCCAGGCGCTTGCCGAAGTCGGCGTCGGCCTGGCGGAAGTTGTTGACCGCGCGCTCGACGATGTCCTCGCGGTCCGCCGACACCTTGGCGATGAAGCCGCCGAGGTTGGCGATCAGACGGGCCTTCTCGTCCTCGGAGAACAGGCGGTAGAGGTTGCCCGCCTGGACGAAGTCGTTGTCCTCGGCGTGCGAGGGGGCCGCGCTCTCACCGGTGGCGCCGGTCAGCGGCACCGAGGCCCAGAGCGGACGGTCGATCTGCACCGGGCCGCCGAAGGAGTTCGGCTCGTAGTTCTTCGCCCGGCCGTGGCGGCCGTCGTAGAGGTACCCGTCCCGGCTGTTGGTGTTCGCCTCGGTGGCGTGCGGACGGTTCACCGGCAGGTGGTCGGCGTTGATGCCGACCCGGTAGCGGTGCGCGTCGCCGTAGCCGAACAGGCGGCCCTGGAGCATCTTGTCCGGCGACGGGCCGATGCCCGGCACGAAGTGCGCCGGCGAGAAGATCGACTGCTCGACCTCGGCGAAGACGTTCTCCGGGTTGCGGTTGAGCTCCAGCTTGCCGATCTCGATCGGCGGGTAGTCCGCGTGCGGCCAGACCTTGGTCAGGTCGAACGGGTTGAAGCGGTAGTTCGCCGCGTCGGCCGCCGGCATGATCTGGACCTGCACGGTCCAGGTCGGGAAGTCACCGTTCTCGATCGAGGTGCGCAGGTCGCGCTGGTGGCTGTCCGGGTCCTCGCCGGCCAGCACGGCGGCCTCGGCCGCGGTGAGGTTCTTGATGCCCTGGTCGGTCTTGAAGTGGTACTTCACCCAGAAGTACTCGCCGGCCTCGTTCTCCCACTGGAAGGTGTGCGAGCCGTAGCCGTTCATGTGGCGGTAGGACGCCGGGATGCCGCGGTCGCCGAACAGCCAGGTCACCTGGTGGGTCGACTCGGGCGACAGGCCCCAGAAGTCCCAGACGTTGTCCGCCTCCTGGGAGCCGGTGTACGGGTCGCGCTTCTGGGTGTGGATGAAGTCCGGGAACTTCACCGCGTCCTTGATGAAGAAGACCGGGGTGTTGTTGCCGACGAGGTCGTAGTTCCCCTCCTCGGTGTAGAACTTCAGCGCCCAGCCGCGCGGGTCGCGCACCGCGTCGGCCGAACCGAGGTTGCCCGCGACGGTGGAGAACCGCAGGAAGGTCTCGGTCTGCTTGCCGACCTCGGAGAGGAAGTTCGCCCGGGTGTACGCGGTCACGTCCGCGGTCACCGTGAAGGTGCCGTAGGCGCCGGCGCCGCGGGCGTGCACCACGCGCTCCGGGATGCGCTCGCGGTTGAAGTGCGCGAGCTTCTCGAACAGCAGCTGGTCCTGGACCAGCGCCGGTCCGCCCACACCCGCGGTCTCGGTGTTCTGGTTGTCCGAGACCGGCGCACCGGCCTCCGTGGTGAGGATGGGCCGCTCGCTCTGGGTGGTCATGTCGGGGTGCCTCCGCGTGTCCGGTCGTCGGTCGTAACCGTGTGCCTGAGCTTCGGCTCGATCCTAGCTTGGACTTTGTCTAAGTCAACACTGGAACCAAGTCGAGAACCTGGCTTACCCTGTCAGGCATGAGTGACCTGTTGGAAAGACTTCGCGGACGCGGCTGGCGCATGACCTCGCAGCGTCGTGTGGTGGCCGAGGTCCTCGACGGCGAGCACGTGCACCTCACCGCCGACGAGGTACACGCCCGGGCGGTGGAGCGCCTCCCCGAGATCAGCCGCGCCACGGTCTACAACACGCTGGGCGAGATGGTCTCCCTGGGCGAGGTGCTCGAGGTCTCCACGGACGGCCGCGCCAAGCGCTACGACCCCAACGCGCGGCACGCCCACCAACACCTCATCTGCTCCGGTTGCGGCTCCATCCGCGACGTCCACCCCCAGGGTGACCTGCTCGCCGCCCTCCCCGCAGCCGAGCGCTTCGGCTATGTCATCTCGGCGGCCGAAGTCACGTACCGGGGCCTCTGCCCTTCGTGCAGTCAGGGCTAGTCAGAGCATTCGGAACCCGGCGGCCGGCAGGGCAGCGACCCGGGGGCGCGAGGAACTGCGCGCTTCGGGAGGCGGCTCACCGGCAACTGAACCGCCGTCAGCCGGTTGCAGGTGCTGCCGTTCCCCAGCGCGCAGTTCCTCGCGCCCCTGAAGGCCCCTCCGGGGCCTACGCGCTCAGGTCCGTGTGCAGCGCGCCCAGCAGACGGGCGGCCCGCTCGGTGACCTCCGGGGGGCCGTAGTCGGCGGCGCGGCGGCACCAGGACTCGGCCTGGACCGGCTCGCCGCGACGGAGCGCCAGCAGGGCCAGCCGCAGGGCGGCCCGCCCGTGGCCGGCGTCGGCGGCCCGGGTGTACCAGGCGATGGCCTCGCCCTCCTGGTCCTGACGGGCCAACAGCAGCCCCAGGTTGAAGGCGGCGCTGCGGCTGCCCGCCTCCGCCGCCCGCCGGTACCAGCTCTCGGCGATCTCCAGCGCCCCGCGCTCCGCGGCCCGCACGCCCATCCGGACCTGCGCCCGCCGGTGCCCGGCGTCCGCCGCGACCGCGTACCAGTGCTCGGCCTCCGCGTCGGCGTCGCCGCGCCGGTCCAGCAGCGAGGCCAGCCGGAAGCCGCCCTCGGCCGAACCGCCCGCCGCCGCCTGGCGGTAGCGCTCCAGAGCACCCGTCAGCTGCCCGCGCTGCTCGTGGACGACCGCGAGCTGCAGCGCCGCCTCCCCGTGCCCCTCCGCCGCAGCGCGCGCGTACCACTCGTGCGCCTGCTGCTGCTCCCCGCGCCCGGCGTGCAGCACCCCGAGGTTGAACGCCCCGTCGACGCTCCCCGCCTCGGCGGCCTTCGAGAACCACGGCTCGGCCCCGGACTCGTCGCCGCGCTGGAGCAGCACGACGGCCAGGGCGTTGCAGGCCTCCCGGTGCCCGGCGTACGCCGCGCGCCGGTACCACTGCTCGGCCTGTGCCTCGCGCCCGGCGCCCGCGCAGAGCAGGCCGAGGTTGAAGGCGCCGTTCTGGTCGCCGGCCTCCAGCGCCAGCCGGTACCAGTGCTCGGCCTCGACGGCCTCGCCGCGACCGGCGTGCAGGGCGCCGAGCGCGTTGGCGGCGTTGCCGTCACCGGCCTCGGCCGCCTCCTGCCACCACTCGGCGGCAGCGGTCAGGTCGCCCGCGTCGCGGTGCAGGAAGCCCAGCGCGCACGCCGCGCGCGCCTCCCCGTTCTGCGCCGCCTGCCGGTACCAGCGCGCCGCCTCCTCCACGTCGCCGCGCTCCTCCAGGAGCACGCCGAGCCGCAGCCCCGCGCGGGCGTGGCTGCGGGCGGCGGCGGTGCGGTACCAGGTCTCGGCGGTCTCCTTGTCGCCGGCCGCCTCGCGCATCCGGGCCAGGCGGTAGGCGGCCTCCCGGTGGCCGGCGTCGGCGGACACCTTGAACCAGCGCTCGGCGCGCACGTCGCGCCGGTGCTCCATCAGGTCGCCCAGCGCGTAGGCGCCGAGCGGGTGGCCGTGCTCGGCGGCGAAGTGCAGCCAGTACTCGGCGGCCTCCTCCTCGCCCTGGTCGCGCAGCTGCAGACCGAGTGCGTGCGCGGCCGGGGCCGAGCCGGCCACGGCCGCCTGCCGCCACCACTGGGCGGCCTCGGCCCGGTGGCCGCGCTGGTGCAGCAGCACGCCGAGGTTGTTGGCGGCGGCCCGCAGTCCGGCGGAGGCGGCGCTGCGCAGGTAGGGCTCGGCGTCCTCCAGGTCACCGCGGCGCAGCAGCAGCGCACCGAGCTGGCTGGCCGCGTTCGGGTCGCCCTGGTCGGCGGCCTGACGGTGCCTCACCTCGAGGGCGGCCTGCTCGCGGGCGGCGAGGGCGGACTCGAAGCTCATCGGGTCGGGCTCGGGCTCGTCGGCGGGCGCGGCGTAGCTGCCCGCGGCGGGCGCGAACTGCCTGGCGGGCACCCGGACCAGGCTGTCGGGCCCGTAGCCGGCGGCCCGGGGAACGGTCAGGCCGCTGGTGCGCTGGGCCGGCAGCGCGGCGGCCGGCTCCTCGCTCTGCGCCCACGCCTCGGTGTCGACCGCCCCCACGGCCGACTTGTCCGCCCTGCCCGGATCGTTCCTTCCGATCAGCCTCATGCCGACTCCCGCTTCCCCCGAGTGCCGCGGCATCCGCCGGGGACGTCGAGGCTGCGACGGCGACCTCCCCGGGGCAGGGGAGTCAACTGCCGTACGGCGTCCCCCATGTGCTCCATCGTCGCATCACCCGCAACCCGCGTACACCTGCCCCGGCCAGGTTTGGCGGGAGCGGGCCGAAGCCCGGCGAGATTGCTTCAGCGCTTTGTCGATTTCCCGACACTTGCCCCCCACAAACCCCGGGGACGCATCGTACCGGAGCACGACCCGGACGGGTGAGCCCATTTGACGGGCGATCAGCCCCGGGAAGCACCGAAGGCCCGGAGATGAATCTCCGGGCCTTCGGTTCAGAGTAGCGGGGACAGGATTTGAACCTGCGACCTCTGGGTTATGAGCCCAGCGAGCTACCGAGCTGCTCCACCCCGCGTCGTTGTGTTCACAACTGTAGCACGGGGTCTGAGCAGGTCGTTAACCGGCCTTCTGCTGCGCTGCCGCCGTCGCGGCGTCGAGGGCGGACTTCAGTGCCTTCTGGGCCTCGCCGTACTTGGCCCAGTCGCCGTCCTTGCGCGCCTGCTCCATGTCGTTGAAGGCCTTCTGCGCGTCGGCCACCGCCTTCTGCTGCGCCGCGTCGCCGGTGCCCGGCGTGGTCGGCGTCGTCGGGGTGGTCGGCGTGGTGGGCGTGGTGGGCGTCGTCCCCGGGGTGGTCGGCGCGGTCGGCGTGGTGCCGGTGGTCGCGTTGCCGAGCACCTTCTTGAGCGCCTCCTCCAGCGTGCTCTCGAAGGCCACGTTGTCGTTCCCGTAGACCGCCAACACCCGCTGCAGCACCGGGTAGTTGGCGCCGCGGCCGCGGACGTAGACCGGCTCGATGTTGAGCAGGCCGCCACCGACCGGGAGGGTCAGCAGGTTGCCGTACTCGACCTCGGAGTCGCCGCCGATCTTCAGGGTGTTCAGCTTGTTCGCCACGTCGGCGTTGGAGTTGAACTGCGACTGCACCAGCTTGGGACCGAGCGTGTTGGAGTCGCCCGGCACCTTGAGGATGCGGATCTTGCCGTACTCCGGCCCCGGGTCCGCGCTGACGGCCATGAAGGCGGCCAGGTTGTCCCGCTTGCTGGGCACGAAGGTGGTGGTCAGCGAGAAGCTCGCCTGGGTCACCGCCGGGTCCGGCATCCGCACCGTCATGTAGTACGGCGGCTGCACGTCACCGGTGTTGGTGGTCGGGTCCACCGGCACCTGCCAGATGTCGGTGCCGTTGAAGAAGGAGTTGGCGTCCGTCATGTGGTACATGCCGAGCAGGTCGCGCTGCACCTTGAACATGTCCTGCGGGTACCGCAGGTGCGGCATCAGCGCGGACGGGATCTTGTCCTTGGCCTCGACCGTGCCGGGGAAGGCCTTCATCCAGGTCTTCAACACCGGGTCGGCGTCGTCCCACTGGTAGAGCGTCACCTCGCCGGTGTAGGCGTCCACGGTCGCCTTCACCGAGTTCCGGATGTAGTTGACCTTGTTGACCGTGGTGAGCGTGCGCCCGCGCTGGTCGGTCAGCGAGTCCTTGGTGACGTCGCCCAGGGTGGTCTTGGAGGCGAACGGGTAGCCGTCCGAGGTGGTGTAGCCGTCCAGCACCCAGACCAGCTTGCCGTCCTGCACCACCGGGTACGGGTCGGCGTCGATCGACAGCCACGGGGCGACCTTCTCCACCCGCTCCTTGGGGGTGCGGTCGTAGAGCACCTTGGCGCCGTCGGTGATGGCGCCGGCGTACAGGATCTGCGGCTCGGCGAAGCGCACCGCGTAGGCGGCCCGGGTGAACGGGTTGTCCAGCGAGACGCCGCTGTCGCCGGTGTACTTGTAGGTCTTGTCCCCGTTGTCGGTGGAGTAGTCGATCTCGTCGTTGGAGCCGCCGACGATGGAGTACGTCTTGGTCTCCTCGCCGTAGTAGATCCGCTGCTGGTAGTCGCCCAGCGCCCCGGTGGACGGCAGGCCCGACTCGGTGAAGACCGGCTGGCCCTTGTCGTTGACCTGGTTGCCCTTGGCCGAGACGACGCCGTAGCCGTGGGTGTACTTGAAGTGGTCGTTGATCCAGTTCCGCTGCTGCACCCCGTTGAGGTCCAGCTCGCGCAGGCCGATCACGGTGTCCTGGCCGCCGATCTGGCCGTTGGTGTACCGGTCGACGTCCAGCGTCTTCGGGAACTTGTAGTACGACCGCTGCTGCTCGATCTGCTGGAAGGTCGGCGAGACCACGTTCGGGTCGAGCAGCCGGATGTCGGCGATGGTCTGCGCGTCCTGCTTGAGCGCCTCGGTGGAGGTGGACGCCTTGGGCGAGTACTGCTGCGTCTCGCTGTCGGCGATGCCGTACGCCTGCCGGGTGGCGTCGATGTTCTTCTGGATGTACGGCGTCTCCTTGGCCTGCTCGTTCGGCTTGACCTGGAACTGCTGCACGATCGCCGGGTAGAGCCCGCCGATCAGCACCGCCGAGAGCGCCATCAGCCCGAAGCCGATCAGGGCCGGGGCCCAGGTCTTGCGGATCGGGGTGAGGAAGAACAGCAGGGCGCAGATGATCGCCACGAAGAACAGGATGGTCTTGGCCGGCAGGAACGCGTTGGCGTCCACGTAGCGCAGCCCGGTCCAGCCGTCCACGCCCTTGTAGCCGCCGGTCTTCACCGCGAGCGCGTACCGGTCCAGCCAGTACGCGACCGCCTTCAGCAGCACGAACACGCCCAGCAGCACCGCCAGGTGGCCCTGCGCGCCCGGGCTGGCCTTGCGGCCGGGGCCCTGCAGGCGCAGCCCGCCGTACAGGTAGTGCACCAGCGCGGCCGCCAGCAGCGAGACGATCACCGCACTGAACGCGAAGCCCAGCAGGAACTCGTACCAGGGCAGCTCGAAGGCGTAGAACGAGACGTCCAGGTGGAACTGACTGTCCTTCACCCCGAACGGCGTCTGGTTGGTCCACAGCATCCAGGTCCGCCACTGACCGGCCGCCGCCGCGCCGGCCACCAGGCCGGTCAGCAGCGAGATCCCGATCAGCAGCCACTTCCGGTAGGGCGCCACGCCCATCCGGTAGCGGTCCAGGCTCTGCTGCTCCACCGACATCGCGGCCAGCGGCGGGCGCAGCCGGTGCGCCAGCCAGACGTTCAGTCCGACCACCACCGCCATCGCCAGACCGAAGACGGCGAACAGGCCCACCTTGGTCCAGAGCTGGGCGGTGAACACGGAGGAGTAGTGGAGCGACTTGAACCAGAGCCAGTCCGTCCAAAGACCCGCGAACATCACGAACAGCAGGAACAGCACCGCGAGGACACCTGCGGTCAGCAGGAGCACCCGGGTGCGGCGGGAGGGCGGGCCGACTCTGGCACGGAAGCCCGGGCCTTGCGGGCGGTCCGGCATCTGGAAAACCAAGGGGGCACCTCTGGTGTGTCGTGTCGTCAGATTTCGGGCGGGTCTCCTGATGCAACTTAATGGCTCTTTACCTGAGTTCCCACGGTTCACCACGACTTCACGCACTCCGTCCGGTCGGACGGCGGCACTCCCCCACCCCCCGCCCCCGCGGCCCCACCCGCCTCTCCCCCTCCTCCGCCCCCACGAGCCCGCCGCAGGCGACCCACCCCACCCCACGCCCTGCGCGGACCGCACCCGCCGCCGTGTGAGGATGGAGCCATGTCCGATGCCCTTGATGCCCTGGCCGGCGGCAAGCCGCCCGCCGCCTCCCCGCTGACCCGCGCCGCGCTGGAGATCGACGAGTACGCCGCCACCCTCGGCTGGGACCTCCCGGCCCGGCTGTTCGCCCTGGTCGACAGCGCCGCCCTGCGCCGCCAGGACCCGCGGCTGGCCAAGCAGCTCGGCCTGGGCCCGGACGACGACGGGCTGACCCCGGTCGAGCAGGACGAACTGCCCGCCGGCATGGAGCTGGACAAGTTCCTCGGCACCATCGCCTGGCCCGAGCAGGTGGCCGGCTGCGCCCTGGTGGTGGAGCGTCAGATGCTTCCGCCGGGCGCCGAGCAGACCCGCCCGAAGAACGCCACCGAGGCCCAGATCGCCGAGTGGGTGGCCAACCAGCCGGGCCGCGAGGAGGTCCGGATCACCGCCGCCGTGCTGCGCGACGGCAAGAAGGAGATCGCGCTGCGGCTGCGCTCCAAGGACGTCGCCCGCGAGGTGCTGACCGGCCCGGAGCTGGTCCCCGGCCTGACCGAGGCGCTGCTCTCCACCTTCTCCTAGGGCTTCTCCCAGGGCTGACCCCGGGTCAGGCGGCCTTGCAGGACGGCAGGTCCGCCGCCTTGCCCTCCCGGATCAGGTCCAGCGACTTCAGTGCGCTGTCGAGGGTCTCCGCCTTCACCAGGCGGAGGCCCTCCGGCGTGTTCTTGGAGGCCTCGGCGCAGTTGTCGGCCGGGGTGAAGAAGTACTGGGCGCCCTTGTCCCGGGCCGCGATCAGCTTCATCGAGATGCCGCCGATCGGGCCGACCTTGCCCTCGTCGGTGATGGTGCCGGTGCCGGCCACGAACGTGCCGCCGGTCAGGTCGGTCGGGGTCAGCTTGTCCACGATGCCGAGGGCGAACATCAGCCCGGCGCTGGGACCGCCGACGTCCTGCAGACCGATCTCGATCTTGAACGGGTAGGTGTGGTTCACCCGGGGGCGGATGCCCACGACCGCCCGGTCGGAGTCGGGGGCCTTGGCGGTGGTGATGACGACCCGCTGCTGCTCGCCGGAGCCCGCCTCCTTGTCCTTGGGCAGGACGGTGAAGACCACCTCCTCGCCCGGCTTGTGCTTGGTGACCTGCTCGGCCACCTGGGTGTCGGTGGTGATCGTGGTGCCGTCCACCGCGAGGATCCGGTCGCCCGCGTGCAGCTTGCCGTCGGAGGGGCCGCCCGCCACCACCGAGTTGACGATCACCTCGCTGCCGATCGGGATGCCCAGCTGGTTCAGCGCCGCGGTCTTGGCGCTGTCCTCGGAGGAGGCGAACTCCTCCGCGTTCTGCTGCTGCGCCTCCTGGTCGGTCTGCCCCTCGGGGTAGACGTTGTCGTGCGGCACCACCAGCACGTCCCCGCGCAGCCAGCCGACCACCGCCGAGACCAGGCTCGGCTCGTACTTGGCCCCCGTCACCTGAACCGTCGTCATGTTGAGGTGGCCGCTGGTCGGGTAGGTCTCGTGGCCGGTGATCTGGATCACCGGCTTGTCGCTGTTCTCCTGCGTCCCGAGCGTGTTGTACGTCGGGCCCGGGCTCATCTCCGTGTACGGGACCTTCATCAAGACCGACGCGCAGAGCAGTGCTATGAGCAGCAGGGTGGCGGCGAGCATCGTCGCGGAGCGGCGTGGCATGGGACCGACAGTACGGGACGGAACCGTCACCGCGCCGCCCGGGTCACCGGTCCCGTTCCCCGCCGGCCGAGGTGCTGCGCTCCATCGCCGCCTTGAACCGCTGGTGCTCGGCGAGCGAGGCGGGATCGCCGGTGGCCCTGGGGGTGCGGGCGGCCCAGCCGGCCCAGACCATGGCGCAGAGCGCCGCCACCACAGGAATGATCAACCAGGCGAGCGCAGCCATGTCCCCAACTCCCAGCTCCTCGTTCGTATGAGCAGATTAACCACCCGGGAGTCCAACGGTGACGGCGCCATTCGGGTTACGGCGCGGGGAGCGCGCTCAGCTCGGCGGAGTATTCGTATGACCGGGTGCGCCCGAACGTGACCGGGCACGACCGAACGGCCGTACCCGCCGGAGCGGCCGGACCGGTCAGCAGGAGCCGGCGCCGACCCACTCCTCCTCGCCGTCGGCGAAGACCTGGTGCTTCCAGATCGGCACCTCGTGCTTGAGGTCGTCGATCAGCCGCCGGGCGGCCGCGAAGGCCTCGCCCCGGTGCGGGCACGAGACCGCGACGATCACGGCCTTGTCGGTGATCTCCAGCCGGCCCACCCGGTGCACCGCGGCGAGCGCCCGGACCGGGAACTCGGCGACGATCTTCTCGGCGATCCGGCGCATCTCCGCCTCGGCGGTCGGGTGCGCGCTGTACTCCAGCGCGGAGACCGACTTGCCGCCGTCGTGGTCCCGCACCGTGCCGACGAAGACGGTGGTGCCGCCGGCGGCGTCGTCGCCGACCGCCTCGTACACCTCGTCCAGCGAGAGCGGGGTCTCGCGGATGGCCAGCAGCCGGATGGGGTCGTGGTTCTCGGACATGCTCCCCATGATTCCTCATCCCCCCGGGCTCGCGACAAGAGCCTTCCGCATCACGATTGGAGCATTCCGCACTGCGGAAAGCTCCAAGCCCGCCGACACTCCGTCAGGTCCACCGCCGTCAGATCCGCCGCCGCTTGCGCATCTGCCGCACCAGCGCCGCCGTGCCGACCAGCGCCACCGTGGCGCCCGCCGCGCCCAGCCCGGCCGTGGCCTCCTTGCCGCCGAGGCGCCGCCCTGCCACCGCGTGCTTCCCGGCGACCTGCTCCAGCAGCTCGGCCAGCACCTCCTCGTTGCTGAGCGTGGGCCGCCAGCCCGCCTCGTACAGCCGGGAGCCGGAGACCACCCAGGGGTACATGGTGTAGGCCAGGTCCCCCGCCGGGGCCGGGGTGAGGCCGAGCCGGTGCAGCCGGGCGGCGGTGCCGAGCGCCAGGGCGGCGGGCAGCTCCATCCGGCGGATGCCGGAGAGCGCCTCCACCTCCTCCTGCTCCAGCCAGCCGTCGCAGCCGACCGTCACCTCGCCCTCGACCAGGCCGAGCACCGCGTACTCCAGCGCCGCCGCCAGGTCGTCCACGTGGCAGAACTGCCAGCACGGCCGGGAGCCCGCCACCACCAGCAGCCGGGGCGCCTCGAAGTGCCTGGTCAGCACGGTGTCGATGCCGGGGCCGACCACCACGGCCGGGCGCAGCACCGTCACCTGGAGGCCCGGGTGCGCCCGGGGCGCGCGGCGGGCCAGCCGCTCGATCTCCAGCAGGTCGCCGACCAGCGAGGCCTCCTCGGTGGCCCGCAGCTCGGCCGACTCGGCCAGCGGCACCTCGTTGTCCGGCAGTGCGCCGTAGACCATCGCCGAGGTGCAGAGCACCACCCGGGAGACCCCGGCGGCCGCGGCGGCGGTGATCACCGTCTGCGCGCCCCGCACGTTGTACGCGCTCCGGGCGCGCGGGTCGGACTCCATCCCCAGGTCCATCGCCAGGTGCACCACCACGTCCACCCCGGCCAGCCGCTCGGCCACCGCCGGGTCCCGGACGTCCAGCACCCGCCAGAGCACCCCGGGCACCTCGCCCCGCCGGTCGTCCAGCGCCAGCACCTTGCGCACCGAGGGCGAGGCCACCAGGCGGGCGGCCACCCGTTCGCCGAGCACTCCGGCGGCGCCGGTCACGGCCACGGTCAGCGGCTTGCCGCCGTAGGCTGGAGGCGGCGAACCCGCGGTGGCAGGGACGTCCTCTCCTCCGGTCAGCCCAGAGCGAACGTCCGAGGGCGGGGAACTCACCGGCCATCCTCCACGGTTAGCTTATGTGCGTACGTACGAGTGTCTTGTACGTCCATCCTGCCCGAGGCACGGCCCCGGCGGTGCACCCGGCGCGGTCGGGCCGCGATCCCGCCGGTGGTTTTCCCCGGGCGTCGCAGCCCCCGCCACACCACTTGCGTGACGGCCGACCGGATCGAGGACCCCGTGAGCGACCTTCCCTTCGGATTCGGCGTTCCTCCTGAGGAGCCCGAGGACGGCAAGGCCAAGGGCGACAAGGACAAGAAGGACGAGAGCTCCGGCGCCACCCCGCCGCAGCAGCCGTTCGGCTTCGGCGGGGCCAATCCGTTCGGCGCACTCTTCGGCATGGGCGCCCCCGGTGCGGGCTCCGGCGCCCCCGGGGACAACCCGTTCGGGGCGATGTTCGGCAACCTCAACCCGAACGACCTCGGCGCCGCCTTCCAGCAGCTCGGCCAGATGCTCTCCTTCGAGGGCGGCCCGGTGAACTGGGACCTGGCCCGGGACATCGCCCGGCAGACCGTGGTCGCCGAGCAGCCCGAGGGGAAGAGCAAGGACCGCTCGGTCAGCGCCACCGAGCGCTCGGCGGTGGCCGAGGCCGTCCGGCTGGCCGACCTCTGGCTGGACTCGGCGACGGAGTTCCCCTCCGGCGCGGGCACCGCCGTGGCCTGGAGCCGGGCCGAGTGGGTGGAGGCCACCCTGCCGGTCTGGAAGGACCTGGTGGACCCGGTGGCCGAGCGGGTCGGCAACGCCATGGGCGGCGTGCTGCCCGAGGAGATGCAGGCGATGGCCGGGCCGCTGATGGGCATGATGCGCTCCATGGGCGGCGCCATGTTCGGCACCCAGATCGGCCAGGCGCTGGGCGCCCTGGCCGCCGAGGTGGTCGGCTCCACCGACGTCGGCCTGCCGCTGGCCCCGGCCGGCAAGGCCGCGCTGCTGCCGCAGAACGTGGCCGAGTTCGGCGAGGGCCTGAGCGTGCCCGCCGAGGAGGTCCGGCTCTACCTGGCCCTGCGCGAGGCCGCCCACCAGCGGCTCTTCGCCCACGTGCCGTGGCTGCGGGCGCACCTGTTCGGCGCCGTCGAGGCCTACGCCCGCGGCATCAAGGTGGACACCACCCGGATGGAGGAGCTGGTCGGCCAGCTCGACCCGTCCAACCCCGAGGCGCTGCAGGAGGCGCTCGGCAACGGGCTGCTCCAGCCCGAGGACACCCCCGAGCAGAAGGCCGCGCTGGCCCGGCTGGAGACCGCCCTGGCGCTGGTCGAGGGCTGGGTGGACGCGGTGGTGCACGCCGCCGCCGAGCCGCACCTGCCGCAGGCCGGGGCGCTGCGCGAGACCGTCCGCCGCCGCCGCGCGGCCGGCGGCCCCGCCGAGCAGACCTTCGCCACCCTGGTCGGCCTGGAGCTGCGACCGCGCCGCCTGCGCGACGCCTCCCGGCTCTGGGCCTCGCTGGCCGACGCCCGCGGCGTCGAGGGCCGGGACGCCCTCTGGGAGCACCCCGACATGCTGCCCACCGCCGCCGACCTGGACGACCCGGACGGCTTCGTGCACCGGGGCCCGGGCGACTCCCTGGAGGGCGGCATCGACTTCTCCGAGCTGGACAAGCTGCTCGGCGAGGCCGCGGCCGGCTCCGAGGGCGGGGCCGGCGCGAAGAAGGACGACGAGGACGAGGACGGCAAGGGCGAGTGAGCACCACCCTGCACGCGGACGCGGTCCGCGCACTGACCGACTGGACCGTGGCCGACGCCGGGCAGGACCTGCTCCGGCAGGACTACCTGGCCCACCTGGCCGCGCATCCGGAGGGCCTCTGGCGCTCCAACCTGCCCGCCCACATCACCGCCAGCGCCCTGGTGGTCGACCCGGCGGCCGGGCGGGTGCTGCTGACGCTCCACCCCAAGGTCGGCCTCTGGCTGCAGATGGGCGGGCACTGCGAGCCCGGCGACGCCACGCTGGCCGCCGCCGCGCTGCGCGAGGCCACCGAGGAGTCCGGCATCGCCGGGCTGGAGCTGCTCGCGGTGGACGGCGCCCCGGTGCCGGTGAAGCTGGACCGGCACACCGTCCGCTGCACCGGCAAGGCCGGGCCGGAGAACACCCACCTGGACGTGCAGTACGTCGCGCTGGCCCCGGCCGGGGCCGAGGCGCTGATCAGCGAGGAGTCGCTGGAGCTGGGCTGGTTCGCCTTCGACGCCCTGCCCGAGCCCACCGACGACGCGGTGCGCGAACTGGTCGAGCTGGCGCGGAAGCTGACGGAGCGTTAACCGGCCTCCTCGGCGGGATCCTGACGGGCCTGCGGGAGCCTGGGAGCGGCGGCCACGCCCTCCAGGTACCCGCGGGCCCGTTCCGTGCGCGGGTAGGCCTCCAGCAGGGCCCAGAAGGCCGGGCCGTGGTCGGCCTCCAGCAGGTGGGCCAGCTCGTGCAGCAGCACGTAGTCCACGACGTACTCGGGCATGCCCCGCAGGCGGTGGGAGAGCCGGATGCTGCGCTCGGCCGGGGTGCAGGAGCCCCAGCGGGAGTTCTGGTTGGTGACCCAGCGGACCACGCTGGGGCGGGCCCGGCCGCCCAGGTAGGCCGCCGAGAGCCGCTCGGCCCGGGCCGCCAGCTCCTGGTCCCCGCCGAGCTCGCGGCGGCTCTCCTGCCGGGCCAGCCGCTCCACCATCTTGGCCACCCAGCGCCGCTCCTCGGCCAGCGACATCCGGGCCGGGATCAGCACCACGGTGCGGTCGCCCTCGCGGTGGGCGGAGACGGTGCGGCTGCGGCGGGCGCTGCGCCGGACCTCGACCAGGGGCTCGCCGGAGGCCGTCAGGGGCTCGCCGGGGGCGTGCGGGGACGTGCCCCGCGCTGAGGGGCCGCCCGCTGCCGGGCCCTGCCGTCGGAAGTCCTGTTCGGTCGCCATGGCAACCGACGGTACCCCGCGGCACCGACGGCCGGCCTCCACCGGTGCGGGCACCGTCAACTCGGGGCCCCCGGTTGTCCACAGGCTGTGCAGAACGATCGTCGTACCAGCCCACCGGGCCTGTGGACAGGCCTCGGCGGGACGGCCCCCGGGTCGGGCATGCTGCCTCTGTCAGCTCTGCCCCACCCTCCCCGGAGGTGCCCGTGCGACCGATGGTGAAGCCCGCGCTCTCCCGCCTCTGGCGGGACGGATCGACCCTGCAGTTCGGCACCGTGCACCGGCACGCACGGGTGGTGGAGGAGGTCGGCCAGCCGGTGGCCGCCTTCCTGGAGCTGCTGGACGGCAGCCGGGAGCGGCCGGCCCTGCTGGAGGCCGGCGAGCGGCTCGGGCTCGGCCGGGAGGTGGCCGAGGAGCTGCTCGGCTCGCTGGAGCAGGCCGGGCTGCTGGACGACGCCGAGGCCGGGCAGGCCGCCCTCGGCGGCTTCCCCCGGGCCCGCCAGGAGCTGCTCGGCCCTGACGTGGCGTCACTCTCCCTGGTGCACCCCGCCCCCGGCGAGGCCCCGGCGGTGCTCCGCGGCCGGGCCGCCTCCCGGGTGGAGGTGCACGGGGCCGGCCGGGTCGGGGCAGCGATCGGCGCGGTGCTGGCCGCCGGGGGCGTCGGCACCGTCACCCTCACCGACCGGGGCCGGGTCACCGCCCGGGACTGCTCCCCCGCCGGGTACCCGCCGACGGACGTCGGGCGGCTGCGCACCACCGCCGCCAGGGAGGTGGTGCACCGCACCTCGGGCACCCCGGCCGCGGAGCAGCGGCGCCGCCGGCCCGCGGACGAGCCGCCACCCGCCCTGGTGGTGCTGGCCCCCCGGGACGGCGCCGGCGCCTTCGCCGGGGTGGCGGCCGAGGCGCACAAGCTGATGCGCGCCGGGGTGCCGCACCTCTACGTCGGGGTGCTGGAGCACCTCGGGGTGGTCGGCCCGCTGGTGCTGCCCGGCGCCTCGGCCTGCGGCGCCTGCGCCACCCTGACCAGACGGGACGAGGACGAGGCCTGGCCCCGGCTGCTCGCCCAGCTCGGCGAGGAGGGCGCCGGGCGCCCCCGCACCCCCGCCTGTGACAGCGCGCTCGCCACCACCGTCGCGGGGCTGGCCGCCCTGCACGTGGAGCTCTGGCTGGACGGCGTCCGCCCGCCCAGCGTGGACGGCTGGTGCGAGGTCTCCGCTGCCGACGGCATGGCCCGCCGCCTGCGGCTTCCCACCCATCCGGCCTGCGGCTGCACCTGGCCCTCCGGCCCGCCGGTGCACCGGACGGAGGTGATCGCCCCTCCCCGGTGAGCGGGCCGTGGGCGGAGCCGTGATCCGCTGGTCACAGTCCGGCCGGGCCCGCATCCGGAGCGGGCACAATGGCGTAGTGACACGCCCACCCACGGGCGTCGTAGCAGGGAGGCCCTGGGGTGAGCGATCTTCCGCGCAAGGCAGTGACCCGGACGGCTCGGCTGGCCGCCCTGCCGCTCGGGATGGCGGGCCGGGCCACCCTCGGTCTGGGGCGGCGGATCGGCGGCCGCTCGGCCGAGGTGGTCACCGCCGAGCTCCAGCAGGCCACCGCCGACCAGCTGTTCAAGGTGCTCGGGGAGCTCAAGGGCGGGGCGATGAAGTTCGGGCAGGTGCTGTCCGTCTTCGAGGCCGCACTGCCCGAGGAGGTGGCCGGCCCCTACCGGGCCGCCCTGACGAAGCTTCAGGACGCCGCTCCCCCGATGCCCTCCGCCAAGGTGCACGCGGCGCTGGCCGAGCGGCTCGGCAAGGACTGGCGCAAGAACTTCCGCAGCTTCGACGACCGCCCGGCCGCCGCGGCCTCGATCGGCCAGGTGCACCGCGCCGTCTGGAAGGACGGCCGGCAGGTGGCCGTCAAGATCCAGTACCCGGGCGCGGGCGACGCCCTGCTCTCCGACCTGACCCAGCTCAGCCGGGTGGCCTGGCTGCTCGGGCCGCTGATCCCCGGCCTGGACATCAAGCCCCTGATCACCGAGCTGCGCGAGCGGGTGGCGGAGGAGCTGGACTACGCGCTGGAGGCCGAGGCCCAGCGCCGGCACGCCGAGGAGTTCGCCGACGACCCGGACATCACCGTCCCGAAGGTGGTCGCCCAGGCCGACCAGGTGCTGGTCAGCGAGTGGCTGGACGGCACCCCGCTCTCCGAGGTGATCAGCGGCGGCACCCAGGAGGAGCGGGACAGGGCGGGGCAGCTGATCGCCCGCTTCCTGTTCGCCGGCCCGTCCCGGACGGGCCTGCTGCACGCCGACCCGCACCCGGGGAACTTCCGGCTGATCAAGGACGACGGCCCGGCCGAGGGCTGGCGGCTGGGCGTGCTGGACTTCGGCACGGTGGACAGACTGCCCGGCGGCCTGCCCTCCCCGATCGGCGACTCGCTCCGGATGGCCCTGGCCGGGGACGCCGACGGCGTGCTGGACATGCTCCGCGAGGAGGGCTTCGTCAAGCCCTCGATCAAGCTGGACCCGACGGCGGTGCTGGACTACCTGCTGCCGATCATCGAGCCCGCCACGGTCGAGGTCTTCCACTTCACCCGGGCCTGGATGCGGGCCCAGGCGGCCCGGATCGCCGACCCGCGCTCGCCCGCGTACGACCTGGGCAAGCAGCTCAACCTGCCGCCCGCCTACCTGCTGATCCACCGGGTCACCCTCTCCACCATCGGGGTGCTCTGCCAGCTCGGCGCCAAGGCCCCGTTCCGCGCCGAGATGCTGGAGTGGCTACCCGGCTTCGCCGCACCGGTCGCCGAGCCCGCAGAGGGCTGAGACTCCGTCAGAACGCGCCGATGGCCGCCCTCCTGGAGGAGGGCGGCCATCGGCGTTCGGGGAATGTCACTGCGGGGCACTGCTGTTGGTACCACTGGAACGACGCGCCGCGTGGGCCTACGCGGTTGTCACTCCGTCACCTCTCGGTCCGTCAGGTCTCACATGACCGCGACGGCGAGGGCCTTGCGGGCGCGGAGCGAGGCACGCTCGGCCTTCCGCATCAGTCGGGCGGCGCGGTCGAGGCGCTCGCCCATCCGTTGGTGTTCGGCCTCGTGCAGTCGTTCCTGCATATGGGCACGGGCCAGGGTTTCTTGCATGAGTTGCATCTCGCGGGTCCTGTTCTGGATCAGAAGTTCTTTGGCCTGGTCGGCGCGGGCGGTCTTGTCGGCTGCGGGGGTCATGTGGTGGTCCTGCTCGTGGTACGTGCTCGGAAACGGACGGGGGTTCGCGGCTGCGTCGACCTTGGCTGTGGCGACGCGGACCGACCGGCGCAGTGTGGTGGTGCCCAGCGGGGGCTGCTCTCCCCGTCGGGCGGGCACTGCGGTGGTCATCGCGGGGTTCACGCCATGACCTCGGTCTTGCGCGGACGGCCCCGGGGGCGCTTGCGGGCGACGACGACGCCCTGGACGAAGAGCTCGCCACCCCAGACGCCCCACGGCTCGCGCCGCTCGAGGGCGCCGGCCAGGCAGGCCTCCTTGACGGGGCAGGTGCCGCAGAGCGACTTCGCGTACTCGACGTCGGCGGGGGTCTCGGCGAAGAAGACCTCCGGGTCGAAGGCCCGGCAGGGGATGGGCTGGCCGTTGACCTCGGCCTCGTCGATCGCGGTGAGCTGCATGAGAGAAACCTCCGGGGGGTCGGCCTGGTCGGCCTTGGTGATGTCTGTCGGTACGGACGGGAGTGGCGGCGTGATGACCGTGGACACTGTGGCGTCTTCCTCGTCTTTGCTTGTGGTTCCGGCCAGCTGACTGGTGGGGCTGGACCGGAGGACCCGAAGGTCCAGGCTGGGTCTTGACGTACCGGACAAAACAGAAGGGCCGCGAATCCCGGTGTGAGACGGGTTCCGCGGCCCTGGAGGCTCCGACCTGAGGCTACTCAGGTTCGAACTCTCCAGGGTTCGGGGCCGCGGAAGGCCCACATCCGGACGGCCTCGGCGCCTGCGAAGGCGGCCTTGGCCTCGATCTGCTTCTCGTCCTGCTTCTGGTGGGCCCCGGCATCGACGGCCGCCGCATAGGCGCCATGCTCGGCGTCTACCTGGATTGCCTTCGATGCCTGGAGCGGTCGCTCACTGCGCAGTCCACGACCGCCGCCGAACGCCGCCCCGGCAAGGGACAGACCCGTCTCGACGGAGGTGCCGCGGGTGCCGTTGCCGCCCAGGCCATTAATGCCGGAGCCACTGACAACGCCGGAGACACCGGTGCCGTTGAGACCCAGACCGAAGGGAGCGGTGACGACCTGCGAGGAGACGCACGAGGGCACGGCGACGACGGTCTGGCCAGTCAGGTTGGTGATCATCTTGGTTTCCACTGTCTTCGCCTCCTCTCGGCGTCTCGCGCGGCCCAGTCCCCCGGGCCCCGATGTTCGGATGTTTGGACGGTCATGCAGGTACTGCGGTACTGCTGGCAGGCGTGCGGAAGGGAGCCTTCCGAGGCCTTGCGATCTCGTTCCCTTGACCGCTCCGGCAGGCTATTGCGCCCCGTGTACGGCGCGCAAACTATTTTTCCGGCGAGTTTCGCGGAGTGACTCGGGCGGCTCCCGGAAGCGGCTTCACGCCTGCTCCTCGGACTCCCCCCGAAGCCCCTCGACGGTGGCCTCGGACTCGTCCGTGGGCTCCTCGCCAGCACACAACAAGAGCACGTCGGCACCGTACTTGTCCAGCTTCATCGCGCCGACGCCCGAGATCAGGGCCAGCTCGCGCTCGCTGGAGGGCACCGCCTCGGCGATCGCCATCAGGGTCGCGTCGGTGAACACCACGTAGGCCGGAGCCCCCTGCTTCTTCGCCTGCACGGAGCGCCACTCGCGCAGCCGCTCGTACAGCGCCTCGTCCATGTCCGAGGGGCAGCTCTCGCAGCGGCGCAGCTTGCGCTCGACCGCCTCGGTCAGCGTCCTGTCGCAGACCCGGCACTTGACCGGGCCGCGGACCTTGCGGCCGCCGGAGCGCTCGGCGCCCTGCTCGACGCCGCCCCGGCCGCCCCGGCTGGTGGGGCCGGAGTACGAGGAGCCGGGCCGCAGGCCGTCCAGGAAGCGGGTGGGCTTGCGGCTGGCCCGGCCGCCCGGGGAGCGGGAGAGCGCCCAGGAGAGCGACAGGTGGACCCGGGCCCGGGTGACGCCGACGTAGAGCAGCCGGCGCTCCTCCTCGATCTGCTCGTCGGTCTTGGCGTAGATGATCGGCAGGGTGCCCTCGGTCAGGCCGACCAGGTAGACCGCGTCCCACTCCAGGCCCTTGGCGGCGTGCAGCGAGGCCAGCGTGACGCCCTCGACGGCGGGGGCGTGCTGGGCGGCCGCACGGGCGTCCAGCTCGGCCACGTAGGCCGCCAGGTCGGCCGGCTGACCGGCCGTCAGGCGGGCCGACTCGAACTCCTCGGCCAGCCGCACCAGGGCCGCCAGCGACTCCCAGCGCTCGCGCACCGTGCCCGAGCCGGACGGCGGCTCCGGGGTGAAGCCCCGGGTGGCCAGCACCGCGCGGACCTGCCCGGCCAGCGCGGGGCTGTCGGCCGTCAGCGGGTCGTCGGAGGCCCGGGCCGCACCGCGCACCAGCATCACCGCGTCCCGCACCTCGGGGCGCTCGAAGAACCGCTCGGCGCCCTTGAGCTGGTACGAGATCCCCAGGTCGGCGAGGGCCTGCTCGTAGACCTCGGACTGCCCGTTGGTCCGGAACAGCACCGCGATCTCGCTGGCCCGCACGCCCCGGCCGAGCAGGGCGCGGATCTCCCGGGCGGTGGCCTCGGCCTCGGTGGGCTCGTCGGCGTACTCGACGTAGACCGGGGCCGGGCCCGCCTCGCGCTGCGAGACCAGCTCCAGGCGGTGCTGGGCGGCCTGGCCGCGGGCCTTGGCCAGCAGGCCGTTGGCCAGGTGGACCACCTGGGGGGTGGAGCGGTAGTCCCGGACCAGCTTGACCACGGTTGCCTCGGGGTGGCGGTGGCGGAAGTTCAGCAGGTGGTCGGGGGTGGCGCCGGTGAAGGAGTAGATCGTCTGGCTGGCGTCGCCGACCACGCAGAGGCTGGCGCCGCCGGTGGACCACTGCTCCAGCAGGCGCTGCTGCAGCGGCGAGACGTCCTGGTACTCGTCCACCGTGAGGTGCCGGTACTGGGCCCGGACCCGCTCGGCGATCTCCGGGCGGTCCTCCAGGATGGCCGCGGTCAGCAGCAGCACGTCCTCGAAGTCGATCACGCCGCGGTCGCGCTTGGTCTGCTCGTAGGTGGCGTAGACCCGGGCGATCTCGGCCGCGTCGCGCGGGGCCTCGCGGCCGGTCTTGAGCACCGCGGCCGGATAGTCGTCGGGGACGATCTGGGTGACCTTGGCCCACTCGATCTCGCTGGTCAGGTCGCGCAGCTCGGTGCGCTGCACCCGCAGGCCGGACCGGCCGGCCGCCTCGGCGACCAGCTGCACCTTGCGCTCCAGCAGCCGGGGCACCTCGCCGCCGATCGCCCGGGGCCAGAAGTACTGGAGCTGGCGCAGCGCGGCGGAGTGGAAGGTGCGGGCCTGCACGCCCTCGGCGCCGAGCTGGCGCAGCCGCCCGCGCATCTCGCCGGCCGCGCGGGCCGTGAAGGTGACGGCGAGCACCTGCTGCGGCTGGTAGGCGCCGCTGCGCACGCCGTAGGCGATCCGGTGCGTGATGGCCCTGGTCTTGCCCGTGCCGGCGCCCGCCAGCACGCAGACGGGGCCCTGCAGGGCGGTGGCGACCGCGCGCTGCTCCGGGTCGAGCCCGGCCAGCACGGCGTCGGCGCTGCCGGCCGAGCCGTGGGGGGCGCCGTAGTGCGCGCCGCCACCTGACGCAGTGCCGTACCGGTCGCCGTGGCCGTCGGGGAGGCCCAAGAGCTGTTCCTGCATGCCGTCCATCCTCGCAGGGCGCTCGGACGTTCCGGTCCGCGTCGTCCACAGGGCCCGGCCGGCGGACGATAATCACCTCACTGACCGGCGCGCGTGGTATCTCACACGCCGGGAGCGCGCGGAATGTTCCGTCGCGCCCCGGACGTTGTCGGCACAGACCGCACGCCCCTTCCCGAAGGAGTCCCCCGAATGTCCGGCAGCGTCACGATGTACAGCACGACCTGGTGCGGGTACTGCAACCGGCTGAAGAGCCAGCTGGACCGCGAGGGCATCGGCTACGACGTGATCAACATCGAGGAGGACCCGGCCTCGGCGTCCTTCGTCGAGTCCGTCAACAACGGCAACCAGGTGGTGCCGACCGTGATCGTCCAGCCCGCGGGCGGCGGCGAGCAGGTCGTGATGACCAACCCGAGCCTGCGTCAGGTCCAGGCCGCGCTGGCCGGCTGACACCGCGTCGGCCCCGGGGCCGTCCCTAGTGGTGCTCCAGGTGGCCCCGTCCCGCCCGGGACGGGGCGACCTGTGCGTCGTCCACCGGCCGCGACGGCCCGGGCACCGGCAGCGGCTGCACCGCCGGCCGCCCGGCCAGCTCGCCGAGCCCGTAGACCAGCCGGCAGCGGTCCGCCGAGTACCTGGTCTCGATAACCCGCACCGGCCCCCGGGCGTCGTAGCTGACCCGGGTCTGCACCAGCAGCGGTGCCCCCGGGCCGCCCTGGAACCAGGCGGCCTCCTCCGGCCCGGGCATCCGGGAGACCAGGTGGTCCACCGCGCCGATCTCGGTCCGGCCGAGGGCCTCCAGCACCGACTCGTCGCCCTCGGGCACCTGGTCCGGCTCCATCAGCGGGGTGCCGGCCGCCAGCCCGGCCCGGTAGTGGCTCTCCTCGATCGAGTACGGCTCGCGGTCCAGCAGCCGCAGCTGGCGGCGGACCACCACCGCCTCGCCGGGCCGCAGGCCGAGCCGCTCGGCGATGTCCACCCTGGCGCGGACGATGAGCATCTCGAAGTCCACCGAGAGCCGGCGCCCGGCGTCCCCGGCCTCCGCCTCGTAGACGCCGGTGGGCGCGGTCAGGCAGTGGCCGGAGGCTCGGCCGGGCGGCGGGCCGGGGAGCAGGTCGGGCCCGAAGACCCGGTGGTCCAGCACCGGGTGGTCCTTGAGGTACGTGCCCTTGCCCTGGAGCCGGACCAGCCGGCCCTCGTTGACCAGGACGTCCACGGCCAGCCGGACGGTGTTCCGGGCGACCCCGTACTGCTGCTCCAGCTCGGTCTCGACCGGCAGCGGCGCGTCGCCGCGCCACTCGCCGGCCGCGATCCGGCGGCGCAGGTCGGCGGCCAGCCGCTGGTACTTCGGTGATTGGGAACTGCCCCGCGAGATTGTCACGCGAGTGAATGTAGCGATCCGGGTTGCGCCATTTCAGCGAAACCGGCCAATATTGCCCGGGATCGGGGATCTCGGTTTCCGTCCCGATCAGGTCGTTCGCAGTCGCCCGGCGGCACTCGGCCCTTCCGGATGAGCGCCGCATTCACCCACGCACCACCGGGGGCGGAGCCATGCCCGTGACCAGTACCGCGCAGCACTTCGAGGCGCGGCCGACCATCCTTCGACCCAGTGAGCCGGCCGGCGCCCGGCCGCGGCCCGGGCGGGCCCTGGAGGCCGCCGACCGGGGGGCCTGGCACGCCACCGCCAGCTTCCCGCCGCGCCCGCGCAACGTGGCCCGGGCCCGGCAGCTGACCCGGACCGTGCTGACCGCCTGGGGCGCGGCCGAACTCGCCGACAGCGCCGAGCTGTTGATGTCCGAGCTGGTCACCAACGCGCTCCGCTACGGCCGGGGAGCGGTCTCGGTGACGCTGGCCCTGACCGAGCAGGCGCTGCAGATCTCGGTGGCCGACTACGGCCGGGCGCTGCCCGAGCCCCGGGAGGCCGGAGAGGAGGAGACCAGCGGCCGCGGCCTGGCCATCGTCGGGGCGCTGTGCACCGACTGGTCGGTGACCACCAGGCTGACCGGAAAGACCGTCAGCTGCTGGTTGGAAATCGACCGGAAGAGCGACTGACCGAGGGATTTCGAATCCGCTCGAAAAAGCCGAAGAAAAGCACAAGGGGCGTACGGTTTTGAACCGCACGCCCCTTATTCACCACGATTCGCTACGGTCTCCGCCGTTACCAGCGGGCCGCGCTCGGCAGCGGTTCGCCGTACCACAGTTCGACCAGGTGGCGGGCGATCGAGATGCCCGAGGGCGGCAGGATCTCGCCCGCCTCCATCCCGGCCTTCAGCTCCTCGCGGGAGAACCAGCGGGCCTCCGCCAGCTCCTCCCCGTCCACCGTGATCGCGGTGCCCGCCGGATCGGCCTTGCCCAGGAAGCCCAGCATCAGGCTGGACGGGAACGGCCACGGCTGGCTGGCCACGTACTCCACCTCGGCGACCCGGACCCCGGCCTCCTCGTAGACCTCGCGGGCCACCGCCTGCTCGATCGACTCGCCCGGCTCCACGAACCCGGCCAGGGTGGACCAGCGGCCCTCCGGCCAGAGCGCCTGACGGCCCAGCAGGCAGCGGTCCTCGGGGTCGGTGATCATCATGATCACCGCCGGGTCGGTCCGCGGGTAGTGCTCGGCCGCGCAGGAGGTGCAGCGCCGCACGTGCCCGGCGCCGGCCTTCTCGGTCCGGTGCCCGCAGCGCGAGCAGAAGCTGTGCAGCCGGTGCCAGTGCTCCAGCGCGACGGCGTGCACCAGCAGCCCGGCGTCCCGGTCGGAGAGCTGGGCACCGACCTCGCGCAGCCCGGCCGGACGGGCGTCGCCGTCCAGGCGCCCGGGCAGCGTCTCGTTCACCAGGGCGAAGTAGGAGGTGCCGTCCTCGTCGGTGCCGAGGAAGTAGCGGTCGCCCGTCTCCGGCGCCTCGAAGGAGGGCAGCAGCACCAGCTCGGTGCCGTGCTCGGTGTCCACCACGAAGGCCTCGCCGCTGGCGATCGGCAGCACCTTGGTGTTCGGGTGGCTCCAGGCGGCGGCCAGCCACGGCTCGTCGAACCGGTGCTCGGCGGCCCGGTCGACCCCCGCCCGGGCCAGCGCCAGCTGCTTGGTGTCAGGCACGGTGCTCAACGCGGTCCATCCCCATCGGTCGGAAGGCTTCGGTCGCAAGGGTGTCGGCAAGGTTGTCGGCAAGGGTGCCGGAAGGGTTCATGCCCGGGGCCAGCTCTCGGCCAGCTCGCCCCACAGGTACGCGGCCGTCTCCACGCCCTTGGCCAGCAGCGGGAGCTCGACCTTCTCGTCCACCGAGTGCCAGCCGTCCGAGGGCACCGAGATGCCGAGGAAGAGCACCGGTGCGCCCAGCACGTCCTGGAGGTCGGCGGCCGGCCCGGAGCCGCCCTCGCGGGTGTACAGCACCTCCTGCTCGAAGGCCCGGCCCATCGCCCGCACGGTGGCCTGCAGCGCGGGGTGGTCCAGCGGGGTCAGGCAGGGCCGGGTGGCGCCGGGGAAGACCAGCTCGTACCGGATGCCGGCCGGCACCTTGGACTCCACCC
Organism: Kitasatospora sp. NPDC001664; assembly: GCF_053596675.1. Lineage (NCBI taxonomy): Bacteria > Bacillati > Actinomycetota > Actinomycetes > Kitasatosporales > Streptomycetaceae > Kitasatospora > Kitasatospora sp. NPDC001664. The sequence continues at coordinate 299,303 of NZ_JBSFGS010000005.1, forward strand.
ACTTCGCCACCGCGGCGCGCACGGCGTCCACGTCCTGCCCGGCGACCAGCCGGAAGGAGAGCTTGAGGTGCGCCTCGGCCGGGACGATGGTCTTGCTGCCGGGGCCGGTGTAGCCGCCCCAGATGCCGTTCACCTCGGCGGTCGGCCGGGCCCAGACCCGCTCCAGCACCGAGTACCCGGCCTCGCCCAGCACGCCGTGGGACTTGGCGGTCCGCAGCCACTGGTCCTCGTCGAAGGGCAGCGCGGCGAACAGCTCGCGCTCACGCTCCGTCAGTTCCACCACGCCGTCGTAGAAGCCGGGGACGGCGACCCGGCGGTCCTGGTCGTGCAGGCCGGCCGCCAGCTCGGCGGCGACCGCCGCCGGGTTGGGCACCGCGCCGCCGAAGGAGCCGGAGTGGATGTCGGTGTCCGGGCCGTAGAGGTCGATCTGGGCGTCGGCCAGGCCGCGCATCCCGGTGCAGACGGTCGGCGTGGTCTCGTTCCACATGCCGGTGTCGGAGACCACCACCACGTCGGTGGCCAGCCGCGCGGCCTCGCGCCGGACCAGCGCCCCGAAGTTCGGCGAGCCGGACTCCTCCTCGCCCTCGATCAGCAGCTTGAGGTTGACGGCGGGGGCGGTGCGGCCGGTGACGGCCAGGTGCGCGCGCAGACCCAGGGTGTGGAAGAAGACCTGGCCCTTGTCGTCGGCCGCGCCGCGGGCGTACAGCCGCTCGCCGACCACGGTGGGCTCGAACGGGTCGGTCGCCCAGCCGTCCTCCCTGGCGGCCGGCTGCACGTCGTGGTGGCCGTAGACCAGCACGGTGGGCGCGTCCGCGTCCCCGGACGGCCACTCGGCGAAGACCGCCGGCAGCCCCTCCGTCTCCCACACCTCGGCCACCGGGAAGCCGGTCTCCCGCAGCTTCGCCGCCAGCCACTCGGCGGAGCGGCGGACGTCCCCGGCGCGGGCCGGGTCGGCGGAGACCGAAGGGATGCGGAGCCAGTCGGCCAGGTCGGAGAGGAACTCCGCCCGGTGGAGGTCGATGTAGGAGCGGACGACGCTGTCCGGGGTTTTCGTCATACGGACGACTTTAGTTCGCCGCCGCCTCCCGGTGTGCGGCCCGTCCACCGGGCGGTCCCGTAACCTGCGTCACCCCGTGCGGCACGGGGGCCCCACGGGGTGACACGGATCACGGATGACGGGCCGTCAGGCGGAGCGCCTCAGCAGGCCCAGCCGCGAGCGGGTGAAGAGCATCGCCAGCAGCACCGCCACCACCGGCAGCACCACCAGGGTCAGCCCCATGGTCGCCCACGGGAAGACGATCACCGCCTCCCTCCCCTCGTCGCCCGGGAACTGCGGCAGCGCCTCGATCTTCCGCAGCGCCACCGAGGGCACCAGCCCGCAGACGGTGCCGAGCACGGCACCGATCGCGGCGATCACCCCGCACTGGAAGCCGGACAGCCGGCGCCGGATGCCGCCGGTGGCACCGACCGCCGCGAGGGTGGCCAGGTCGCGCTGCGAGTCGGCCGCGGCCAGCCCGGTGGCGATGCCGGCCGCGCCGAGCGCGACCAGCCCGGCGAAGCCGGTCAGGGCCAGCGGCACCAGGTCGGGCTCGGGCCGGAAGCCGCGCTCGACGGTCACACCGCCCTCGTGGCCGAGCCTGGCCAGCGCCGCCGTGGCCTTCTGCTCGACGGCGCTGCTCGGTACCGCCGCGGGCAGCCAGACGGTGCCGGCCTGAGCCGCCGTCAGACCGAGCCGCGCCGCGGTCTCCCGGCTGGCGAACGCCCCGGCGTTCTGCAGCACGGGGGCGAACCGGACCGCGTCCACCGCGAGTTCGCGGCTCTGGACCTCGGGCCTGGACAGCGTGCCGTCCGCCCCGCGGACCATCCCGGTCATCGGATCGGTGTTGCCCTGCTCCGGCTCGACCAGCGCCAGGGCGACCTTGCCGTCCTTGAGGTAGGCCTGGTCGAAGACCAGCACCTTGCCCTCGGCCAGCGCCTGGACGGCGGCCGGGTCGCGGACCCCGGTCAGGTTGGCCAGTGCGGTGGCGTCGCCGAGCAGCAGCCCCTGGCCGACCGGGGACGAGTAGTAGCCGGCCGAGCGCTTGCAGCGCTCGTCCTGGTAGAGCCGGTCGCGCTCGTCCGCCGAGAGCCCCTCGGCCGCCGGGTCGTTGGCCGGACAGCGCTGGTCCTTCGGCAGCATCAGCTCCACCCGCCCGCTGCCGCGCTGGTGGAGGGCGCCCTTGTACTCCGCCTGGTAGACCTCGCCGCGCGGGCCGAGGTCCGGGACGACGCCCTCCACCGCGCCCTGCTGGAGCGCGTACGAGGCCGGGTCGCGGTTCTCCCCGTAGCCGGTGTGCAGCAGCACCGCGCCGGGCTGCAGGTAGGCCATGTAGTTCTGCCGCTGCTGCTCGTCCGAGCTCGCGGTGTAGATGCCGACCGCGACCGAACCGGCCACCGCCGCCATCACCGCCGCCACCGCCGGGGCGGTCCGGCCCCGGTGGCGGACCGCGTCGCGCAGCGCCAGCCGGGGGCTGAGCGGCAGCCAGCGGCCCAGCCGGCCGAACAGGCCGACCAGCATCGGGGTGCAGGCCACCATGCCGAGCTCGGCCAGCACCGAGCCGCCGAGCACCGACAGGGCCCGGTCCGCCACCTGCGAGCCGAGCAGCGCGATCGCCGCGCCGCCGCCGAGCATCACCAGGCCCAGCACGGCCAGCCGCTTGCTCGGCGGCTTGACCGAGCCGCGGCCGGTGAGCGCCTCCACCACGTCCTGCCGGGAGGCCTGGACGGCCGGGACCACGGCCGCCAGCAGACCGGTGACCAGACCGATGGCGGCGATCCCGAGCAGGTCCAGCGGGGCCAGGTCGAAGCTGCCGAAGCGGCGTTCGGCCAGCTCCTCCAGCCACGGCCGGGTGGCCGCCACCAGCAGCACCGCCAGCACCAGGCCGGCCACCGCACCGGACAGGCCGAGCACCGCACCGCCGCCGAGCACCACCGCACGGACGTGCTTGCGGTCCCCGCCGCCGGCCGCCAGCAGCCCGAGCTGGCGCCGCGAACGGCGCGCGCCGACCGCGAAGGCCGGGCCGGCCAGCAGCACGATCTCCAGCAGCGCCATGCCGACCACGGTGGCCAGCACCGCCAGCGCGGTCTTGTCGATCAGCTGCGAACCCGACTGCTGCTGGTAGTACGGCACCGCGGAGCGCGGCGGCGGGTCCAGCAGCACGGCCTTCGAGGTCGCCGAGAAGCCGTACTTGTTCAGCTCCAGCACCTGGGGCCAGGTCAGCTCCGCCCCGGCCGGCAGCCGGACCAGCCACTTGCCGGTGCCGAACCGCTCGGCGTCCGCCTTCTTCTCCGGCGCGGGCGCGGCGCCCGGCCGCAGCACCAGCTGGCTGACGCCCAGGTCGCCCGGGAACTCGACCTCGGCGGTGATGGTGAACGGACGGTCCGGCCCGCGCACCGTCGTGGTGTCACCGACCTTCAGGCCGGACAGCTCCAGGAACCCCCGGGTGGCCGCCGCCTCGGTCGCGGCGGTCGGCAGGCGGCCGCCGGTCAGCACCGTGTGGCCGTTCCAGACCGGGTCGGTCAGGTCGGCCTCGGTCAGCCGGGTCCTGAGCAGGCCCTCCTTGGTGGTGACGTTGGCGGACGCACCCTCGTTCACCGGGGTCAGCCGGGTGCCCGCCGGGAGCAGCGTCGGCAGCAGCGCGGCCGGCTCCGTGTCCAGGCTCTTCTGCTGCTCCGGGGTGGGCTTCTGGCCCTCCCGGGGCATGTCCGCGTTGGCGCCCTCGCCCGGGTTCGGCGGCTGGACGACCGTCATGCCCCGGCCGTACGCGGACACCATCGCGTCGGCCTCGCCCATGATCCGGACGATCTTCTGCTCCGGCTCCAGCTGGGCACTGCGGAAAACCACGTCGGCCCCGGTCACCCCGAGCACCGGCAGCGCGATCATCGCGATCACCAGCGCGCTGCGGCCCTTGGCCCGGAGCGCGTCCCTCCGGGCGATCCGCAGGGCCACCCGCCACGAGGTCAGGCTCACTCCGCCACCGGGCCGTTCACGCTGTTGGTGGCCGCCGAGACCAGCAGGCTGGCCGCGTCCCGGCTGACGCTCTCGTCCACCACCCGGCCGTCCCGGATGAAGACCACCCGGTCCGCCCAGGCCGCGTGCCGGGCCTCGTGGGTCACCAGCATGGCCGCGGCACCCGCGTCGCAGCGGGCCCGCAGCACCGCGAGCACCGACTCGCCGGTGGTGGAGTCCAGCGCACCGGTCGGCTCGTCGGCCAGCACCAGGCGGCGGTCCCCGATCAGCGCCCGGGCGATCGCCACCCGCTGCTGCTGACCGCCCGACATGTCGTCCGGGAAGCGGTCGGCCAGCTCCTCGATGCCCATCTCGACCAGGGCCGCCATCGCCTCCTTGCGGGCCGCCCGGGTGGAGACCCCGTCCAGCTCGCGCGGCAGCGCGATGTTCTCGGCGGCGGTCAGCGCCGGTATCAGGTTGTAGTCCTGGAAGACGTAGCCGACCGCCCGGCGGCGCAGCTGCGCCTGCTGACGGCGGCTCAGCTCGCCGAGCGCGCTGCCCTCGACCAGCACCCGCCCGGAGGTCGGGGTGTCCAGCCCGCCGGCCAGCGTCAGCAGCGTCGACTTGCCGGAGCCGGACGGCCCCATCACGGCGACCAGCTCGCCGGGGTGGACCTTGAGGTCGACGCCGCGCAGGGCGTGCACCTCGGCCGCCCCCTGGCCGTGGACCCGGGTGACGTTCTCCAGGTGCAGCACCGGGGCGGTGCCGGACCGGTCGTTCTGGGTGCTCATCGCTTCCCCCTGACGGTGGTTCAGAATCGGGCGCGCCTGCGGGCGCGGGGTGGGGCGGGCTCCGGATCGGGCTCGGTGGCCTCGGCGGGAGCCGCCGGGGCGGCCGGGCGGTGCTGGGCGAGACGGGTCTCGCAGTGGTCCAGCCAGCGGATCTCCGCCTCGGTCTGGAAGATCAGCTGCTCCAGCACCAGCAGCCAGGCCAGGTCCGACCCGCTCTCCTGGGCGGTCAGCGCCTGCCCCTTGAGCCGGGTGTAGTCCTGCAGCGCCTTCATGCTGTGCCGCCGCTGCCCCTGCACCACGGCCGTGACGTCCACGCCGGGCACGGTGACCGCCATCGCGAGCTTGATCGCCAGCTCGTCCCGGGGCGGATTGGTCCGCGGCACCGGGGTGTCGAACCAGCTGCGCAGCTCCGCGCGTCCCTTCTCGGTGACGGCGTAGAAGACGTGGCCCTCCTCGTCCTCACCGTCCGGGACCACCAGGCCGTCGCGCTCCAGACGCCCCAGCGTGGTGTAGACCTGGCCGACGTTGAGCGGCCAGGTGGCCCCGGTGCGGGACTCGAACTCGGTTCTCAGCTGGTAGCCGTAGCGCGGGCCCTGGTCGAGCAGGGCGAGCAGACCGTGACGGATGGACATACCGAGTATGTATACCCGGTATGCCCCACCGGCTCAAGCGCAGCCGGTACCGTCATGCCTTGTGAGCCAGCTGCGCATCGCCACCTTCAACCTGCTGCACGGCCGCCCGCTGGCCGCCGACGGCAGCCCGCTGCCCTTCCCCGCCGAACCGGGAGAACCGCTGGCCGAAGCGGTCGCCGCCCTCGACGCGGACGTGCTCGCCCTCCAGGAGGTCGACCGCCACCAGGAGCGCTCGGGCTTCACCGACCAGACCGCGGTGGCCGCCAAGGCCATGGGCGCCGGCGACTGGCGGTTCGCCGCCGCCCTGCACGGCCGCCCGGCCGCCGGAGCCGGCTGGATCCTCGACCCCGACCGGCCCGGCCTCCAGGTCTACGGCCCCGCCGAGGCCGGCACCGCCCTCCAGGTCCCCTCGTACGGGACGGCGCTGCTCACCCGGCTGCCCGTCACCCACTGGCGCGCCCGCCGCTTCGCCCCGGCCCCCTTCGGCCTCCCGCTGCGGGTCGCCGGCCGGCGCGGGCTGACCCCGGTGCCGGACGAGCCGCGGGCCGCGCTGGCCGCCGTCCTGCGCGGCGGGAACGGCGAGTTCACCGTGGTCGCCACCCACCTGTCCTTCGTGCCGGGCTGGAACATGGCGCAGCTCGCGGCGATCCGGCGGTGGATCGCCGACCTGCCGGGGCCGCACCTGGTGCTCGGGGACTTCAACCTGATCGGGGCCGTGCCGCGGACCGTGCTCGGCGGGGCGGCCGCGCTCGGGCAGCGGCCGGCGCGGCAGCCCGGGCCGCGGCGGCGGCGCGTCCTGCGGGGCTGGCACGACCTCGCCAAGACCCCGACCTACCCCTCCCACCGCCCCGCGGTCCAGTTCGACCACGTCCTCGCCATGGGCGTCCCCCGCACCGCCGTCGGCACCATCACGGCCCCCCGCACCCCGGTCTCCGACCACCGGCCCCTCCTCGTCGAGGTCGACCTGTAGCGGGCGGCCCGGCAGGGCAGCGCCCCGGGGGCGCGAGGAACTGCGCGAGTACGGAAGGCGGACCAGCGAGAGATCGGGGCACGTCAGCCAGTTGCAGGTGCTGCCGTCCCCCGCGCGCAGTTCCTCGCGCCCCTGGGTCGCTGCAACTGAACGTCGCGCCAGAAGCAACCACCTACGTGGCCGGAACGAGCTCCGTGGTGGTCTGCTGCGGGAGCTGGACGGGTTCGTGGTGGAGCAGCAGCATCGCCGCGTCGTCCCCCAGCTTGTGCCCGACGTGCCGCACGACGTCCTCGTGCAGCCGCCGCAGCACCTCCGTCGGCGATCCGACCGCGCAGTACGGCAGCCGCTCCGCCAGGGGGTAGAAGGCGCCCCGGTGGTCCCGGGCCTCGATGACGCCGTCGGTGTAGAGCAGGATGCGGTCCCCGGGCGCGATGGTGATGCGCTGCACCGGCGGCCGGACGTCGGTGGGGTCCAGCACCCCGAGCGGCGGCACCGTCTCCGGCAGCTCCAGCGCCCGGGCCGGTGCGCCGGGGCTGAGCAGCAGCGGGGCGGGGTGCCCGCAGTTGACGATCTCCACGGACCCGTCCGGACGGACCCCGATCAGCACCAGGGTGACGAACTCCTCCTCGACGCCGGGGTGCTCCCCTTCGTGCAGGACGCGGTCCAGGCTGACGGCCAGCCACCCCGCGACCCGGTCGAGTTCGGGCTCCTGGTGCGCGGCCTCGCGGAAGGCGCCGAGCACGGCCGCCGCGGTCTCGACGGCGGCCAGCCCCTTCCCCCGGACGTCGCCGACGACGGCCCGCACGCCGTGCCGGGTGTTGACCACCTCGTACAGGTCGCCCCCGATGGAGGCGTGCGCGGCGGCGGCCGCGTAGTGGACGGCGGCCCGCACGCACCCGAGCCGGTCCGGGACGGAGCGCAGCAGCACCCTCCGCGCCACCTCCGCGACCAGCTGGGCGTCGGCGAGGGCCTGCTCCTGACGGACCCTCAGCGTGGCGCTGACCCAGCCGATGGCCGCCACCAGCGCGATGGCGAGCACGGTCGCGGTGTGCACGGACTGGCCGAGCACGCCGTTGTACCAGGCGAGCAGGAAGGCGACGGCCTCGGTGGCGAGGCCGAGCGCGAGCGGGTACCAGGTGCGGCGGCTGACCACGGCGGCCAGTGCGGGGACGGCGGTGAGGGCGGGTTCGACGGTCAGCGCGGTGGCGCTGAACCAGTCCAGGGCGAGCACCAGCAGCATGCCGATGAACGGCAGCGCCATCGAGGTCTTCGGCCACGTTCCGGTGACCGTGCCCGGCACGGCTCCGGGGGAAGGCCCCGCGAGCCGGTCCTTGATCCATCCGGTCGCGCTCAACTTCGGTCTCTCCAGCGAGGGTGCGCAGGCGCCCGTGGCACCTGCGGTGATGACTGAGGGTCAGAGGTGGGGCCCTGCCCGGCGGCCGGAGTACCTTGATTGACCGGTTACCGACCCCACAATAGGCGCGAAACGTGCATGGAGCACAGGTTTCGCACGCGGCCGTGACGGCATGGATGCGCTGCGTGACTCATTCTTCACTATTCCCGATCAGAAGCCGAGTCAACTCTTTTCGCCCCGGAAGTCCTGGCGGCCTGTCGACCCGGCCGCTGCGGACGTACAGGAACGAAGCGGTGACCTGCTCGGGTTCTACGCCCGTCAACTCGGCCCACGCCAGCCGGTAGACCGCGAGCTGGAGCGGATCGGCGGCCTCGTCCCGCTGGGTCTTCCAGTCCACCACCTCCCAGCGCTCGTCCCGAGGTGACCCTGAGCCACCGTCACCGTCCCGGTAGACCGCGTCGATCCGGCCGCGCACCACCCGACCGCCGAGCACCAGCTGCACCGGCACCTCGACCCGGTGCGGCCGCCGCCCGGCGTACGGGCTGCGCAGGAAGGCCTCCTTGAGCCGCTCCAGGTCGTGCTCGTCCTCGATCCCCTCGTCGTCGAGGCCGGGCAGCGCGTCGGGGCCGACCAGCGGCAGCTCCTCGTAGGGCAGCTGGTACTGGGCCTGGATCCAGGCGTGGAAGCGGGTGCCCCGGCGGGCGGCCGGCTGCGGGGGGCGGGGCATCGGGCGGGCCAGGTCGCGGGCGAAGCCGTCCGGGTCGGCGTTCAGGCGCAGCAGCTGGGTGGCGGAGAGCGAGGCGGGCAGTTCGACCTCGCGGACGGCGCGGCGGGAGCGGGCCAGCTCGCCCAGCAGGGCCGTCAGGTCGCGGTCCCAGGAGGCGATCCGGCGCTCGTCCTCGGGGGCCTGCGGCTCCGGCGGCGGGGCGGGCTGCCCGGCCAGGCGGCGGTGCACCACCTCGGCCACCCGGCGGCGGGCCAGCTGGGCCCCCGCGTCCAGCGGCAGCGGCCAGGGGGTCTCGACGGAGGTGTCCAGGGCCGGGTTCTCGGCCTCGGGCAGCGGCGGGTCGGCCCAGAGCTCGACCTCGCCGTTGCCGGGCCGCTCGGCGTGCTCGCGCAGCGCGGCGAGGAAGGCGGACGGGCCCCGGCGGCGCTTCTGGCTCGGCCCCCACCAGTGGCCGGAGGCCAGCAGCAGCTCGCGCGGGCGGGTGAAGGCGACGTAGCCGAGCCGCAGATCCTCGACGTGGCCGTGCTCGGCCATCTCGGCCTTGAAGGCCTTCATGTCACGCGGCGTCAGGCCGCCCAGCACCGGCAGGGTGGCGGCGTCGCCGCGCAGCTCGTGCGGGAGCACCTGCTTGGTGCTGGTCCAGCGCTCCCGGCCCCGGCTGCTCGGGAAGGCGTCCTTCACCAGGCCGGGGACGGCCACCACGTCCCACTCCAGGCCCTTGGACTTGTGCGCGGTGAGCACCTTCACGGTGTCCTCGCCGCCGGGCAGGCTGCTGTCCAGGCCCCGCTCGTACTCCTGGGCGGCGCGTAGGAAGGCCAGGAAGGCGGTCAGCCCCGGGTCCCCGTCCAGGTCGGCGAAGCCGGCCGCCACGTCCAGGAAGGAGTGCAGCGTCTCCCGCCGGCGGGCGGCCAACGCGCTCGGGGAGGCGGAGAGTTCGACCTCCAGGCCGGTGACGGCCAGCACCCGGTGCAGCACGTCCATCAGCGGCTCGGCCAGCACCCGCCTCAAGTCCCGTAGTTCGCGCGCCAGTTGGGCGAAGCGGTGGCGGGCCTCCGGGGAGAACGGCAGCTCGTCCGGCTGCTCGGTGTCGATGAAGGTCTCCAGCGCGTCGGCCAGCGAGACCACCTCGGTCGGGTCGGTCTCGGCCACCGCCGCCGCCAGCGGGTCGGCGCCCTCGGACCGGCCGGTGCGCACCAGCTCGGCGGCCCGGCGGCCCAGCAGCGCCAGGTCACGCGGGCCGGTCCGCCAGCGCGGGCCGACCAGCAGCCGCACCAGCGAGGCGTTCGCGGTCGGGTCCTGGAGCACCTCGCAGACCGCCACCAGGTCGGCCACCTCCGGGAGTTGGAGCAGCCCGCCGAGTCCGACCACCTCCACCGGCACCTCGCGGGCCACCAGCGCGGCGTGGATGTCCGGGAAGGCCGAACCGCCCCGGCAGAGCACCGCGATCCGCCCCGGCGGGGTGCCGGTCGCGGTCAGGTGGGCGATCCGGTCGGCCAGCCAGTCGATCTCCTCGGCGTGGGTGGGCAGCAGCGCGCAGCGCAGGTACCCGTCCAGCTCGGCCCCCGGGGCCGGGCGGAGCGCCTCCACCCCCTCGTGCATCTCCCGCAGCGGGGCGGCGAGTTCGTTGGCGAAGGCCAGCAGCCGGCCGCCGCTGCGGCGGTTCTCGCTCAGCGCGTACCGGTGGGCCGGGGAGCCGTCCCGGCGCGGGAAGTGCCTCGGGAAGTCGTCCAGGTTGGCCACCGAGGCGCCGCGCCAGCCGTAGATGGCCTGGCACGGGTCCCCCACGGCCGTCACCGGATGCCCGCCCTCGGTGCCGAACAGCCCTGCCAGCATCAGGCGTTGGGCCACCGAGGTGTCCTGGTACTCGTCCAGCAGTACCACGCCGAACTGCTCGCGCAGCAGCCGCCCGACCTCCGGGCGCTCCTGCGCGAGGCGGGCCGAGGCGGCGATCTGGTCGCCGAAGTCCATCAGGTTGGCCCGGCGCTTGCGGCGGCGGTACTCCTCCACCAGCTCCAGCAGCTCCAGCCGGGCCCGGGCCGTCACCGGGATCGGGCGCAGGTCGTCGTTGCTCAGCCTGACGGTGGCGGCGTGGTCGATCAGCTCCCGGTCGAAGGCGCGCAGCCGCTCCGGCTCCACCAGGTGCTCGGCCAGCTCGGAGTCGAGCGCGACCAGCTCCGCGACCAGGCTGCTGAACGCACCCGTCAGGTGCGGGTACGGCCCGCGCGAGGAGCGCAGCACCCGGGCCGCCAGCTGGTACCTGGTCGCGTCGGCCAGCAGGCGGACGTCCGGCTCGATGCCCAGGCGCAGGCCGTGCTCCTTGAGCAGCCGCCCGGCGAACGAGTGGTACGTCGAGATCTCCGGCTCCCCGAGCACCTCCTCCTCCGGGCCCGCCACCCCGGCCCGGTGCAGCGCCGCCCGGACGCGCTCGGCCAGCTCCCCCGCCGCCTTGTTGGTGAACGTCAGCCCCAGCACCTGCTCCGGCCGCACCGCCCCCGACCCGACCAGCCAAACCACCCGGGCCGCCATCACCGTCGTCTTCCCCGACCCGGCCCCCGCCACGATCACCCCGGGCTCCAGCGGCGCCCCGATCGCGGCCAGCTGCTCCGGGTTGAACGGCACCCCGAGCAGCGCCTTCAACTCCTCGGGGCTGCTCAGCGCGGATCTCATCCGCCCAGCCTAAGACGACGCCCTGACGAACGTGGCTACGCCTCCAGGGGCGCGGGGAACTGCGCGAATCGGAAGGCGGACCAGTGTGAGGTCGGGGCAGGCGAGCCAGTTGCACCTGGTGCCGTTCCCCTGCGCGCAGTTCCTCGCGCCCCCAGGCGGCCCTCCGGGCTGCCTAGTCCAGGAGCTGGCGCCCGTCGCGCTGCGCCGAGCAGGAGGCCCGGAAGGAGCAGCGCGCGCAGCCCTCGCTCGCCTTGGGCGTGAAGCGTTCCGAGAGCACCCGCCCCGCCGACTCCGCCAGCAGCCCCTCGATCCACGGCTCCGCCGGCGGCCCCTGGTGCTGCACCTTCGGAGCCTCCGGCTCCTTCTTCGAGGCCTCCGCCCGAAGGTGCACCAGCTCCGCCCCGCCGACCTCCACGGCCTCCCCGAGCCCGGCCACGCCGTCCAGCGCACCGCTGCGCGCCGCGAGCTGATAGACCGCCAGCTGCTTGTGCTCGGGCAGTGACTTGTCCGTCGGCAGGTGCTTGCCGGTCTTGAAGTCGACCACGTAGACCCGCCCCGCCCCGTCCTGCTCGACCCGGTCCATCGACCCCCGGATCCGCACCGAGAGGTCCCCCACCGGCAGCGTCAGGTCGAAGTCCTGCTCGGTGGCCACGGTGACCCGGCCGCGCTCCAGCACGTGCCAGTGCAGGAAGCGCTCCAGGGCGGCCCGCGCCTGCTCCTTCTCCTGCTGCGACTTCCAGGGCGCGTCGAAGGCCAGCGCGTCCCAGACCGTGTCCAGGCGCTCCATCAGTACCGCCAGGTCCGCCGGGGTGCGCCCGGAGCCGACCTCGTCGGCGAGCGCGTGCACCACGTTCCCGAACCCCTGGGCCGCCGTCGTGGTGGACCCCGCCCGGACGTCCTTCTCCAGGAACCACCGCAGGGAGCACCCGTCCAGCTGCTCCAGCCCGCTCCCCGACAGCCGCACCGGCTCGGCCGGATCCCGCAGCGGCTTCGCCGACTCGGTCCGGTCCACCAGGCCCCACCACCGGTCGGGGTGGGCGGCCGGCACCAGCGGCACGCCGTCCTCGTCGGCGGCCGCGGCCAGCACCGCCAGCCGTTCGGCGGCGGCCCGCCGCAGTGCGGGCGGCTGCGCCGGGTCGACCGTGACCGCACGCAGTTCGGCGACCAGCGCCGCGACCGAGAGCGGCCGCTTCGGACGGTGCGTCACCTCCTCCACCGTCACCGGCGGGGTGCGCCGCAGCACCTTCCCGCTCGCCCGGTCGACCTCCTCCCGGTAGAGCTCGCGCAGGAAGCGCGAGGGTTCGTCGCCGTCCTCGCTCGGTGCCTTGACGGCCGTCACCACCAGCCGGTCCTTCGCCCGGGTGACGGCGGTGTAGAAGAGGCGGCGCTCCTCTCCCAGCAGGGCGCCCGGGGAGAGCGGTTCGGCGAGGCCGTCGCGGCCGATCCGGTCGGCCTCCAACAGCGAGCCGCGGCGGCGCAGGTCCGGCCAGAGGCCCTCCTGCACCCCGGCCACCACCACCAGCCGCCACTCCAGACCCTTGGAGCGGTGCGCGGTCATGAGCCGGACGGCCTCCGGGCGGACGGCCCGCACGGTCAGGGTGTCGGCGGCGATGTCCTGGGCCTCGAGCTCGGCCAGCAGCTCCAGGGCGCCCCGGTGCCCGGCGGACTGCTCCTCGGCCCGGGCCGCGGTGTCGAACAGCGCGCAGAGCGCGTCCAGGTCGCGGTCCGCGTTCCGTCCCGCCGGGCCGCCGCCCCGGAGCGCGGCCCGCTCCAGGCGCTCCCGCCAGCGGCGCGCGCCGTCCCAGAGCTGCCAGAGCGCCTCCTCGGCGCTGCCGCCCCCGGCCAGCAGTTCGCGCACCTTGCGCAGCAGCGTCCCCAGCTCCAGCGCCCGCCGGGCGTAGGAGGGCTCCATCGCCACCAGCCGCTCGGGCTCGGCCAGCGCCTCCCGGATCAGCTCCTCCGCCGACCGCACCACCAGCGGGGTGTCCTCCGACGCTCCGTCAGGACCCCGCAGCGCCTGCCGCTCCTCCTCCCGCAGCGCCCGCCCGAGCCGCCGCAGGTCGGAGCCGTCCAGTCCGCCGAGCGGCCCGGTCAGCAGCGCGTGCGCCTGCTCGGTGTCGCACGCCGCCGCCGGGTGCGCGCAGACCCGCAGGGCGGCGAGCAGCGCCGCCACGGCCGGCTCCTCGCGCAGCGGCAGGTCGTCGCCGTCGATCTCCAGCGGTACACCGGCCGCGCCGAGCGCCCGCCGCACGCCCGGGATGGACCGCGCACCGGCCCGGACCAGCACCGCCATCTCTCCCCAGGGGATCCCGTCCTCCAGGTGGGCGCGGCGCAGCAGGTCGGCGATCGAGTCCAGTTCGGCGCCGGGCGTCGGATAGGTGTACACCTCGACCCGGCCGCCCTCCCGGGACGGCAGCAGCGCCCGGTGCTGGGCCAGCTTGTCGGCGGGCAGCCGCCCCATCGGCATCCGGCCGGTGAGCTCCCGGGCCGCGGCCAGCAGCACGGCGCCGGAGCGGCGGGAGACCCGGAGCACCTTGACCTCGGCCGGGCCGCCGTCGGCCTTGGGGAAGGCGGACGGGAAGTCCAGGATGCCGTTCAGGTCGGCGCCGCGGAACGCGTAGATCGACTGGTCCGGGTCGCCGACCACCACCAAGTCCCTCCCACCGCCCGCGAGTTGCCGCAGCAGACGGACCTGGGAGGGGTCGGTGTCCTGGTACTCGTCCACGAACACCACGTCGTACTTCTCGCGCAGCTCGCCGCCCACCTCCGGACGCTCCGCCAGCAGCACGGCGCGGTGCACCAGTTCGGCGTAGTCCAGCACCCCGCGCAGGTCGAGCACGTCCAGGTACTCGGCCAGGAAGTGCGCGGCGGCGGACCAGTCGGGCCGCTGCACCCCGGCGGCGAAGCGGCTCAGCTCCTCCCCGCCGAGCCCCAGCTCCCGGCTGCGCGCCAGCACCGCGCGGACCTCGTCGGCGAAGCCGCGGGTGGTCAGACAGGCCCTCAGGTCCAGCGGCCAGTCGAACCTGCCCGTCCCGGCCCGGGCGTCCTCCGCCCCGCCGGCCAGCAGCTCACGGACCATCACGTCCTGCTCCGGCCCGGAGAGCAGCCGCAGCGGCTCGGCGTAGGCCTCGGGAGCCTGGTGCGCGCGCAGCAGCGCGTAGCAGAAGGAGTGGAAGGTGGTGGCCTGCGGAGTGGCCGAGCCGTTCCCCAGCCGGGTCGTCATCCGGTCCCGCAGCTCCGCCGCCGCCTTGCGGCTGAAGGTCAGCACCAGGATCCGCTCCGGGTCGGTGCCGTGCTCGATCCGCCGCACCACCGACTCCACCAAGGTGGTGGTCTTGCCCGTCCCCGGCCCCGCGAGCACCAGCAGCGGCCCGGCCCCGTGCTCGGCCACCGCCCGCTGGTACTCGTCCAGCACGGGCGCCACCGGCTGCGCCAGTGCGTTGCGGACCAGACGGAACGGAGAAGCCATCCGACGAGCCTAACCGCCGTACGAAGATCGGGGGGCTGGCTCTCGGGCCGGGCCGGATCAGCGGGCGTCGTTGGGGTGCGTGCCTCGGCGCCGCCGAGGAAGGAGTCCATGCGGAGCATCGGCGACTGACGAGAAGGTGGCGAGGTGCGTGCCCCGGCGGCGCCCGCCCGGCCCGGCCCGAGAGCCAGCCCCTCAACCGCCGTCCCAGCGTGCCTTCTTGAGGTCCACCCTCGGCTCGCCGCCGACCAGCTTCAGCGGTGTGCCCTCCACCCGGTACTCCGGCAGCGCCCGGTGCTCGTGGCCCGGCAGCGGACGCCCGTCGGCCCGGATCACCCGCCACCAGGGGACCCCGGCCCCGTAGAGCGCCATCACCCGGCCGACCTGCCGGGGGCCGCCCCGGCCGAGGTACTCGGCCACGTCCCCGTACGTCATCACCCGGCCCGGCGGGATCCGCTCGGTCAGTGCGAGCACCGACTCGACGTACGCCTCGGGCTCATCCGGCGGCTCACGGTTCGTCACTCTGGCATCCTGCCAAACAGCACCGACAGCCGGAGCCCGTCCGGGGGATTCGCCGCGCCCGATGCGGACCCTGTCCCTCGCCGGTGCCCCCGGCATGCCACCATCTGACGGGGCGGTGAGTGGTGATACGAGGACAAGACCAGATGACCGGGACGGCAGACGTGGACGTGGAAGAGGGCCCGACGGAGCCCGCCACCTTCCAGCCGTCCGGCTCTCCCGAGCCGCCGGTGGGCACGACCGAGGGGGAAGAGGGAGTGGCCGAGGAGCCACCGAACGGCGAGCACGTCGCCGTCGACGAGCCGCTGCTCGCGGCCCGGGCACACCGACCGTCCGATCTGCTGAGGTTCCTGGCCGGCGTGCTCGGGATAGTGGCCCTCTTCCTGGTGGCCCGCTTCGCGGTCTCCACCACCTCGGGCCTGGAGACCGACATCTCCAAGAACGCCGAGCACATCCCGAGCTGGCTCACCACCGTCACCGGGCTGGCCGCCAGCATCGCGGTGCTCGCCGTACCGCTCTCCTTCGCGGTGGAGCGGCTGATCAAGCGGGACGGTCTGCGGGTCGCCGACGGCGTGCTGGCCTCGGTGCTGGCCTACGGGGTCTCGCTCGGCGTCGACTGGTGGGTGGCGGCCGGAGCACCGAACGAGGTGCGCAACGCGCTGACCCAGTTCCCGCCCGGTTCGCAGTCGCTGACCGACCCGGTGCACGGCTACCTGGCCCCGGTGATCGCCTACATGACCGCCGTCGGCATGTCGAGCAGACCGCGCTGGCGGGTGGCCCTCTGGTCGGTGGTGCTGCTCAGCGGCCTGACCGAGCTGGCCAGCGGCTACACCACCGTGCTCTCCCTCATCCTGACGGTGCTGATCGGCTGGTCGGTGGCCTACGCCACCCTCTACGCGATCGGTTCGCCGAACATCCGCCCGACCGGCCAGCACCTGCTGATCGGCCTGCGCAAGGTCGGCTTCTCCCCCTCGGTCGCGCACGTCGCCCCGGACGCCCCCGGCGGCACCCGGCGCTACTACGTGGAGCAGCTCTCCGGCCCCCCGCTGGACGTCCACGTGATCGACCGGGAGCAGCAGGCCTCCGGCTTCTTCTACCGCGCCTGGCGCCGCCTCAGGCTCCGCTCGGTGGCCGTCCGGCGCAGCCCGCAGTCGCTCCGCCAGGCCCTCGAACAGGAGGCCCTGATCGCCTACGCGGCCACCGCCTCCGGAGCCCGCGCGCCCCAGCTGGTGGCCACCTCCGAACTCGGCCCGGACGCCGCCATCCTGGTCTACGAGAAGCTGACGGGCCGTCCGCTGGACGAGCTGGTCGACGAGGAGGTCACGGACGAGGCGATGGCCTCGCTCTGGGAGGCCGTCGACGCCCTGCACCAGCGCCGCATCGCGCACCGCCGCCTCACCGGCGAGTCCCTGCTGGTGGTGGACGAGAAGACCGGCTACCTGGTCAACCTCTCGGGCGGCGACATCGCGGCGGGCGACCTCACCCTGCGGATCGACATCGCCCAGCTGCTCACCACCTTCGCCCTGCGGGTCGGCCCCGAGCGCGCGGTGGCCACCGCCAACCGGGTGCTCGGCGCCGACCGGGTGGCCGCCTCGCTCCCGCTGCTCCAGCCCGTCGGCCTGAGCCGCACCACCCGGCTCGACCTGGGCCGGCTGAACAAGGAGCGCAAGTCCACCGCCCAGGCGCTCGCCCTGGAGCAGGTGGCCTCCGGGGAGCGCACCCAGCAGCAGGCCGAGGAGGACATCGCGGTCGCCAGCGAGGACCTGCTCAGCCGGATCCGCGGCCAGATCCTCCAGGTCGTCCCGGAGGCCCCGCTGGCCCCCGAGAAGCTGGAGCGGCTCAAGCCGAAGACCGTCATCACGGTGGTGGCGCTGGCCTTCGCGGCCTACTTCGCGCTGACCGCGATCAAGCCCGAGAAGTTCAACCTGGACCAGATGCACTGGGCCTGGGCGGCCGCGGCACTGGCCGCCGCCGCGCTGAGCTACATCGCGGCCTCGATGAGCCTGACCGGCTTCGTGCTGGAGCGGCTGCCGTTCGCCCGGACCGTGGCGGCCCAGGTGGCCGGCTCCTTCGTGAAGCTGGTCGCGCCCGCCGCCATCGGCGGCATCGCGCTGAACACCCGGTACCTCCAGAAGGCGGGCATCCGCCCGGTCCAGGCGGTGGCCAGCGTCGGCGCCTCCCAGCTGGCTGGCCTGGCCGGGCACCTGCTGCTGCTCTTCACCTTCGGTCTGATCACCGGTCAGCAGCGCGAGGGCGAGTTCGGCGCCTCCCGTGCCCTGATCATCGGCGTGCTGAGCGCCGCGGTGCTCTCGCTGGTGATCGCCGCCGTCGCACCGCTGCGACGCTTCGTGGTGACCAGGGTCCGCGCGCTGTTCTTCGGCGTGGTGCCCCGGATGCTGGACCTGATGCGGACCCCGAGCAAGCTGCTCACCGGCTTCGGCGGCATCCTGCTGCTGACGCTCAGCTTCACCGCCTGCCTGGACGCCTCGATCCGCGCCTTCGGCTACTCGATGAGCTTCTCCGCCGTGGCGGTGGTCTTCCTGACCGCCAACGCGGCCGGGTCGGCGATCCCGACCCCCGGTGGCATCGGCGCGGTCGAGCTGTCGCTCCTCGGCGGGCTGACCCTCGCCGGCGTCCCGCCCACCGTCGCCACCCCGGCCGTCTTCCTCTACCGGGCGCTGACCTTCTGGCTCCCGATCCTCCCCGGCTGGTTCTGCTACAACGTCCTCCAGCGCAAGGACGCGCTCTAGACGGGCTCCGGAGCACCGGGCTCGCGGACACCACGAGGGGCGGGCGGCCAGTGGCCGCCCGCCCCTCGTCCGTACGGTGACGGTCCGTCAGTAGGACGGCTTGTGCGGCTCGATCTGGTTGACCCAGCCGAGGATGCCGCCGCCCAAGTGGACCGCGTCGGAGAAGCCGGCCGACTTGAGGACGGCCAGCACCTCGGCCGAGCGGACGCCCGACTTGCAGTGCAGCACGATCTTCTTGTCCTGCGGCAGGGACTCCAGCGCGTTCCCCATCAGGAACTCGTTCTTCGGGATCAGCGTGGCGCCGGGGATCGAGACGATCTCGTACTCGCCGGGCTCGCGGACGTCGACCAGGAAGATGTCCTCCTCGTCGTCCTGCCACTGCTTGAGCTGCTTCGAGGTGATGGTCGAACCGGCGGCGGCCTCCTGGGCCTCCTCGGAGACCACGCCGCAGAAGACGTCGTAGTCGATCAGCTCGGTGACCGTCGGGTTCTCGCCGCAGACCGCGCAGTTCGGGTCCTTGCGGATCTTGACCTGGCGGTAGTTCATCTCCAGGGCGTCGTAGATCATCAGACGGCCGACCAGCGGCTCGCCGACACCGGCCAGCAGCTTGATCGCCTCGGTCACCTGGATCGAGCCGATCGAGGCGCAGAGCACCCCGAGCACGCCGCCCTCGGCGCAGGACGGGACCATGCCCGGCGGCGGGGCCTCCGGGTAGAGGCAGCGGTAGCACGGGCCGTGCTCGGCCCAGAACACGCTGGCCTGGCCGTCGAAGCGGTAGATCGAGCCCCAGACGTACGGCTTGCCGAGCAGCACCGCGGCGTCGTTCACCAGGTACCGGGTGGCGAAGTTGTCGGTGCCGTCGACGATCAGGTCGTAGCCGGAGAAGATCTCCATCACGTTGTCGTTGTCGAGGCGGTCCTCGTGCAGGATCACGTTGACGTACGGGTTGATCTCCAGCACGGAGTTCTTCGCCGACTCGGCCTTGGAGCGGCCGATGTCCGACTGGCCGTGGATGATCTGCCGCTGGAGGTTCGACTCGTCCACGGTGTCGAACTCGACGATGCCGAGCGTGCCGACGCCGGCGGCGGCCAGGTACATCAGGGCGGGCGAGCCCAGGCCGCCGGCGCCGACACAGAGCACCTTGGCGTTCTTCAGCCGCTTCTGCCCGGCCATCCCGACGTCGGGGATGATCAGGTGGCGGGAGTACCGGCGGACCTCGTCGATGGTGAGCTCGTCGGCCGGCTCGACCAGGGGTGGCAGCGACACAGTGACTCCGATGGTCGTCAGTTCGGGGCTTGGCGGGCCACCGAAGTGGCTCAGCTACGCCAACAGTGTCACTCGACCGAGGTATTCCGAGACAGCAGGTCCGACTGGTGAGACACCCCTCGCCGGATCGTGGGACCACGCCGGATTCCCGCAACACCCCTGGTGGGAGCGGGCGGTGGAGGGTCAGACCCGGCAGGCGGTCTCCAGCCAGATGTCCCCCAGCGACTCCTCCAGCGGCACCTGTGTCCGCCAGCCGAGACGGTCCCGGGCGGTCCTGGCATCGGCCTGCCGCCACTGCACCGGCTCGCCGCCCGGCCGGAACGGCGGGTACTGCGGCGGGTGGTCCCCGGCCGGCCCCGGCTGCCCCGGCAGCGCCGCCGGGCGGGCGTCCTCGCTGATGGAGCCCTCGAACCCGGCCGCCCGCAGCAGCAGCTGCGCACCGTCCCGGGCCCGCACCGCGTGGCCGCTACCGATGTTGATCACTCCGGTGGCCGCCGAGACGGCCGCCGACTGCACGGCCCTGGCGACATCCCGGACGTCCACGAAATCCCGGTATCCGGACAGGTCCGGCATCCGCACCTGCCGCTCGCCCTGCTCCAGCGCCCGGCGCAGCCCCTCCGCCAGCCGCCCGAACAGCGAGGCGGCCGGCGAGCCCGGCCCCACCACGTCGAACACCCGCAGCACCGCCGCGTCCAGCCCACTGGCCAGCACCAGCTCCGTCCCGGCCAGCTTGGACACCCCGTACGGGCCCGAGGGCCTGGGCTCGGCGTGCTCCGAGATCGGCACCCCGGCGGGCATCGGCCCGTACTCCGCCGCCGATCCGATGTGCACCAGCCTGGCCGGCTCCCGGCTGCGCCGGATCGCCTCGCAGACGGTGGCCACCGCCAGCGTGTTCGACCGGATCAGCATCCGCGAGCTGCCGTAGGTCGCGCCCGCGCAGTTGATCACCACCTGCGGCGCCACCGCGTCCAGGAACCGGGCCAGCGCGCCCGGGCTCCCCGCCGTCAGGTCGAACCGGATGTCGGCCGAATCCCGCCGCCCCAGCACGGTGACCTGGAGGTCCGGTTCGTCCAGCAGACGCTCGGCGACGCGACGGCCGATGAAACCGTCCGCGCCCAACAGCAGCACCCTCATCTGGGGTGTCCTTCCACGAGATCCATTTGCAGAGAACAAGAGGTACGGGCGGGCCCGCCGTCACGGGTCGCGGTGCGCACCGGGGCGGCCCAGCACCAGCCACGCGTACGGCAGCAGCACGGCCGCCACCGGCGCGCAGACCAGCAGCTGGGCGGCCTGGGCGCCGTGCTGAACGGCCGTCAGCACGGCCCCTCCCGCACCGGCCGCCACCAGGCCCGCCAGCCCCGGGGCCGGGTGGCCGCCGCGGAGCAGGACGACCGCCGGGACCAACACCGCCCCGAGGGCCGCCTGCCCGGCCCACTGCGCGCCGCCGGCCCGGTGCAGCGCGCCGTACAACAGGCCCCCGTCGCCGGCCGGCTGGGCAGCGGTGAGCAGCACCAGGCCGCCGAAGCCGAGCACGGCCACGGCCAGGGCGTGCAGCCCGACCGCGACCGGCAGGACGGGCCGCATCAGGGCCCGGAAGTCCGCGATCGTCCGCGCCGCACCGAGGTGCCCCCGGCCCACCTGCCGCAGCCACCCGGCCACCCACTCCACCGCCCCGGCCCCGGCCCCCGCCGCCAGCCCGAACACCACCCCGCCCGGCCCCCCGCCCACCACCGGCACCACCACGGCCAACGCCAACGCCACTCCCCCCGCCAAGACAGCGGCGCGCGGGACACCGGCGGCTACCCCGGGGGCGCGCGGAGCGTAGGCGGCTGCCCCGGGGGCGCGGGGAACTGCGCGAGGCGGAAGAAGGAGACCCGTGTGCCGGGTACGGCCCCTCACTTGCACGTGGACGTCCGTACCCGGCAGCCCGCTCGGCGTCTCCCGCAGCGCGCAGTTCCCCGCGCCCCCGGGTTGACCGCCTCCGTCGCTGTGACCACCGCCCAGCAGCCCAGCGGGCCGCGTCGCCGCCCAGGCCAGCCACCCGCCGCACAGCACCGCCAACGGCCCCCGCGCCGCAGGCACCACCGCACAGCCCACCGCCAACCCCACCACCGGCAGCCCGTGCCGGACGGCACTGCGCAGCGCCGCCCCGGCCCGCGCCCGCCACGCCCCGCCGGGCACTGCGGCGGCGGTCCGCGGCGGGCGCCGCGGGACCCGGGCGTACAGCTCCTCCGCCAGCGAGAAGACGTCCGCGTGCCGGTACCGGGCCGCCTCTCCCGGCCCGATCCCGGAGTCCTCCAGCGCGGCCGCTATCTCCCACGCGTCCACCGCCTGCTCGCAGGTCCTCCGGTGACGCTCCATCAACTCCCGGACCGGGTCCCCCGTCTCCCCGACCATCAGACCGCTTCCTTCAACGGCTCCACGGCCACGGCCACGTCCACCTCGGCGGCCGCCTCGCCCCCGACCGGCCCCGCCACCCAGTACTCGGCGGGCCGGGCGAACGGCCGCACCTCCGCCCGCGCCCCCTTCTTCTCCACCCCGCCCGCACGCCCCGCCGCCGGGTACGCCGGGAAGCGCGAGACCAGCTCCAGGTAGACCTCGCGGAAGGCGGTCACCACCGGCTCCACCGCGAACCGTTCCTGCGCCCGCAACCGCCCGGCCAGCCCGAGCCGGGCCCGCCGCTCCGCGTCGCCGAGCAGCGCCAGGCAGGCCGCGGCCAGCGCCGCGGGGTCACGGGGCGGCACCAGCAGCCCCGTCGGCCCGAGCACCTCCCGGGCCACCCCGACCTCGGTGGAGACCACGGCCCGGCCGCTCAGCATGGCGTCGGCGATCAGCCGGGGGCTGCGCTGGGCGAGCGCCGAGAAGACCACCACCTGCCCGGCCCCCCAGGCCTCGGCCGCGCCGCCCTCCGGCCGCCCCTCGAAGGAGACGGCCGCGCCCACCCCGAGCTTCTCCGCTATCCCGCGCAGGTGCGCGAGGTATCCGGGCGCGCCCTCCTCGCCGTACAACCGCAGCCGCGCTCCCGGCAGTTCGGCCCGGACCTTGGCGAAGGCGTGCAGCACCAGCGCGGGGTCGCGCCCGGGCTCCAGCGCCCCGGCCCAGACCAGCACCGGCCGCTCCGGCTCCGGCCCGGCCGCCGGCCGCCCCACCGCCGGGGTGCCCTCGTGCACCACCCGGATCCGGGCCGGGTCGGCCCCGCAGCGCTCCTGCCAGCGCCGGTCGTAGTCGCTCCCGGGGGTGAGCACGGCGGCCTGGCGGTACGTCTCCTCGGTGAGCTGCCGGAAGAAGGCGATCAGCAGCGCCCGCACCGGCCACCGGTACGGCGCCGTGCGCCAGCTCCGGTACTGCTCGCGCAGGTGCAGCCCGTGCTCGGTGACCACGAACGGCACCCCGTGCAGCTGCTTGGCCACCAGGGCGGGCAGCGCCGCCGGGCCACCGCCGACCACGTGGCACAGGTCGGCCCCGCCGAGCCCGTCCTCCCCGGTGCCGTACCAGCGGGCGGCGAGCGGACGCAGGCACTGCTCCAGCAGGTCGGCCGCGACCAGCACGTCCTGGACCTGCGGCTGCCCGGCCGCGGTCTCGGCCCCGGGCGAGCGCCAGACCTGTTCCAGCACCCGCTGGGCCGGCCCGGAGGCCAGGAAGGCGGGCAGCGCGCCGTCCTCCCGGGCGAGCGCCGCCAGCCGGTACAGCGCGGGGCCGAAGGAGGCCCGCTCGCCCGGTATCACCAGCGAGCGCACCAGCGCCCGGTAGGCCTGCACGTACGGCCGCCGCCGGTGCAGAGCGGGCCCGCGGCCGCGGGGGCGCCGCCCCCAGATCGGCAGCTCGCTCACCGGCAGCAGCCCGCCCGCGGCCCCGCCGCCCCCGCCCAGCACGTACATCCGGAACTCGTGCTCGGCGAGCCCCTCGGCCAGCCGCCCGCACCAGCCGTCGGCACGGCGTGCGTACGAGTGGGAACTCTCGGTGATCAGGGCAATGCGCACGACGACCTCCAGGGCGCAGCGGTTCGTGTTGACCGGGTGCGGTTACGCGACGACGTCAGCCCACGTACCAGTACTCAGAACCCGCGCGGCTGCTCCGGGACCACCCGGAGGGGCCGCGCTCTCCCCCACACCTGTTCGGTCCGACACCACGAAGGTAGAACGAATCGCTGAGAACGCCGCCGCCCTGGGCGTACGTGCCACCTGAACGAGTGAAACCGCGTGACCTCGCCGCGTCCGGGCCGTTCTGCCGCGCCGCTGACTCCCCGTCAACAGGCCTGCCGACCCCGGGAGATCGCAGGTCAGGCCACCGCCAGCAGCTCCCGCACGGCCCGCGCCACCCGCTCCGGGTGCTCCAGCATCGCCACGTGCCCGGCCTCCGGCAGCACCAGCAGCCGGGCGTCCGCGAAGGCCGCGCAGGCCCTGTGCGCCGAGCGGTACGACACCAGCTTGTCCTTCAGCCCGTACACCAGCAGGACCGGCGCCTTCACCTGCGCCGCCTGCCGCCAGAGCGACTGGTCCCCGCGCTCGGTGTAGGCCGAGACGATCCCGCGCGCCGATCCGGCCAGCACCCCGAGCGCGTACGGCAGCCCGGACCGGCGCCGGTGCTCGGCCACCGCGCGGTCCCACTGCCCGGGCGGGACGGCGTCCGGGTCGCCGTAGACCAGCCCGAGCAGCTGCCGGGTGGCCTGCTCGACGTCGCCGCCCGGACTGCGGGTGCGGCTCAGCAGGGCGGCCACCCCGGGCACCGCGAGCAGGCCGGTGGGCCAGGCGGTGCGCTGCGGGGGCAGCTCGGGCAGGGCCGGCGAGATCAGGGTGAGGCTGCGCACCAGGTCCGGCCGCAGGGCGGCCAGCCGGACGGCGACGGCGCCGCCCAGCGAGTTGCCGAACAGGTGCACCGGCCCGCGCCCGGTGGCCTCCAGGTAGCCGATCACCGCCCGGACGTGGCCGTTGAGCGACAGGTTCCCGTCCTGCGGGGGCATCGACCAGCCGAAGCCGGGCAGGTCCACCGCCTCCACGTCCAGCACGTCGGAGAGCTCGGCCATCAGCTCGGTCCAGTTGTCCCCGGAGCCGCCGAGCCCGTGCACGAAGAGCGCGGCCGGCAGGTCGGCCGACCGCTCGGCGGGCCCGTGCACCGCCAGCACCGCCCCCGGGACCTCCACGGTCCGCCCCGTGCCCGTCCCGTCCGCCACCCGCTGCTCAGTGCTCATGGAGCACGATCGTAGTGAGCGCGCGGGTGCCGGCCCAGCCCCCACGATCACCCCCGCCGCCGTCTCGACCTCTGGACAGCGCAGGTCGGCCCCGTATTGTGGGCTCCCGACAAGGGGTCCGAGGGGTAATTGATCGGCGCCCGCCCGGCGCGGATCCGGTTACCCAAAAGTAGAATCGGACTCCTCTGCAAGCCACGCACGGCACACCGTCCCCGTTCCCGGGCGTGCCGCAGACCGAGAAGTGAGGAGCGCCCGTGTCGGCCGTCCAGGAGGCTCAGGAGCGCCCGCGCGGCGCCCGCCTGCCGCGCAGCGCCCGCCGTGAACAACTGCTCGGTGCCGCGCAGGAGGTGTTCGTCGCCCAGGGCTACCACGCTGCGGCGATGGACGACATCGCCGACCGCGCGGGGGTCAGCAAGCCCGTCCTCTACCAGCACTTCCCCGGAAAGCTCGAGCTCTACCTGGCGCTGCTCGACAAGCACTGCGACGCCCTGGTCGACGCCACCCGGGACGCGCTCGCCGCCACCACCGACAACAAGCAGCGGGTGGCCGCCACCATGGAGGCGTACTTCAACTACGTCTCCAGCGAGTCCGGCGCCTTCCGCCTGGTCTTCGAGTCCGACCTGACCAACGAGCCCGCCGTGCGCGAGCGGGTCGAGCGGGCCGCCGACGCCAGCGCCACCCTGGTCAGCCAGGTGATCGCGGAGGACACCGACCTCCCCGACGCCGAGTCCAAGCTGCTCGCGGTCGGCGTCTGCGGCCTGGCCCAGATCACCGCGCGCTACTGGCTCTCGCAGAACCTGGAGATCCCGCGCGACGCCGCCGTCAAGCTGGTCGCCAGCCTCGCCTGGCGCGGCCTCAAGGGCTTCCCGATGCACCCGGGCGACCAGGGCCCGGAGTCCGCCGCGGGCTGACCGGAGTCCCGCGGTGATCGCGGGACCTTCGCCGCCGGGCCAGGCAGGTGCTCTATGGTGAAGCCGTAAGACGCGAAGGCCGCGAACGGCGGTTCGAGCGCACGGATGACTGCAAACCCGGAGGGACGGAAGCCGTGGAGGTCAAGATCGGCGTGCAGCACGCGCCCCGAGAGATCGTTCTCGAGAGCTCGCAGACTGCCGATGAGGTCGAGAGCGCGGTCGCCAAGGCGCTGGAGGGCACCACGAAGCTCTTCACGCTGACCGACGAGCAGGGCCGTCGCGTCATCGTCCCGGCCGAGCGCCTGGCGTACGTGGAGATCGGCGAGCCGAGCGTCCGCAAGGTGGGCTTCGGCACCATCTGACGCACCGGCAGCACCTGACGCTGTCTCAGGCGGAACGGCCGCCCCTTCACCCGAAGGGGCGGCCGTTCCGCGTCCGGTGCGCGTACCACCCGTCCGCACTGGGTATGGCCCGGGTGGTACCCCCCGCCCCGGCCCCACACCTGGGAGGCAGCCCGTGGTCCTGCAGTCGATCGCCTTCGCCGTCATCGGACTGGCCGTCGCCGCCGTGGCGCTGACGCTGTTCGTCGACTACTTCCCGAATCCGAGGGCACTGACCGTCTGCACCGCGGTGGTCTCGGCCCTGATCGGCGGGGTGGTCTCCGGCTACGCCCTCGACCACCGGCTGCCCGGCCTGGCCCTGCTCTTCTCGGCGGTCAGCTCGGCGCTGCTGCTCTCGGTGCTGGCCCGCCCGGACCGGGCGGCCGGGCACGGCCGCCACCGGCACGCCTGAGGGCGCCGGCGCCTGTCGGGCCCTAGGAGGCCAGCCCCATCGCGGCCATCCGCTTGGTGTGCGCCTCGGTGATCCGGTTGAACATCTTGCCGACCTCGACCAGGTCGAAGCCCTGCACCTCGGCGCCGCCGACCAGCAGGTTGGAGAGCGCGTCCCGCTCCGCCACCACCCGCTGGGCCTGGCTGAGCGCCTCGCCCATCAGCCGCCGGCCCCAGAGCGCCAGCCGGCCGCCGACCCGCGGGTCCTCCTCGATCGCCTGCCGCACCCGGTCCACCGCGAACTGGGCGTGCCCGGTGTCGGCGGAGACGCTGAGCACCAGGTCCCGGGTGTCGTCGTCCAGCCGGACGGCCACCTCGCGGTAGAAGTCGGTCGCGATCGCGTCGCCGACGTACGCCTTGACCAGGCCCTCCAGCCAGTCCGAGGGCGCGGTCATCCGGTGGAAGTTCTCCAGCGGCTCGACGAACGGGGTCATCACCTCGGTCGGGTCGGCCCCGACCTCGACCAGCCGGTCGTGCAGCTGCTGGTAGTGGTGGTACTCGTTGGAGGCCATCTTGGCCAGCGCGGCCTTGTCCACCAGCCCGGGCGCGAACTTGGCGTCCTCGGCCAGCCGCTCGAAGGCGCTCAGCTCGCCGTAGGCGAGCGCGCCGAGCAGGTCCAGCACCGCCGCCCGGTACCCCGGGTCGGCGGCCCTGGCCTCCCAGCCGCCGATGGAGGCGGGAGCGTCGGAAGTGACGGGAGTGACGGAAGCGTCCAGCGGGGTGCCGTCGTCGGCGGCCTGAGTCTCCATTCCCGCCACCCTAGTGCCTCCCCCTCGACAGGCCAGGTCGGCACGGAGTAGGGCACGTCACGTGTTCGAGTCGTCGCCTGACTGTATGGTGGTAGTGAGGCCCGATGTATCCGGGCGGCACATGACGGTGCCGCGCAGGACACCGGGCGTTCACGTACGCGGATGCCCGGTCGGAGAGCCGATCGGCTCCGACCATGGCCCGGACTTCGGGCCCTGGCACCGCATCAGTGGCCGAGCGAGGGCCGCCGCGGACCGCGCCTCCCCCCGGCGCAAGGTCCCGCGCCGCGCCCCTCAAGGGAATCCTCCCCGACGCCGCCGCACCCCGCGCCCGGAACCGGGCCGCTCGGGTCGGCAGGGCACAGGGGCCGGCGCGGTTGTGCGACCTCGTGACGACGGGACGGGCTGCGACGCGGCCCGCGACCGGGCACGGGGCTGCCACGCCGCCTCTCTCGCTCTCGGCCCACCCACACGGAAGAGGCAGCACCCTGTCCACCACCGCTGAACCCACCAAGACCACCTTCCGGGACCTGGGCATCCTGGCCGAGACCGCCGAGGCCCTGGAGGCCGTCGGGATCGTCCACCCCTTCCCGATCCAGGAGATGACCCTGCCGGTCGCGCTGACCGGCCACGACGTCATCGGCCAGGCGAAGACCGGCACCGGCAAGACCCTCGGCTTCGGCCTCCCGCTGATCGAGCGGGTCGTCGTCAAGGCCGACGTGGAGGCCGGCCGGGCCACCGCCGACCAGCTCTCCGACAGCCCGCAGGCGCTCATCGTGGTGCCCACCCGCGAGCTCTGCACCCAGGTCACCAACGACCTGCAGACCGCGGGCAAGGTCCGCGGCGTCCGGGTCCTCGCCATCTACGGCGGCCGGGCCTACGAGCCGCAGGTCGAGGCCCTCAAGAAGGGCGTCGACATCATCGTCGGCACCCCGGGCCGTCTGCTCGACCTGGCCGGCCAGCGCAAGCTGGACCTCTCCAAGGTCCGCGCGCTGGTCCTCGACGAGGCCGACGAGATGCTCGACCTCGGCTTCCTGCCGGACGTCGAGAAGATCATCACCATGCTGCCGGCCAAGCGGCAGACCCTGCTCTTCTCGGCCACCATGCCCGGCCAGGTCATCTCGCTGGCCCGCCGGTACATGAGCCAGCCGACCCACATCCGGGCCACCGCCCCGGACGACACCGGCACCACCGTGGCCAACATCGAGCAGCACGTCTTCCGTGCCCACTCGCTCGACAAGGTCGAGATGGTCGCCCGCATCCTCCAGGCCGACGGCCGGGGCCTGGCGATGATCTTCTGCCGCACCAAGCGCACCGCCGCCGACGTGGCCGACCAGCTGACCCAGCGCGGCTTCGCGGCCGGCGCGGTCCACGGCGACCTCGGCCAGGGCGCCCGCGAGCAGGCGCTTCGCGCCTTCCGCTCCGGCAAGGTCGACGTCCTGGTCTGCACCGACGTCGCCGCCCGCGGCATCGACGTCGAGGGCGTCACGCACGTCATCAACTACCAGTGCACCGAGGACGAGAAGACCTACCTGCACCGGATCGGCCGCACCGGCCGCGCCGGCGCCTCGGGCACCGCCGTCACCCTGGTCGACTGGGACGACATCCCGCGCTGGCAGCTCATCAACAAGGCGCTGGACCTGCCGTTCACCGACCCGGAGGAGACCTACTCCACCTCGCCGCACCTCTACGAGCTGCTCAAGATCGCGCCCGGCACCACCGGTGTCCTGCCGCGCTCCGAGCGGACCCGGGCCGGTCTGAAGGCGGAGGAGATCGAGGACCTCGGCGAGACCGGCGGCCGCGGCTCCCGCACCCGCGGCGGCCGTCGCGGCGCCCCCGCCACCGAGGCCGCTCCGGCCGCCGAGAAGCCGGCCCGCAAGCCGCGTGAGCGCCGCCGCACCCGCGGTGGCGTCGGCGCCGACGGCCAGCCCGTCGCCGAGGCCGCCCCGGTCATCCCGGCCCAGGCCGGCGAGGCCACCCCGGAGGTCGAGGGCGAGGCCCCCAAGCGCCGCCGTCGCCGCCCGCGCGCGGCCGCCACCACCGAGGCCGTCGCCGAGGCCCCCGTCACCGAGGCCGCCCCGGCGGCCGAGGGCGAGGCCCCCAAGCGCCGCACCCGCACGCGCACCCGCCGCACCACCACCGAGGCCCCGGCCGCGGAGTAACAGGCCGCC
Source organism: Kitasatospora sp. NPDC001664 (assembly GCF_053596675.1). NCBI lineage: Bacteria > Bacillati > Actinomycetota > Actinomycetes > Kitasatosporales > Streptomycetaceae > Kitasatospora > Kitasatospora sp. NPDC001664. The sequence continues at coordinate 328,279 of NZ_JBSFGS010000005.1, forward strand.
GGAGGCGGCCAGGGGCGCGAGGAACTGCGCGCATCGGAAGACAACGACCCGTGTGCCGGGTACGGACAGCCACCTGCAAGTGAGCCTCCGTACCCGGCACACGGGTCTTTCCCTCCCGCCTCGCGCAGTTCCCCGCGCCCCCGGGGTAACCACCACCGCGCGCCCACGCGGCGCAGCCGCACATCAGCAGAGCCCCGCGCCCCTGGGTCGCTGCCCTACCGGGCAAGTCCCTTGGCCTACGCTCTGCGAGGTGAGCACTCCCCCGTTCCTGAAGCTGCCCGTCTGCGCCGGTGCCGTCCGGCTGGCCACCTCCCGGGGGAGCTTCGCCGCCTTCGTGGGGGAACCGGCCGGGCCGGTCCGCGGCACCGCCCTGCTGGTCCCGGGCTTCACCGGCAGCAAGGAGGACTTCATCGCCCTCCTGGAGCCGCTCGCCGAGCGCGGCTACCGCACCGTGGCGGTGGACCAGCGCGGCCAGTACGAGTCCGAGGGCCCGGCCGACACCGCCGCGTACGCGATCGGCGAGCTGGCACTCGACGTGCTGGCCCTGACCGCCGCGCTGCCCACCGACGCCCCGCTCCACCTGCTGGGCCACTCCTTCGGCGGTCAGGTCTCCCGCGAGGCGGTCCTGCGGGCGGACCCGCAGGCCCTCCCGTGGAGCTCCCTCACCCTGCTCTCCACCGGCCCCGGCGCGATCGACCCGCCGGAGGCGGCCCGCACCGGGCTGCTCGTCGACGCGCTGGCGGGCGGCCTGTCCCTCGACGAGATCTGGCTGCTGATGCAGGAGATGGACAAGGAGAAGGAGAAGCCCGCCCTCGACCCCGAGATCGCCGGCTTCCTGCACCGCCGCTGGGTGGCCAACCGCCCGGAGGCGCTGATCGCGATGGGCGGCCACCTGGTCGCCGCACCGGACCGGGTGGCGGAGCTGGCCGCCGCCGGGCTGCCGGCCCAGGTGGTCTCCGGCGAGCGGGACTACGCCTGGCCGGTCGAGGAGCAGATCGCGATGGCCGCCCGCCTGGGCGTCCCGCACACCACCGTCCCCGGCGCGCTGCACTCCCCCAACGCGGAGCAGCCCGCCGCGACCACCGCGGTACTCGCCGGTTTCTGGGACCTGACCTGACGGAATGAGCCCGCGCCGAGGACGGCGCGGGCTCAGCACGGGCACCATTTCTTTAGTTCAGGTAATATTTGATTCTGTCCGGGAATCACCGAGCCCGGCGCCCGGTTGTAGCCCTCGAAGCACACCGGCGCCGATGCGCCGAAACCGGGACTTAACGGGCGGGCAACCGCCCGGATTCAGCAGTGCGAGACCGTACGTAGCAGGACAGCACCACACCCGGACGACGAAGACCGAGCTGTCACAACGGCCCCACCCCGCGTGGGGCAGCGAAGGGAGCGACCCATGCGTTTCGAGATCCTCCGCCTGGACGACATCCAGGGCGCCGCCACCGACCGCCTGATCGCCGACGCGGACACCGTCCGCGAGTACGTGGAGCGCGCCGCCCGCACCGGCGAGCGCATCTACATCCGCCCGTGCAAGACGGCCTGACCGGCGCAGGGCCGGCCGACGCCGGATCCGACGCCCCGAGAGCAGCCGACGCCCCGCTCACCCCCACGGGTGACGGGGCGTCAGTGCGTCCGCGGACGGCCCCGGCGGGCCCGTCCGCACCGCCGGCCGCGCGGCCGGACGGGGCCCGCGCACGTTTGCCGGGCCCCTCGGCGGGACATCCCACAACGGGGCAGCCCACCACCCCCCGGCGGAGCGGCACTCCATCCGGGTGATCGTCCTTGACGCGGCGCTCCGGGAGGAGGACCGTTGTCCGTCATGAGGGGCGAGCCAAGCTGCCCGAGGTGTGGCGCCCGGGTCCGCGCACCCGGTCTCTTCTCCGACACCTGGCAGTGTGACCAGCACGGCGCGGTCCATCCGATGCAGCCCGTGCTGCCGCCGAGCGTGGAGGCCCTGGGGGTCGCCGTCGCCCGTTCGCAGGTGCCCGTCTGGCTGCCCTGGCCGCTGCCGGTCGGCTGGCTGTTCACCGGGATCGCGCACGCGGGTGACGACGTGTCAGGTGCCCGTGCCACCGCCGTGGCCTGCTCCGGCCCTGCCCCGCTCGGCGGCTTCGGCGAGCTGGTGCTGGTCGCCGAGGAGCTGGGCGTCGGCCTCGGTGCCCGGTACGCGGGGCTGCCCGGGCCCGATCCGGGCGATTCGGTCTCGCTCTACAAGCCCGCCGACGCCAAGCTGACCGCGGCCGGCCGGCCCACCCCGATGTTCCACGTGCCGAACGCGCCGGACGACCGCGCGGTGTACGTCGGCGAGGCGCGCGGGCTCTGGCTCTGGGCGATCGCCTGGCCCGAGCAGTCGGCGCTGATGATGCACGACGAGCTGGTGCTCACCGACCTGCGGGACGCCGGCGCCGAGCTCGGCCTGCTGCCCTGCGGGGCGCCCTCCCCGCGGCTGCTGGGGTAGCCCGCGGCACCCGGGAGACGGCAGGTCGTAGGCTGAGCGCCCACGGCCCCCGGACCCGAGGAGCGATCACCCCGTGCGCATCGACCTGCACGCCCACAGCAACGCCTCCGACGGCACCGACTCCCCCGCCGAGCTGGTCGCGGCCGCGGTGGCGGCCGGGCTGGACGTGGTGGCGCTGACCGACCACGACACGGTGGCCGGGCACGCCGAGGCGGCGGAGGCGGTGCGCCGCAGCGGGGCGGGGCTGACGCTGATGCCCGGGGCGGAGCTGTCCTGCCGGACCGGCGGGATCTCGATGCACCTGCTGGCCTACCTCTTCGACCCGGCCGAGCCGGAGTTCGCGTCCGAGCGCGAGCTGGTCCGCACCGACCGGTTCCGCCGGGGCCGGGCGGTGGTGGAGAAGTGCGTGGAGCTCGGGGCGCCGATCAGCTGGGAGCAGGTGGAGCGGATCGCCGGGACCGGCAGCGTCGGGCGCCCGCACATCGCCAGCGCGCTGGTCGAGGCCGGGGTGGTGCCGGACGTCTCGGCGGCCTTCACCGCCGACTGGCTGGCCAACGGCGGCCGGGCCGACGTGCCCAAGCACGAGACCGACCCGGTGACGGCCGTCCGGCTGGTCCGGGCGGCCGGCGGGGTGCCGGTCTTCGCCCACCCCGGCGCGGTGAAGCGCGGCCGGACGGTCTCGGACGACACGATCCGGGAGCTGGCCGCGGCGGGCCTCGGCGGCCTGGAGGTGGACCACATGGACCACGACCCGGAGACCCGGGGCCGGCTGCGCGCCCTGGCCGCGGAGCTGGGCCTGCTGGCCACCGGCTCCAGCGACTACCACGGCACCCGCAAGACCGTCCGGCTCGGCGAGCACACCACCGACCCGGCGGTCTACGAGGCCCTGCTGGCCCAGGCCACCGGAGCCGCCCCGATCACCGGCTGACCTCGCGTCAGGGCCGGCCCCCGCCGCACCCCCTGACCTCGCGCCACGGCTCGACGGACCGGACAATTCGTCACATGAGCCGCGTACCACCCCGGTCGACGGGCGCCCGCCGATGAGCTTCTTCGACCTCACGACCTTCGGATCGCTCTTCGTCACCCTGTTCGTGATCATGGATCCGCCCGGGACCATCCCGATCTTCCTGGCCCTGACCTCCGGCCGGGCGGCCAAGGTGCAGCGGAAGATGGCCTGGCAGGCCGCCGCCGTGGCGCTCGGGGTGATCACCTGCTTCGGGCTGTTCGGCCAGCAGATCCTGGACTACCTGCACGTCTCGATCCCGGCGCTCCAGGTCTCGGGCGGCATCCTGCTGCTGCTGATCGCGCTGGACCTGCTCACCGGCAAGATCGAGGAGCCGACCCAGACCAAGGACGTGAACGTCGCCCTGGTCCCGCTCGGCACTCCGCTGCTGGCCGGGCCGGGGGCGATCGTCGCGGTGATCCTGGCGGTGCAGGGGGCGGACGGCGCGGCCGAGGAGTTCTCGGTCTGGACCGCGATCCTGGCCATGCACGTGGTGATGTGGCTGACCATGCGGTTCTCGCTGGTGATCATCCGGGTGATCAAGGAGGGCGGCGTGGTCCTGATCACCCGGCTCTCCGGGCTGCTGCTCTCCGCCATCGCGGTGCAGCTGGTGGCCAGCGGCGTCTACGGCTTCATCAAGGACTACAGCTGACGGCCGGGGCCGACGGCCCGTCAGTCCAGCGCCACCCCGCGGCGCTCCGGGTCCCGCAGGTCGGTGCCGTGCCGCAGCCAGCGCTCCTCCAGTTCGGCCGCGCCGTGCACCCGCTTGTGCGCCGCCTCGTTGGGGGTCATCGGCAGCAGCGGCAGGAAGCGGACCGGCTCGGCCGGCTCCGGCAGCTCCAGGTCGGGCACCAGCCCGCCGGGCTCGCCGGTCAGCACCGAGGTGAACGGGGCGCCGGCCCAGAGCGGGGAGCCGAGGTCCAGCGAGGCGCCGGGGGCCACCACCAGGCCCTCGACCTGAGGGGTGGCGGCGAAGGTGGCCAGCGTGCGGAGCACGTCGTCGCGCCCCCCACGGACCGTCAGCACCAGTTCGGTGCGCGGCCCGCGGACCGGGTCGGCCACCACCGCGGTGGGATCGGTCATCGGCGCGGCCGACATCCCGAGGGTGACGTACCTCACCAGACCGGCCGCGTCCGGGCCGAAGCGCAGCACCTCGATCCGGTCCGCGCCGAGGAACGTGACGGCGGCCCGGCCGGTCGGTTCGCCGAAAGTCGCCAGCAAGCGGGCCTCGACGGCGGCCAGCACGGCCGTGCGGGAGAGCTCGGCGGGGTCGTGGAAGTCGTGCGCCATGGGCAGACCCTAACGCCCGGTTGACAGCCGGGGCGCGTAGACCCCCAGCGCTGGCGGCCCGTCAACTGTTAGGGTATGGAGCTGGCCACTGGGGCATCACTCCACCTACAGGGCCACGACGTGAAGGAGGTGGTTGCGGTGGATACCAGCCGACCATGCAGTACCAGCAGCTCTGCCCGGCCGCGTCGCCTCCGCTCCGTCCTCGTCACCCTCGTCTGAGGCCCCTCTTCGCAGGGCCCCTCTCCGCAGGGCACCGTCCGATCGCCCAGCAGATCGGCCGAGCGAGCACCTGAGGCAGCGTCACGTCCGGCCGGGAGAGCACCTTCCCCGAAGCCGCAGGGTCCAAACCGCGCCCCAGCAAGGCAGCAGGACTTCTTCCACGGCTCCGGAAACACCGGCCTCGGCCGCTACGAACGTGCCGCCCGCCCCGCCGCACCACGGTCTGCCCACAGCTCCGCCGTGCGACGGTTTCCTGCCCGAGGAGCCCGTCATGTCGATGATCGACAACCTCCGTGCCGTCGTCCGCCCGCGCCCGCGCCGCACCGCGCCCAAGTACGACGCCGCCACCGGCGACCAGGCCTCCTCGGCCGTGGTCGACTGCGCCGTCTACCTGGACGGCAAGCGGTCCGGAGCCAAGTGCAGCCCGCGCGAGGCGGCCCGCCAGGTCCGCGCAGCCCGGGAAACGGATGCAGGATCGTTCAGCTGGATCGGCCTGCACGAGCCCACCGAGGCCGAGTTCGAGGGCATCGCCCAGCGCTTCGGCCTGCACCCGCTGGCCGTGGAGGACGCCGTCCACGCGCACCAGCGCCCCAAGGTGGAGCGCTACGACGACGTGCTGTTCGCGGTCTTCAAGACCATCCGGTACGTGGAGCACGACGCGCTCACCCCGACCTCCGAGGTGATCGAGACCGGCGAGCTGATGGTCTTCGTCGGCCCCGACTTCGTGATCACCGTCCGGCACGGCGGCCACAGCTCGCTCACCCAGCTGCGCCGCCGGCTGGAGAGCGACGGCGGCGGCGAGCTGCTCGCCAAGGGCCCGTCCGCGGTGCTGCACGCCATCGCCGACCAGGTGGTGGACCAGTACCTGCTGGTGGCCGACCGTCTCCAGGCCGACGTGGACGACATCGAGTTCGACGTCTTCGCCAACAAGGGCGGGCGCGGCGCCGACGTCGGCCGGGTCTACCAACTCAAGCGCGAGGTGCTGGAGTTCAAGCGTGCGGTCACCCCGCTGCTGCGGCCGATGCAGCAGCTCTCCGAGCCCGGCCAGCGGCTGGTCGACCCGGACATCCGCAAGTACTTCCGCGACGTGGCGGACCACCTGACCCGGGTGGTCGAGCAGGTGCACGGCTTCGACGAGCTGCTCAACTCGCTGCTCCAGGCCAACCTGGCCCAGGTCTCGGTGGCGCAGAACGAGGACATGCGCAAGATCACCGCCTGGGCGGCCATCTTCGCCGTCTCCACCATGGTCACCGGCGTCTACGGGATGAACTTCGACTACATGCCGGAGCTGCACTCCAAGTACGGCTACCCGATCGTGATGGCCTGCATCGGGGTGCTCTGCGTCGGCATGTACCGGGGCTTCCGGCGCAACGGATGGCTCTGACGGCCCGTCACGCCGCCGCGCCCGGTCAGTCGCGGCTCTGGCCCCGGACCACCAGGGCCAGGCCCGCCAGGATCACCACCAGCGCCGGGTAGGCGGCCACCGGCGGCAGCTGGCCCAGCCAGAGGGCGGCGATCAGCGCCGCACCCGGGGTCTCCAGCAGGATCGCGGTCGAGGTGACGGTGGGGCCGAGGGTGCGCACCACCCGGTTGCTCAGCGAGTGTCCGAGCAGCTGGGCGGCCACCATCAGCAGCGCGATCTGCCACCAGACCCCGGCGTCCCACCCGCTCATCGGGGTGCCGGCGGCCAGGCAGATGACCAGCAGCACCGCCGCGGTGGTGGTGTAGCAGACCAGCGTGTACGCGGTGGTGCTGACGGTCCGCCGGACCTCCGCGCCGAGCAGCATGTACCCGGCCGCGGCCAGCCCGGCGCCGAGCGCCAGCGCGTCCCCGAGCAGGGCCCGCGGGGAGAGCGACATGTCGACCCCGGTCAGCACCAGCACCCCGGCGAAGGCCACGCAGGTGCCGATCCACACCAGCCGGGGCGCGCGGTGGCCCATCAGCCGCATCAGCAGGATCGTCCAGAGCGGCGTGGTGGTGACCAGCGCGGTGGCCGAGGCCACCGAGGTCATCCGCAGGCTGGGCATCCAGAGCGCGAAGTGCAGCCCCAGCAGCACGCCGGCCGCCACCGCCAGCAGCAGCGCCCGGCGGCCGATCCCGCGCAGCTCGGCGCGGTGGCGCAGCAGCGCGTACGGGCCGAGCACGCCCACCGACATGACGTTGCGCCAGAACGCGATGGCCAGCGCGGGGGCGGCGGTCGCGGTGATCAGCGGGGCGGAGAGCGAGATGCCGGTGATCGAGACGGCCAGCAGCACCAGGTCCGTCCTGGGCAGCACGGCCCGGGCGGGCGCGGCGGCGGGCGCCTGGGCGGCGGTGACGGTCTCGGACCGGGCGGCGGGCACGGTGCTCCTCGGGGTGGTGCTCAGGGTGGTGCTCGGGTTTCGGCTCTTACCGTAAGGGCTGTGACGGCCGGACGGAACTGTCGTCCTGCCTGCTGGGACATCCGGCGGACGGCAAGCCGTACGCTGTCCGCCATGGAGCCCACGATCGCCGCCGACGACCTGCTGGACCGCGCCCTGCTGGAGGAGGCCGCGAAGAAGTCCGGCCTGCTCTGGGTCCGCGCCGACGGGCAGCCGCAGGCCAGGCCGGTCTGGCACGCCTGGCACGACGGCGCGGTGGTGGTGGTCGGCGACGGCGCCGAACAGCCGCTGCACGGCCTGACGGCCGGTCAGGGCGCCGAGGTGACGGTGCGCAGCAAGGACAAGTGGGGCCGGCTGACCGCCTGGCCGGCCCGGGTCAGCAAGCTGGCCCCGGGCAGCGAGGCCTGGACGGGCGCGGTCGAGGAGCTCAAGGGCAAGCGCCTGAACGCCCCCGACACCGACACCATCGGCGACCGCTGGGCCCGCGAGTGCCGCGTGCTCCGCCTGGAGCCGGCGGGCGCCCTCTCCGAGAAGCCCGGCACGATGCCGGACGTCTCCCACCAGGCCGTCCCGATGCCCACGGACGCCACCACCCGCAAGCCCATCCCGGCCGGCCTCCCCAAGCTCCTCTTCAAGCGCTCCCGCTGACGATCTCCGAAGGTCCGGAAGGGCAGCGACCCAGGGGCGCGAGGAACTGCGCGAGTCGGAAGAACGAGACCCGTGTGCCGGGTACGGAGATCTACTTGCACGTGAGCGTCCGTACCCGGCACACGGGCGGCGCCTCCCGCAGCGCGCAGTTCCTCGCGCCCCTGGGTCGCTGCCCTCCCGGCGGGCCCGGAGGGCAAGCCTGCGGCCCGCCCCCACCTTTGACCCTGACACCGTGTCAGGGCTTGGAGTAGCCCTCGTCATGTTCAGCATCGGAGACTTCGCGAAGCACGGCCGGGTGTCGGTCCGGATGCTCCGCCACTACGACGCCATCGGCCTGCTCGCCCCCGCCCGGGTGGACCCGTTCACGGGCTACCGGGGCTACGAGGCGGCCCAGCTCGCCCGGCTCAACCGGATCATCGCGCTCAAGGACCTCGGCTTCACGCTCCAGCAGGTGGCGGCCGTGATCGACGAGCAGGTGTCCCCGGAGGAGCTCCGCGGCATGCTGCGCCTGCGCAGGGCCGAGCTGGCGGCGGCGGTGGCGGAGGCCGAGAGCCGCCTCACCCGGGTGGAGTCGCGGCTCCGGTCGATCGAGAGCGAGGGGCACATGCCTGCCGACGACATCGTGGTGAAGAGCCTTCCGGCGGTCCGGGTGGCCCGGCTGTCCGCCGTGGCGGAGAGCTTCGAGCCGGAGCACATCACCCCCGTGGCGGGGCCGCTGTTCGACCGCCTCTGCCGCCTGGTGGAGGAGGCCGGGCTGACGGTGGCCGGCCCGGGCCTAGCCCTGTACGAGGAGGCCGAGCCGGGCAGCGAGCGGGTCCGGATGTTCGCCGCGCTGCCGGTAAACGCCGCGCCCGACCCGGCGTACGGCTTCGAGGTCGCCGACCTGCCCGCCGTGGAGCGGGCCGCCACCGTCATCCACCGGGGCTCGATGGACGAGGTCCTGCCGACCGTCCAGACGCTGGCCCGGTGGACCGAGTCCACCGGGCACCGCGCCGTCGGGTACAACCGCGAGCTCTACCTGGAGTGCCCGGCCGACCTGGCCGGCTGGGTCACCGAACTCCAGCAGCCGCTCGCCTGACGCCCGCTCAGGACCGGACGGGCGCCGCCGCGTTCGACCACTCGCGGGTGGAGAGCACCAGCCGGTAGCCGTCCGGGTCCTCGACCGTGACGCCCCACTGGTCCCAGTAGGGGTTGTGCGCGGGGACCCGGCGGCCGCCGTGCGCCTCCAGCCGCTCGACCAGCTCCTGCGGCACCTCCCCGCCCAGGTAGACCACCAGCAGGTCCTCCGCCGTCGGCTGCGGCCGGACCGCCCCCGCGTCCACCAGCTCCAGGTGCCAGGCGGCGTCCGGCCAGCCGGCCATCAGCAGCGCGTGCTCCTCTGAGCCCGGTTCGGGCTCCGAGCGCCAGAGCACGCTCAGCCCGAGGCCCTCGATCCAGAACCGCTCCGCCGCCGCCAGGTCCCTGCTCGGCCGGGCGATCCGTACGTGTGCCGAACCGTTCATGCGCAATCCCCTCCCGTGACGCGTGACGACCACTCCGTCTGACGGATGATCAAGTGTCCGACCGTACCGCGCCGCCGCCGGTCGGCGGGCTGCCGCCGTCGCGGGCGGGTAGCCTGGGCGCGGATCGTCGCGAGGAGGAAGCCAATGGCAGGGCCGGGCACCCGGGTCTTCATCTCGCACCTCTCGGGGGTCGCGGTCTTCGACCCGAACGGCGACCAGGTCGGCCGGGTGCGGGACGTGGTGGTCTCGCTGCGGATCGGCGGCCGCCCGCCCCGGGTGCTGGGCCTGGTGGTCGAGGTGGTCGGCCGGCGGCGGATCTTCCTGCCGATGACCAGGGTGACCAGCCTGGAGTCCGGGCAGGTGCTCACCACCGGTGTGATCAACATGCGGCGGTTCGAGCAGCGCCCCTCCGAGACCCTGGTGCTGGCCGAGCTGCTGGACCGCACCGTCACCCGGACCAAGACCTCCGACGAGGTCACCGTGCTGGACGTGGCGATGGTGCAGACCCGGGTCCGCGAGTGGGAGATCAGCAAGGTCTTCGTCCAGGTCGGCAAGGTCTCCCGGCTGCGCAAGGCCAAGGGCGAGACGCTGACGCTGGACTGGTCCGCCGTCAGCGGCTTCTCGCTGGCCGAGGAGGGCCAGGGCGCGGCCAACCTGCTGGCCACCTTCGAGCAGCTCCGCCCGGCCGACCTGGCCAACGTGATGCACCACCTCTCCCCCAAGCGCCGCGCCGAGGTGGCCGCCGCCCTCGACGACGACCGGCTGGCCGACGTGCTGGAGGAGCTGCCGGAGGACGACCAGGTCGAGATCATCGGCAAGCTCCAGGAGGAGCGCGCCGCCGACGTGCTGGAGGCGATGGACCCGGACGACGCCGCCGACCTGCTCTCCGACCTGCCCGAGGAGGCGGCCGAGCGGCTGCTGCGGCTGATGGAGCCGGACGACGCCGCCTCCGTCCGACGCCTGCTCAGCTACGAGGAGAACACCGCCGGCGGCCTGATGACCACCGAGCCGATCGTGCTGGAGCCGGACGCCACCGTGGCCGAGGCGCTGGCCCGGGTCCGGGTCTCCGACCACAAGCCGGCCCTGGCCGCCCAGGTCTACGTCTGCCGCCCGCCGAACGAGACGCCGACCGGCAAGTACCTGGGCACCATCCACTTCCAGCGGCTGCTCCGCGAGCCCCCGTACACCCTGGTCGGCTCGCTGGTCGACGACGACCTGGACCCACTGCCGCCGGACACCCCGCTGCACCTGGTGACCAGCTACCTGGCCGCCTACAACATGGTGGCCGCGCCGGTGGTGGACGAGGCCGACCACCTGCTCGGCGCCGTCACCGTCGACGACGTGCTCGACCACCTGCTGCCGGACGACTGGCGCGAGGAGGCGCTGCACGCGGGCGACGCGCACGACTCCCACGACCGCGATGCCGAGAGCGAGGTGACCACCGGTGGACGGTGACCGCAGGAACCGCCGCGACGAGTCCCCGCGCCAGCGCCTCCAGGGCGAGCTGCGCGAACTGCGCCAGCTGCGCGAACTGCGCGCGCGCGAGGGCACCCAGCGCAGCAGCCGCACCGAGTCCACCGGCAGCTCGGCCCGGGTCCGGCTGGACCAGCCGCGCACCGCCCGCCCCGGGCTGATCTCGCTGCCGGCCTACGACCCCGAGGCCTTCGGCAAGCTCTCCGAACGGATCGCCCGCTTCCTCGGCACCGGCCGGTTCATCGTCTGGATGACGGTGGTGATCATCGCCTGGGTGGTCTGGAACACCGTGGGGCCGGTGAGTTGGCGCTTCGACGACTACCCGTTCATCTTCCTCACCCTGATGCTCTCGCTCCAGGCCTCCTACGCGGCCCCGCTGATCCTGCTCGCGCAGAACCGCCAGGACGACCGGGACCGGGTCAACATGGAGCAGGACCGGGCCCGCAGCGACCGCAACATCGCCGACACCGAGTACCTCACCCGCGAGGTCGCCGCCCTGCGGCACGGCCTCGGCGAGGTCGCCACCCGCGACTTCGTCCGCTCCGAACTCCAGGCGCTGCTCAAGGAACTCGACGAACGCCGGGACCACGCCGACACGTTGTGACCCTCCGCACGTTACTCTCCGGTCGGCCGGGTACCGCCGGGCCTTACCATCAAGGCATGGCGAACGAGACTGAGGTCCCGGCAGGCGTCACGGAGGACTCCGTGCGCACCGCGCTGGCGACCGTCAACGACCCGGAGATCAACCGACCGATCACCGAGATCGGCATGGTGAAATCGGTCGAGATCGGGGCCGGCGGCGCGGTGAAGGTGGCGGTCTACCTGACCGTCTCCGGCTGCCCGATGCGCGAGACCATCACCGAGCGGGTCACCACCGCCGTCTCCGCCGTGCCCGGCGTGACGGAGGTTCAGGTCGAGCTGGACGTGATGAGCGACGAGCAGCGGCGCGAGCTCTCCCAGCTGCTGCGCGGCGGCGCGCCCGAGCGCGAGATCCCCTTCGCCAAGCCCGGCACCCTCACCCGGGTCTACGCCGTGGCCTCCGGCAAGGGCGGCGTCGGCAAGTCCTCGGTCACCGTCAACCTGGCCGCCGCGATGGCCGCCGACGGCCTCAAGGTCGCCGTGGTCGACGCCGACATCTACGGCCACAGCGTGCCCCGCATGCTCGGCGTCGAGGGCCGGCCGACCCAGGTCGAGGACATGATCATGCCGCCGTCGGCGAACGGCGTGAAGGTCATCTCGATCGGCATGTTCACCCCCGGCAACGCGCCGGTGGTCTGGCGCGGCCCGATGCTCCACCGCGCCCTCCAGCAGTTCCTGGCCGACGTCTACTGGGGCGACCTCGACGTCCTCCTGCTGGACCTCCCGCCCGGCACCGGCGACATCGCCATCTCGGTCGCCCAGCTCGTCCCGAACGCCGAGATCCTGATCGTCACCACCCCGCAGATGGCCGCCGCCGAGGTGGCCGAGCGGGCCGGCACGATCGCCCTGCAGACCCACCAGAAGATCGTCGGCGTGATCGAGAACATGTCGGGCATGCCCTGCCCGCACTGCGACGAGATGATCGACGTCTTCGGCACCGGCGGCGGCCAGACCGTGGCCGACGCCCTCACCCGCTCCGTCGGCGCCACCGTCCCCGTCCTCGGCTCCATCCCGATCGACGTCCGCCTCCGCGAGGGCGGCGACGACGGCCGCCCGGTCGTCCTCTCCAACCCCGACTCCCCCGCCGGCTCCGCCCTGCGCACCATCGCCGGCAAGCTCGGCGGCCGCCAGCGCGGCCTCTCCGGCCTCTCCCTCGGCCTCACCCCGAAGAACAAGTTCTGACGGACCGCCAGGCGCACGGCGCGGCCCCCGGGAGGAGATCCTCCCGGGGGCCGCGTGCGTCGTCGGTGCGGGCCGTCCCGCCGGAGCCTCAGCGGCCGTCGTAGACGGTCAGGTCGGGGACGGTGGAGAAGCCGGCGCCGTAGGCACTGACGCCGCGGCCGTAGGCGCCGAGGAGGACGCCGGGGGCCTCGCCGGCCAGGACCCAGCCGTACTCGGACTCGCGGTAGCGGAAGGGCTGCGGGAGGCCGTTGACGGGGAGGGTCAGGGGGGACCAGCCGGGGCCGTCGAGGTCGTCGGCGAGGTCCCAGGCGAGGGCGGTCTGCTGGTCGAGCCAGTCCTGGCGCAGGGTGCGGTCGAGCTGGCCCGGCCAGGTGGCGGCGAGCAGGCCGGAGCCGGCCAGCCAGGCGGCGGAGGAGGCGGAGGTGGCCTCCAGGGTGCCGGTGTTGTCGGCGCTGCGCCGGGAGTCGCGGCGGGCCACCGTGACCACCACGGCGAACTTGCGGACGTCCCGGGGCTCGTAGGCCTTGGCGGGTTCGTCCCCGTGGCCGAGGGTGCCGTAGTCGACGGGGCCGCCGTCGCGGCCGCCCGCGCCGGCCTGCATCAGCCAGCGCCGCCCCGTCCAGCCGTCGTCCAGGCCGTACCAGGGGAAGTCGGCGGACTGGTAGGGCGCCAACGGGTCGGCGGCGGCGCGCTTCTGCGCACCGACCGGGGCCCCCACCGTCGTGCTGCTCGCGTCCATCCCGCTCCTCCTAGGTCACACCGCTGATCTGCACTCAGCACAGTAGCGGGCGCCGGACGCCGACGCCCCGCGCAGCGGAGCTGGCGGGGCGGCGGTACGGGGGCCTGACGGCGGGTCAGGCGGCGGGCCGGGCGGCGTCCGGGTCAGGTGGCGTCCGGGTCGAAGGGCGGGCGCTCGCCGGCCTTCAGCGGCTCCAGGGTGACCGGCGGGGCGGACTTGGTCAGGTCGGCGACGGCGCGCATCGGCGCGGGCTCGTCGTTCAGCACCGACTTGATGTCCATGCCGTCCCGGAGCTCCTTGAAGCCGAGCGGGTCCTCGTTGCCGCCGAGCAGCTGCTTGCGGACGAAGGTCTTGGGGTTCAGGTCCTCGAAGTCGAAGTCCTTGAAGTCGTCGCCGAGCTCGCTGCGGATGTCCTCCTTGGCGTTGTCGGCGAAGGAGCGCACCTTGCGGATGAAGCCCATCACGTCCTGGATCAGCTTCGGCAGCTTGTCCGGACCGAAGATCACGATGGCCAGGACGACGATCGTCAGCAACTCAAGTGGGCCTATGTCAGTGAACACCCGAGCTCCCGGCGCTGAAAAAGAGGTCTGGACAGCAGTCAGTACAGAGTAAACGGCCCCGGCGCCGACCAGGGATGCCCCCGGATGAAGCTGTGGCAAAAAGCGTCCCCGCCGTGGCCCGGGCGGGCCGCGGCGGGGACGGTGCAGGTCAGCGGAAGTAGTGCTGCGGCCCGGAGGGGGACCCGTCGGGCGTGGCCGAGGGGCGGGGGCCCCGGGCCGGTTGGACGGCGCGCTCGCCCTGGAAGTCCACCGGGACCACGGCCGACCCGCCGGAGCCGGAGCCGCTGACCGGGGAGATCCGGGTGGGCACCGGCTGGCCGGAGACCGCGCCGACCCCGCCCAGGGTGACCGCCGCGACCGAGAAGGCCCCGGCCGCCGCGAACACGAAGCGCCGCCCGCGGGGGGCGGAGACCCGCACCGCCGGGGGCAGTTCGGCCAGCGCGGCCAGCGGGCGGACCGCGGCGGCGACGGGACGGACGGCGGCCGCCAGCGGACGGACCGCGGCGGCCCTGCGGGCCCTCGGGTCGAGCCCGGGCAGCGGGCTGTCGGCGCCGAGCGCACCGCCGCCGAAGGAGGCCCCGGCGCCGCGGCCGAAGGAGCCGCCGGTCAGCCGGCTGCCGCCGAAGGTGCTGGGGCCGGGCTCGGGCAGCGGGCCTGCGGCCGGCAGGCCGGCGAGCGGCTGCCCGGGGCCGCCCGGCAGGTCCTCGTCGTCGGGCAGGGCGGCGACCGCGAGCAGACGGGCCATCAGCAGGCCGGACGGCTCGGGGACGGCGGTGCGGGTGAGGAGCTGCTTGGCCGCCCGGCTCTCGTCCGCCTCGGCGAGGCAGTCGGAGCAGGTGGCGAGGTGGGACTGGACCCGCTCGCGGTCGTCGTGGTCGAGCTCGCCGTCGACGAAGGCGGCCAGCCGGTCGCCCAGGTGGTGCTGCCCGGGGGTCGGCGCCGGGGCCGCGGCCGCGGTGGGCAGGGGGTGAAGCTCCGTCAGGGGCTCGGCACGGCGGCCGAGTGCGGCCCGGACGCTGCCGCGCCGGGACCTCCCGGTGGAGCCGGCCGAACTCACGCCGGCCCCCGTTCGCCCCCGGACCCGGCGGCCACCGCCACCGGCTCGGCCCCGCCGCGCCGGACCCGGCCCGGCGCGCTGCCGGGGGCCCGGTGCTTGAGCGCGGCCCGCAGGTGCGAGCGGCCACGGTGGATGCGCGAGCGCACGGTGCCGAGCTTCACGCCCAGCGTCGCGGCGATCTCCTCGTAGGAGAGGCCCTCGATGTCGCAGAGCACCACGGCGGCCCGGAACTCGGGCGCCAGGGTGTCCAGCGCCTGCTGGACGTCGGCGTCGAAGTGGGTGTCGCTGAAGTGCTGGGCCGGGCTCGGTTCCTTGGACGGCAGCCGCTCGGCCGCGTCCTCGCCCAGCGCGTCGAAGCGGATCCGCTGGCGGCGGCGGACCATGTCCAGGAAGAGGTTGGTGGTGATCCGGTGCAGCCAGCCCTCGAAGGTGCCGGGCGTGTACGTGGAGAGCGAGCGGAACACCCGGACGAAGACCTCCTGGGTCAGGTCCTCGGCGTCGTGCTGATTGCCCGTCAGGCGGTAGGCCAGCCGGTACACCCGGGCGCTGTGCGCCTCGACGATCTCCGCCCAGCTCGGCGGCGTCCAGGTCTGCGCGTCGGGGCCCTCGGCGAAGGTCGCGAGCGGGGCGGCGGCCGCCGCCTCGGAATCGGCTGCGGTCGACGTGTCCAGGGGGGAGTGCGCAGGCTGGTTCATCACGGGCTTCGGCGTACGGGCCGACGCGGTGCCGTAGGAGTGCCACGGCATCGGGGCGTCGCCCTCGGCCACACCTCCTCGGTCGGCTCTTCTGCCCAGCAGGGCCACCACCATATCCACCTCACCCGTCAGATCCGGATAAAGCACCGATTCCGGCTGCGTCCACGGTGCTCCGTGCGCCGATCACCGGCCCTCTCCCGGAACAACGGCCCGTCTTCGAACGCGGTTCCCGCGCGGCCAGTAACCTGTGGCTGGAAATATCGACATCCGGCGCTCCGGAAGAGGCAGCCATCACCGAGTTCGGGCCCGCGCGAGCGGCACTCGCCGACAGCTACGTCGGCGAGGACGCGGTGCTGACCTACGCCCGGGCGCACTCCGCCCGGACCGGCGTGCAGGCGATCGGGCCGAGCGGCGGCGCCGCGCTGCGGCTGATGGCCGCCGCGCTGGACGCCAAGGCGGTGGCCGAGATCGGCACCGGCACCGGCGTGTCCGGGGTCTACCTGCTGCGCGGGATGCGGCCGGACGGCGTGCTCACCACCGTCGACGTGGAGCCGGTGCTCCAGCAGTACGCGCGCGAGGCCTACCAGGCGGCCGGCTTCGCGGCGAACCGGGCGCGGTTCATCCCGGGCCGGGCGCTGGACGTGCTGCCCAGGCTCGCGGACGGCCAGTACGACCTGGTGTTCTGCGACGGCGACCCGGCCGAGTCCCGGGCGTACCTTGCAGAATCGTTGCGCCTGCTGCGGCCCGGCGGGATGGTCTGCTTCGAGGGCGTCTTCCAGCAGGGCCGACTGGCCGAGCCCGACCACCACGACGCGGCCACCCACGCGGTGCGCGAGCTGGTCCGCGACGTCCGGGAGAGCGAGCTGCTGCTGCCCGCCCTGCTGCCGGTCAGCGACGGGCTGCTCTGCGCCGTCAAGCGCTGACGGGGGCTCAGGACAACGCGAAGCCCGGTTCCGGAGGTCCGGAACCGGGCTCAGGTCTGCGGTCTCCGAGGAGAACGCGGCAGCACCCGCTGTGTCAGCCGGTGACGTTCTTCAAAGCCTCACCGAGGGCGCTCGCCTCATCCGGCGTGAGCTCCACCACCAGGCGTCCGCCGCCTTCGAGTGGAACGCGCATGATGATGCCCCGCCCCTCTTTGGTGACCTCGAGCGGGCCGTCACCCGTCCGCGGCTTCATGGCCGCCATGCTCGTTCCCCTTCCTGCAAACCGCTCAACTACGTCCCGGCAGTCCGTCCACCGCCGGTATCGAACGCATTGATCGGAAGCCATTATCCCGCATCCGGAGCCCGGATGACCAACGTCACTCTCTCCGCACCACCCGCCGCACCCCTGAGAGGTCCCCGGTGGACGGCCGGAAGCCCCGGTGGCACGAGGTGTGCGGCGCCGCGAAAAGGTGCCCGAGCTCACACTCCCTCATGCCACTGACAGTCGGGCATCCTGACACCGTCCCACCCTCAGACACCGGGAGCTGCGGTCCATGTCGGACTCCGTGCTGTACGAAATCGACGGCGGCCTGGCCGTCATCACCATCAACCGTCCCGAGGCGATGAACGCCCTCGACACGGCCACCAAGGTGGCCCTGCGGGACACCGTGACGGCCGCCGCCGAGGACTCGGCCGTCCGGGCGGTGCTGCTCACCGGGGCGGGCCGGAAGGCCTTCTGCGTCGGCCAGGACCTCAAGGAGCACCTGGGCCTGCTGAAGGCGGCCGACGAGGGCGGGGCGCCCGCCCTGCGGACCGTCGCCGAGCACTACAACCCGCTGGTGCGGGCGCTGGCCGGGATGAGCAAGCCCACGGTGGCGGCGGTCGGCGGCGTGGCGGCCGGGGCGGGTGCCTCGCTGGCCTTCGCCTGTGACTTCCGGATCGTGGCCGACACGGCCGGCTTCAACACCTCCTTCGCGGGCGTGGCGCTGACCGCCGACTCCGGGGCCTCCTGGACCCTGCCGCGGCTGGTCGGGCACGCCCGGGCCACCGAGCTGCTGATGTTCCCGCGCACCGTCAAGGCCGCCGAGGCGGCCGAGCTCGGTCTGGCCACCAAGGTGGTGCCGTCCGACGAACTCGCCGCCACCGCACGGGAGTTCGCCCAGCGTCTGGCCGAGGGGCCGACGGTGGCGCTGGGAGCGATCAAGACCGCCCTGGCGTACGGCGCGACCCACTCGCTGAGCGAGCTGCTGGACAAGGAGGACGAGCTGCAGACCCTGGCCGGCGCCAGCGAGGACCACCGCATCGCGGTCGCCGCCTTCCTCGCCAAGGAACAGCCGAAGTACCTCGGCCGCTGAGGCACGTGGCTGCGCCCCGCAGGGGCGCGGGGAACTGCGCGGGTCGGAAGGCGGCTCACCTGCAACTGAGGGCACGTCAGCCAGTTGCAGGTGCTGCCGTTCCCCTGCGCGCAGTTCCCCG
>NZ_JBSFGS010000006.1:0-194527 GCF_053596675.1 Kitasatospora sp. NPDC001664
GTCCGGCAGCAACGGCTCGATCCGCGCCCACTGGGCATCAGTCAACGACACATCAGATCCAACGATCCGATGATCCGAAAGAAACGGCCTAGGCCGGACGGCAGGATCTTCCTCAGCGGCGGAGAGCGCGACGGGAGACCGGGGCGAGGTCCGCAGGACATCCACCGGCACAGCAGTCGGTCACCGAACGGGAGAGAACAGTCATGGGGAACTCGATACGAATCGCCTGCACCGCCGTGGTCGTGGCGTTCACCGTCGGCCTGGGTGCCGCCGCCGCGAGCACGGTCGTCGCGGACCACTCGGACGTCCAGCGCATCGCGTCCCCCACGGGCTTCGACTGGGACGCCCCGCGCCCCGCACCGCCCGCACAGAGTTGACCGGTGCACCTGGTCGCGGTGACCCTGATCGGCCCTGATCCACCGTCACCGCAGCTGACGGCAGCGGCCGTCACCGATCTGATCTGGGTCCACAGCCGACGCGAGGACCGCGTGGAGCACATCCGCGCCCGCGTCGACCTCAATCTCTACCGCGTCGCCGCCGCGATCATCGCGGCCACTCCGGACGCGGCGACCGCCAGCCTGCGCCGCGTCTGCGAACGCGCCGTCCGGGACGCGCCGGCCCTGCGCGGCTGGTGCCTCGTCCCCGGGTAGCACCTCCGCGCACCAAGTCCACGGCCCTGCCGGCCGCTCGGGTGCGCCCACGCCGCGGCGCCGCGGCCGTCGTCACACACTCTTCCGCCCTGTCCCAGGGGTGAGTCCCGTCCGCGAGGCGGGCTGCCCGGACGCGCTCGGCGGCATCTGACATTTCCTCAACTCCCTTCTTCTGAAAGCAGGTTGCTTCGCCATGCGCATTCTGGCCAAGATCGCCGCCGTTGCCACCCTCGCCGTCCCGGCGCTCATCGCGGTGCCCGGGACCGCCCAGGCCTCCACCCCGTCCGGCTGCTCCAGCGTCACGCAGATCGGCAGCACCGCCTACCTCAACGTCGGCGGCGAGACCTTCGCCTCGGTCAAGCAGTACAAGGGCTGCGGCAAGAACTACTCCTACCTGTACGTGTGGCAGGGCTACCGCAACTCCCACAGCAGCTGGGACGCCTGTGCGGCCATCGTCACCGGCGGCTCGCACGTCCAGGACCCGCGCTGCGGCCACAACGACGTGGAGATCTGGTCCTTCGGCGCCAACACCCTCTCCGAGTGCACCCAGGCCCTGGGCTGGAACGGCACCGGCCCGATCCCGTACCCGGGTGAGGTCGCGGTCAAGACCGACACCCGCTGCTGATCCCCGAACCGGCCCCCCACAAGCGTCGTTGCCGACACCGAACCAGAAGGAACCACCCCATGGCGTCCGCCAGCAAGACCCGCAAGACCGCCACCCGACTTCTCACGGCCGTCGCCGTCCTCAGCGGCCTGGTGCTGAGTGCCGCCCAGGCCAACGCCGCGACCGCGTCGCTCCCCGGCGAGGTGCCGGCCGCCGCCGCCACCGCGCTGCCCGTGGTGAACATGGAGGCCACCGTCCTGGCCGCCCAGATCGACCCCCGCCGCGCCGACAGCACCCAGACCCCGGGTGCCCACGACTCGGTCCTGGCGGTCGAGCAGGCCCTGCAGGCCCGCGGCCTCCTCGACGCCCGTTGGGTGGACGGGTACTTCGGCACCACCACCGTCTCGGCCTACGCCGCGTACCAGCGCTCGCTCGGCTTCACCGGCCTGGACGCCAACGGGCTGCCCGGCACCACCTCGCTCACCTCGCTCGGGCAGGGCCGCTTCACCCTCACCCGCCAGATCGGGGTCGGGGCGAAGCTGAAGCGCGACGGATACACCGTCAACACCCGCACCCAGAACATGCTCCTCGAGGCCGAGCGCCTGTCGGGCGTCCACATCAAGCTCGACCAGGGCTCCTACAACCCCGGCGGCGACCCCACCTCGGCGGGCACCCACGACGGCGGTGGCGTCGTGGACATCAACGTCGACGGCATGACCAGTGCCACCCGCACCGCCGTCGCCAAGACACTGCGCCAGGTCGGCTTCGCCGCCTGGGTCCGCAGCCCCAGCCAGGGCAACTGGCCGTGGCACATCCACGCCGCCGCGATCAACGACACCGACCTGGCCACCCAGGCCCAGAACCAGACCGGTGACTACTACCTCGGCCTCAACGGCCTGGCCAACCACGGCGCCGACGACGGCCCGCGGGTCGCCATCCAGACCTGGGAGGAGTACCAGCGCACCCACTGACGGCGCGCTGCTCCACCCCGCTTCATCTGAGCACCAGCTGACGACACATCACGGAGAGAGAAGAACCTTGAAGAACATACGCACCACGCTCGCCATCGCCGGCACCGCGCTCGCCATGGCCGTCCCGCTCGTCGCCAGCACCCCCGCCTCCGCCGCGGGCCGCGACGGGGTCTGCGACTCCGGCGAGTTCTGCCTCTACTACAACAGCGACCAGGGCGGTTCGGTCTCCGACTTCGCGGGCTCCATCAGCGACTACGGCGCCACCCAGCCGTCCTGCTACGAGTTCAAGGGCGCCGGCAACGGCCAGGGCGTCTGCGTCAAGAACAACGCCGCCTCGGTGTGGAACCGCACCGGCAAGACCGTCCGCGTCTACTTCAACAGCGGCTACGCCGGCGCCAGCCAGGACTTCGCCTCCGGCGCCAAGGGCAACCTCAACGCCACGCTGAAGAACAACGAGGCCTCCCACCAGCTCCTCGGCGCCAACGGCGGCGGCAACGAGAGCCCGACGAACGACTTCGACCACGGCACCCGCGGCTTCGCGGCCAACAACTGCACCGCCTTCGCGGCGTTCCGCATCGCCGACCGCCTCGGCGTCCCGAACTTCACCAACTCCTACGGCGGCACCATCTGGGGCAACGCCGAGAACTGGGACGACGCCGCCCGCAGCAAGGGCATCACGGTCAACTCCACCCCGACCGTCGGCGCCATCGCCGTCAACGACACCCACGGGAAGTACGGTCACGTCGCCTACGTCAACGCGGTCTACTCCGACGGTTCGTTCGACGTCGAGGAGTACAACTGGAACGTCTCCCTCGGCTACGGCACCCGCAAGGGCCTCCGGGTCAGCAGCGCGGAGAACTCCTTCCAGCACATGATCCACTTCTGACAGGTCCTCAGGACCCCGGCAGGCCCTGATCGAGGGCGGTTCCACGGCCGGGACGATCCTGGGAAGGTGCGGGACGCGGGGGTGTGACGAGCCCTCCCGCGGCAGGACACGTCGAAGCCCCGTCGGACGGGGGCGGCCCGCAAGGGCGGCCTCCCCGGCGGGGCTTCGACGTGCCGCCGCGAGGGTGAGAGTGGGGAGAGAGAGTTCCCTTTCCCGAAGAATTCCGCGAGGTCATGATGCTTTCAGGCCTTTCGTCGGGCGGGGCCGGCCGGGCCCGCTGGGCTCAGGGGCGGGTGCCGGCTCCGAAGCCGTCCAGCGCAGCTCGGCCGGGAGGTGGCCCATGTCGTTGTAGAGCACGACCGTCGGTGCGTCGCCGTCGCGGTACTCGATCACGGTGAGCGCCGCGTTACCGCAGTTCAGCCCGAGCCACCGCACCGGCGGCGCGCCCAGAGCGTCCCGGACCAGCCAGGCCACCTGGTAGGCGTGGGTGACCAGGACCTCGTGCGTCTCGGTCTCGGCGGGGCGCGCGAACCTGGCGGTCAGGGCGTCGGCGGCGCGGCTCGCCTCCTCGGCCTCCTCGGCGCCGTAGCCGTCGAAGAACGCCGCCCACAGCGGCGGTACGTCGACGGGGACGTGCGGGACGTGGTCGACCAGCTCCGGTGCCTCGCGCACGACGGCGTCCGGCAGGCAGCTGCCCACGATCCGCGCGCAGTGCACCGCCCGGGGCAGCGGCGAGTGCCGGACCGCGTCGATCGGCAGGCCGGCCAGCCGCTTCCCGACCAGCTCCGACTGCCGCTCCCCGACGTCGGTCAGGGTGCCGAAGGGGTCGGCGGCCCCGTGCCGGACGAGGTAGACGTGCCGAGTGGCCATGGTGGTCCTCCTGTCGGTTCGGTGAGGGGGTGTCAGCGCCCGCGCAGGGCGGTGTGGGCCGCGGCGAGGCGCTGCGCCTCGTCGCGGGCGGAGTGGTCGCCGGAGGCCTCGTCGGCCCAGGCGAGCAGGCGGTGGAGGTGTCCGTCGGCGGCGTCGGTGACGGTGCGGGGGCTGCCGAGCACCACCTCGCCGCCGGTGCCGTCGATGGTGACCGGCGTGCCCTCGGGGAGGGTGCGGCCGCCGGCCGTCACGGACCCGCCGTCGAGGGTGAGGCCGGCCACGCCCACCACGGCGGGCTTGCCCATCGCGCGGGCGACGACCGCGGCGTGGCTGGCGGGACCGCCGCGCGCGGTGACGATCCCGGTGGCGGCGGCCAGGCCGTGCATGTCGCTCGGAGAGGTCTCCGGGCGCACCAGGACGACCGGGCCGGTCCGGGCCATCCGGACCGCGCCGTCCGCCGTGGTCGCGATCCGGCCGGTGGCGACACCGGGGCAGGCACCGATCCCCCGGGCGAGGACCTCGGCCTCCCCGGCGGCGATGCGCGGCGTGCGGACGTGGCGGAGGTGGACCGGCGAGACCCGGAGCAGCGCCTCGTCCCGTCCGATCAGCCGCTGGTCGACGAGCTCGGTGGCGACCCGGACCGCGGCGGCCCCCGCGAACCGGCCGGGCCGGACCTGGAGGAGCCACAACTGGCCCGACTGGAAGGTGAATTCGACGTAGCAGGCGTCGCGGTAGTGCCCCTCGATCCGTTGCAGGGCGTCGAGCAGCCCGCTCCACACCTGCGGCTCCCGCTCGGCGAGTTCGCGCAGCGGCCGGGTCAGTGCCGTCCCCGAGACGACCTCCTCCCCCTGGCGTCCGAACAGGACCTCGCCGTAGGGGACGTCCTCGCCGGTGTTGGGGTCGCGGCTGAACGCGACCCCGCTGCCGCTGGCGGCGTCGCGGTTGCCGAAGACCATCCGCTGGACCACCACGGCCGTGCCCAGGTCGTCCGCGATGCCGTTCAACTCGCGGTAGGTGCGGGCGCGTTGGGAGTCCCAGGAGGAGAAGACGGCCTCGACCGCCCGGGTCAGCTGCCGGGCGGCGTCGTCCGGCCCGGGCCGGCCCGGGCCGGCTGCTGCCGCGCCCGCCGTCGCGGCGGCGAAGCTGCGCAGGAAGCCCTGCCGGGCGTCCTGCGCGAACGGCCGGTCGCCGGTCTCGGCGGCCAGGCCCTCGGTGGCTTCGGTGGTGAGGCCGAGGTTGAGGACGGTGTCCATCATGCCGGGCATGGAGACGCCGGCCCCGGAGCGGACGGAGACCGCCAGCGGCTTCCGCGGCCCCCCGAAGGCCCGCCCGGTGGCGCGCTCCAGGTCGGCCACGGCCGCCGCGAGCTCCGCGTCGAGCCCGTCGGGAAGGCGGCCGTCCCGCAGGAAGGCGCGGCAGGCCTCCGTGGTGATGACGAACCCCTCCGGCACCGGCAGGCCGAGGCGGTGCAGCTGGACGAGGCCGGAGGCCTTGCCGCCCAGGGTCTCGGCCGTGCCCTCCGTCCGGGCGGAGAGCGTGCGGATCCACCTCGTCACCATCGCTCCAATCCGAGCGTAGCCAGCAGGTCCTCGTGCAGCTCCGCCCAGATGACGTGGTACGAGCCGGTGTTGTCGGCCACGTACGCCAACTCCCCGGCGGCGGCGCGGCCGAGGGCGTCGGCGAGGCGCACCGGGTAGCGGCCGAACCGGGGCAGGGCGGCGGACAGCTCGGCGCAGACCGCCGCGGCGCGGCGGTCCAGGTCGGCGAACCGGGCGAGCGCCCGGGAGTCGTAGCCGGGATCGTCGTGCTCGTTGACGCTCATGACGCCGTCGACAGACCGGAGTTGCCAGGCCGTGCAGAGGTCGAGCAGCTCGGGGTTGAGCACCATGAACCGCTCGTACGCGGCCGCCACGCGCTCCCGGGCCCCGGCCGACTCCAGCTCGCCGGCGATCCGCTCGGTGTCCGCCGCGCGCCCGGCCTCGGTGAGGCTCCACACCGGCAGGTCGCCGGACAGCCGGGTGACCAGGCCGCCGACCCCGAGGTCGATGAGCTCGGACTCGGCGTCGGACTCGTCCAGCCCCGTGATCGCGCCGAGCCGCGCGACGCTGACGGATCCGGCGCAGCGCAGGGCGTGCAGGACCAGCAGGGCGGCGTCCGGAGCGCGGGCTGTGGACCGGGTCATCGTGGGCGCTCCTTCGGGGGAGTTCGGCGGTGTGTCGCGGGCGGTGGGCATCGTCATTCCCCACTCTCATGTTCACGGCATCCAGATGTCTTCGTCATCTGAATGCCGGTTGTATCATGACATGCCAGGAGCCGGAAGGGGACACGATGGCGAGACTGACCCGCGCGCAGCAGCAGGAGCGGACCAGGGCGGCGGTGCTGGTCGCGGCCCGGCGGGAGTTCGCCGAGCACGGCTACGTCGAGGCCAAGATCGACCGGATCGCCGAGCGGGCCGAGCTGACCAGGGGAGCGGTCTACTCCAACTTCACCGGCAAGCGCGCGCTCTACCTCGCGGTGCTGGTCGACGACGTCGAACGGGCCCGGGCCGCCGCCGCACCCCCGGCGGAGGCGCTCGCCTCCGCCGGGCAGGCGCTCGGCTCCTTCGCCCGGGTCTGGCTCGAACGGCTGCCCTTCCTCGGCGACATCCCCGGCAGCGGCCACCTGCAGCTGCGCTCGCTCTCCGGAGTGCTGAGCACCGAGCCGGCGCGGGCCGCGCTCGCGGAGCTCGTGCGCTTCGAGGCGCTGCTGCTCGCGCTGGCGCTGGAGCCGCGCCCCGGGGTGCCCGCCGGGACCGTGCGGCGCGCCGGGCTGGCCCTGACCCTGCTGCACGGTGCGGCCGCCGTCGCGGAGAACGCCCCCGGCGTCGGCGACCCCTTCGACCTGGCGCGCGCCGCCGAGCACCTCGCCTCCATCGCCCTCGGCGACGATCCGGAGCCGGCGCACCTGCCCTACGTCACCCCGGCGCGCCCGGCCGAGGCCCCGTGGGCGCCGCCGGCCGGCCTGCGGGACGAGATCACCGGCCGTCAGGTCGACCTCGGTGAGGACGGGGTGGTCGTCGTGCTGGGCGCGGGGCGCCTGTCGGCGGCCGAGGACGCGCTGCGCTCGGCCGGGCCGGAGGACGAGGTGACCGTGGTCGTCGTCACCGGCGATCCCGCCGAGACCGGTCGGCTGGCCCGGCTCCGGATCGTGGACCTCGTCGGCTGTCTGCGCCGGGTGTTCCCGGCCGACCGGCTGCCGCGGGCCCGCGTCGTGTTCGACGACGCCGGCGCCGTCCCGGCTGCCCTCGACCACCTCCCGGCCGGCGGCGCCGACCCCGACGCCGACCTCGACCTCACCGAGATCGCGATCCGGGTCCGCGGCGGACTGGTCACCGCCCACGCGACCGGCCGCGGCGCGGGCTACGCCGCGGCCCGCCACCCTTCTCTCGACCCCGGCCGGAGCGGCGCGCTCTGACGACGGGTGACACCGCAGGGCTCCCGCTGTCCGCACTGGTGGGGACGGCGGGAGCCCTGCGGCGCGACGGTCGGGGCCTCAGACCGTGGTGCGCTTCCAGTGCTGGTTGGTGCCGGTGCCGCAGGTCCACTGCTCCAGCGGGGCGCCGTCGGTGGTCGCCTGGTTGGTGACGTCCAGGCACTTGCCGCTGTGCCGGGCCATGACCTGGACATTGCCCGTGCCGGTCTTCTTGAACCAGAACTGCTCGTTGATCTCCGGGCTGCAGCCCCACTGCACCAGCCGGGCCGCGTCGCGGGTGTCGAAGTCGGCGACGTTGGCGCACCGGCCGCTGTGACGGGCCGTCAGGGTCTCCCAGATCACGTTCATGCCGCGCACGGTGCCGGTGGCGGTGTCGACGGTGAGCTGGGGCGAGTAGTCCATGGTCATGGTGGTCCTGGTGGGGAACTTCAGTGGCAGCCAGACGTACTGGGAGTCGTTGACCGTGGCGCCCATGGAGTTGCCCCAGCGGTCGCCCAGGTAGAGGTAGCCGGTGCCGTTGGTGCCCTGGACGGGGAGGACGTAGGCGGTCTGGGTGCGGTAGGTGGTGGAGTCGCCGATGTCCTTCAGGCCGCTCCAGGCACCGGTGATGCTGGTGGCGGTGGCGTACTTCTGCTGGTTGGGGGCCCAGCCGGTGGCGCCGGAGGTGAGCAGGAAGTACACGCCGTTGCGCTTGAACATCGCGGGGGCCTCGCGCCAGTTGCCCGGCCAGAGTTTCTGGACCTGGGCGTCGACGGCGGTGTAGTCGGGGGTGAGGCGGTAGACGTGGAGGTCGGCGTTCTCGTTGGCGGCGGAGATCATGTAGCCGGTGCCGTCGTCGTCGACGAAGGTGGTGATGTCGCGGGACATCTCGCCGAGCCCGCGGTCGCCACTGGCGCTGCTGGAGGAGACGCTGACCGCGGTGCGCGGCCTGCTGCGCGGCGAACGCGTCACCGTGGAGGGCCGTGAACTCCGGCTCGACGGTCTGGAGTTGGTCCACCCCCCCCGGCCGCCGACGCGGTCCCACCGGTGATCGCGGGCGTGGTCTCGCCCAAGTCGCTGGAACTGGCGGGCCGGGCCGCCCAGGGAACCCTGGTGGCCGAGGGCCACGGCCCGGACGACCTGCGAGCGGTCCGGGCCGCCGCCGAGCGCGGCGGGGCCGCCGCCGACCACACGGTCACCGTGTTCACCTTCGTCGGTGTGGGAGAGGCGGCGGCACCCGCCCTGCGCGAGGCCGTCGCCGGCCATGCGCAGTGGCTGGGGCGCGAGGAGTCGGTGACCTTCGCGGCCGGCGGCACGGCGACGGAGGCGGCCACGGCCCTGCGCGCCCTCGGCGACGCGGGCGCCGGGACGGTGGTGCTGCGCTTCTGCGGCTCCGAACCACTCGGACAGCTCCGCGCGGTCCTGACGGCCCTCGGGACCTGAGGGCTCCGTCGGCCGCCCCGGTACGGCCCTCGCGCCGCCTCCGCCCCGGCCCCCGCCGCATGCCCTGCCGGGAGCCGAGGTGCCGGGCGTCCCTGACGACCCGGGAGATCTCCGCGCGCGACGGCACGACGTGGGACCGGCGGCCGTCGTAGGGGGCACCGCCGTACTCCGTGCACTGTCGTGCAAGGTCCTGGGCGTGAACGGAGAAACCGGGTGGCAGGACCGGTCGTAGCTTCGGGACCTGCCCGGCCGCGGAGACGGCCGGGCGCCACCCCGACCGTTCCGAGAGGACACCCATGTTCGACCCTGCCCAGGTGACGGCCGCCCCGAGCGCGGACCTGCTGACCCCCGACAACGCCGTCATGCTCTTCGTCGACCACCAGCCGCAGATGTTCTTCGGCACCGGCAGCGGCGACCGCGCCGCGATCGTCAACGCCACGACGGGCCTCGCCAAGGCGGCCCGGGCCTTCGGCGTGCCGGCCGTGCTCACCACCGTCGCCGCCGAGTCCTTCTCCGGCCCGCTGCTGCCGCAGCTCGCCGAGGTCTTCCCGGACCAGCAGCCCATCGACCGGACGACCATGAACGCCTGGGAGGACGAGGCGCTCGTCGCGGCGGTCAAGGCCACCGGCCGGCGGAAGATCGTCCTGTCGGGCCTGTGGACCGAGGTCTGCCTGGTGCTGCCCGCCCTCTCCGCACTCGGCCAGGGCTACGAGGTGTACGTCGTCTCCGATGCCTCCGGCGGCGTCAGCCCCGCCGCCCACGAGCACGCGATCCAGCGGATGGTGGCCGCCGGCGCGGTGCCGGTGACCTGGGTCCAGGTGCTGCTGGAGCTCCAGCGCGACTGGGCCCGTCAGGAGACCTACGGCGCGGTCATGGAGATCGTCAAGGCCCACGCCGGCGCCTACGGCCTCGGCGTCGTGTACGCGCAGAGCCTGCTCGGCGCGCACGCCGCGGGCTGACGCCCGTGGACACCGGCATTCTGATCCTCCGTCTGCTGACGGGGCTGCTGATCGCCGGCCACGGCGTGCAGAAGGTCAGCGCGCACCTCGGGGGCAAGGGGCTGGACGGCGGCGCGGCGGAGTTCCGTGCCGACGGCTTCCGCGGCGGCGTCCTCACCGCCCTGGCGGCCGGCGGTGGGCAGATCGGCTCCGGTCTGCTGCTCGCCGCCGGTCTGCTCACGCCGCTCGCCGCGACCGGGGCCGTCGGGGTCATGACCGTCGCCCTGACCGTGAAGTGGCCCAACGGCCTCTGGGTGCAGAACGACGGGTACGAGTACCCGCTCGTCCTGATCGGGACCGCCGCCGCCCTCGCGGCCACCGGCCCCGGCGCCTGGTCCCTCGACGCGGCCCTCGGCCTCGCGCCCTACCCGGCCTGGTGGGCCGCCGTCGCCCTCGCGGCCGGGCTCGGCAGCGGCCTGCTCACCCGCCTCGTCCTGCACGCCCGGCCCGCCCCGGCGGTGCCGCCCGGCGCAGCCCCCGGCGGCCGCTGAGCGGGAGCCGCTCGCCCGGCCCCCGTCCGGGGCCGCCGCGGACAGGACCCCGCGGCGGCTCCGGCCCCTCACCCTCCCCTCCCACCAGCCCCTACCGCTCCACCAGCCCCCTACCGCCCTCACCGACGGGAACACTCGCTTGGACACCACGCCCACCACCCCGCCCGCGCCCGGCGGCGGCCAGCCGCTGCTCCGTCAGAAGGGCGCCGAGACCCAGGCGTTCGGCACGCTGAAGCAGCTGCCGATCGGCCTCGGGCACGACACCCGCGCGTACTCCTGCCAGCGGTTGAACCGCGTGCTCGCCGACACGCAGGTGCTCCACTCCCTCTACAAGAAGCACCACTGGCTCATGCGCGGAGCGACCTTCTACGCGCTCCACCTGATGCTCGACCGGCACGCCGAGGCGCAGCTGGCCGTCGTCGACTCGCTGGCCGAACGCGTCCAGAGCCTCGGGGGCGTCGCGGTCGGAGACCCGCGCCACGTGGCGGAACTGACGGCCGTTCCGCGACCGCCGAACGGTGTGGAGCCCGTCCCCGCCATGCTGTCGCGGCTGCTCGACGCGCACGAGCGGATCCTGGTCGACGCCCGGGACGCCGCCACCCGGACCGCTGCGGAGGGCGACGAGGGCACCGCCGACCTGCTGGTCTCGGAGGTCATCCGCACCGGTGAGGCACAGGTCTGGTTCCTGGCCGAGCACCTGGTGGACACCCCGTTGGTGCGGGTCTGATGGCCGCCGAGGCTGCCGGATCCGCCGGGGCCGCTGCTCTGCGGCGCCACGAACCGGACCTCCGCGCGATGACCCGGATCACCCTGCGCCCGATGGCCTCGCCCATGCCGCTGGGCTTCTTCACCGTCGCCATCGCCTCGGCGATGACGGCCTGCCTCCAGCTCGGGATCTTCGAGAGCGAGGCCCGCCGGGCGGTCGCCCTCTGCGTGCTGCCGGCCTTCGCGCTGCAACTCCTGGTCAGCATCCTGGCGTTCAGCGCCCGGGACGTGATCGCGGCGACCCTGATGGGGGTCTTCGCGGGCAGCTGGCTGGCGTACGCGCTGGTCCTGTTCAGCGGTGCGGCCGACGGTCCGCGCGTGCTCGGCGTCTTCAACCTGGCGTTCCTGTGCTTCGGGGCGCTGATGGTCGCGGTGACGGGACCCAAGCTCGCGCTCCGGCTGGTGCTGGTGGCCTCCCTGCCGCGTTGGGCCGCCACCGGCGTGGCGGGTCTCACCGATGTGGAGTGGCTGACCCGGGTGTCCGGGGTCCTCGGCCTGGTGGTGGCGCTGGTGTCGACCTACGCGGCCTTCGCCCTGATGCTGGAGGACATGCGCGGCGAGGAGGTCCTGCCCCTGGGCCGCAGCGGTCCCGCCCGCACGGCGGTCGAGGGCGACCTCGCGGTGCAGCTGCGCAACCTGGAGCGCCAGGCGGGTGTGCGCCGGACGCTCTGAGGACCGAGGATCGCAGGCCCTACGGGCGGCGGAAGGTGACGGACGGTCAGTCCGGGACCGCCGCCGCCTTGGCGCGCAGGTCGGCGGCGTCCGCGTGCCCGAGCGCGGTGAGCAGATCGGCCGCGCGGTGCCAGTCGGCGCGCGCCCGGTCGCGGTCGCCGAGCGCCAGCCAGGTGCCGGCCAGGTGGTCGAGGACCTCCGCCTGGTTGTACTCGTCCGCCGCGTCGACGTAGCCGTCGAGGGCCCGCCGGTAGCACTCCACGGCCTGCCGGTGGCGGCCCAGGTGGTGGTGGGCGTAGCCGATGCTGTCCCAAGTGGCCGCCTCGCTGCGGCGGTTGCCGTTGGCCCGGAAGACCGGCAGGGCCTGCTCGCAGTGGCGGATCGCCTCCTCGTGCTCGCCCAGCAGCGTGTGGTACCAGCCGACGGCGTTGAGCTCCCTGGCGATCTGGTTGCGGGTCGTCCCGTCGTCGCCGAGGGCCCGGAACAGGGCCAGCGCCCGCCGGGAGTGGTGCAGCGCCTCGCGGTGCCGCCCCTGGCGCCCGCGTACCCAGCCGGTGCTGCGCTCGACGGCCGCCTGCATGGTGACCGGAAGGGTCGCCAACCGGTCGGTCAGCAGCTGTAGTTGGGCGTCGGCCTCGGCGTGGTGGCCGCTCAGCGCGTAGGAGCGGGCCAGCGAGAGCCGGGCCCGGACCACCTCATGGGGCGGGCCGGCCGCGGCCGGTGCGCCGAGGGCGGTGTGGAGGATCTCGATCTCGTCCTGCACCCAGCTCTGCTGGGAGGTGTGGAGCTGGCTGGTGAAGGCGAGGCTCCAGATCCGGCGCGGATGCTCCTCGCCGGGTACGGAGCGGAGCAGGGCCAGGATGCTGCGGAACTCGGCCCCGTACCAGGCGGTGCCGGCCGCCCGGTCGTCGAAGGCGAGCACCACGGTGCCCGGCGCGGCCGGCTCCAGGTCGACCTCCTCCCGGCGGGTGGAGACCGCGTCGTTCGCGGCGGCGGCGGAGTGCGCGTAGTGGTCGAGCAGCCGCCCGAGGGCGGCCGTCCGGTCGTCCCCGGTCTCGGCCACCAGGCCGGCGGCGTAGGCGCGCAGCAGGTCGTGGAGTGCGTAGCGGTCGCGGGAGTGCTCGGTGAGCATGTTCGCCTCGCACAGCTCCCTGGCCAGCGCGCGGGTGCGGTCGGGCGGCAGGGCCGCGGCGCTGGCCGCCGAGGCGAGCGAGGCCTCGGCGCCGGGGTGCAGGGAGAGCAGGCGGAAGAGCCGGGCGGCGTCCGGGGTCAGCGCCCGGTACGACCAGGCGAACACGGCCCGCAGGTCGGTGTCGGGGTCGTCGAGGCCGAGTGCGGTCAACCGGTCTGCGCCCGGGGCGAGTTCGGCCGCTACCCCGGCCAGCGTCAGGCCGGGGCTGAGCACCACCCGGGCCGCGGCTATGGAGACCGCCAGCGGCAGTCCGCCGCAGGCCGCCAGGACGGCCTCGACCGCGGCGGGCTCGGCCGCGAGCCGCTCCGGGCCGAGCCGGGCGGCCAGCAGTGCACGGGCCTGCGCCGTGGTGAGCCGGTCCACCGGTACGGCCAGGGCGCCGTCGTGGACGACGAGCGAGCTCATCCGGTTGCGGCTGGTCACCAGCACCAGGCAGCCCGGGGAGCCGGGGAGCAGCCACCGCACCTGCTCGGCGTCGCGGGCGTTGTCGAGGAGCAGCAGCAGGCGCCGTCCGGTGACCACGGCGCGGAAGCGCGCGGCCCGCATCGTGAGGTCCTCGTTCCTGCCCTCCACGGCGGTCTCGCCGAGCGCGACCAGCAGTACGGACAGCGCCTCGGCCGGGTCCAGCGGAGGGCTGCCCGGGTCGAAGCCGCGCAGGTTGAGGTAGAGGCGCCCGTCGGGGAACCGGTCGGCGACCTGGCGGGCCCAGTGCACGGCCAGCGCGGTCTTGCCGACGCCTCCCATGCCGGCCACCGCGGTGATCACCACGGCGGCGGACGGTCCGGCCGCCCGGGCCAGCGTCCGGGTCAACGCGTCGGCGAGCTCCGGGCGTTCGGTGAAACCCGGCACGGGCAGCGGGAGGGTGTCCGGCCCGACGGTGACCGTCGGCGCGGTGGGCTCGACGCGGGCAGGGGCCTCCTGCTCGCGCAGCGCCTCCTGGTGGGCGGCTCCCAGGACGGCGGACGGACCGACGCCCAGCTCCTCGGCCAGCCGTCGGCGTACCTCCTCGAACAGGGCCAGCGCCTCGGCCCGGCGGCCGACGGACGTCAGCCCGTGGATCACCGCGGCGTGCAGGGGTTCGTCGAACGGCGCGCTCCGCGCGACGTCGATCACCGCGGCCAGCACGGTGGCGGCGTCCCCGGCGTCGGTGGCGGCCGTCATCACCTCGGTGGCGGCGGCGATCCGGGCCCGCTCGACCGCCGCGAAGTGCGGCCGGGCCAGGGCGTTCCGGTCCAGGCCGGCCAGCAGCGGCCGCCGCACCAGCTCCGCCAGCTCACGCCGGCCCTCGCTCGCCTCGGGGCCCTCGCCCCGTGCCCGGGCCGGCAGTTCGTCGAGGAGCGTGAGGTCGTCCTCGGTGCCCGAGGTGTCGAGCCGGTACCCGGACGGGGCGGGGAGCAGCCACGACCCGGCCGCGCGGGCCGGCAGCCCGGGCTCCAGCAGGCGGCGCAACTGGCCGACGTGGCGGTGCAGTTGGTTCACCGCCGTGGACGGCGGGTGCTCGCCCCAGACGAGATCGACCAGCTCGGAGGTGCCGAGCCCGCAGGTGCGGGCCACCAGCAGGGCCGCGAGCACGGTGTGACGGTGCGGCGGACCGATCTCCAGGGGAGTGCCGTCGCGCTGGACCTGCAGACCCCCGAAGACCCGGAACCGCACTGCCGTCCGCCCCTGCCCGTTCATGGCATCAAACTAACCCGCGGGTAGGGCCGGGACCAAAGTCACCCAAAAGGTGACGACGGACACGCCTCCGCCCGGGTCTGACGCACCCTCATGAACGCGGGCGACAGGTTCGGCGGCGGGTCGGGCGGTGGGTCAGGCGGCGGTGGCGAGCAGCGCGGCGAGGTGCGTCCGGGAGGTGACGTTCAGCTTGGGGAAGACCCGGTGCAGGTGCCAGCCGACGGTGCGTGGGGAGAGCAGCAGCCGGTCCCCGATCTCCCGGTTGGTCATGCCCGAGGCGGCCAGCTGGGCGATCGTCAGTTCCTGTGCGGACAGCCGCTCGGTGAGGGCACTGCCCTGCTGCCCCCGGTCGACACCGGTCGCGCGCAGCTCACGGCCGGCGATCTCGCGCCAGGCGGCGGCCCCCAGCACCTCGAAGGTGTGGCAGGCCTCCCGCAGCAGGGGCCGGGCCAGGCGCGGACGTCGGTCCCGGCGCAGCCACATGCCGTAGGCGAGCTCCACCCGGGCGCGCGGCCACGGCCACTGACGGGGCGTGATCCGCAGGGCGCGCTCGAACAGCTCCTCGGCGTCCGGGCCTTCGGCCAGGAGGGCCCTGGCCTGCGCCAGGTTGACGGCGGTGGACAGCGGCAGCCCGTGCCCGTCGCCGTACCCGGCGATCAGCTCGCGCGCGTCCTCGCCGTCGCCGGAGCGGACGGCGGCCTCGGCCAGGTAGCAGAGGGTGCGGCGCTGCGAGGCGAGGTGGTGGGAGGGCGAGCCGGGCTCGAAGACGGGGCGCAGGGTCTGGTAGGCGCCGGCCGGGTCGTCCGAGTCGAACAGGGCGATGCTGCGGGCCAGCCGCAGGGTCGCCAGCACCGCGCCGACGCTGCGGCCGGCGGCGACCCGCTCGACGGCCGCGATGTCGGCGGCCGAACCGGCGAGGTCCCCGCGGAAGGCGAGCAGCACCGCACGGGTGGCCCGGGCCCGGATCGACCACAGCTGCTGGCCCCCGGCCTCGGCGAGGGCGAACGCCTCCTCGTTCACGGCGTGGGCGAGGTCCCAGTCCCCGACCACCACGGCGGCCTGCGCGTGCTGGGCCTGGACCTGCGCGAGCAGGCCGGTGCGGCCGTCGGCCCGCAGCAGCCGGGCCGAGCGGGCCAACAGGTCCCCGGCCCAGCCGGGCTCACCCACCGTCAGGGCGGCGGTGCCGAGCAGCCGCAGGGTCTCGGGGTCGGTGGTCGGGGTGGTGGTGCCGAGCGGCCGGAGGTCTTGGGCGTCGGCGGGGGTGGCCGGGGCGGCGGACACTGCTTCGGCGATCCTGGCGCGGGCCTCGCCGGGGGCGACGGCTGCTCGGGCGAGCGGGCCGGTGCGGCTGTCGGCCCGCCGCGGCTGAGCCGAGGGGGTCGACAGGTCGCCGGTCGAGCTGGGCTCACTCACCGTCAGGGCGGCGGTGTCGAGCGGCCGGAGGGTCTCGGGGTCGGTGGTCGGGGTGGTGGTGCCGAGTGGCCGGAGGTCTTGGGTGTCGGCGGGGGTGGTCGGGCCGGCGGACAGTGCTTCGGCGATCCGGGCGCGGGCCTCGCCGGGGGCGACGGCTGCCTGGGCGAGCAGGTGGCGCGCGTCGTGTTCGGAGCCGGCCAGGGCGAGGAGGCAGGTGGTGACCGCTTCCTGGGCCCGAGGGTCCCGGTCGGCCCAGGCCGCTGCCTCGGTGGCGCCGGCCAGGACGTCCAGTGCGGCCTCGCGGCGGCCCGCCCGGGCCAGTCGGGACGCCAGTTCGGCGCGTTCGCCGAGGCTTCGGGCACTGCGTTCGGGCCGTCCGGTGAACCGGATGCGCAGGTTGTCGGCGAGGATCTGCTGCTCCAGGTCCGGGCCGAGCCGTTCGGCCCGGACGAGCAGCCGTTCGGCCAGCTCGGACCGGTCGAGCTCGAAGGCGGTCCGGGCGGCCCGGACCAGCCGACGGGCCCGGTCCGCCGGTGCGGGGGAGAGCCGGGCGGCGAGCTCCAGCCGACGCAGCGCCTCGACCGGCTCGTGGCGGCGCAGGGCCTCGGCGGCCGAGGCCTCCAGGGGCCGGGCCACCGCCTCGTCCGGATGGACGGTGCCCTGGGCGGCGTACCAGGCCGTCAGGTACGGATCGGCGGCGGTCCGGGCGAGCGCGGCGTGGGCGGCGAGCAGGGCGGGAGCGCTCGCGTGCTGCCGGACGGCGGCGCGCGCGAGGTCCGACCGGAAGCGGACCCGTCCGTCGGCGACCTGCAGGAGCCCGTGCTCGGCCGCCGGGCCGAGGGCGTCGAGACCGACCTCGCGCCCGGTCAGCACCCGGGCGGCGGTGAGGACGTCGGCGAGCCCGTCGGTGCGCTGGAGGGCCGCCAGCAGGACGACGCCGGCGGCGTCCTCCGGCAGCTCGGCCAGGCCGGGCGCGACCGAACGGCTCAGACGGTCCGTCAGCGGGGGGAACGGCCGCAGCAGTTCCTCCGCCGGGGCCTCCGCCGCCGCCCGCCAGGCCGACGGCAGCTCCCGCAGGGCGAGCGGGTTCCCGTCGGCGTCCCGCAGGATCCGCCGCCGCAGGCCCTCGTCCTCGACCCCCGCCGCCCGGACCAGTTGGTCCGCCCGGGCCTCGTCGAGCGGGTGCAGCACCAGCTCGGCCATCCCCTCCGGGGCGGGCCCGCCGAGAAGCAGCACGGCCGCCGCGGAGGGGAGCTCGCGCGCCAGGTCGGCCAGGCAGCGCAGGGACGGTCCGTCCAGGAACCGCGCGTCGTCGAGGCAGATCAGGAGCGGCCGGCGGCAGGCGTCGATCAGTCGGAAGAGTTCGGCGGCCGAGACGGGCGGCGCACCCGCCGTGCCGAAGGCGGGGGAGGAGAAGGCCGGGCCCGAAGCCCGGAACAGCCGGTCCCGCAGCGCCCGCACCGCCGCGCCGGGCACGCCGGCCCCGGCGGGCGGCACGGCCGCCTCGATCACCAGGAAGCCGCGGCGCCTGGCCGAGGCCACCGCCTCCCGCAGCACGGTGCTGACCCCGCAGCCGCGGTCCCCCGTGACGGCCAGGGCGGCCCCCGCCGTCCGGACCGACTCCAGCATCTCCAGGACGGTGTCCCGCTCCCGCACCTCGTTGGCTGACCGCACGGTCACCTCCCGCTCTCCGTTACGCCTCGGAGCGTACGAGGGGGCCAGTGACTTCTGACTGACCGTCAGAAACGGCGGTCGGTCACTGGGCCCCGACGCCGCCCCCGCGGCCGGCTCAGGCCGCCTCCGCCAACCCCTCCCGGCCGCCGCGCCACTCGCGCGGCGGCATGCCGTAGGCAGTGCGGAAGACCCGGCTGAAGTGCGCGGGGCTGACGAAGCCCCACCGCTGCGCCACCGAGGAGACCGTCGCGGCCCCGGGGCGCCGGGCGAGCTCCCGCGCGCACATCTCCAGCCGGCGGCGCTGGATCCAGCGGGCCACGGTGGTCTCCTCGCCCTGGAACAGCTTGTGCAGGTAACGCACCGACACGTGGTGGGCGGCCGCGATCCGTTCGGGGGAGAGGTCCGGATCGGCGAGGTGCCGGACCGCGTAGTCCTTGATCCGCGCGACCAGTGCCCTGGCGGCCTCCGGGGCCGCCGGTCGCAGGCTCCCCGCGCGCTCCTGCACGAGCAGGGCGAGCAGGTCGACGGCGGTGTCCGCGAGCCGGCCGCCCGCGTACGGGTCGAGGCTGTCGGCGTCGCGCGCCAGCCTCCGCAGGTAGGAGGTGACCAGGCCGGCCGAGCCGGACCCGGCGGTGAACGGGGTGGCGACGACGCTCCGCAGGTCGTCGTCGTGGACGTGCAGGGCGGTGCGCGGCAGGTGGTAGGCCGTGAAGTCGAACGGGTCCGGGTACTCCTTGGTGAACGGGCGGCTGGAGTCCCACACGGTGAACTCGCCCGGGCCGATCCGGGCCTCCTTCCCGTCCTGGGACAGGATTCCGCGACCCCGGTGGTGCACGGTCACGGTGATCCAGCCCTCGCCGCCCGCCGCGATGGTCCGCCGGGTGCGGCTGGCGACCTGCGGTCCGGCGGTCGCCCGGGTGATCTGGACGGCGCCCAGCCGGTCGGTGCTGAGCAGGCCGGCGCTCGGCACCGGTTCGAGGAGTCTGACCTCCAGGGGCACGAAGGTCCGCGCGACCGCGTCGTGCCAGAACTCCGCGCGTTCGGCGGGTGAGAGTGGTTCGGTGGAATGCGTGGTGGGCACAGGCGTTCCTTCCTCGTGCTGTGCCGGTACTGCTGCTGTGCTCCAGCCTCGCTGAAAGCGCTCTCACACCGCTCCTGTCATGTGACCGGAGAGATGGCGGATCCCGGACGCGCGGGAACGACGAAGCTCCCCGCGCCGCGGAGCGGAGCGGGGAGCTGCGAGCGGTGGCTCAGAAGAAGCAGGGGTCGTCGAGCGGGTGCCCGTCGCCCTGGCCCGGGATCCGGTGGCCGCGGGCCGCGCGCCAGGCGAGCTGCTCGCCGGAGTCGGCCGCCGCCTCGGTGAGCCGTTCGGCCTGCCGGACGCCGGACAGGCTCGGTGCCGGAGTGCCCTGGTAGCCGCCGAAACGGGCCACCGGGCTCCAGGTCGGCGTCACCGCGGGCGGCTCGGGTGCGAGCCCCTCGTGCTCCCGGGTGCCGTGCACGATGCGGCCGCCCACCACGGTCAGCACCGACTCGATGTGCGGGATGTCCGCCTCCGGGACGGTGAAGTAGTCCGCGCTGAGCACCGCGAGGTCGGCGTAACTTCCCACCCGCAGACGGCCCTTGACCTCCTCCTCGCCGGTCAGCCGGGCACCGCCGAGGGTGTACAGCTCCAGTGCCTCCTCGCGGCTCAGCCGGTTGGCGGCCGGGCGGAGAGCGCTTCCACCGACGGACCGTCCGGAGACCAGCCAGTGCAGGGACACCCACGGGTTGTAGGAGGAGACCCGGGTGGCGTCGGTGCCGGCGGCCACCGTCAGTCCCCGGTCCAGCATCGCCCGCAGCGGCGGGGCCTCGGCGGCGGCCGCCGCGCCGTAGCGCCGGGCGAACGCCTCGCCCTGGAAGGACATCCGGTTCTGCACCGAGACCGCGCCGCCGAGTGCCGCGATCCGGTCCAGGCTGGCGGGGGAGACCGTTTCGGCGTGGTCGAACAGCCACCGGTTGCCGCCCGGGAACAGGCCCTCCGCGGCCAGCCGCTCGAAGACCCGCAGGTCGCGGCGGATGGTCTCGTCGTAGCTCGCGTGCAGCCGGAAGCCCCACCCGTGCTCCATCAGCAGCCGCACCGCCTGCTCGAACCCGGCCTCGTACGGCCCGAGTTCGGGGCGCGGCTCGGAGAAGTTCTCGAAGTCGGCGGCCGCCCAGGTCAGGTTCTCACCGGCCCCGTTCAGGCGCAGCCACTCGTCACCGTCGCCGGGCTTCACGGTCTCCACCCAGCGCCGGAGGTCGTCCAGCTCCTGCCCGGCGGTCTGCGGGAACAGGTGGTAGGCGATCCGCAGCGTCAACTCCCCGGCGCGCGCCAGCTCGGTGACGGTCCCGTAGTTCTCCGGGAAGCTCTGGAAGCCGCCCGCCGCGTCGATCGCCGAGGTCAGCCCGAAGCGGTTGAGCTCGCGCAGGAAGTGCCGGGTCGAGGCGGCCCGGTCGGCTTCGTCCAGGGTCGGCGCCTTGGCCAGCGTGGAGTAGAGCAGCAGCGCGCCCGGGGCGGCCAGCAGCAGGCCGGTCGGCTCGCCGTCGTGCCCGCGCACGATCTGCCCGCCGGCCGGGTCGGCGCTGTCCCGCCCGAAGCCCGCGGCCCGCAGTGCCGCCCGGTTGAGCAGCGCCGACTGGTAGAGGTGCAGGACGAACACGGGGGTGTCGGGGGCGGCGGCGTTCAGCTCGGCCAGGGTGGGCAGGCGGCGCTCGGCGAACTGGTCGGCGGACCAGCCGCCCACCACCCGCACCCACTGCCCCGGCGGAGTGCGCTCGGCCTGGGCGCGCAGCATGGCCAGCGCCTGACGCAGCGTCGGGACGCCGTCCCAGCGCAGCTCCAGCACGTAGTTGAGGCCGCCCCGGATCACGTGCAGGTGCGAGTCGTTGAGCCCGGGGACGGCCCGCCGCCCCAGCGCGTCGACCACCCGGGTCTGCGGACCGACCTGCGGCAGCACGTCGGCGTCCTCGCCGACCGCGGTGATCAGGCCGTCCCGGACCGCGACCGCACTCGCCCGCGGACGCCGCGGATCGCCGGTGTGGACCCGGGCGTTGCGCACCACCAGGTCGGCGGCCCGGGGGCCGGAGCCGTCGGTGGGCGGCGGGCCGGGACGGATCCCGGCGACGGGCATGCTCGACATGTGAACTCGCTTTCGGTGAACGGAAGTTGTGCGGTCACTCGCCGACGAAGGCGAGCAACTCCTGGTTGACCTCGGCCGCGTGCGTCCAGATCAGCCCGTGCGGGGCGCCCTCGACCACCACCAGGCGCGCGCCCGCGATGGCCTCCGCCAGCGGGAGGGCGGTCGAGTCCGGCGGCAGCGCGCGGTCGGCCCCGCCGTGGACGATCAGGACGGGGACGCGGATCCTCGGCAGGTCCGCGCCGAAGTCGGCGAGGCCCGTCCGGCCGTGCCCGGCGGTGGTGCTGCCCGCCGCGGCCGAGACGCCGACGTTCCAGCTGTACTGGACGACCCGGTCGCTCACCGGCCCGCCCCCGAGCAGGTCGACGCCGTACAGCTCGGCCAGGTGGCCGGCGACGAAGAGCGGAAGGTCGGCGCGGACGCCGCCGCTCTCCGGGGGGAACGGCGGCGGCGCACCGAGCAGCACGGCCCTGGCCACCCGCTCCGATCCGTAGGTGCCGAGGTAGCGGGCGACCTCGCCGCTGCCCATGGAGAAGCCGACCAGCACCGCCTCCCGCAGGTCGAGGGTCTCCAGCACGGCGTGCAGGTCGGCTGCGAGGGTGTCGTAGTCGTAGCCGGAGGACGGCTTGTCGGAGGCGCCGAAGCCGCGCCGGTCGTAGGTGATCACACGGTGGCCCGCAGCCAGCAGCGCGGCCTCCTGCAGCTCCCAGGACGCGCTGTTGAGCGGCCACCCGTGGATCAGCACGACCGGCCGGCCGCTGCCGTGGTCCTCGTAGTACAGGCGGACGGCGCCCGCGTGCTCGCCGCCGGCCGAGAGGAAGGGCACGGTCAGTCGTTCCTGATGCCGTGGGTGAGGATTCCGGCCAGCGCCCGGTCCAGTTCCGCCGGTGCGGTGCCCCGCCACCGCTCCTCCGCCGACCGGGTCCGGGACACCAGGTCCCGCACGTGGGCGGAGGCGATCCTGACGACGCACCAGGTGGCCTCCGAGACCAGCTCGACGTCCGTCGCGTGGTCGCCGTGCGGACGGACCCGCACGTCCCCCTCTCCGGCCGGCAGGAGGAGCCCGGTGGCCAGCAGGTCGCGGCCGAACACCCAGGTGGCCATCGGCGCCGCGTCCTCGGGGGAGAAGAGGTCCATCCGCACCGCCAGCGCGTCGTCCATCGAGTGGCTAAGGCGGGCCGAGACGTCGTACCACTCGTGGGCCGCCGTCATCAGTCCGGCGTCCACGGTCATTTCCAGGGATGGCTGCATGGTGGAGTTCCTTTCGGGCCCGATCGGACCGGTGACCCGTCCTGACGGAGCCTCAGTCGAAGCGCAGGTCCGCGAGGCCCCGTTCGAGGGCCGCGATCTCGTCCTCCGGTCCGGCACGGTCGGGCCGGCCGGCCATCAGCCCGGCCAGCTCGCCGCCCGCCCGGTGGATGCGGGCGGGCAGGCCGTCGGCGTACGCGTCCCCGGCCGCGCCCCAGTCGGAGGTCGCCGCGTAGACGGCGGTCGGCACGACCGTGGCGCGCAGGTACGCGAAGAGCGGCCGCAACGCGTGCTCCAGGACCAGGGAGTGACGGGGCGTCCCGCCCGTGGCCGCGACCAGCACCGGCTTCCCCGCGAGCGCGTCCGGCGCGATCACGTCGAAGAAGGACTTGAACAGCCCGCTGTAGGAGGCGGTGAACACCGGTGTGACGACCACCAGCCCGTCGGCCCCGGTCACCGCCTCGACGGCGGCGGCCAGCCGCGGCGCCGGGAAGCCGGTCACCAGGTGGTGGGCGACCTCGCCGGCCAGCTCCCGCAGTTCGACCACCTCGGTCGACACCGTACGCCCCAGGGCGGCGAGTTGGCCGACGGCCGCCGAGGCCAGCCGGTCCGCGAGCAGGCGGGTGGAGGACGGGGTGCTCAGCCCGGCCGAGACGACGACCAGCCTCATTCCCCCGCCACCTCCCGCGCGGCCGCGACCCTCGCCGCGTGCGTCGGAGCCTCCGGCACGTCCGCCGGGCGCCCGAGCGCGAACTCCTTGCGCAGCACCGGCACGACCTGTTTCCGTTCTGTCGGACTCTCGGCGCGTCTCTCGTGCCCCCGGCGCGCGCGACGGCCCGCGGCAGCGGGTCCTCCTGCCGCGGGCCGTCGCGCCGCTACCTCAGGGGGTGGGGCTCACTTCGCGAGGAAGGCGAGCAGCGCCTCGTTGACCTCCGCGGCGTGGGTCCACAGCAGACCGTGCGGCGCGCCCTCGATCTCGACGTAGTCGGCGGACGGCAGCGCCTTGCGGAACGGACGCGCGGTGCCCTCGGCCGGGAGGATGCGGTCGGCCGTGCCGTGCAGGATCAGCGCCGGCACGTCGACGGCCGGAATGTCGGCGCGGAAGTCGGTGTACCAGGTGGCCGGCGCGGCCGAGGCCGCGAACGAGCCGCCGCCGGCCGCGGTGTTCCAGCTGTTGCGGACGGCCTCCTCGCTGATCCGGGTGCCCAGGTTCTCGTCGAGGTTGTAGAAGTCGTTGAAGAACGCGGTGTAGTAGGCGTACCGGTCGGCCTTCACCGAGGCCACGATCCCGTCGAAGAACTCCTTCGGCGCGACCCCGTCCGGGTTGTCCTCGCTCTTCAGCAGGCACGGCTCCAGCGAGGCCAGGAACGCGACCTTCCCCACCCGCGCCGACCCGTACCGCGCCACGTAGCGCGCGACCTCACCCGTCCCCATCGAGAAGCCCACCAGCACGGCGTCGTCCAGGTCCAGGGTCTCCATCACCACGTTCAGGTCGGCGGCGAAGGTGTCGTAGTCGTACCCGGTCGTCACCTGCGACGACTGCCCGAACCCCCGGCGGTCGTACGTGATGACCCGGTAGCCGGCCTCCAGCAGCGCCGCGCTCTGCAGCTCCCACGAGTGCCCGTCCAGCGGGAAGCCGTGGATCAGCACCACCGGCCGGCCGCTCCCGTGGTCCTCGTAGTACAGCTCGACGGCGGTGGTGTTCTCGTGTCCCACGGTGATGAACGGCATGGGGGGTTCTCCTCGCTCGGTTCCGGATCCGCCCGCAATCTCGCTGCGGCACGGCATGCCGTCACGCTAGGGCGCGGGCCCCGCCGGCTCTTGTCGGGCGGCGCCCGCGTCCTTGCCTCCCCGCGCAGGACCCGTACCGCCCGATCACCGCGCCGGAGCCCTCGGCGCGGAGATCCACCGATGTCGTCAAGGAATCCTTGACAGATCATCTTCGTCAAGATTTCATTGACGCATGGTCACTTCCTCGAAGCCCGCGTCCCCGTCCGCTCCCGCCCTGGTGCCGCTGCTGGTGGTCGGGCTCGTCCTGGTCCCGGCCCTGATCGGCCGGGTCGGCACCGCACTGTCGATCGCCCTCGCCGTGGTCGAGCTCGCGCTGGTCGCCGCCGGGGGTGCGATGGTCGCGCGGGCGGTCGCGGCCCGGAAGGCGGAGGCGCACCGGTGACGGGCCGCGTGCTCGGGGCGGACGAGTCGGCACGGATCCGCGAGGGCATCGCGGCGGCCGTGCTCGGCGCCCCGGACGAACTGGCGAAGACGCTGGAGCACGACGCCGGCGAGTACCTGCGGCTGGTCGACGCCTCGCGGATCGGCGCCGAGGAGGCCGGGCGGCTGCTGCGTGAAGCCGTCCTCGCGGCCCGGGCGGCCGGCCACAGCTGGGACGCCGTGGGCGGCATCCTCGGGGTGAGCCGGCAGGCCGCGCAGCAGCGGTTCGCGGGCAAGGCCGGCGACGGCGTCCACCCGGCCGCGCCGGCCGACGGCCAGGACGCACCGGAGCGGCGCCGGATCGCGCCGGTGTCGGCGTTCAACGAGATGGCGGCACTGGCCGAGGGCGAGCACGAGGGCTGGCACCTGGTCGGCTACGGCGCCGCCTACCTGGAGGTCGAGGCCTCCGCCCACCCCTGGGAGCACCGCCGGGTCACCCTCGCCTCCAGCACCCGCCAACGCCGGATGGAGACCGAGGGCTGGCTCCCGGTCGGCGCGGGCTGGTTCCCCTGGCGCTACTACAAGCGCGCACTGCCGGCCACCACCCGCAAGCACCTCGCCTGAATCCCGGCCGTCGGTCAGGTCGTTCCGCCGGGCGGTGACAGTCAGTTCGCTGCGATGCGCGGTCCTGCGCGAGAACGGGGATTTCGGGGCCACGCCGCCCGACGGCCTATTATCGTCGTCTGGGCCCGCGTACCTGATGCCGGCTCACCAGGTACGGAGAGGCGTCACCGGCCTGCTGCCGATGCGTACCCGAGGAAACACGTGAGCTCCGTACAGCAAATCTCCGTCCAGCAGGTCCTCAACGAGGCCGGCCGCCGGCGGACCTTCGCGGTGATCAGCCACCCGGACGCGGGCAAGTCCACGCTCACCGAGGCGCTGGCGCTGCACGCGCGGGCGATCACCTCCGCCGGTGCGGTGCACGCCAAGGGCGACCGACGCGGTGTGACCAGCGACTGGATGGAGCTGGAGCGCGAGCGCGGCATCTCGGTGACCTCGGCCGCACTGCAGTTCGGCTACCGCGGCCAGGTGATGAACCTGGTCGACACCCCCGGCCACGCCGACTTCTCCGAGGACACCTACCGGGTGCTGGCCGCCGTCGACTGCGCGATCATGCTGGTCGACGCGGCCAAGGGCCTGGAGGAGCAGACCCGCAAGCTCTTCGCGGTCTGCCGCCACCGCGGTGTCCCGGTGATCACCTTCATCAACAAGTGGGACCGCCGCGGCCAGGACGCACTCACCCTGCTCGAGGACATCGAGACCCACCTCGGGATCACCCCCGTCCCGGTCGTCTGGCCGGTGGGCAACGCGGGCAACCTGCGCGGCCTGGTCGAAGCGGGGAACACCGAGCAGATGCTGCGCTACACCAAGGTGCCGGCCGGCACGCACGCCGCCCTCGAGGAGCGGCTCACCTCCGAGCAGGCCGCCGAGCAGGAGGGCGAAGACTGGACGACCGCGCTGGAGGAGCTGGAGCTGGTGCTCTCCTCCGGCCCCGGCTACGACCAGGAGGCCTTCGAAGCCGGCAAGATCAGCCCGGTCTTCTTCGGCGCCGCGCTGACCAACATCGGTGTGAAGCTGCTGCTGGACGCCGCGGTCGACCTCGCTCCGGCTCCCGGGCCCCGCCCGCTGGCCAAGGGCGGCAGCCGCGAGGTCGGTGAGGAGTTCTCCGGCCTGGTGTTCAAGATCCAGGCGAACATGGACCCGGCCCACCGCGACCGGATCGCCTTCGTCCGGGTCTGCTCGGGCGTCTTCGAGCGCGGCATGCACGTCACCC
This sequence comes from Kitasatospora sp. NPDC001664, assembly GCF_053596675.1. NCBI lineage: Bacteria > Bacillati > Actinomycetota > Actinomycetes > Kitasatosporales > Streptomycetaceae > Kitasatospora > Kitasatospora sp. NPDC001664. The sequence continues at coordinate 26,145 of NZ_JBSFGS010000006.1, forward strand.
GGGCGGCCAGCGGCCGCTCGTTCGCGACCAAGTACGCCCACACCGTCTTCGGAGCCGAGCGCACCGTGGTCGACACCGCGTACCCCGGCGACGTGGTCGGCCTGATCAACGCGAGCGCGCTGCGGGTCGGCGACACCCTCTTCACCGGCAAGAAGGCCGAGTTCCCCGCGCTGCCCGCCTTCGCCCCCGAGTACTTCGCGGTGGCACGGCCCAAGGACATCAGCCGGTCCAAGCAGTTCCGCAAGGGCATCTCCCAGCTCGACGAGGAGGGCGTGATCCAGGTACTGGTCTCCGACCGGCGGGGCGACCAGGCGCCGGTCATGGCCGCGGTCGGCCCGATGCAGTTCGACGTGATCCTGCACCGGATGGAGCACGAGTTCTCCTCCCCGATCAGCCTCGACCAGCTCTCCTACCGGGTGGCCCGGATCACCGACGCCAACGGCGCCGCCGTCCTGGGCAAGTCCCGCCTGATCAACGGCGAGGTGCTCACCCGCCGCTCGGACGACGTGCTGCTGGCCCTGTTCGCCGACAAGTGGCAGCTGAACGCCTTCCAGCGCGCCCAACCCGATGTCCTGCTGCAGCCGCTGATCGCCACGGCGGACTGATCGCCGGCCGTCCCCGAGCGAGTCCGGCCCGGGCAAGCTTAGGTATGCTAGGCGCTCGCTTGATCGGTCAAGGTTTGGGGCAGGGATCATGGGTGCGCATGCTGGGTTGACGGTCGAGCGGATCACTCAGGCCGCGGCCGCTCTCGCGGACGAGGTCGGGATCGAGAAGGTCACGATCTCCGCGCTGGCACGGTCGTTCGGAGTGAAGGACGCCAGCTTCTACTCGCACGTGAAGGGTCTGCGGGAGATCCGGATCCGGGTCGCGATCCTGGCCTCGGAGGAGATGAACGAGTGCATCGGCAGCGCGATCGCCGGCCGCTCCGGGGGTGAGGCGCTGATGGCGTTCGCCGACGCCTACCGGCACTACGCGCTGCGCCACCCGGGCCGGTACGCGGCCACGCAACTGCGCCTGGACCCGTCCGAGTTCGCGGGGACCGAGGTGTTCGCGCGGAGCGTGGAGCTGACCTACGCGGTGATGCGCTACTACGAGCTGGACGAGCCCGACCTGACGGACGCGGCGCGGCTCCTGCGCAGCACCTTCCACGGTTTCATCAGCATCGAGGCCGCGGGCGGGTTCAACCACCCGCGCGGAGTCGACGGGTCCTGGCAGCGGATCGTCTCGAGCCTGCACCAGCTGCTGGAGCAGTGGCCGCGGACGGCGGTCACCGAGAAGGCGTGACCGGTCCGCGGGCCGGCCGCGCCCCGGCGGCCGCGGCGCGGGGGCGAGCCCGGTCACCGGGGCCGGCCCCCACGCCGGTCGCCGCGGTGCCGAGGCCCGACTCGTAGGCGAGGATGACGGCGTCGACGCGGTTGCGCAGGGCGAGCTTGTGGCAGATCCGGTTGAAGTGGGACTTCACCGTCCCCTCGGTGAGGGTGAGGGCGTGTGAGATCTGCTGGTTGGTCAGCCCCTGGGCGATGAGGTCGAAGACCTGCCGTTCCCGCGGCGTGAGTTGGGAGATGTCGGCCTGCGGCGGGGTCGGGACGGGCCGGTAGGTGCGACGCAGCGCGGTGAGCAGCTGGTCGACGGTACGGGTGCCGATCACGGTGTTGCCCCGGGCGATTCCCTTGACGGCGCTGAGGAGTTGACCGGGACTCTGGTACTTCGGCAGGAAGGCGCGCGCGCCGGCCCGGGCCGCGTTGAGGGTCCAGTCGTCGGTGAGGCCGTGGTCGGGGACGAGGAGCGCGACGGCGGTGCCGCGCGGGGAGCTGCCGGCGAGGTGGTGGACGGTGTCGAGGACGTCCGGGCCGGGGAGGGCGGCGTCCAGGAGGACGACGTCCGGTCGGTGGCGGTGGGCGAGCCCGAGGAGGGCGTGGCCGTCGGCCGCCTCGCCGAGGACGCGGAACGCGGGGTCCCCGTCGAGGACCGCGCGGATGCCGCGGCGGATCAGGGGATGTTCGTCGCCGAGCAGGAGCGTGCTGGTGCCGGGCGGGGTGGGCCGCTCCCGGGCCGACCGCGCGCACCCGCGCCCGTCCGCGTTCCGCACGCCACTTCTGCTGTCCGGCATGGTGCTCCCGCTCGTCGTGGCCGTGGTCGGACGGGCCGGTGGGTCGGCTGTCCGGCTGACGGCAAGGCATTCCCGGGGCCAGCGTAGGCGCGCGTTCTGGAGCGGTGATGGTGCCGGGCTGAAGCGGCGCGGCCGCTGGTCGGGGCGCTGGTCTGCAACCAGGGTTGGAGGCCTCGGTGCCACCTGTGGTTGGCATACAGGGGGTGGCCCGGTTGGGTACGTTCGCCGCGACCTTGAGGATCCCTGTGTGAGGAGACGTTGTGGCCTCGAATGTGTCCCTGCCACCCGCCGCGTCGCGTCTGCCGTCGCTGGCCGGCATGCGTTTCATCTGTGCGATCGTCGTCTTCAGTGCGCACGCCTACGTCTCGCTGTCGTTCAACGGTGACTGGACCGGCACCAACACCACGGTCCTGATGATCGTGGGGCGTTCGGCGTTGAGCTTCTTCTTCGTGCTGAGCGGGTTCGTGATGGCCTGGTCGGCGCGGCCGGGTGACACGGCCAGAGCATTCTGGCGTCGGCGTGCCGCGAGGATCTATCCCGCGCACGTGCTCACCTGGCTCGCCGCCGTCGTGCTGCTGCTGACCGTGACCGGCGGCACGGTCACCCTGGGGGACGCGGTCTCGAACCTGCTGCTCGTGCACACCTGGCAGGCGTCGTTCATGACCAACAACAGCCTGAACGTGGTGTCCTGGTCGCTGTCCTGCGAGGTGTTCTTCTACTTCTGCTTCCCGTTGCTGCACCGCTACCTGAAGCGGGTGCCGGCGAAGCAGCTGCTGTGGTGGCTGGGCGGGACCGTGCTGGCGGTGATCGCGGTGCCGCTGGTGGCCTCGACCGCGTTCGCGTCGCAGCCGACGTTCCCGCCCTTCGACGTGACGTACGACCAGTACTGGTTCGTGTACCTGTTCCCGGTCACCCGGCTGCTGGAGTTCGTCCTCGGGATCCTGCTGGCCCGGGGCGTGATGGCGGGTCGTTTCCTCAACGTGCGGTTCAGCTACGCGGTCCTGGCCTTCGCGGTGGCCTATCCGCTGGCCACGCAGGTGCCGTACCTGTACTCGATCACGGCGATGTCGGTCGTGCCGGTGCTGATGGCGGTGCTGGCGGGCGCCGGTGCGGACATCCGGGGTTCGCTGTCGGTGGCGCGGAATCCGGTCATGGTGTGGCTGGGGGACGTCACCTTCGCCTTCTACCTGGTGCACTTCATGGTGCTGGAGTACATGTACCGGCTGATCAACGACGGGCATCCGGCCTCGCGGGTCGAGCGGGTCGGTTCGGCGGCCCTGCTGTTCGTCGTGTCGTTCGTGATCGCGGCGGCGGTGCACACGTTCTTCGAGGATCCGCTGTCCCGCCGCTGGGGTTCCCGCCGCCGGCGGGCGGAGCAGGTGCCGCCCGCCGCCCCGCAGCGCGCCGACGGAGAGCCGGTGGCGCGGTGAGTCTCCGAGCCGGCGCCGGGCCGGTTCCGTCCGTGACGCTGAACAACGGTGTGACGATGCCCCGGATCGGCTTCGGGGTCTGGAAGATACCGGACGAGGAGACTCCCGCCGCGGTGGCGACGGCCGTGGAGGCGGGGTACCGGAAGTTCGACACGGCGTCGGAGTACCACAACGAGGCGGGGACGGGCCGGGGGATCGCCGAGTCGGGGCTCGCGCGCGAGGAGGTGTTCGTCACGACGAAGGTCTGGAACGCCGATCACGGGTACGACTCGACGCTGCGCGCGTTCGACAGGTCGCTGGAGCGGCTCGGGCTGGACTTCGTGGACCTGTACCTGATCCACTGGCCGGTGCCGGCCAAGGACCTCTACGTCGACACCTACCGGGCGCTGGAGAGGATCCACGCGGACGGGCGGGCCCGGGCGATCGGGGTGTCGAACTTCCAGCGGGAGCATCTGGACCGGCTCGCCGAGGAGTGCGGCGTGGTTCCGGCCGTCAACCAGATCGAGTTGCACCCCCGGCACCAGCGGGCCGAGGCGCGGGCCCTGCACGCCGAGCGCGGCATCGTCACCGAGGCCTGGTCGCCACTGGGCAGCGGGCACGGGATCATGGATCACCCGGACATCGCGGCGGTCGCCCGCAAGCACGGCAGGAGCGCGGCGCAGGTGTGCCTGCGCTGGAGCCTGCAGCTGGGCAACGCGGTGGTGCCCAAGTCCGCCCACCCGGAGCGGATCGCGCAGAACATCGAGGTCTTCGGCTTCGCCCTCGACGAGGACGACATGGCCGTGCTCGCGGCGCTCGAGGAGGCCAAGCCCTGGGGCACGCCCAAGTGAACCGGTGAGCGAACGCGGACACCCCGCCGGACGTGGTTCCGGCGGGGTGTCCGCACGTGCTGCTCGCGGGGGCGCCGCGAGTGGTCGGATCAGGCCCGCTTGGCCGGGCCGGAGGGCAGCAGCGCCGCGGGCAGGGCGGTCAGGACCACGAATCCCAGGGCCGCCCAGAACACGGTGTGGAAGGCCGGGATCACGCTGGCGCCGTCGGCGAGCGAGTGCTGCAGCAGCAGGGCGATGACCGTGGTGCCGATGGCCGCACCGAGCTGCTGGGAGACGGCGTTGACGGTGGTGGCGGCGGCCACGCTGGTCGGCGGGATCGAGTGGTAGAGGGTCACCATGACGGGCGAGGCGGCCAGTGCCAGGCCGATGCCCTGGACGAACAGCGCGGCGAGCAGCACGACACCGGGCTCGGCGCTGTCGGCCAGGCCGAACGCGGTGAGGCCGATGGCGACCAGCAGCAGGCCGGCGAGGACCAGCGCGCGCGGGTTGCTCTTGGTGTCGATGACCTTTCCGACCAGGAGGACGGCGACGGCCGCGCCGAAGCCCTGCGCGATCATGATGGTCCCCGCGGCGAGCGGGCTCTTGCCACCGGCCTGCTGGAAGAACATGGGCACCAGGACGACGGCTCCGTAGAGGCCGAAGTTGTTGAGCAGCGAGACGGTGGTGGAGGCGGTGAAGTTGCGGTCGCGGAACAGGCTGAAGTCCACGATCGCGGACCCCCGGTTGCGGCGGGCCAGCACGCCGTGCGCGACCAGGAGCAGGAGCGCCGCCAGCAGGGGGAGGAGGACCTGGGAGTCGCCGAAGGAGCGGCCCTCGCCCAGCCGGCTGAAGCCGTAGATCCCGGCGGTCAGGCCGATGCTGATGGTGAGCAGGCCGCTGATGTCCAGCCGGCCCGGCGCCTCTCCCTTGACGTTGGGGATGAGCATCGGGGACAGGACGGTCACGGCCAGGCAGACCGGCACGTTCAGGTAGAAGACCCAGCGCCAGGACAGGTCCTGGACGACGGCGCCGCCGATCACCGGCCCGGCGATGGGGGCGACCAGGATGGGGATGGCGATCAGGGACATCATCCGGCCCATCCGCTGCGGGCCGGCCAGCTGGACGACCAGGATGCGCATCAGGGGGAACAGCATGCCGGCCCCGAGGCCCTGGACCGCCCGGAACACGATGAGGGCGCCCAGCGACCAGGACAGGCCGCACAGGACCGAGCCGGCCAGGAAGAGGGCCAGGGAGGCGGTCCAGCACGCCGCGGCGCCGAATCGCTGGGCCGCCCAGCCGGTGACCGGGATGACCGCGGACATCGCCAGCAGGTAGGCGGTGGAGACCCACTGCACGTCTGCCAGGCTCGCGTTGAAGTGCTCCGTGAACGAGTGCAGCGCCACGCCCACGATCGTGGTGTCCATGAGGGCGACGAACGCGCCGAGGGCGAGCACGAGTGCCGCGCGGATCAGCGGGCCGCCGAGGGCCTGCGGCGGGGCGGGCGCCGGCAGCGGCTCGCTCTCCGTCTTGGTGGTGGTGACCTCTTCAGCCATCAGGGTGCCTTTCGTGTGTCGCGCTGCCTGTGCGATGGGTGTGGGTGGGTGACCTGTTCGGCTTCGATTGCCGGGCACCGTAAGGGATCTGATCGATCGTCAAGCCGCGAACGCCCCATTCCGTCACCGCCCGGTCGTCTCGCCGACGACAACCTAGCACCTCTTGACCAGCACCTAGGACATTTAGGCCAGGTCGATCCCGTTCACCGGATGCGGGGTGCGGCACCCCTGGCGCGGGCACGGTTCCTATGTATATTAGGCACGAGCCAAGGGTATCGAGGTTGGCAGTCAGGACAACGACTACAGGGGGTGCGTCCCATATGCGGGCCGAGAACGACACGGCGGTGGCGGTGGAATCGTGTGACATCCGGGTGCTGGGGCCGATGAGCGCCCGGCTGGGCGGAACGTCCATCGTTCCCACCGCGAACAAGCCGCGTCAGCTGCTCGCCCTGATGGCCCTGAACGCCGATCGGTTGCTCACGGCGTCGACCCTCATGGACGAGATCTGGTCCGACGCGGACGCGCCCCGCAGCGCGCTGCCGACGCTGCACACCTACATCCTTCAGCTGCGTCGCCTGATGACCAAGGCGCTCGGTCCCGACGCGACCTGCGCGGCCAAGGACATCCTGGTGACCAAGCCCGGCGGGTACCTGCTCAGCGTGTCGCCGGACTCGGTGGACGTGACGGCGTACCAGAAGCTGCTGACCTCCGCGCGTTCGGCGGCCGCCCGCGGTGATGCGGTGGCCGCGGCCCGTGCCTACGACGCCGCGCTGGGGCTGTGGCGCGGACCGGCGCTGGCCGACGTGCAGCCCGGTGCGGTGCTGAGCCCGGAACTGGCCCGGCTCGAGGAGAGCCGCCTGGGCGTCGTGGAGGAGCGGATCGACGCCTGGCTGCGGCTCGGTTGCCACTCCCAACTCCTGGACGAGCTGGCCTCCTTGACCAGGCGTCATCCGCTCAACGAGAACCTGCACGCGCAGTTCATGACCGCGCTGTACCGCGCCGGCCGGCAGAGCCGGGCGATGGAGACGTTCCAGAGCCTGCGCCGCCGGTTGGTGGAGGCGCTGGGTGTCGAGCCGTCCCGCCGGGTACGGACGCTGTACCAGGCGATGCTCTCCGCCGATCCCGAACTCGACGTCCTGCCGGCGGACGACCGGACCCGGCTGGCGTTCGCTGCGGCCTGACCGCCGCTCGCACGACGACGACTCGGCCCGGGGCGACGGTTCGCCCCGGGCCGAGTTCTTGTCGGTACTCGGAGCCGGCACCCGGGGGTGGTGCCGGCTCCGAGGGATCAGAGGGCCGGCTCAGAACGGTCCCTGGAAGCCGGCCGCGACGTCGATCAGCCCGGGAAGGTCCCCCCGCGCCTCTCCGCAGACCGCCAGACAGGCGTCCGCGATGGCGTCGGCACCGGGGTGGTAGGCCTCCTCGAGAGGTTGGGACACCGGCGCCGGGCTGTCGGGCAGCGTGATCCGGCGCACCGGGGCGAGCAGGGCCTGCGGCACGTTCTCGGCGACCACGGCGGCCACCTCCGCGGCGAAGCCGTACCGGGACCAGCTGGTGTCGGCGACGACGAGCCGACCGGTCTTGGCCACGGAGGAGCAGATGATGTCGTCGTCCAGCGGCCGCAGGCTGCGCACGTCGACGACCTCGACGCTGATCCCGCGCAGTGCGAGCTGCTCGGCGGCGCGTTCGGCCTCGTGGACCATGAGGGAGGCCGCGACCACGGTGACGTCCCGGCCGGGGCGGGCGATCCGTCCCACGCCGAAGGGGATCGGGACGGCCTCGGTGGGCACCTCGCCGGTGAGCGAGTACAGATTGCGGTTCTCGATCAGCACCACCGGGGTGTCCCCGGTCAGGGCCTGGACCAGCAGGCCCTTGGCGTCGGCCGGCGAGGCCGGGGTGGCCACGTGCAGTCCCGGGTAGTGCGCGAAGGTGGCGTGCGGGCTCTGCGAGTGGGTGGCGCCCTGGCCCCAGCCACGGCCGACCACGCCGCGGGTGACCACCGGCACACCGCCCTTGTCGCCGCCGTAGGTGTAGCGCCACTTGGCCGCCAGGTTCACCAGCGGATCGAGGGCCAGGAACATGAAGTCGGCGCGGATGTGCACCAGCAGCGGACGGAAGCCGGCCGCGGCCGCCCCGATGGCGAAGCCCGCGGTGGCGTTCTCCGCGTTGGGCATGTCGATCACCCGGCCGGCGCCGAACCTGGCGAACGCCTCCTTGGTGGTCCCGAACGTGCCGTTGACGTCGTCCACGCCTTCGCCGGCGACGAAGATCCGATCGTCCTGCAGCATGCACTGGACGGTGGCCTCGCTGATGGCCTGCCCGTAGGTCAGCTTGCGCATGTGTGGTGTCTCCTTCTCCCGTCGGGTGTCGACGGTCAGCGGGCCAGGGGCAGGTAGGCGCCGTCGAGCAGGCCGTCGACCGAGGGGAACGGCAGTGCCTTGGCCCGGTCCACCGACCGGTGGATCTCCCGCTCGAACCGGGTGCGCCAGTCGGCCACCGCGGCGTCGATGTCCGGCTCCTCGGCGCGCAGCGCCGCCGTGGCGCGCACGATCGGGCACCGGGCCCTCCACTCGTCGATCTCCTCCTTGGACCGGTACCCGTAGTCGTGGTCCCAGTCGGGGCCGACGTGGGCGCGCCAGCGGTAGGTCGACAACTCCAGCAGGAACGGTCCGTGGCCCTCGCGCGCGTGCGCCACCGCCCGCTGCGCCGCGGCGTGGACGGCGAACACGTCGTTGCCGTCGACCAGTTCGGCCGGCACTCCGGCCGCCTCGGAGCGACCGGTGATCGACGTGCCGGCGGGCTGCCTGGCCGACAGCGGCGAGCAGGCCGAGTACAGGTTGTTCTCGCAGACGAACACCACCGGGGTCCTGTGCACGGCCGCGAAGTTGAGCGACTCGGCGAAGACCCCCTCCTCGGTGGCCCCGTCGCCGAAGTACGTCAGGGCGACCCGCGCCTCGCCGTTGCGGGCGAACGCCCAGGCGGTGCCCACGGCCACCGGGATCATCTCCCCGAGGATCGCGGCCGAGCCGGCGAAGCCCGCCGCCCGGTCGATCACGTGCATCGAGCCGCCCCGGCCGTGGGAGCAGCCGTCCTGCCGGCCGTAGAGCTCGGCGACCAGCGCGTCCAGGTCGCCGCCCTTGGCGAGGTACGGAGCGTGGGAACGGTGACTGGTGTACACCCAGTCCTGCGGAGTCGTGGCCGCGCACACTCCGACCGCGCTGGCCTCCTGGCCGATGGAGAAGTGCACGGGCGTGCGGATCTCCTGCTCGTCGCGGTAGTAGTCGGCCAGCGTCTCCTCCACGACACGGATCCGTACCATGTCGCGAACCAGTCGGGCACGATCAGACGCCATGGTTGAAGTCCCAGTCCCTGAGTAGGCGAAGTGCGACGCCGCGGTCCACCACGCAGTCGCTGCGCGTGAGGTCCTCCTGTGCGGTCCGCCCGGCCCGGTCGGCCGTCGTTACGGGCCGCGCTGCCACAGCGGGACCGCGGCACCCGGCCTCCGGCGGTCCTCGCCGTCCGGGTACCGGTGCCGCACGATCGGTCCGTCGCTCGGCCAGTATTGCGGCACTCGATGGAGAGCCGGTTGATTCGTGCTGAGTCGGCCCGAACTCCCGGGTGCCGACCGGCTGTTCGGGGCGGTGGGCCGGCGGCCGCGCGGGGCGGTCCAGCACCGCTCGATCGGTGCTCAGCCGCCCGGGCCGAGGATGTACGGGGAGCGGTGGGCCGAGTCCCGCCGCCGCCCGATGGAGCGCCTGGACCAGGAGGATTTCCGCTCGTGCTGCTCACCGACCCCGGACTGGGGCGCCGAATCCAGCTGCAACAAGGCCTTGTCTGGCTCGCGGCAGCCCAGGGAGACCCCTGCGCGGCTCTGCTGCGCGGGCTCGACACCGATCCGCGCGAGTACTGGCGCCGGCTCGCCGAACGGCCGCTCGACCGCAGCGCCACCGGCGCCTGGGTGACGGCGCGTCACGCCGTGGCGAGCCGCGCGGCCGCCGAGCCGGCCCTGTGCGAAAGGCCGCTCCTGGACGGCTTCGGCCCGAGCGCCGCGGACGGCACGCCGCAGGACCGGGTGCCCGCCGACGGCGGTGACGACCCGGTGATCGACGTCGAACAGGCCTGGCACCGCGCGCTGGCGGCCGTCCCCGCCGCCACCGGCGGGGACGGCGGCTGGGACGTGGTGGCCGTCGCGCGTGCCGCCGCCGTGGAGGCGCTGGCCCTGGCCTGGGGACTGGACGCCGACGGACGGCTGGAGTTGAGCGCGGCGGTCGAGCTGACCGGCGGGCTGCTCGACGCATCGTGCTATCCGCAGAACCTGGCCGACACCCGGCGCATCGCCCGCGGCGTGACCGCCCTGCGGGCCCTGCCGGCGGTCGGTGGGTCCGAGGAGCGGGTGCTGCTGGCGGCGGTCGGCGTGCGGATGGCGACCGACCTGGTGGTCAACACCCTGGTGCGGTACCCCGAGGCGATGCCCCGGCAGGACCTGGAGGCCCTGTGGGCGCGGCTGCGTGCCGAGCCGGGAGGGGCGGCGCGGGCGGTGGCGGAGACGCTGCGCTGGGCCGGCCCGGTGCAGCTGCGCACCCTCGTCGCGCAGGCGCCGTGCGAGCTCGCCGGACAGCGGATCGAACCGGGGGAGGAGGTGGTGATCCTGCTCGGAGCCGCCAACCGCGACGCCGAGGCGTTCACCGACCCCGACCGGTACGACCCCGACCGGTTCGCGGCGGCCGCCCCCGACCGGTCCGATCCCGTCGAGGCGGCGCGAGCCGCGCGGGTCCTGCTGCCCGGTGCGCCGAGCACCCGGGTGCTGTCCTTCGCCGCGGCGTGCGCGCACGAGGGGCTGAGTCGGCTCGCCGTCCTGCGCCCGCGGCCGGACGGGACCGGGGCGCCGGCGCGGCGCGCGGCCGCCCCGGTGTCCCGGTCGCTGCTGTCCTTCGCCGCCCGCACACCCCTGAGCTGAGCCAGGAGAAGACATGAAGATCCTCTTCGTGAGCATGCCTCACCCCACGCACTTCCACCCGATGGTGTCGCTGGCCTGGGCGCTGCGCTCGGCCGGTCACGAGGTCCGGGTGGCCGGGCACCCGGACCTCACGGACACGGCCACCGGCGCCGGGCTGACCATGGTGCCGGCCGGGAAGTCCGGCTGGTACCGCGACGACCCCTACGAGCCCGACCTGTACGGGCAGTTGATGGGCCGAGGCGCCTCCGACTTCCTGCGCACCTTCGACTGGTCCTGGACCGACGAGCGGGCCTGGAGCTGGGAGGGCCTGCTGGGACAGGAGAAGATCCTGGTCTCCGCGCTGCTCGCCGGCATCAGCAACGACCCGTTCCTCGACGACGTGATGGACTACGCCCGCCACTGGCAGCCCGACCTGGTGATCTGGGAACAGCTCACGATGGGCGGCGCCGTGGTGGCCGAGGCCCTCGGCATCCCGCACGCGCGCTTCCTCTACGGCCTGGACTTCCTCGGCCGCGCCCGGGAGGAGTTCGTGCGGCTGTACCAGCAGCGACACCCCGACCAGCGCGAGGACCCGACCCGCGAGTGGCTGGAGGAGGCGGTGGGCCGCTTCGGCGGGACCTGGAGCGAGCGGCTGCGGGTCGGCGGTCTCACCATCGCCACCACCGTCCCCGGCACCGAGTTGGAGGTCGGCTTCGACACCATCGGCATGCGCTACGTGCCCTACAACGGGCGGTGCGTGGTGCCGGAGTGGCTGCGCGAGCCCACCGACCGCCGTCGGGTCTGCCTGACGCTCGGCACGTCCAACGAGATCGAGAACACCGGCACCACGGTGGGCGAGATCCTGCGGGGGCTGGCCGACCTCGACATCGAGGTGGTCGTCACCCTCGGCGCCGAGGAGGCCGCCAAGATGGGCGAACTGCCGGCGAACGCGCGGCCCGTGGGCTTCGTGCCGCTGCACGACCTGCTGCCCACCTGTCAGGCGATCGTGCACCACGGTGGCTTCGGTTCGCGGCTGACCTCCGCCTACCACGGGGTGCCGCAGCTCATCCTCGGCCACGGCTACGACACCATGCTGGCAGGGCAGCGGCAGGAGAAGCTGGGCGGCGGACTGTGCCTCTCGGCCGACAGCGCCACTCCTCAGGAGATCCGGGACTGCGTGGCCCGCCTGGTGGACGATCCGGCGCTGGCCGCCGGCGCCGCGCTGATCCGGGCCGACCTGCTGGCGCAGCCCTCCCCGGCCGAGGTGGTGCCGATGCTGGAACGCGTCGTCGCCGAGTGGGGCCGGTGAGCGCGGCCATGACCGCCGACCGGCACGGGACGGCCGCCACCGCCGAGGCTCCGGGGGCGGCACGTCCGGGCGGAGCCGGCGTCCGTGAGCTGGGCGTCGCGGGCGCCTTCGAGTTCACTCCCACCGTGTTCCCCGACGACCGCGGGCTGTTCGTGGACTCCTTCCGGCTGGCGGCCTTCGAGGAGGCGGTCGGCCACCCGTTCCCGGTCGTCCAGACCAGCCAGAGCCGCTCGCGCCGGGGCGTGGTCCGCGGAGTGCACTACACCGCGACACCGCCCGGCATGGCCAAGTTCGTGCACTGCACCGGCGGGCGGGCGCTGGACTTCGTGGTGGACCTGCGGGTGGGATCGCCGACCTTCGGCAGCTGGGACAGCGTCGTGCTCGGCGGGGAGGAGCTGCGGTCGGTCTACGTGCCGGTCGGCGTGGGGCACGCGTTCGTGGCGCTGGAGGACGCCACCACGATGGTCTACCTGATGTCGGGCGGATACGTGCCCGCCAACGAGCTCGCTGTCTCCCCGCTGGATCCGGACCTGGCACTGCCGTACGACCAGGGCGTGGCGCCGGTCCTGTCCGAGCGGGACCGGGCGGCCCCGACCCTGGCGCAGGCCGTCCGCCTGGGGCTCCTGCCGGACTACCGCACCAGCCTCGCGCTCGACAGGGCGCTCTGAGGAGCCCCGCACCGTGCCCGGGGGCCGGCTCGCGCGCTGCCGCGCGGACCGGCCCCCGGGCACGGTCCGTTCAGCCGGCCGCGGGTGCGGCGAGCAGGCTCCGCAGACAGGCCAGCAGGCCGCGCGCCTCCACGTTGAGGTAGTAGCTGTGCCGCAGCAGTTCGGTGAGCTGGCGCACCGTCAGCCACCGGTGGTCCGGGTGCTCCGCCGACCAGTCCGGCTCCGCCTCGACGATCAGGTAGCGGTTGCGGGTGTGGTAGAACCGTCCGCCCTCCTCCGAGAGCGTGGTGTCGAAGCGGACCCGCCGCGGGTCGGCGCCGAGCACCTCGTCGAGGAAGCGCGGGCGGGCCTCGGCGGGCAGGTGGGCGTAGTTCCGCGGGGTGCACTGGACGGTGGGGGCCAGTTCGACGACGTCGTTGTGCCCGGCCTCGGCGCTCGCCTGGACCAGGACGTGCAGGACGCCGTCGATCTCCCGGACCAGGAAGGCGATCACGCCGGGCCCGGTCGCGGCGATCAACGGCTGGGTCCACTCGTCCACCTCGCGGCCCCGGGCCCTGACCCGTACGCCCATGACGTCGAAGAACGCGCCTGTCCGGTGGCTGATCCGGCCCTCGGCCGAGTGCCACTCGTCGACCTGGCGGAGCGGCACCAGCCGGGCCCGCAGGTCCGTGGTGCTGCGGGCCTCGGTGATCCAGTGGGCGATCTCCGCGCCGGTGTGGCGGCCCTCGTCGGGGCCGGCCGCGCAGGACCGCAGCAGCGCGGAGCCGAACGCGTCCCCGGGGGAGCCGAGGGTCTCGGTACCGGGCCCGGCCAGTGGCAGGCAGGCCAGCGCGGCGCGCGAGTCCATGTTCACCAGGTCGTCCACGGCGAGCAGTTCGTGGAGCTGGCCGAGCGTCAGCCAGGTGAAGCCCTCGCGCACCGCGACCGGCTCGCGCACCTCGACGATCATGTTGCGGTTGCGCTTGCGGTAGAACCACGCGCCCTGCTCGGACTGGCGTACGTCGGCCAGCAGGGTGTGCCGCGCCGCGTCGCGGAAGTACTCCACGTACGGGACGTCGCGGCCCCGGTGGGCGCGGGTGAAGTTGCTGCGGGTGGCCTGCACGGTGGGTGACAGCTGGGGCCCGTCGCAGTTGCCGGGCTCCACCTTCGCCTGCATCAGGAAGTGCGGGACGCCGTTGAACTCGCTCATCAGGATGCCCAGGATGCCGGTCTCCGGCTGGTTGATGACGGGCTGGCTCCAGTGCGGCACCGGACCGTCCGGGTGCTCCACCCGCAGGCCTTCGATCGAGAAGAACCGCCCGCTGTCGTGGACGAGGTTCCCGGTCTCCGGGACGGTGTGCCAGCCGACCAGTTCGTCGAGCGCGATCGGCTCCACCTCGGTGTGCAGGCGCTCGGCGCACGCCGCGAACCACCGGTGGAAGTCCGCCGTGGTCGTCAGCCCGCCGGCCCGGGCCGCTGCGGAGCGGGCCAGGCCTCTCACCCGCTGCTCGTCAATCGTCGTGGCATCGAAGGGAGTTGTATTCATCCGGTCTCCTGCGTCCAGTCATCGGCCAGGTGGGTGGTGGTGAGGCGGCGGCTCACTGTGCCGCGGGGGCGGTGGCACCCCCGGCGTCGTGGGCGTGGAGCCAGTCGACGGCGTCCATCAGGTCGTCCGCGGACATGCCGGCGAGCAAGGCGTCGCGGGCCTGCGCCGCGCCGCCCGACGGGTGGTAGACCTCGCGGCCCATCCAGCGCGACACGTCCTGGACCCGTGCGGTGCGCTCCTGCCGCAGCGACGCGAACTCGCGCAGCCGGTCGGCGAGTCGGGAGGACGGGCAGTCCCGCAGCAGATCTCCGAGCACCACCGCGTCCTCCAGGGCCGTGCAGGCGCCCTGGGCGGCGTACTGGAGCATCGGGTGCGCCGCGTCCCCGAGGACCGCGGTGCGCCCGTCGGTCCAGGTCGTGGTGGAGTCGCGGTCGCACAGCACCCAGGTGCGCCAGTCGCGGCCCAGTTCCAGCAGGCGGCGGCCGTCGGGGTGCAGGCCGGGGAACCGGGCGAGCACCCGCTCCCGCTCCGTGGGCAGGCCGGCCACCGCGTCGCGGGCGCCGTCGTCCTGGGTGATGGCGAGGTTGAGGTGGCTGCCGCCGGCGACGGGATAGTGCACGAAGTGCCAGCCGGGGCCGGCCCAGAGGGTGACCGTGTTCGAGCGGAGCTCGGCGGGCACCGCCGCCATCGGCACGATCGCGCGGTGGATCGTGTGGCCCGAGACCCGGGGCGGGCCGTCGCCCACCAGCTGGGCGCGTACGGCCGAGTGGATGCCGTCCGCGCCGATCAGGGCGTCGCCGGTGCGGTCCGGACCCCGGGCGGTCAGGGCGCGCACCTGGTCCGGCCCGCCCCGGTAGCCGGTGACCTCCACTCCGGCGTGCAGGGTGATGTGTCGGTGCGCCCGGCAGGCGTCCAGGAGCGGCCGGTACAGGTCGCTGCGGTGGACGACGGCGTAGGGCAGGCCGAAGCGTTCCCGGTAGGCGTGGTCCAGCGGCAGGACCGCCAGCGGAGCGCCGGAGCGGCCGTCCAGGAGCCGCAGGGCGTCGACGTGGACGGCCGCGGCGCCGACCGGCTCCGCCAGGCCGAGCCGCGCCAGGGCGCGGAAGGCGTTGGGGGCCAGCTGGATTCCGGCGCCGAGTTCGGTGAACTCGCGCTTGCGTTCCAGGACTTCGACGGTGTGGCCGGCCTGGGCGAGGGCGAGGGCGGTCGCCAGTCCGCCGATTCCCCCGCCTGCTACGACGACATGTGGCACGTGGGTCCCCTGTGTTCGTGCGGAAATGACGGTGCGTCAGTTGTGGCGTGTGCGAGCTGGACCGGACCGGTCAGCCGACGGCTCCGGTCAGGCGGGCGGATCCGCCGGCCCGGCGCTCCGGTCGGTCTCCGGTCAGGTCTCCGGTCAGGTCGGCGACCAGGTCGGCCAGGACGGTCAGGCCGTCGCGGCTGAGCACGGACTCGGCGTGGAACTGGAGCGACGCGAAGGCCGGCCCGCGCAGGCCGTGCACCTGGCCGGTCCCGGGATCGCGGCAGACCGCGACAGGACCGGGGAGCGCGTCGTGGTGCAGCACGTCGTCGGCGGCGTGCAGGGCGAAGGTGTTGTAGAAGCCCACCAGCACCCGGCGGCCGAAGAAGTCGATCTCCTTCTGCACGCCCTGGTTGGGGCGGCTGCGCCGGACGACGGGCAGGTCGAGGAGGGTGCCCAGGACCTGGTGGCTGAGGCAGACGGCGAGGAAGGGGGTGCCGTCCGCCAGCAGCCGCGCGATGGTGCCGCGCAGGGTGGCGATGCGGGGGTCGCCGGTGTCGCACGGGTCGCCCGGGCCCGGTCCCATCACCACGAGGTCGTAGCCGTCGGCGGAGTGGTCCTGGTCGAAGCGGCGCACGTCGACCGTCAGCCCGAGGGCCCGGAGCTGCTGGGCGATCATGCCGGTGAAGGTGTCCTCGGCATCGACGATCAGGGCCCGCCTGCCCTCCGCCACCCGGAGGTCCGGCGATTCGGCCGGCCGGAGCGCCGGGTCGAGCCAGAACGCGGCCAGGCGGCTGTTGCGGGCGGTGAGGGCTCGGCGGACGCGTGGGTGGTCGTTGAGGTCGCCGGGCGCGGCGGTCTCGGGGCCGGTCGGCGCGGCGCCGAGGGCACGGAGCATGCCGCGGGCCTTGGCATGGGTCTCGGCGGCCTCGGAGAGCGGGTCGGAGTCGCGTACCAGGGTGGCGCCGACGCCCAGTTCGAGGCGCCCGGCGGTGATGTCGGCGGTGCGCAGCAGGATGGCGGAGTCCAGCGACCGGCCGCCGTTGATGTCACGGCTGATCAGCGCGGCGGCACCGCTGTAGTAGCCGCGTCCGCGCGGTTCGTGGCTGTGGATGACCCGGCAGGCGTTCTCCAGCGGGCTGCCGATCACGGTGGGGGCGAACATCGTCTCGCGCAGGATCTCCCGCACGTCGTGGGAGCTGTGACCCTGGATCAGGTACTCGGTGTGTGCGAGGGTGGCCATCTGCTTGAGGTAGGGGCCCACGACCCGTCCGCCGCCCTCGCAGATCCGGGCCATCATCTTGAGTTCCTCGTCCACCACCATGTACAGCTCGCCGGCCTCCTTGGGGTCGGCGAGGAATTCCAGCACCTCGGTCAGGGTGGGGCCCTGCGGCGGGTGGCGCAGGGTGCCGCTGATCGGGTTCATCACGACGGTCCGGTCGAAGAGACTGACGTGGCGCTCGGGGGTGGCACCGACGAGGGTGCGCTCCCCGGTGTGGACGAGGAAGGTCCAGTAGGCGCCGCGCTCGCCCCGCAGGAGCCGGCGGAACAGGCTCAGCGCGGTACGGGCGGACCAGTTGTGGATGCGGGCGGTGAAGGCCCGCTTGATCACGAAGTTGGCTCCCGCCCCGGTGCCGATCTCCTCGGTGAGCACCCGCCGGACGATCGAGGCGTACTCGTCGTCGTCGATGTCGAAGCCCGGGTCGGTGAGTTCGACGGGTTCGTCGGGCAGCAGCTCGAGGGCCCGGTCCAGCGGGCAGGTGTGCTGCTCCGCGACGGTCATGGCGAGCAGCGGGGTCCCGTCGTCGTGGCAGGCGAAGTCCCGTTCGCGTAACTGCCGGTAGGGCAACAGCACCAGGCTCTCGTGGCGCGGTCCGGGCGGGCCCTGGCCGAGTGGCGGCAGCGGGACGTCGGCGATCCGCTGGACCTCGCTGATGTCGCCGGTGAGCAGTTCGACGCGGTGGCCGACCGCGTCGGGGCGGTGCAGCAGCGCGAAGGCGGGCGGGCAGGGGCCGAGGACGCGTTCGAGGAGCCCGGCGAATCCGCTCCGGTCGGGGACCATGGGTCAGACCTGCCCGACGAGTCCGGGCTGCCCGACGTGCTCCAGCAGCTGATCGGTGGTCATGACGACGGCGCAGCGGGCCGCCGCGTACTCCAGCGCCCAGGCGTGCCGTTCGGCGGAGAAGTCCGCGACGGCGTCCGCGACCAGGAACGTCTCGATGTCGTGGGTGAAGGCGTCGACGGCCGTCATCAGGCAGCCCACGTGGGCGTAGACGCCGCAGATGACGAGCTGGTCGCGCCCGGCGGCGCGCAGGTGGTCGAGCAGGTCGTTGCCGTGGAAGGCGCTGTAGCGCCATTTGGTGAAGATTTTGCCGTCGTCGTCGGGGGCCACGTCGTCGACGATCCGGCGGTCCTCCGGGCTGGTGCGCATGCCCGGGCCCCAGAAGTCCTTGAGCAGACCGCGTTCCTGGTCGCTCATGCCACCCGGCTGCGCGGTGTAGGTGACGGGCATGCCCGACTGCCGACATCGTTCGACCAGGCGTCGGCTGTTGTTCAGCAGTCCGGTGACGGGTTCGTGGCCGGTCGTGAAGGGCGCCACGAAGTAGCGCTGCATGTCGTGCACGAGCAGGGCGGCGCGGCGCGGGTCGGGGATCCACGGGGCGGTGTTGGCGGGCAGTGACCGCTCGGTGGGCAGGGGGTAGGGGGCGATGCCAGGGATGGCCATGGGGGTGTCCTCCAGGAGGTGGGGCGGCGCGGCGCGGCCGCTGCGGGGCGGGGCCGGCCGGGTGAGCGTCAGCGGCCGAGCGCGGCACCGCCGTCGACGTACAGGTCGTGCAGGGTGATCTGGCCGGCTCGGTCGGAGAGCAGGAACGCGACGGCGTCGGCGACGTTCTGCGGGGTGGCGAAGCGGCCCAGCGGGATTCCCACGCGGTACTGCTCCAGCACGCCGTTGAGGGAGTCGGCCGGGCCGGACTCGTCGGTCCACAGGGAGCGCAGCATCGCGGTGTCGGTCGAGCCGGGGCACACCACGTTGCAGCGGATGCCGTGTTGCGCCAGCTCCAGGCCGAGGGACTTGGTGTAGGCGATGGCCGCGGCCTTGGAGGCCCCGTAGGCGGCCATGCCCATCCGGGGGACTCCGGCGGCGTTGGAGGCGACGGTGACGATCGCGCCGCGGATGTCGTTCTCGACCATGCGGTGCGCGACGGCTCTGGACACGCGGTAGACCCCGCCGGCGTTGACGGCGAAGGTGTGCTCCCAGTCCTCCTCGGTGAGCGACAGCGCCGAGCGGGCCCGCAGCACGCCGGCGGCGTTGACCAGCAGTTCGACGGGACCGAGCTCCTTCTCGACGGCGGCGACGGTCTCCTCGACCGCGCTCGTGGAGGTCACGTCCGCGGCGAAGGCCGTCACGGACAGACCCTCGGCGGCGACGTCGCGCTCCAGTACCTCGAGGGCGTCTCCGCCCAGGTCCAGAGCGGCCACCTGGGCACCCGAACGGGCCAGGGTGCGCGCGACGCATCGGCCGATGCCTCCTGCGGCGCCGGTCACCAGCGCGACCTTGCCGGCGTGTTCCCTGTCTATGATCGTCTCCCATCGCGGGGCGGATACGGCTGCTGGTTGGTGGGGCGTGAGCGTCGGGCGGGCGGGGAGCGGGCACCCCGACGGACCGGCGCCGGTGTGGGCCGGGGCGCGCGGTCGTGCTGCGGGGACGCTCGTCCAGGTGGTCGGGGCAGCGGGGCGGGAGCGGGTCGGCGGGTTCGCCTGGGCGACCCGATCATCCCGACACGAATGACGTGGCCATGCCATAATCCCCTTGGTGGCGGACCTGCGCCGAATGCCAGAACGCGGGCCACCCGCCTGTGGGGGTCGCGCGGGCGGTCCACCGTCCCCTGCCGTCCTCGGCCGCGCCGGTCGGCCGGGCCGTCGGGGTGGAGCGGACGCGAGGGCGGGGTGAGTCCGGGATTCCCGGCCGCGTCGGGCCGGTTGACTGTGTGAAGGTCCTGTGGAATCTCTGGTGAATTCGTGTGCGAGCGGACGCCGGCGAAGTCCACAGCGATTTGCAACCTATAGAGCGTGATGCGCGGTGGTCAAGAGCTCGGATCGTCCCGATGTGTCCGTTTTCTATCGTATGGCCAAATTATGCGGCGGGCTGTCGCGTGAGTCGCTCCGAGCGCCTCCGATCGCGGGTTTACAAACCGCGTCTAGAGGTATTAGGTTCGGGACGCACCACATCTGACCTCCCTACTGCCCGATGGGGGTACCGTATGAACGTGGAGTTACCGCCACCGTTGAGGTCCGGCGGGAAAGGGTCAGCCGGACCGCATCGCCGCATCGTCGTCACAGGTGGTGCCGGGTTTATCGGATCCCATTACGTGCGGCTATTGCTTTCCGGAGCCGAACGGCTCTCCGTGACAGTTCTGGACAAGCTCACCTACGCGGGAAACCGAGCCAACCTGAGCGACCTCGCCGCCGATCCGCGGCTGCGGTTCCGCCGGGGTGACATCTGCGACCCGGCCGTGGTGGACGAGGTCATGCGGGACGCCGACGAGGTCGTGCACTTCGCGGCGGAGTCCCACGTGGACCGCTCCATCGAGGACAGCGGCGCCTTCGTGCGCACCAACGTGCTGGGCACCCAGACACTGCTGGACGCCGCGCTGCGCCACGGCGTGAGCCGCTTCGTGCACGTGTCGACCGACGAGGTCTACGGGTCGATCGCGAGCGGGTCGTGGGACGAGTCGAGTCCACTGAGCCCGAACTCGCCCTACGCCGCCTCCAAGGCCTCCTCCGACCTTCTGGTCCTCGCCTGCCAGCGCACCCACGGGCTCAACGCCAGCATCACCCGCTGCTCCAACAACTACGGGCCGATGCAGTACCCGGAGAAGGTCATCCCGCTCTTCCTCACCCGCATCATCGACGGCCTGACCGTGCCGCTGTACGGCGACGGGCGCAACGTGCGCGACTGGCTGCACGTGACGGACCACTGCCGGGGCATCGAGCTGGTGCGCACCCGGGGACGGGCCGGCGAGGTCTACAACCTGGGTGGCGGCACCGAACTGACCAACCGCCAGCTCGCCGAGCGGCTGCTGGCCGTCGGCGGTGCCGACTGGTCGCTGGTGCGCGAGGTGGCCGACCGCAAGGGCCACGACCTGCGCTACTCGCTCGACGACCGCAAGGCCCGCGAGGAACTGGGCTACCGGGCGCGCGTGCCGCTCAGCACCGGCCTTCCCGCCACGGTCCGCTGGTACCAGGACAACCCGCAGTGGTGGCGTCCCCTGCTGCCGGAACCGGCGGGTCGTCCCGGCGCCGCCGCGCGGGCCACCCTGCCATGAGCCCGGCGGGACGGACCGCGGCAGACCGCGTCCTTCCGCCCCGAGCTAAGGAACCACTCCTCCCATGCGCGGAATACTGCTGGCCGGGGGCTCCGGCAGCCGGCTGCTGCCGCTGACTCTCATCAACTCCAAGCAGCTGCTGCCGGTTTACGACAAGCCGCTGGTCTACTACCCGCTGTCGGTGCTGATGCTGGCCGGCATGCGGGAGATCCTGATCATCAGCAGCGCGGCCCACCTGGAAGCCTTCCGCTCGCTGCTGGGCGACGGCCGCCATCTGGGCCTGGACCTGCAGTACGCGGTCCAGGACGAGCCCCGCGGGATCGGCGAAGCCCTCGTGATCGGCCGGGAGTTCGCCGGCGACGAGGACGTCTGCCTCATCCTCGGGGACAACATCTTCTACGGGCAGGGCCTGCCCGGCCAGCTGCGCGAGGCGGCCCGGACCCTGGACGGCTGCGCCGTCTTCGGCTATCCCGTCTCCGACCCCGAGCGTTACGGCGTGGCCGTCCTCGGGCGGGGCGGCGAACTGGTCGACATCGTGGAGAAGCCGGCCGACCCGCCCTCCAACATCGCGGTCACCGGCCTCTACATGTACAGCAACGACGCCCTCAGCTACGCCGAGAAGATCACCCCGTCCGCCCGCGGGGAGCTGGAGATCACCGACATCAACCGGCTGCTGGTCGAGCAGGGGCGCGGGCGGATCGTCCAGCTCGGCCGGGGCATCGCCTGGCTCGACGCCGGCACCCACGACAGCCTCCTGGAGGCGAGCCAGTACGTCCAGGTCCTCCAGAAGCGGCAGGGAATGCAAATCGCCTGCCTGGAGGAGACGGCCTACCGGATGGGTTACATCGACCGGAGGCAATTGGCCAGGCTCGCCGAAGGGCTCCCGCCCGGAACCATGTACGGCCGGCACGTCCGTTCCCTCCTGAAAGCCTGACCCGCCGCCCTTTCCAGAAAACCGGACCGCCTTTCCGTGGAATACCGGACCGGTTGACGACGCATGTGTACCCGCCGCCTCGAATTCCCGGACCGACGGCTCGACAATGAAAACGAAGGATTACCCATGCAGGAAGTGGTGGGCGCCTCGGGAAGACGGCGCCTCGATTCCCTCACCGGTGCGCGGTTCTTGGCCGCCGGACTGGTATTTTTCTGCCATCTGGCGACCAGTGGATTCTTTGTGGCCGGTTCCGCGCCGGCCACCGGGCTGATGGCGGCCACCAAGACCGCCGGTACGATCGGGGTCTCGTTCTTCTTCGTCCTCAGCGGCTTCGTACTGACCTGGTCGGTCCGGCCCGCGGACACCTACGGCGGCGTCCTGCGGCGCCGACTGGTGAAGATCTTCCCCAACCACCTGCTCACCTACGCCCTGGCGATGGCCGTCTACGCGTCGGCCTTCACGCCGCTGGGCACCGCGCTGCTCAACCTGCTGCTGCTCCAGGCCTGGTCCTCGGACCCGATGGTCTTCCTGAGCGTCAACGGGGCGAGCTGGTCGCTCTCCTGCGAGCTGCTCTTCTACGTGCTCTTCCCGGTGCTGCTCCCGTTGCTGCGCCGGATTCCCGCCCGGCGGCTGTGGTGGTGGGCGGGCGGTGTCGCGGCCGCCGTGATGCTGATGCCGCTGGTCGCTGCCCTGCTGCCGGCCGGTCAGACCCTGCCTGTGACCGGGTCCTGGCTGGACGGCGTGTCGATCGAACGGCTGTGGCTCGTCTACGTCTTCCCGCCGGTCCGGCTGCTGGAGTTCGCCCTCGGCATCCTGATGGCGCGCATCGTCCAGTCCGGCCGGTGGATCGCGCCGCGTCCCGCCTGGACCGGGCTGCTCGTGGTGGCCGCGTACGTGCTGGGGCTCTACACGCCCATGCTGTTCACGGTGGCCGCGGTGACCGTGGTGCCGCTGGCCCTGTTCGTCGCCTCCCTGGCCCAGGCGGACAGTGCCGGCGCCGGCACGCCGCTCGCGGCGCCCGTGATGCGTCGGCTGGGGGAGGCCTCGTTCGCCTTCTACCTGATCCACGGGATCGTCCTGGAGTACGCCGGCGAGCTGCTGGTCCGCGCGCACCGCGCGCCGTCGACGGGCCAGGGTGTGGTGGTGTCACTGCTCACCCTCGTGGTGAGCCTGGCGCTGGCCCTGGCGATCCACCGGTGGTTCGAGACGCCCCTGGTGCGGTGGTTCGGCCGTCCGCGGCCGCGCCCCGTCGTCCCGGCGGAGGCCGGCAGTTCCCTGGGCCGCTGAGCCGCGACGGCCGGCACGCCCGTACCCCGCAATTCCCGCCCCCACCATTCCAGCGAGGCCTGTGTCATGCGCATGCTCTTTGTCACCGGCGGCAGCCCGGCCACGGTGTACGCACTCACCCCCCTGGCGACGGCGGCCCGGAACGCCGGGCACGAGGTACTGGTCGCCTCCAACGAGGAGACGATGGAGTCCGTCACCGGAGCCGGGCTGCCCGCCGTCTGCGTGTCCGACGTGCCGATCCGGCACCACATCTACCACGACCGCGCCGGCACTCCGCTGGCGATGCCCGAGGACCCCGACCTGGCGATCCGGGCCATCGGCCATGCCTTCGGCCGGATGGCCGCCGCCTACCAGGAGCCGCTGCTCGAGCTGGCCCGCCGCTGGCGGCCCGACGTGATCGTCGGTGGCACCCTGCACTACTCGGCGGCGGTCCTGGCCGCCAGGATCGGCGTGCCGTTCGTGCGGCACTCCTGGGACTCCGGCGAGCCGCTGGTCGTGGACGAGGCCGCAGCGGTGGAGATGCGCCCCGAACTCGACGCGCTCGGCCTGGCGGGCATCCCCGGCAGCGACCTGTGGATCGACGTGTGCCCGCCCAGCGTGCGCGACCCCGAGGCACTCCAGGGGACGTCCATGCGGTGGATCCCCTGCAACCTGCAGCCGCCGCTCGAACCGTGGATGTACAGCAAGGGCTCCGCGCCCCGGATCGGGGTCACCGCGGGCACCAAGACCGCGCCCGGCTACTTCTTCGACTACCTGGTTCAACTGGCGGTCGGGCTCAAGAGGTTGGACGCCGAGATCCTGGTCAGCGCGCCGCCGGCGGTGGCCGGGCAGCTGAGCGAGGCCACCGGCATGCGGGTCGGCTGGCTGCCGTTCGACACCGTCGCCCGCTCCTGCGACCTGCTGGTCCACCACGCCGGCGGTGGCACCGCCCTGACCGGCATGGTGTACGGCATCCCCCAGCTGGTGGTCCCCAACATGCCCAAGCTGGTGGCTCCTTCGCAGCGGCTGGCGGCCTACGGCGCGGCCCGGGTGATCCTGCCCGGCGACGACACCCCCGAGGCACTGGCGGACGCGGCGTGCGACCTTCTGACGAACCATCACTACCGGGAGCGTGCCCGGGACTTGGCCGAGGAGGCCAACGCCATGCCGACCCCCCAAGAGGTGCTCGGCCTGATCGAGAAGCTGGTGTGACGCGGTGTTCTATCACGTGTGCTTCGTGGTCCCCGACATCGAGGCGGCGATGGCGGACCTCACCCGGACCGTCGGCGCCCAGTGGTCCGGCATCCTGGAGGACTCGCTCGGGCCGTGGGAGTACCGCCTGGCCTTCACCCGCGGCGGGGCGCCCTACACCGAGCTGGTGCAGGGCCCGCCCGGCAGCCCCTGGGACTCCAGCCTGGGTGCCCGCTGCCACCATCTGGGCCTCTGGACCGCCGATGTGACGAAGAGTGCGGCCCGCCTGTCCGAGGACGGCTTCGTCCCGGAGTTCGACGCCTGCCCGCTGGGGCGTCCCTACAGCTACCACCGGCTGGAGAGCCTGGGCGTGAGCCTCGAGATGATGGACGTCTCCCGGCAGGACCGCTTCCTGGCCGCCTGGGACCCCGGGGGCCCGGCGATGCCGCCCTTCGACGCCTGACCGGCGCCGCTCCGCACCGTGCCGCCCCGGCCGTGACCGGGGCGGCATCCGCCTGTCGTTGTTGATCCCGCAAGACCCGTGCCGGCCCGGACGAGGAGAGCCGAAGCAATGCTGAGCAGCGACATCGATGCCCCGGACGAGGGGACCCCGGACGAGGGGACCCCGGACGAGGGGACCCCGGCCACCGAGGCCCTGGACACCGACGTGCTGGTGGTCGGGGGCAGTACGGTGGGTCTCTTCACCGCCCTGTTCCTCGCCCGCATGGGGGTGCGCACCCTCGTCGCCGAGCGGCACCCGGCACCGCTGGCGCACCCGCGGGCCATGGGCATCGGGCCACGCACCGTGGAACTGCTGCACACGGCCGGCATCGCCGACGCCGTCGACGCCGAGTGCATGGACATGCGGGGCGGTGACCTCCAGATGTTCGCCACCCCCACCCTGGCGGAGGCCGACCTGGAGGCCCTGTCCGCACAGGCCCCGCCCCGCACAGACGCGTTCCGCGACGTGACGCCGCGCCACCTGCGCGGCACCTGCCCCCAGGGCCGCCTGGACAAGGTGATCACCGCCGCGGCGCGCGGCGCGGGTGCGCGGATCGAGTTCGGTACCGAGATGGTCGCCTTCGCCCAGGACGACGCACGGGTCACCGCGCAGCTGACCGGCCCCGACGGCCCCGTGGAGGTCCGGGCTCGCTACCTGGTGGCGGCGGACGGCGCCCGCAGTGGCGTCCGCGAGAGCCTGGGCATCGGCACCAGCGGCCCGGGCGTCATCGGCGACCCGCTGATCAGCGTGCTCTTCCACGCGGACCTCGGCGAGTTCACCGGCGGCCGGCCGTTCACCGTCTGCGACATCACCACCCCCGAGGCGGCGGGCGGCCTGCTGCCCGTCGACGGCGACCGCGAGTGGATCTACGCCTTCCGCTATCCGCGGGACGCGGGCCTCACCTCGGACGACTTCACCCCGCAGCGGTGCGCCGAGCGGATCAGGGCCGCCGTCGGCCGCGAGGACCTGCCCCTCGAGGTGGTGAGCATCCTGCCCTGGCAGGTGCGCGGGGCGCTCGCCGACCGGTTCCGGGACGGTCGGGTCTTCCTCGCCGGGGACGCCGCGCACGTCATTCCCCCGGTGGGTGCCTTCGGCATGAACACCGGTGCGGCCGACGCCCACAACCTGGCCTGGAAGCTGGCCTACGTGCTCGGCGGACAGGCCGGAGAGGCCCTGCTGGACAGCTATGAGCAGGAGCGCCGCCCGGTCGCCGCCACCGCGCTCCAGCAGTCGATGCTGCGGCTGGAGGACCCGTCCCTGCACTGGCAGACCGGGGAGCAGGGCCGCCGGCACCGCGCCTCGGCCGGTGCGGTCAACGCACCGGTGATCCACCTCGGCTACCGCTACGACTCCGGCGCGGTGATCGGCCCGGTCGCGCCGCTGCCCTCCACGGAGGACGTCGAGCCCGACCTGGACGGCTCGCCCGGCTCCCGGCTGCCGCACCACTGGCTGGCCCCGGGCGGGCGGACGCGCTCCACGCTGGACCTGGTCGACTACCGCTTCACGCTGCTCGCCGGACCGGACGGAGCGGCATGGCCGAAGGCCGCGGCCGAGGTGGCGTCCCGGCTCGGCGTCCCGGTCGACGCCCACCTCGTCGAGGCGGCCGCGGAGTCCGTCCCGAGTTGGGCGGCCGCGGTCGGCATCGAGGACGGCGGCGCGCTGCTGGTCCGCCCCGACGGCTTCGTCGGCTGGCGGACCCGGGCAGCGGCGGCCGATCCCGAGGCCGAACTGGCGGACGTCCTGACCGCGCTCCTGGACCGCGCGCGAGCACCGCGCGGGAGCGGCCGGCCCGCGTGACGGTAACCCGCCGGTCCCCGGCCGGGCCGCACCCCGGCACCGGCCGGGCGCGGTGGTCGCCGCCCGGGCAGTGCTCTTCATCCGTGCCACGTACGACTCTTCGAGGGGGAAAGCCATGAGTGGTCCCGCACCGCGGACCGCGCTGGTCACCGGCGCCGGACGGGGCATCGGACGGGCCATCGCCGAACGCCTGGGCGCCATGGGCGCGACGGTGGCCGTCCACTACGGACGCGACGACGACTCCGCCGCCCGGGCCGTGGCCGCGGTGCGCTCCGCCGGCGGCAACGCCTTCCCGGTGCGGGCCGAACTGGGCACCCCGGGCGCCGTCGAGACCCTGGCCGCCGGCGTCGAGGCGGGCCTGCGCGAGCACACCGGCGCGGCCCGGCTGGACGTCCTGGTCAACAACGCGGGCATCGGCTGCCGCGCCGACATCACCACCATCACGCCCCAGGACCTCGACCGGGTGTTCGAGATCAACGTCAAGTCGCCGCTCTTCGTCGCGCAGCGGCTCCTGCCGCTGATGGGCGAGGGCGGCCGGATCGTCAACGTGTCCTCCGTGGCCCATCAGGTCGCCCACCCGCACGTCCTGGGCTACGCCATGAGCAAGGGCGCGCTGGAGGCGTTCAGCCGCTCGCTCGCCGCGCAGCTCGGACCCTCCGGCATCACCGTCAACACGGTCGCCCCCGGACTGATCGAGACCGACCTGCACCGCGCCAGGCTGCGCGAACACCCCGAGGAGGCCGCGGAGGCGGCGGCCAGGACGGTCTTCGGCCGGCTCGGCCAGCCGGGCGACGTCGCCGACGTCGTCGCGTTCCTGGCCTCCGAGCAGTCCCGCTGGGTGACCGGCGAGTGCCTGAAGGCCACCGGGGGTGCCTACCTGTGATGCCCCACCACTGAACGCCCCGTCCCATCGCCCCCACCGCCGACGGAAGGTCTGGACATGCTCGCCAACGACATCTACCTCGACAGCATCGGTGTACGGCTCGGTCGCAGGCTCGACCTCGCCGAGGCGGCAGCCGACGGCCGGTACGCCGCGTCCGAGCACATCGCCAACGGCCTGCTGGGCGTGACCGTCTCCGAGGACGACCACGCCCCCGACCTCGCGGTCGCGGCCGTGCGCCAGGCGCTGGAACGCTCCGAGGCCGACCCGGCGGACGTCCGGCTGCTGCTGCACGCCAGCGCGTACTTCCAGGGCCAGGACATGTGGACCCCGTCCTCCTACATCCAGCACCACACCATCGGTGGCGGCGCCCCGGCCGTGGAGGTCGACCAGAAGTCCAACGGGGGGCTGGCCGCCCTCTCGCTCGCCTCGGCCTTCCTGGCCGCCTGCGAGGACACCGCCGCCGTCCTGATCACCACCGGCGAGCGGTTCTGCCTCCCCGGCTTCGACCGGTTCCGCACCGAGAGCGGCACGGTGATGGCCGACGGCGGCACCGCCATGCTGCTCACCAGGCGCCCGGGGTTCGCCCGCGTCGTCTCCTGCGTGCTCACCTCGGACCCCTCGCTGGAGGGCATGTACCGCGGCCGGACCCTCAAGGACGCCCCGGCCGCGGGCGACAAGCCGCTCAACATGCGCGGGCGGAAGGCCGACTTCATGCGCCGCCACCTGAGCGACCTGGAGGAGATCTCGCTGCGGATCGCCGACGGCATCAGCGGCTGCCTCCAGCAGGCACTGGCGGAGGCCAAGTGCGAGGCCGACGACATCCGGCGCTTCGTCATGCCCAACAACGGCCAGACGGTGCGCTGGTGGGGCATGCTCGCCGAGATGGGCGTCGAGCGCGAGCGCACCACCTGGGAGTTCGGCCGCCAGATCAGCCACCTGGGCTCCGGGGACCAGGCCGCCGCCCTCGACCACCTGCTGCGCACCGGTCAACTGGCCGCAGGCGACCGCGTGTTGCTGGCCGGAGCCGGTTACGGCTTCAACTGGGGCGCCGCGGTGCTGGAGATCCTGAACGTGCCCGACTGGGCCGCCACCGAAGCGTCCTGACGGACCGTCATCCTTCCGAGACAGGAGCACACATGCCCTTCCCCCCGCTCGCGGAGCCCGCTTCCGACCTGTCCGAGGACGAGGCCCGGCGGCATGCGCACCAGGTGATCCTGGCCGGCCACGGCATGACGGCGCAGCGCCGGCTCGCCGCCGCCCGGGTGCTGGTCATCGGTGCGGACGAGATCGGCGCACCGCTGATCGCCCACCTCGCCGACTGGGGCGTGGGCACCATCGGCATCAGCGACGGTTCCCCGCTCAACCCGTGGGACCGCCACCTGGGCATCGTGGCCGACGAGCCGGCCACCCGCGCCGACGCCTGGGCCCGGGCCCTGGCCACCACCCACCCGGCGGTGCGCACCGTCGTCGAGGGCCGCTTCGACGTGACCACCGCGGCGGACCTGGTCGCCGGCTACGACCTGGTGGTCTGCGCCGGTGAGGACCCGGCCCGCTGTCAACTGGCCGACGACGTCTGCGCGCAGGCCGGCAAGCCCTACGTGTGGGGGTCCATGGACGCCACCGGCGGGCGGGTGGCGGTCTTCTGGGACGTCCACGGCGCCACCCTCCGGGACCTGTTCCCGGAGCCTCCCACCCCCTACTTCCGCGGCATGTCCGGCGCGCTGCGGGCGGTGGGGTCCTGGCTGGCGGTGACCATGGCCACCGAGGCCCTCAAGCTGCTCACCGGCGCCGGCGAGCCGCTGGTGGGCCGGGTGATGAAGTACGACGCGATGGCCGCCACCTGCGTGACCGTGCCGCTGCGCCGCGATCCGCGCACCGACCGGCCGGCCGAACCGACCGCGGCGGAGCCGTTCTTCGGGCTCCTGTCGCCGCAGGCGGCCGTGGCGGCACGCGAGTCGACCCTGTCGGTGGAGGAGCTGAAGGAACTGCTCGACGGCGACGAGCCGATCGCCCTGGTGGACGTGCGCGAGCCCGACGAGTACGCCTTCGTGAGCCTGCCCGGCTCGGTGCTCGTCCCCAAGGACGAGTTCCTGGACGGTGACGCGGTCCAGCGGCTGCCCACCGACCGCAGGATCGTGTTCCTGTGCCGGTCCGGGATCCGCTCCGCCGAGGTGCTGGCGGTGGCCAGGCGAGCCGGCCGTCTGGACACCGCGCACCTGGGCGGCGGCATCGTCGCCTGGGCCGAGCGGATCGACCCGTCGCTGCCGACCTACTGACCCCAGGGAGACTACGCTCCGTAATCGACTTCCTGGTTCGTGGCCGCCCGGACCCCGCCCGGGCGGCCTCCCTTCGGCCTACCCAAACAATATTCCCGGCGGAAATCGACCGACGCGCACCAGTCGCTTTCCGAAAAGAAATGTGCGCCCGCGCACCCGAATTCCTCGGGCAATGCGGGCGCACATCTCGGCGTTCCCGTCAGCGCACCGGAACGCAGCGGCCGCCCTCGGTCCGGTAGGTCCAGCGGGCGCCGTTCGCGACCAGGTCCGCCACCGCTGCGACGAACCGGTCCAGGTGCTCCACGGGGGTCCCCGCCCCGAAGCTCATCCGCACCGCGTTGGCGGGCCGCTCGCCCGGTCCGGCCGGCTCCGGGGCGGCGCACTCCTGGGGCTGGTCCGGGTCGGCGCCCAGCAGCCGGCGCACCATCGGGTGGGCGCAGAACATGCCGTCGCGCACCCCGATGCCGTGCTCGGCGGACAGCGCCGCCGCCAGGTGGGAGCTGTTCCAGCCGTCGACGACGAGGCCGATCACCCCCACCCGGGGGCTGGTCCGGCCCAGCAGGGAGAGCACCCGCACCTCGGGGATGCCGGCCAGCGCGGTCAGCGTCCGCTCCAGCAGCGCCTCCTCGCGGGCGACCAGCGTCTCGAACCCCGCGGCGCTCAGCGCCCGGCAGGCCGCCGCCACCGCGTACACGCCGATGACGTTGGGCGAGCCGGCCTCGTGCCGCGCGCTGCCCTGCTGCCACTGGACCGACAGGCCCTGCTCGCCGTGCACGACGAGCCGGCTGGCGCCGCCGCCCGCCAGGTAGGGCTCGGCGGCGGCCAGCCAATCGGGGCGGCCGGCGAGCACGCCGGCGCCGAACGGCGCGTACATCTTGTGGCCGGAGAAGGCGATGTAGTCCGCGCCCAGCTCGGCGAGGTCCACCGGGCGGTGCGGTACCAGCTGCGCGGCGTCCACCACCACGCGCACCCCGGCGGCGTGGGCCACCTCGGTGATCTCGGCGATCGGCCACAGCTCGCCGGTCACGTTGGAGGCGCCGGTGACGCACACCAGGCCCGGCCGGTGCGGGTCGCGGCCCGCCAGCGCCTCGGCCACGGTCTCGACCGCCTGCTGGCGCGACGCCGGCGCGGGCAGGACGGTGACCTCGGCGCCGCGCCAGGGCAGCAGCGCGGCGTGGTGCTCGGTCTCGAAGACGTAGACCTGGGTGCCGGCCGGGAGCACCGAGGCCAGCAGGTTGAGCGAGTCGGTGG
Organism: Kitasatospora sp. NPDC001664; assembly: GCF_053596675.1. NCBI lineage: Bacteria > Bacillati > Actinomycetota > Actinomycetes > Kitasatosporales > Streptomycetaceae > Kitasatospora > Kitasatospora sp. NPDC001664. The sequence continues at coordinate 57,152 of NZ_JBSFGS010000006.1, forward strand.
TGGAGCGGGTGAAGACGACCTCGTCGTCGGCGCGACAGCCGAGGAACTCGTGCACGGTGACGCGGCTGGCCTCGTACAGGTCGGTCGACAGCTGCGAGAGGTAGCCGGCGCCGCGGTGCACGCTGCCGTAGTACGGCACGTACCCGCACACCTCCTCCCAGACGCTGCGCAGGGCCGGGGCACTGGCCGCGTAGTCGAGGGCCGCGTAGGGCACGTCGTCGCCGGTGACGAGCGGCACCATGACGTCCGTTCCCAGGACGGGCAGGGGCGGCGCCGAGACGGCGTCGATGGTCGGGGCGTTGCGGGCAACACGCATGGCGGACTCCCGGGGGGAGGGCGGATGGGGGTGGCCGGGGCGCGGGCGAGCGGGTGCGACCGGGTGGGCGCATCCGGCGGGCGCGCCGGCGGGCGGGGCACTGGAGAAGGGGATGCGCGGCGGTCGACGGCACGCCGTGCGCGCAGGGCAGCGGGCCGGAGCACCGGCCCGGTCAGGGGCCGCGGCAGCCCGTACCGCTCGATTCTGCCAAGCGCGCGCCGCGCGCGGCAGGGGGCAAGTTGGCCGCTGACGGCCAGGGCTCGGCGCGCCGCCCTGGCCGCCGGGTGTCAGGAGTGCGGGGGCAGCGGATCCGGGTCGGGCAGCAGCTGGTGGGTCCGCGCGGCGATGACGCCGGCCTCGAAGCGGCTGCTCACGCCCAGTCGGCGCAGCAACGAGGACACCGTGCGGCGCAGGGTGCGCGGGGAGACGTGCAGTTCGCGGGCGATCTCCAGGTCCTGGCGGCCCTTGGCCCACAGCCGCAGGATGACCAGCTGCTGCTCGGTCAGGCTCACCGGGGCCCCGGTGCCGGCCGGCCGGTCCTCCGGGCACGGCCCCTCGTCCTCCGCCGCGCCGGTGCGCAGGTCGCGCGCGTCGTCCCAGCAGTACTCGAAGATCCGGATGAGGACCTGCAGCAGGGCCGGCTGGCGCACCAGCAGCGTCGAGTCCGGCAGGCACACCAGCGCCATCTCGTCGTCGACGACGACCAGCCGGAACGGCAGCAGCGGCGCCACCCGGATCTGGACCCCGCGCCGGGAGAGCTTCTCCAGGTGGGAGACGGCCGTGGCGTTCTGCAACAGGCCGCTCTGGTGGATCGTGCGCACGCTGACCCGCGACCCGCGCTCCCGCCAGTCGCCGCCCAGGCGGTCGATGACCAGGTGGCGGGCGATGACCGACGGCTGGATCAGGCGGATCTGACCGCGGGCCAGCGCCACCGCGGCGTCGAGCAGCTCATGGGCCCGTGCCGGGTCGTGGACCTCCACCGGGTCGCCGGTGTGGCCGGCCGGGACCGCGGCGCGGTGCACGGCCAGCGCGGACACGTGGGACTCCAGCAGCCGGGCGCAGTCCGCCGCGCTGACCAGCGCCCGCTGCTGCCTTTCCAGTAGCTCCGACAACGTTCCCACGGCATTCCCCGCCATTTCATCCTGCTGTACCGGCACCTCGCGGCCTCCCTGCTGGCATGTCCCCCGGCGGCCATGGCCGCTCCAGGCCACTAAATGGTCTACACGGCTTTGATCTCCTCTGGCAAGATTATTTCACCGGATTAATTGGAAATCCCGTTCCCCGTCTTCGGCAGTGCTCACTCTGCGTAAGCAAACACCTTGGCGCGACCCATCCGTCAGTGGCAGCCGCAGGTGCTGACGCCGCTCCGTCTTGGCAGGAAAGGAGAAGCGAAACCGGTGAACGATCGAGACTCTCTGGTGTGCGACCGGGCCGCAGGGCACCCCCTGGGGGGCCTGGCCGACCCGGCCGGCGGGCTCGGCACCGAGCGGGCCGAGCAGACCGCGCAGCGCCTGTGGCGGCGGATGACGCTGGTCGCCGCCCCCCACGGCACGCCGCGCCCGCGGCCGATGGCCGTACCCGCCGAACTGCACGCCGCCCTGGCCCTGTTCGAGGCCTCCGCGCAAGGCTCCGCCACCGGCGGTCACAGCGCCCCCTCGGCCGGCGCGCTGCAGCCCTACGAACTGCGGGTGGTCACCGGCGGTCCGGACGGGCCGCGGGTGTTCTCCGTGGACGTGGCCCGGCGCACCTGCTACCTCACCCACGAAGGCGAGGAGGTGGACAAGGCGCTGTGCGACGGCGGCCTCGCGCTGCCGGGCCCTGACACCAGCCTGGTGCTGCTCGTGGTGCGGCCCTGGCTGTCCATCCGCAAGTACGACGAACGCGGCTATCTGTACGCCCAGTTGGACACCGCGCACCTGGGCACCCACCTGCTGTGCCTGGCCGCGGCCGGACACCGCCGGGCGCAGTGGCTGACCGGTGCCGCGACCGGCCCGCTGAACACCCTGCTCGGCCTGGGGGACGACTACCTCCTGCCGCACAGCGTGCTGCTGCTGGACGGCCCGGCCGGCCACCGGCCGCCCGAGCCGGGCGCCTGGAGCTGCACCGACCACCGGGACACCCGCCGCTCGCCCCGGCGGCCCGAGCACTTCGAGTACCGATGTTGGCAACAGCTGGCCGAATTCCGCCACGAAGGGCCGACCGCGTCCTCGGGCACCCCGCCGCTCAGCCTGCTGGACGGCACCGAGGCGGCCGCGCCGCCGCAGCCGGCCCAGCTGGCCCGGTTGGCCCGGCTCGCCGCCGTCCGGCGCTCCGCCAAGGACTTCGGGCCCGGCCCGGTGCCGGCCGACGCGCTGCGGCGGGCGCTGGCCGCCATGAGCACCCCGCTGCCCACCGACCTGCCGCCCGCGGACGGCTTCGGCGCCACGCTGGTCGCCCGCCGGGTGGACGGTCTGGCCCCCGGCGCCTACCGCGTCCTGCGCGCCGGTACCGAGGACGCCGCACCCCGCGGTCGCGTCACGAGCAGTGACGACGACCTGGTGCGGATCTGCATGGGGCAGGAGCACCTGCGTCACACGGCCGCCGCCGTCGTCTTCCACGGCCGCCGGGAGCAGGTCTTCCGGCACGGCATGGCCGGGATCGACCACGCGCTGCTGCGCGCCGGGGCCCTGGCCCACCTGCTCTACCTGGGCGCCACCGACGCCGACGTGGCGATCACCACCATCGGTGGCTTCGACGCCGCGGCCTGGCACCGCCTCGCCGGGCTGACCGATCAGGACGAGGTCCTCTACGTCGCGATGCTCGGGCCGCGCGGCGCCGCCGTCCGGAAGACCGACCGCCTACAGGGCGCCTACGCCCACGGGGGGCGCTGACCGATGCTCGCCGACATCATGACCAAGGCCCTGCGCGACGGCGGCGGCCGGGCGCAGGTGACGGACCGTCACACCAGGCTCACGTACCGGGAGCTGGACCGGGCCGCCGACGAGCAGGCCACCCGGCTGCGCGCTCTGCTCGGCCCCGGCGAGCGGCACCGGGTCGCCGTCCAGTCCGGCAACTCGGTCGCCTATCTGGTTGCCTACCTGGCCGTCCTCAAGGCCGGCAGCGTGCCCTTCCTGATCGACCGGGCCAGCGGCCCGCGCGAGGTGCAGCTCATCTGGCAGGACTGCGGGCTCGACCTGCTGCTCCAGGACGAGGCCGCGGCCGCGCCCGAGGTCGGCACCCCGCGCGGCACGCTGGGGTCGCTGCTGGCGACCGGCCTGCCCGCGCGGGAGGAAGCGCCCGCGCTGCACGACCTGACCGAGGTGTGCCGGTTCACCTCCGGCTCCACCGGCCGTCCCAACTGCATCGAGTTCGCCGGCACCGCGGTGCACCGGGCCGCGGCGAACTGGGCCGAGGGCACCGGCCTCTCGGGCGGCGACAGCATCCTGTGCTTCGCCTCCCTCTCCAACGGCCTGGCCTTCAACACCTCGCTGCTCTCCGCCTTCCTGGTCGGTGCCGACCTGCACCTGGGCAGCGGACTGCCCACCGGCGGCGCGGTGTCGCGGCTGCTCGCGAGCACCGCCGCCACCCGGCTGGTCGGCTTCCCGGCGCTCTACGAGTCGCTGGTCCGCCGCCCCGCCGACGGCACCGCACCGCCGAACCTGAGGATGGCGGTCTCCTCGGCGGCGCCGCTGCGCCCCGACACCCGGAGCGAGTTCACGGCGCGCACCGGCGTGCCGCTGCAGAACTACTTCGGGGTGGCGGAGGCCGGCCCGCTGACCTTCGCCGCGGACCCGCTGACCGATCCGGGCCTGGGCCAGCCGCTGCCCGGCGTGCGCCTGCGGTCCGGTACCGCCGCCGCACCCGAGGTGGTGCGGGTGCACAGCCAGTCCATGGGCACCCGCTACCTCAACGCGCCCGGCGTACTGGAGGGCCGCATCGACCAGGACGGCTTCTACCACACCGGCGACACCGGCTACCTCCGCGACGGCAGCCTGGTGCTCACCGGACGCACCAGCCAGAAGATCAACGTCGGCGGGCGCAAGATCGACGCCCTCGAGGTCACCCAGGCGCTCCTCGACGTCCCCGGCGTCACCGACGCGGTCGTCCTGGAGACCCCCGACCGGCACGGCGGCAGCGCACTGGCTGCCGTGATCACCGCCGAACCCGGCTTCGACCCGGCCGAGGGGCGCCGCCGGCTGGCCGAGCGCATCTCCGCCTACAAGGTCCCCAGTCTCATCCGCGTCGTGCCCCAGATCCCCCGCGGCTCCACCGGCAAACCCGCCATGGCCCAGCTGCGCGGCCTGTTCATCACCACTGGCCAGCCCCAGTGACGACCCGCCAGGAGAACGCCGTCATGCCCGTGTCCTCGAACCAGATCCGTCCGCGCATCGTGCGCATCGTGCTCGGCGCCGCCGAGGGCGATCTGACCGAGCAGGCCCTCGCCGCCGCCAACTGGTCGCTACCGGCCGTCAGTTACTCCTCCCTCGCCTACATCCGGATGATCGACACCGTGGAGAACGAGCTCGGTGTCTACCTGGACCCGGAGGAGGACAGCGAGCGCTTCGAGACCATCGACAGCATCGTCGACCTGGTCTGTCAGCAGTTGGAGTCCGGCGATGCCTGAGCCGGTCCTGGGGATCGTCGGCACCGGCCGGCTCGCCGCGGCGGTCGGCGGACTCGCCCGGGCCGAGGGGCACTCCGTGCGGGTCTACGAGCCCCGCGCCGTGGACACCTGGCGCCGAGGCCCCGCGGCCGACGTCGTCATCGACTGCTCCGCCCCGGCCGTCACCGGCCAAGTCGCCGACCTGTGCGCCGAGTTCGGACTGCCGCTGGTCGAGTGCGTCTCCGCGCTGCCCGAGGTCCAGGTGCGGCGACTGCGAGCCCTGGCCGCCGGGGTGCCGGTGGTGCTGGCCGCCAACCTGTCGCTGGGCAACTACCTGCAGACCCGCGCCCTGCGCGGCGTCGCGCAGGTGGTGACGACGATGGCGCGGGCCGGCATCGACGGCGCCGTGCCCGAGGCCGCGGTGCTGGAACGCCACCCGGTCACCAAGGCCCACCGGCCCAGCGCCACGGCCGAGTTGCTGGCCCGGGAGTGGACCCGGCAGACCGGGGCCGACCCCGCCGACGTGGCCTCGCTGCGCCACGGGCCCGCCGTCAGCGACCACACCGTCAGCCTCGGCTGGCCGGAGCAGAGCCTGGTGATCAGCCATCACGTCACCTCGCTCCGGGCGGCCGCGGCCGGCGCCATCGGGGTCGCGACCTGGGCCGTGGGCCACACCCCCGGCAGCTACACCGTCCACGAGGTGTTCGACGACATGGTGGCCGCCATGGAGCGCGCCACCGGCCGAGCGGAGGGGGTCCGGTGACGGCGACCACGACCGGAGCCCGGGTGCCGACCCGGATGGCCGAGCAGATCGCCCTGGGCGCCCGGATGCTCTCCCTGGACGGGCACGACGACTTCAACCAGGGTCAGATCTCCGCGCGGATGCCCGGCTCGGACACCTTCTACATCAAGAACGCCCTGGTGGGGTTCGACGAGGCGGGTCCCGACCAGATCGTGGCGGCCGACACCGACCCGGCGGCTCCCGTCGATCCGCTGGCCCCACCGGAACTCCCGCTGCACCAAGCGATCTACCGCGCCCGCCCGGACGTCAACGGCATCGTGCACAGCCACGCCCCGCACACCCTGGTGTTCGGCGCCACGGACCTGACGCTGCGACCCGTCTCGCACGACGGCGCGCACTTCGTCGACGCCCTGGGCCTGTTCACCCTGACCAGCAACACGGTCCTGGACCAGGAGACCGGCGAGGCCATCGCCCACGCGCTCGGCGACGGCAACGGCGTCCTGCTGCGCAACCACGGCTCGGTGGTGATCGGCCGGAGCGTGCGGCACGCGGCCGTGTTCGCCCAGGTCCTCGAGCGCGCCTGCCGGCTGCAACTGCTCGCCGAACAGACCGGCGTCCCCTACAGCTGGTCGAGCGACACGGACGTCGCCCTGAAGCGCGACTTCGTCTACGCCGACCTGTCGGTGCGCTCCTACTGGGACTACGCCGTGCGCCGGGTCCGGCGCAGCTGGCCGGACATCAGCACGTGGTGAGACATCAGCACGTGGTGAGCGGCCACGCCACCTCCGGCATCCTGGTGGCCGTCTGCGACGTCGCCACCGCCGCGGACCGCTACGGGCACCTGCTCAGCGCGGTCGAACGGACCGGTGCGGCGGCCTACCCGCCGCACCGGGCCCGGGAGTTCACCGCCGGGCGCGGACTGCTGAGGTGGGCTCTGGGCCACACCCTCGAAGCGGGGGCCGCCGCCAGCCGGATCGTCCTGACCGACCGCGGCAAGCCCGTGCTGGCGGACCGGCCGGCGACCGGCATCAGCCTGTCCCACAGCGGCGGGACCGTCGCCGTGGCCGTCGCCGTCGGCCGCGCCGTCGGCATCGACCTCCAGGCGCCGGTCCCGGTCACCGACGGCCTGCTGCGGCGCTGCTGCACACCCGAGCAGCAGCGCGAACTGGCCGCCCTGGAGCCCGACCGCCGTCCCACCGCCCTGGCCCGGCGCTGGACGATCCTCGAGGCACACGCCAAGGCCACCGGACGCGGTCTGACCCGTTCCCCGGGCCGGTTCCCCGGGCCCTTGCTGGCCCGGCGCGGCCACGGCCGGGACTTCGCCTGGCGCACGCTGCCCCCGCTGGGCGGCTGCGCCGCGGCCCTCGCCTTCGACGGACCCGCCCACCGGGTCCGCCTGCGCATCGCGCTGCCGGCCGGCACCCCCGGCCCCCGCCGTACCGTCCACGACACCCATCCTCACCGAGAGGCGCCGACCCGATGACCGCTCTACCCCTCGTCGCCGACGGACCCCGTGCAGCGACCAAGGAGGAGGTGCGCGAGCTCCTGGCCCTGGCCGAGGAGCTGGCGGACAAGGAACTCGCCCCCAACGCCGACACTTTCGAGGCGCAGTCGCACTTCCCGCGGGAGATCCTCGACACCCTCGGCCGGGCCGGGCTGCTCAGCCTGCCCTACCCCGCCGAGTACGGCGGCGGCGGCCTGGGCTACGAGGAGTACCTCACCGTCCTGGAGGTCCTCGCCCGGCGCTGGCTCGCCGTCGCCCAGTCGGTCAACATCCACGTCCTGTCCTGCTACCCGCTGGCCGCCTACGGCACCGACCGCCAGCGCGAGCGGTGGCTGCCGGACATGCTGGGCGGCCGGCGGCTCGGCGCCAACTGCATCTCCGAGGCCGAGGCCGGCTCCGACATCTCGGCGCTGGCCTGCACCGCCCGCCTGGACCGCTCGCAGGACGCCTACACGCTCCAGGGCACCAAGTCCTGGATCAGCCACGCCGGTCAGGCCGACTTCTACAACATCTTCTGCCGCACCGGGGGCGAGGGCGCGCGCGGACTGTCCGTGCTGCTCACCGCCGCCGACACCCACGGCCTGGTGGTGCAGGGCCTGGAGAAGAAGATGGGCACGCGCTCGTCACCCACCGCGGCCATCGCCCTGGACGGCGCGCAGGTGCCGGCCGAGCGCCTGATCGGCCGGCCCGGCAAGGGGTTCCTGATCGCCTCCGGTCTGTTCGACCGCGGCCGCCTGGGCATCGCGGCCTGCGCCGTGGGGCTGGCCGCGGCCGCCGTGGACTACGCGGTCGCCTACGCCAAGACCCGCCGTCAGTTCGGGCGCCCCGTCGCCGACTTCCAGGGGCTGGCCTTCATGCTCGCCGACATGTCCACCCAGGTCGCGGCCGCCCGCGCGCTGGTCCGCGAGGCCGCCCAGGCCCTCGACCGGGGGGCCGCGCCCTCCGCCGTCACCGCCGCGGCCGCCCGCGCCAAGCTGTTCGCCACCGATACCGCGATGCGCGTCACCACCGATGCCGTGCAGGCCCTGGGCGCCTACGGATACGTCCAGGACCACCCGGTCGAACGCTGGATGAGGGAGGCCAAGCTGCTCCAGATCATCGAAGGCACCAACCAGATCCAGCGCATCGTCATCGCCCGTTCGCTGTGACCGAGGGGACCGCAGCCGTGTCCGAACCGCACTTCACCGAGCACGTCGACGTCGTCATCGTCGGCAGCGGCCCCACCGGGGCGGCCTACGCCCGTCTCGTCACCGACGCCCGGCCCCGGGCCCGGGTGCTGATGGTCGAGGCCGGCCCCGCCGTCACCGACCCGCCCGGCGCGCACCTGGCCAACCTGACCGACGCGGGAGAGCGCGAACGCGCCGTCCTCGCCTCCCAGGGCCCCCACCAGCACCGCTACCCGCTCTCGGCAGCCTCGGCCGTCGCCCAGCACCGGACCCCCGAGGACCGCGCCCGCGCGCTCCTCACCCGGCCCGGGCTGATCCCGGTGGGCTCCGGCGAGCCCGCCGGCGACGGATGGCCGGCGGCCCAACAGGCCTGCAACGTCGGCGGCATGGGATCCCACTGGTTCGGCGCCAGTCCCCGTCCGGACGGCACCGAGCGGATCCCGTTCCTCGACCCCGCCGTCCTGGACGAGGCCCTCACCGTCGCCGAGCGACTGCTCGACGTCTCGAGCACGCAGTTCCAGGGCTCGGCCTTCGCCGCCCACCTGCGGCAGGTGCTCGGCGCGGACCTGGACGAGGACCGCGCCCCCGGGCGGCGGGTGCAGCCCATGCCGATGGCAGTCCGCAACACCCCGGCGGGCCTCCGGCGCTGCGGCACCGACGTGGTCCTCGGCGAGCTGGCCGCCGGCGCGAACAAGCACTTCGAACTGCGCCCCGGCACGCTCTGCGAGCGGATCCTCACCGCGGACGGCCGCGCCCTCGGGGTCCGGCTGCGCGACCGCGCCGACGGCACCGCGTACCAGGTGCGGGCCGAACACGTCGTGGTGGCGGCCGACCCGCTGCGGACCCCGCAGCTGCTCTTCGCCTCCGGCGTGCGCCCCGCCGCCCTGGGCCGCTACCTCAACGAGCACTCCCAGGTCTCGCTGCTGGCCGAGGTGGACCTGCCCGAGGCCGAGGCCGTGGCAGCGGAGTCGACGGGCCCGGCGCCGGTGATGTCGGACTCCACGGTCTCCACCCTCGCGGCCAGCGGGGTGACCTGGATCCCCTGCGACGGCGAGGAGTACCCGTTCCACGGCATGCTCACCCGGATCGACCCGGCCACCCTGGCCCGCCCCGGTACCGGCGAGCCGCCCGCCAAGCCCCTGCTCTCCGTCCACCTGTTCACCGCGCAGGAGCCGCGGCGCGACAACCGGCTGGAGTTCAGCGACACCGACCAGGACTGGCTGGGCATGCCGGCCATGACGATCCGTCACACCCTGGGCGAAGCGGACCGCCGCGTCCTGCGCCGCGCCCAGGCCGAGGCGCTGCGACTGAGCGGGCTGGTGGGCAGGCCGCTGGCGGAGGAGAGCCCGTGGGTCCTGCCCGGCGGCAGCTCCCTGCACTACCAGGGGACCGTACGGATGGGCGCCGCCGACGACGGCAGCAGCGTCTGCGACCCTGCCTGCCGGGTCTGGGGCCTGGAGAACCTCTACCTGGCGGGCAACGGGGTGATCCCGACGCCCACGGCCTGCAACCCCACGCTCACCAGCGTCGCGCTGGCGGTGATCGGCGCGCGCGACCTGGTGCGCCGGCTGCCCGACACCACCCAGGACCTGGCCGTCGCGTCAGGGCCGTCGGAAGGGAAGACCACGTGATCCACACACGGCTCGGCCGCACCGGACTGCGCGTCAGCAGACTGGTCCTCGGCACCGTCAACTTCGGCGGCCGGGTGGAGGAACCCGAGGCGCACCGGCTGATGGACCACGCCCTCGCCCAGGGCATCAACGTCGTCGACACCGCCAACACCTACGGCTGGCGGGTCTACAAGGGCCACACCGAGGAGGTCATCGGCCGCTGGCTCGCCAAGCAGCCCGCCCGTCGCGACCAGGTGGTGCTCGCCACCAAGGTCGGCGACCCGATGGGCGACGGCCTCAACGACCAGGGCCTGTCCGCCCGCAACATCGTCGCCGGCTGCGAGGCCTCGCTGCGCCGACTGGGCACGGACCACATCGACCTGTACCAGATGCACCACATCGACCGGTCCGTCGGCTGGGACGAGATCTGGCAGGCGATGGACCTGCTCGTCACCCAGGGCAAGGTGCGCTACGTCGGGTCCTCGAACTTCGCCGGCTGGGACATCGCCTCCGCCCAGGAGGCGGCCCGGCGCCGCAACGGCCTGGGCCTGGTGTCCGAGCAGTGCGTCTACAACCTGGTCACCCGCCACCCCGAGCTGGAGGTCATCCCCGCGGCCGCCGCCTACGGACTCGGCGTGCTGGTCTGGTCGCCGCTCCACGGCGGCCTGCTCAGCGGCGTGTTGCGCAAGATCCGCGACAACGACGCCGTCAAGTCGGCCCAGGGCCGGGCGGCGGAGGCCCTGCTGGAGCACCGGGACACCATCGAGGCCTACGAGAAGCTGTGCGCCGACTTCGACACCGATCCCGCGCAGGCGGCGCTGGCCTGGACGCTGTCCCGCCCCGGGGTGACCGCCGCGGTGATCGGTCCGCGCACCGAGCAGCACATCGACGGTGCGCTCGCCGCCCTCACCTCACCGCCGCCCGAGGCCCTCCTGTCCCAGCTCGACCAGCTGTTCCCGCCGGTCGGACGGGGCGGCCCCGCCCCCGACGCATGGCTCTCCTGACCACCACACCCACGGATCCGCCGGACCGGTCGGCCCGGCACCACTCGAAAGGACAACCTCCCATGACGGCAGAGAAGTTCACCGACCCGCTGATCGTGCCGCACGAGTCGGCCCAGGACCGCGACGCCCGCGAGCGCCTGACCAAGCTGCTCGTCGAGACGCCGATCCCGCCGCAGTACCTGATCGACAACCTCGCCGTCTACATGCGCCGCCACCAGCTGGCCGACCTGCTGTCCATGGACCAGCTGTACCGCATGCTGGGCGACGTGCCGGGCACCATCATGGAGTTCGGTGTCCTCCACGGCCGCCACCTGGCCACCCTGACCGCGCTGCGCAGCATCTACGAGCCCTACAACTCGCTGCGCCGCATCGTCGGCTTCGACACCTTCACCGGATTCCCCGAGGACATCGACTCGGTCGACAAGGTCAGCACCAGCGCCGTGCCCGGCCGCTTCGCCGTGCCCGACGGTGAGGTGCAGCACCTGCGCGAGGTGCTCGCCGCCCACGAGGCCACCGAGCCCTTCGGCCACACCCAGCGCTCCTTCGTCGTCCAGGGCGACGTCCGCGAGACGGTGCCGCAGTACCTGGCCGACAACCCCGAGACGATCATCGCCATGGCCTACTTCGACCTGGACCTGTACCAGCCGACCAAGGAGCTGCTCGAGGCGATCAAGCCGCACCTGACCAAGGGCAGCATCCTGGCCTTCGACGAGCTCGCCCACCCCAAGTGGCCGGGCGAGACCACGGCCCTGCGCGAGGTGCTCGGCCTGGACTTCGCGCCGCTGAAGCAGCTGCCCGGCCGTGAGCCGCCGGTGATCTACATGCAGTGGGGTCAGTGACGGCGAGGCGGGCCGCGGGGGCGTCGACGCCCCCGCCCCGGAAACGCGTCGGGTGCCGCAGGCCACGGCCGGCGGCACCCGACGCGCTGTGCGGTACGGCATGCGACACCGGCGATCGGGTGAGGAGGAGGCACCGGTGATATCGGAACAGGCGCGACTGGCCGCGACGGCGGATGCGCGGGGCGGACGACGGGCGGCGGCGCCGGCGGCGCACCGACTGGTCTTCCCCGGGGGCGCGACGCAGGCCGCCGATCCACTACTGGTGGGGCACAAGTTCGCACGTCAGGCTCGACTGCTGGCCGCCGGGTACCGGGTGCCGGAATTCGTGTGCGTGTCGGTCGAGGCCTTCGACGCGGTGCGGGCCGAGACCGGCATCGGCGCTCCGGCCGTGCGGGATTCGGGGGAGCTGGCGGCCTGGGCGGCGCGGGCCCGTGCCCGGGTGCGCGCCGCCGGGGTGCCGGACGCCCTGGCCGCGGCGCTGCTGGAGGCGTACGACCGCCTGACCGACGACGGTGGCACCGTGATGGTGCGGTCCTGTGCGGTGCCCGCCCGGGCAGGAGCGCACGGCGGCGGGGAGGAGGCGGCCCCGGCCCCGGGTGGCGGCTTCCCGGTGGTCGGGCGCGATGAGCTCGTCGACCGGGTGTCCCAGTGCTGGGCCTCGGCCTTCACCACCGAGCGGGTGCTCGACCGCTTCGCCCGCGGCGGTGACCCGGCGGCGACCCGGATGGCGGTGGGGATCCAGCGACTGGTACGGGCCGAGCGGTCCTTCGTGGCCGTCAGCCGCGATCTCCGCAGCGCCCCGGACACCGCCGACCAGGCTCATCTGGCGGCGGCCTACGGACTGGGCGAGGGCGTGACGGGAGGGAGGGCGGACGTCGACCACTTCTCGGTGGACGTCGGCACCGGCGTGGTCGAGCTGCGCACGGTGCGCAAGACCCGCCGACTGGTGCCCGCCGACACCGGGGGCACCACCGTCGTCGAGGTGCCCGAGGACCTGGCGCACCGTCCGGTGCTCGACGTCCAGACCGCACGCCGGATCGCCCGGCTGGCCCGCGGGTTGGAGAGCCACTTCGGCGGGCCCCAGGAGATCGAGGGCGCCATCACCGCGGACGGCGAGATCCACCTCGTCCAGGCCCGCCCGGCGGTCGTCACCCGGCTCGGGCGGCGCCGGCCCCGCTGAGAGCGGCCGGTACGGGTTCGGCGGGAGCCGAGGCCGTACCGGCCCCACAGTTCCTAGGCCGTGACGACCCTGGTCAGGAACTTCGACAGGTTCACCCGGGTGCGGGTGATCTTCTCCTCCGTGGTGAGGTTCTCCTTCATCCGGATCCCCGACGCGTCCGCGCGCTTCTTCTCCCGGACGTACAGCGAGCAGGCGAGGTCGCTGCAGAAGTACTCGCCGGCCGACACGTACTCGTCGTCGCTGGCCCGGCGCGCCTTACGGGCCGTCATCAGGGATACGCCCGAGGCGACATGCGTGGTCAGGCAGATCGAGCACATGGAGCCGTGGTGGGCGCCGACGGTCCGCTGGGCGAAGCGCAGCGCGACGCCGACGAGCCGGCCGTCGTGCTCGGCGACGATGTAGCTCCGGGTGGGGGCTCCGGGGTCCCGCCAACCCATGAAGTCCATGTCCTCCCAAGGGAGTTCGTCCAGGTGGCGCGGCAGCGCGATCCGGCTCGCTTCCCCCTTGGTGCAGTTGACGAACGATGCGCGGATCTCCGGGTCAGTCAGTGCCTTCATGCTTCCTCACGATAGCGCCCCTGTGTATATTAGGCAAAAGCCAATCCATCCTAGGTATAGGGTCGTGTCCAGCGGATCCCCCGCTCATACCATGGGTGCCCTCACGGCATCCGTCGAGCGCCATGCCTGGTGCCGTCCGTCCTGAACTCGGCCGTTTCCGCCGGACTCTGACGACGCGTCACAGGAGAAGCCCGACTCGACCATCCGTCCACCGCGCAGGAAGTACTGATCGTCATGGCTGAGAACTCGCTCGACCTGGCTGCCGTCCGCAACATCGGGATCATGGCGCACATCGACGCAGGCAAGACGACGACCACCGAGCGGATCCTCTTCTACACCGGTGTGTCGTACAAGATCGGCGAGGTCCACGACGGCGCCGCCACGATGGACTGGATGGAGCAGGAGCAGGAACGAGGGATCACCATCACCTCGGCCGCGACCACCTGCCACTGGGAGTTGGACGGCGTCGACCACACCGTGAACCTGATCGACACCCCCGGGCACGTCGACTTCACCATCGAGGTGGAGCGCAACCTGCGGGTGCTCGACGGCGCGGTCACCGTGTTCGACGGAGTGGCCGGTGTCGAGCCGCAGTCGGAGACGGTGTGGCGGCAGGCCGACCGCTACGGGGTGCCGCGGATCTGCTTCGTGAACAAGCTCGACCGCACCGGCGCCGACTTCCTGCGCTGCGTCGACATGATCTCCGACCGGCTGGGGGCGCACCCCCTGGTGATGCAGCTCCCGATCGGCGCCGAGGCCGACTTCCGGGGCGTGATCGACCTGGTGCGGATGAAGGCGCTGCTCTGGTCCCCGGACGCGGCCAAGGGCGAGATGTACGACGTGCTCGACATCCCGGCCGAGCACGCCGAGGCCGCCGACCTGTGGCGCGGCCGGCTGATCGAGGCCGTCGCGGAGAACGACGAGCAGATCATGGAGCTGTACCTGGAGGGCACCGAGCCCACCGTGGCACAGCTGGACGCCGCGGTCCGGCGCATCACGATCGCCTCCACCGGGGCGGGCGGCAGCAGCACCGTCACGCCGGTGTTCTGCGGTTCGGCGTTCAAGAACAAGGGCGTCCAGCCACTCCTGGACGCGGTGGCGCGCTACCTGCCCTCGCCCCTGGACATCGGTGCGGTGGAGGGCCACGCGGTCGCCGACCCGGAGGAGGTCCTGCGGCGCGAGCCCAGCGACGACGAGCCGCTCTCCGCCCTGGCGTTCAAGATCATGTCGGACCCGCACCTGGGCAAGCTCACCTTCGTCCGGATCTACTCCGGCCGGCTGGACTCCGGCAGTTCGGTGCTGAACCCGGTCAAGGGCCGTCGGGAGCGCATCGGCAAGGTCTACCGGATGCACGCCAACAAGCGCACCGAGATCGACGCGGCCGGGGCCGGCGACATCGTGGCCGTCATGGGCCTCAAGCAGACCGTCACCGGCGAGACCCTGTGCGACGAGCGGCAGCCGGTCGTCCTGGAGTCGATGGACTTCCCCAGGCCGGTCATCGAGGTCGCCATCGAGCCCAAGTCGAAGGGCGACCAGGAGAAGCTCAGCGTGGCGATCCAGCGCCTGGCCGAGGAGGACCCCTCCTTCCAGGTCCACGCGGACGAGGAGACCGGGCAGACCGTCATCGGAGGCATGGGGGAGTTGCACCTGGAGGTGCTGGTCGACCGCATGAAGCGGGAGTTCCGGGTCGAGGCCAACGTCGGCAAGCCGCAGGTCGCCTACCGCGAGACCATCCGCAAGGCCGTCGAGCGCGTCGACTACACCCACAAGAAGCAGACCGGCGGGTCCGGCCAGTTCGCCAAGATCCAGATCGCGATCGAGCCCCTCGAGGACGGCGCGGAGGCCACCTACGAGTTCGTCAACAAGGTGACCGGCGGGCGGGTGCCCAAGGAGTACATCCCCTCCGTCGACGCCGGCTGCCGCGAGGCGATGAAGTTCGGCGTCCTGGCCGGCTACGAGATGACCGGCATCCGCGTCACCCTGCTCGACGGCGGCTACCACGAGGTCGACTCCTCCGAACTCGCCTTCAAGATCGCCGGTTCGCAGGCCTTCAAGGAGGCCGCCCGGATGGCCCACCCCGCGCTCCTGGAGCCGATCATGGCCGTCGAGGTCACCACCCCCGAGGACTACCTGGGCGAGGTCATCGGCGACATCAACTCCCGCCGCGGCCAGATCCAGGCCATGGACGAGCGCGCCGGCGCGCGCCTGGTGCAGGCCATGGTGCCGCTGTCCGAGATGTTCGGCTACGTCGGCGACCTGCGCGGCAAGACCTCCGGCCGGGCCAGCTACAGCATGCAGTTCCACGGCTATGCCGAGGTCCCGCGCGCCATCGCCGAGGGGATCATCGCCAAGCTCCGGGGCGAGTGAGCCACCGGTGTCGCCCGCGTCCCGCACCATCGCCCCCGGCGGTGCGGGACGCGGTGCTTCACCGTCACCCCGCCGAACCGGAAGCCTTCCGTCGTCCCGCCCTACCGTCCGCGTCGGGCCGGTCATGCTTGAGGAGCGAACGAATTGGGTGCACGCGTCGGCCTGACCACCAGCCGCATCGTCCACGCCGCGGCCGACCTGGCCGACAGCGTCGGCTTCGCGAACGTCACCATCTCGGCGCTCGCACGCGGCTTCGGAGTCAAGGACGCCAGCCTCTACTCCCACATCGGGGGCCTGCACGAAATGCGCGCCCGGGTGGCTTCGCTGGCGGCCGAGGAACTGAGCAGCCGCCTCGCCGAGTCCATCGCGGGCCGGTCCTCGCCCGGTGACCGCCTCACCGCCTTCGCCCACGCCTACCGGGGCTACGCGCTGCGCCACCCCGGCCGCTACGCGGCGACCCAGTTCTCGGCGGACACCCTCCTGCCCGCCGACACCGGCGGGTTCACCCACAGCACCGGACTGACCTACTCGGTGCTGCGCGCCTACGACCTGCGCGAACCGGACCTGACCGACGCGGTCCGGATGATGCGCAGCGCCTTCCACGGCTTCATCGACATCGAGTCCAGCGGAGGCTTCGGGCACCCGCACGACATCAACGACTCCTGGACCAAGGTCGTCGTGTCGATGCAGCAGATGCTCGAGCGCTGGCCCCGCGCCCGCCGTCCCGAGCCGGAGGCGTAGCGGCCCGGTCTCGTGCCCAAGAGGCCGCACCTTCGAATCCTGCCGTCCCGACCGGCGTTCACACAGGTCGGAGGCCGTCCTCGCACGGTACGGCTCGGGTGGGGTGCCATTCGGCGAGCAGGATCGTGGCGTCGTCGTCCAGTGGGTCGAGGTGGTGGTCGAGGACGGCGCGGATGAGGCGGCGCAGGGCTTCGGGGGCCGGTTCGTCGGCGGCCAGGGAGCGGGTGACGAGGTCGGTGAGCTGCTGTTCGCCGTAGCGTTCGCCGGTGCGGGAGCGGGCTTCGGTGACGCCGTCGGTGTGGATCAGGATGCGGTCGCCGGGTTCGAGCTGGGCCTGGTGGACGGTTCGGGTGGTCCGGTAGGCGGGTCCGAGGCCGAGGGGTAGCTCTCCGGGAGGGTTCAGGGCGTCGGCGACGACGTGGTTGGCACGGATCAGCAGCGGTGGTGGGTGGCCGGCGTTGATCCAGCTGAGCTGTCCGGAGGTGAGGTCGAGGCGCGCGAAGATCCCGGTCAGGAGCCGGCCCGGCAGCCACTGGTCGAGGTCGGCGTCGATGCGGTCGGTGATGTCGGTGAGGGTGCCCGTGGTGCGGCGGGTGGCCCGGCCGCCGGCCAGGGCGACGGCGGAGGAGAGTCCGGCCGCCAGGTCGTGGCCCATGGCGTCGACCACGGTCAGGTGGAGGTGGCCGTCGTCGAGTCCGTGGTCGAAGGCGTCGCCGCCGACTTCGTAGGCCGGTTCGACCACGGCGGTGGAGGTCACCTGCTCGGTGCCGATGGTCTGCGGCGGCAGGAACGCCCACACCATCTCGGCGGCGGTGGTCATCCGCCTGGTCCGGACCGTCCGTGCGTACTCGTCGCTGAAGGCGCTCTTCGACACCACGACCACCGCGACCACCGCGGCGAGCCCGGTGGCGGCCTCCAGCCGCTCCGGGGTGAGACGGTCGGCGGTCACCCGCAGCACGCCGAGGCGGGTGATCCCGTCGAGCAGCGGCACGTGTGCCACCCCGGGCGCGTGCGGCGACACCTGCGGCGTCACGGTCCGGTAGGCCCGCCCGGCCACCGAGCCGTCGATCTCCTGCTCCTCGGGGTTCACGACGGCGGACCGACCCGGTAAGGGCACCAGTCGTTCCTGTTGGACGTCGGCGAGCAGGACGGTCGCGGAGTCCAGACCCAGGTGGCGCGCGGTCTCCTCGACGAGCGCGGCCACGTCCTGGGGCGCCAGGGAGTGCGAACGCTCCAGGAACCGGGCCAGCGCTGACTGCCATCGTCCGGACATTCCGGCACCCACCTGTCGCGACGGAACCTTCCGCTTCGAGTGTGGAGCCGATCAGCGGCCGCCGCCCGACCGTGCGGCAGGAGCGGCGACCGTGAAGGTTCCCTTGGCCAGTCGTCGCCCTCGCCCTGATCGGTCGTCACACCGGGCAGCAGGTTCAGGTCGGCAGGCATGGGTTCGGCGGTCACGGGGCAGGCGCGGCCCGAGGACGCACTGCGGGAGACCGTCCGCGGTGCGGCGAGATGGGAGGCAACACGATGGGAACCGTCGACATCTGGGCGTTCCGTGCCGACTCCGGCCACGTCTCCGGAGCCGACCTGGTGGGCTTCAAGGTCGAGGCGACCGACGGCCACATCGGCAAGATCGACCGGCTCTCCGAGGAGGCCGAGTCGAACTACCTGGTGGTGGACACCGGGCCGTGGATCTTCGGCAGGCACGTCCTGCTGCCCGCCGGGACCGTCTCCCGGGTGGACCTCGGGAACGAGGTGGTCCACGTCGACCGGACCAAGGACGAGATCAAGGACGGCCCCGAGTTCGACCCCCACAAGCACGAGGACGACACCGACTACCGCGAGCGGTACGCCGGCTACTACGGCCCCTTCTACGGCGGTCCGGTCTTCTGACGACCGGTCATCGGAGGCGAGGGACGGCGGCGGTACGGGACCGCTCCGACGGAACGGAGGACGGCATGAGCGCGAGCGACAAGGTCAAGAACGTAGCGGAGAAGGCGAAGGGCAAGGTCAAGGAGGCCACCGGCAAGGCGTCGGGGAACGAGCGCCTGGAGGCTGAGGGCAAGGTCGACCAGGCCAAGGGTGACCTCAAGCAGGCGGGCGAGCACGTGAAGGACGCCTTCAAGCGCTGACCCGCCGTCACGGGGCCCGCCACCATCCGAGCGAGGACGGTGGCGGGCCCCGTGACCGTCTCGGCGCCGCGCTGTGGTTCCAGGAGCCGCCCGGCGTCCCCGCACTCCGGAGTTGCCATGCCGGAATGCGGGTGCACACTTGAGGGGTGGCGGACAGGCGTGAGCCCCGTACCAGCTGGACGTTCCTGACCCAGCACGCGCGGGTGCTGCTGACGGTCTCGCGCGACCCGGAGGTGCGGTTGCGGGATCTGGCCGCCACGTGCGGCCTCACCGAGCGGGCGGTGCAGTCCGTGGTGTCCGACCTGGAGACGGCCGGCTACCTGACCCGGGTCCGCCACGGGCGGCGCAACCACTACGACGTCGTCCGGCACATGACCTTCCGTCATCCCGCCGAGGCACGTCACGAGATCGCCGGACTGCTGGAGCTGTTCGACGATTCCGGCCACGGTGGTCCTTCTGCTCCGGTCCGGCTCCCTCTCCCTCCCGGTGGTGACCGAGATGAGCGTGACGAGCACCTCTGACCCCACCCGGCGGGCCCGGCAGCACACGGGCGGACCCTGCCCGGGCCGATCCGGTGGAGCACGGCCCGGCCCCGGCACGGCGCCGACTCGTTCCTTGAGGGGAGCGCGCTGATGGACCCCTCGCACATCACCCCGCACCCCGAGGGCTGGTCCCCGCCGCTCCAGTTGACGATCACCGAGGACAGCACCGCCGACGGCGCCACGGTCGTGCACCTCGCCGGGGAGATCGACCTGGACGAGGGGGCCGCGCTGGAGGACGTCCTCACCCGGGCCCTGGAGGCCCGGCCGTCCCGCCTGGTCGTCGACATGAGCGGGGTCGGCTACTGCGACTCGGCCGGCCTCAACGCCCTGCTGAAAACCCGCACGGCCGCTGCCGCCGCCGGAGTCGACCTCGTGGTCGCCGGGGTCGGCGAGCGCATCGGCCGGCTGCTCTGGGCCACCGGCACCACGGACGTGTTCACCATCACCGAGACCGTCGAAGCCGCCCTCGCCCACGGCCAGGAGGAGTGAGGGCCGCGCCCCGCTCCCGTCGTGGTGAATGCCGCGCGCGAGCGACCGCATCGCCGGAGTCGGCCGTGCCAACCGCTGATCCCGGCTGCTCCGGCGGGCTGCGCACCGCTGGGGCGGATCACCGACCGCGGCCTGATCGAAGCCGAACTCCCCAGCGGCATGCCGGGGTTGCGGGTGACCGCTGCGCGAGGCGAGCGAGCGGTTCGACCTGTGGGGGTACCGCCGGGCCGGATCCTGCGGAACGTGTTGGTCGCTGCTCACGGCACTGCCTCGCCAAACGGGTCGCCGGGCGCCTGCCCGGCCGGGGCGGGGTTCACCCCGGGCAGGGCGGAACGGATGCCGGCCGGACGACCGTGCGCCGATGTTTCCTCGTCGTCGATCCGGAAACGCGCCAGGCATGGACATCAAGGACTTCGCACTGCAGACCCAGCTCGCCGGAGCCGGCGGCAGCGCGCTGTGGCTGATCCTGGCCGGCGTGCTGATCGTCGTCGTGATCCTCTCCGCCTTCGTCCTCGGCCAGCGTCGCAAGGACCGTGAACCGCCGCCCACCGGCCTGCACCGGCGGGGTGGCCGACGCTGACGCACCTGCTCAGGTCCGCCACCCGTTACGTACGGGTGGCGGACCTGAGCAGGTGCGTCAGCGTCCGGGGTGTTCCGGGAGGAGGACTCACCAGTAGTGGTTGCGGCCGCCGACCGCGTGGCCCAGGGCTCCGGCGATCCACAGCACCAGGCCGATGACGACGAGCACCAGGCCGATCGTCCACAGGATCGAGATGCCGGTGACGAATCCGATGATGAGCAGGAGCACTCCAAGGAGGATCATGGTTGCCTTCTCCGGTCGAGGACTTATGTCCGTTCCCCCGCTGTGTGGTGCCGTCCGCCGTCAGAGCAGGGGAGTGGCGGGCAGGCAGGTGTGGCCGTTCGGCCCGGTAGCGGCGGCCAGCACGTGGGCGATGCCGTCCGCGATGTCGACCCGCAGGGCCCCGGCCGCGAAGACGGGCCGGCCCCACTCGCTCATCTCGCCGGTGGCGTGGACGATCACCGCCTCCTGAGGGCGGTGCGAGCCAGGCCGGCCTGGCAGGGTGATCACGTAACGCGTCGGGACGTCCACGGCCCTCACCGACCGTGCGACGGTCGGCCGCCGGTGGTCGCGAGCGCGGCGAGGAGGCGCGAGCGCGCTTCCCACCACCGTCCGCCGCCGGGGGGATGGGCGTGCCCCCGAGGTGGGAGGCGGTGCACCGGCCGGTGCTCGTGCGGGGCGCGCGAGGCCGAGCTCGCGGTTCGTGCCGTGTTGGACGGCTTGGACATGGTCGGACCCCCTCTCGGAGGGGAAAGCGGTCCGGTCACAACCTGCCCGGCTTCGGCTCCGGCAATCAGCCGGCGAGAGTCCGAGCCTTCACCCCTCCGGGACGGTTCCGCCCGAAGGGCCCGTCGGTGGTTCCGCCCGCCACCGGCGCGGGTCGTCCAAGGCTGGACCTGGCAGGTGCCCGCTCGCCCGCGACGGTGCGTGATTCCAGGGTCGGCCGCCGTCCCGCCCCGACATCCCTGGCGGGCAGGCAGCGCTCCCCGAGACCGGCGGCCAGTGTTTGTCACCGCGCAGCCCGGGCAACCGCTGCCTGTCACTCCTTTCCACCCGGCCACCAGGGCGGCCGCGGAGCAGACCAGGTCCGCCCGCGCGGCTCGTCCCCGGAGGCTCACCGTGGCCGTGCAAGCCCGCACCCGGCTCCGCGCCGACCCGGTACCCGACCGTCCCCCGCAGCCGGCGGACTCTCCCCGGCGCCGCGCCGGCGCGGCACTGGTGCCCACCCTCGGCGTCGAGGAGGAGTTCCTGCTCGTCGACCCGGACTCCCGGGCCCCGGTCGCCCGGGCCCCGGAGGTGCTGGCAGGCGAGCACGGACTGGGTGCGCTGCTCCAGGCCGAGTTCTACACCTGCCAGCTCGAGGTCTGCACCGAACCGGTCATCACCCTGCCCGACCTCCGCGCCCAACTGCTGCGGCTGCGCGACTCGGTGGCACGGGCCGCCGCCGACTCGGGCTGCCACGTCATCGGCTCGGGCTGCGCCCCGCTCGCCGCCACCACCCCGGTCCCGGTCACCGACACCCCGCGCTACCGCCTGATGGCCCGTCACGTCGGCTCCGTCGCGGACCACCGCACGGGCACCGTGTGCGGCTGCCACATCCACCTCGGTGTCCGCGACAAGCCCGAGGCCCTGCTGCTCGGCGCCCACCTGCGGCCCTGGCTCCCGGCCCTGCAGGCCCTGGCCGCCAACTCGCCCGTCTGCCAGGGCAAGGACACCGGCCACGCCAGCTGGCGCGCACTCTGCTGGGCCCGCTGGCCCACCGTCGGCCCCATCCCCGTCCTCGACGCCGCGGCCTACGAGGCCCTCGCCGACTCCCTGGTGAGCTCCCGCCTGCTGCTCGACCGCCGGATGATCTACTGGTACGCCCGCCCCTCCGAGCACGTGCCCACCCTGGAGGTGCGGATCGCCGACGTCAGCGCCGACCCGGACACCACCGTGCTGCTCGCCGGCCTCACCCGCGGCCTGGTCGCCCGGCTGCGCCGCGACGTCCTGGAGGGCCGCCCGGTCCCGGCCGTGTCCGACGCCCTGCTGCGGGCCGCGCACGGCTGCGCGGCCCGCGCCGGTCTCGCGGGCCAGGGCCTGGACCCGCACTCGGGCCGGACGACGCACCAACGGCACCTGCTGGACCACCTGGTCGAGTACGCAGGCCCCGGGCTGGCCGCCGCCGGAGACCTGACCACGGTCACCGCCCTGCTGGAGCGGACGCTGCGCGAGGGCACGGGCGCCGAGCGGCAACGCGCAGCACTCGGCCGACGCGGCCGCGCCGAAGACGTGGTGGACTCCCTCGTGGCCACCTTCACCGGCCACGCCTGAGAGGCCGCGTTCGAGAGGCGGCCGCGCCGCCCTCACCGGCCCTTGCGGCGCAGCACGCTCACCGGCAGCAGCACCCAGCACAGCGCGAACCAGGCCGCCACGCCCCCGGCGATCGCCCAGGCGGCCCAGCCCAGCCCGGCCACCCTGAGCAGCAGGAACAGGGCCGCGCAGACCGTGACGGCCAGCAGCACCAGACCGAGCGAGACCAGGCGGGCGGCGGCGTCGACCATCCGGGCCTTGACGTGCTCGCCGGTCAGCAGCCGGTGGTAGGAGACCGGGGCGATCAGCGCCCCGACGGCGAACGCCCCGAGGGTCACCACCGTCGCGTACAGGGCCCGCTCGAATCCGTCGATGGTGGCGAAGCGCGGGGTGAAGGCCACGGTGAGCAGGAAGCCGAACATGATCTGGGCACCGGTCTGGGCGATCCGCACCTCCTGGAGCAGCTCGTCCCACCGGCGGTCCGCCCGCTCCTCCGCCGTCTCGTCGCGCCCGCCGTCACGGCCGCCCGGCTGCTCCTTCACCGCAACCTCACCCGCCCTCACCTGCCTTCGGCGGCCCGCCCGGCGCCTGCGGGGCGTCGCCCGGGATCTCGGCCCACACCGTCTTGCCGCCCGGCACGGCCATGGTGCCCCAGTCGCGGCTGAGCAGGTGGACCACCTGCAGGCCGTGCCCGCCGGGCCGCCCGGGGGAGGCCGGCCTACGCTGCGGAAGGCCCGGGCCGGAATCGGTCACCTCGATGCGCAGCGCCCCGTCGTCCAGCACCGTCAGCCTCAGCAGGCCGGGCCCGCCACCGTGCAGTGCGGCGTTGGCGACCAGTTCACCGGTCACCAGCACCGCGTCCTCGCAGGCCGGCTCGGGCACCGAGGCGACGGCCAGGGCACCGCGCACCGTACGGCGCGCCACCATGACCGGGTGCGGTTCCGCCGCCAGATCGACCTCCACCGGACGCACCGAAGGCGTTCCGGCCGGCCGGGACGAAGCCATGGGATCCGAAGCCACCTGCTCTCACCTCACCCCGCTCTGGCCACTGCCGCGATCACTCCCTGCCGTGCGCCTGCCCGGACAGGCGCGGTCCATCCCCCGGAGCGGCCACCAGGTAGGCACATCATCGGGCCTGCGGTGATTCCCCGCAGCCCAACCGGGCAGGAGCAAGAACGGGGGCCTGCGGAAGGAAGACCTGATGGCACCCGAGATCATCGCGAACCCGAGCACGGTCAGCACCGGTGACGCCCGCGAGCTGTCCAGGGAGCTGTTCCGCCGACTGGCCGAGGCCGAACCGGGCAGCGAGACGTACTCCTACGTCCGCGGCACCCTGATCGAGCTCAACATGTCCCTGGTCCGCTTCGCCGCCCGCCGCTTCCGCAGCAGCCACGAACCGATGGAGGACATCCTCCAGACCGGCATGGTCGGACTGATCAAGGCCATCGACCGCTTCGACCCCGACCGGGGCGTCGAGTTCGCCACCTTCGCGCTGCCCACCGTCCTCGGCGAGATGCGCCGCTTCTTCCGCGACACCACCTGGGCCGTCCACGTCCCCCGCAGCCTCCAGGAAGCCCGCCTCGCGGTCGCCCAGGCCACCGACGAACTCGAGCAGACCCTCGGCCGCCCGCCCGACAACACCGAACTCGCCGCACACACCGGCCTGACCGAACAAGGCGTAGCCGACGGCATCGCGGTCGCCACCGCCCGCACCGCCGGCTCACTCGACGCCCACACCCCCGGCGACGACGAAGACGAGCACCCCGGTGCGGTGGACCGGCGCCTCGGCCACGAGGACCCGTCCTTCGTCACCGTCGACGACATCCAGTCCCTCAAACCGCTGATCGCCACCCTGCCCGAACGCGAACGCGCTGTCCTCGCCCTGCGCTTCACCGGCGACCTCACCCAGGCCGAGATAGGCCGCCGCCTCGGCCTGTCCCAGATGCACGTCTCCCGCCTCCTCAGCCACACCCTCACCGACCTACGCGCCGCCCTCACCGGCTGACGGTCGCCCGGCCACCGACCAGGCTCAGGTGCGCCGGTGACGACGCAGCCCCCGCAGGGTGACGGCCCGGCGCGCCGCCCACACCACACCGACAGCGGCCAGCGCCCCGGCTGGCACGAGCCCGCCCTGACCCAGCGCCCCGGCCGCCACGAACGCGCCCACCGATGCCACGAGCAACGCCACGGCCAGGACCACGGTCATGCGGACGCTGCACCACACCGACCAGCACGGCCCGGCCCGCCACGTCCGCAGCCGACGCTCCAGTTTCCGGTCCTGGCGCAGCCCGGCCTCGATGTCGACCAGCATCTTCTTCTCCCACCCGGAGAACCTCGCGCTCATCTGCGCTCACCTCACCGCACCGGCAGCCGCGTAGCCAGGCGTCTTCCCCAGGACGTGGCAGACATGCCGTCCCGCGGATCGGTACCGCCCCGACCAGATGCGACGGCCCGAGACCACCGTCGCGCCTCTCCGCTGCAGGCAAGCGTCGAACGAGGGTCAAGTCCCTTGCCTGCGAGAGCGGTTAGGCCCTGGTCCGTGGCGGCCCGGATCGGTGACGGCGAACTCAGGGCCGTCACGCCCCGTCTCGAGCTCCTCGTGGGCCGGCGGCGGAGCGCCCTCGGCGGTCATCCGCGCTTCCGGGGTCTCGGACGGTCGGACTCCGTCGGCCAAGACTCCGACCGAGGCGGCGCGCTAATCCACGGCCAGGGACGGGTCGGTCGAGCGGTGGGCCAGGTGCCCGCCGAGCGCGCCGACCAGAGCCACCACGCCGTTGCCCGCCAGGCCGTAGCCGATGCCACGCGACACGCAGGTACGGGCACACGGTGACCGCTTGTCCCGCCTTGGTGGCCTGGTAGCTGGCCTCGATCGCGCGTATGGCGTCGGCCCTGAGCGGTGACTTCGACCGACGACCGGACGTGCTGGACGTCCCCCCTGCGCGGCGGAGGTGGAGCGCCCCGGCCGCAGGTGCCGGCGACGAAGAGGTAGTCGCCTCCGCACGGGCGGAGGTAGAGCTGGTGACGAGCGTGGCTCGGCACCAGCTCGGCCAGTTCCCCCGCGAGGGCGGAGGTACAGCGGCCGGCAAGGCCAGCGAGCTGTTTTCAACACGAGCCCGCCAGTTGAGTGACCGTCAGGTGTGGCCAACTCCCGCCATGTGCGGTCGATTTCTGCCAGAACCGCTGCGGATTGATGGCAGTCACTCAGGGTGATTGGAGGAGCGGGCATTTCGGGCCACTGTGCCCCAATTCAAAGGGCACTCGTGGTGAGTTGGTCCCAAAGTGGTCCCAAGCAGCATGCGAACCGAATCGCCCGGTCTCGGATCGACTGTCACGCAAAAGGCCGCTGGCCTGGGATTTCTCCCGGCCAACGGCCCATCCGACTTGCGTCGGGACGACAGGATTTGAACCTGCGACCCCTTGACCCCCAGTCGCCCTCCGGTGCGCGTGTGCACACGTCATAGGGTAGACAGCACGGGTTTTTCGTTCACGGAATTGCACATCTGGAACTACGACCTACAACGCGTGGTCCCCAGGGTGTCCCCTAGGACGCAAATTGGCCGGTGCGTGGTGGTAGGGGAAAGTTGGTGTGTTTGCAGCAGGATCAGGTTCCGGTCGGAGTTTGTTGGCCCGGGAGGGCACTGCCGAGGTAGCGGATAGGGGGCGTCTCCGGCGAGATCGGGAAGGTGACAGTCGCCTCGCCCGTGCGGTCGAGCTGATGGCGTGCCTGGGGGAGGTTGGTGGCTGGCCTGGCTTCCACGACCTGGACCATCGGGCCCAGGTCGATCCGAGTCTTGCTGATCTCGTGGACGACGTTGGGGTGGACTGCGGCGAGCCGGACGTTCTCGTTTCCCTCGAGCTGGTCCAGCGCCTCGTGGCTGGTGACGGTCACGGTGATCACAGTGCTCGGGACTTGGACGTGTTCGCCGTTTAGGAGCGCGAGCGTCTCCTTGATCTCGCGAACCTCGTGGGGGTTGAGGTCTTCGGGGGTGACGGGGAAGTAGTGCCCGGTCAGCTCTTGGAGTTGGGCGAGATCGTTGAAGGCGTTGAACCACCATCGTGCGGCGTCGGGCGGGATCAGGTGGCCGGAGATGGGGCCGGAGACCTTCCCCCCGTGATGGTGCAGTTCGAACTCGAGCGTGCAGCCGGGCAGCATCGTGGACGCCAGGCGCAGCGCGGGCAGGTAGACGTGAGGCATTCCGCGCTCGGGCGGGATGAATGTCACGTTCAGCCGCGAGCGGCGGGTGTCCATCTCCAGTTGGAACTGGGCTCGGATGACGCCGGCTGCGTCGGCCCCGTAGAGCCGGCCGCCCGCTGTCCCGGTGGAGCGGTGGTCGAAGGTCAGGTGGACGGACGCGGACGGGGGACCTGAGTGCGGCCTGACCATGAGTGTGGCGGTGATCGGCTCGGGCAGTGGCTGGATGTTGGACAGCAGGGTCAGGGAGCCTCCGTCGGCAGTGCCGGTGATTCCGAGGGAAGCCGGTGCGGTGACGGAGAGGTCTCTCAGGTTCTCCGTAGGGATGTGGACGTCGGCACCGCCGAACTTGAGTGCTTCCTCGAACTCCCGGCGCCGGGAGTCCTGTGCGGGGTCCACCGTCGAAAAGACGATCTGCCCGTTGAAGGAGATCTCCTCCTCCTCGGGAATGTGCGCGCTCTTGGGCGAGATGTGGACGATGGGCTCGCCGGTGTCAGCGGTCTGGATGGTGAGTTCGTAGTGCGGCGACAGTTCCTTGGAGCGGGCAGCCAGAGCTGCATGTCGGGCCGCGAGATCGGGTATCCCACGCAGCATCACGTCCTGCTCGGCGCGGGTTTCGGCGATGAGCCTCACAAGTTCGTCGCTGTCACTGTAGACGGCGTAGCGCACCAGGTCGGGGTGTGCGGCGAAGTGGGTGTTCAGCCAGGTGAGGCCGTGCCAGTTCCGGACGAAGGGGAACTGGCTGCGCAGGCTGTCGAACCACTGCGCCTCGGCGGGGTTGGCGTCGATCGGGACCAGGAGGTCCCAGTGATCCGGCTGGTGGCGAGCAGTTGACCTCAGGGAGTCGGTGACCTGCTGGCGCCGGCCCTTCGTCATCCTGCCGGTGAAGGACTTGATCTCGTAGTTCATGAGTGCGCCAGTTTCGGTGTACTCGAAGAGGTCCCGGCCGCCGTCGCCGCCGGTGCCGTCCACCGGCACGGCGTTCGGGTGCAGGCGTATGAGCAGCATGCTGATCAGGTTCTCGACTGCCTTCGGCTGCGACGCCAGATCGCCCCACGGAATCTGCACCATCGGATCACGCTACCGAGTATTGAGGTGCAGCGCAGCAACTGGTCGGGGCTTCTGCTCCATGTGCTCGGCAGGGCAGTAAGTGCCGGGCCAGGACCTGTTCGGGTACCGCTGGGTGCGGTGCGGTGGAAGCTGGCCACGCGGCCGTAGGCGCGAGCCAGAAGCCGAGGCTTGCCACCCCCCCCGGGGGGGAGACAGGGGGTGGCACACCTCAGCGCTCTGCTGACCGGGGGAGCGGTCAGAAGTCGGCGCGGCTGCCGCGGACGACGCAGGAGGCGCTGTTCTCCCAGCCCCAGCCGTCGCCGTCCGGGTCGGAGGAGGCGCTGGCGCAGTACGGGTAGCCGTTCGGCGCCTTGGTGGGCAGCGGGGACTGGGACGGGGTGGTGCCGGTGTCGGCGCGGCTGCCGCGGACGACGCAGGAGGCGCTGTTCTCCCAGCCCCAGCCGTCGCCGTCGGGGTCGGAGGAGGCGCTGGCGCAGTAGGGGTAGCCGTTCGGCGCCTTGGTGGGCAGCGGGGACTGGGACGGCGAGGGCGACTGGGTGGGCCGGTCGTAGATGGTGGCGGGGCGGGCGGTGGCGGCGATGCCGTTGGCACCGTTGAAGAAGCGGTTGCCCCAGGTGGTCAGGGAGTTCTTGTCGAAGTTGTTGACCAGGTCGAGGTACTCGACGCCGCCGCCGTTGCCGCTCCAGGACCAGCCGATGTAGCCGACCTGGAGGGACTGGGCGGTGGCCATGATGGCGTCCTCGTCGGGGTTGCCGTCGCTGTGGTTGGCACCGAACTCGCCGACCACGATGGGCAGTCCGGCGTTGACGTAGCTGCGGAGGTAGGCCTGGACCTCGGCGGCGGTGTCGTAGACGCCGTACATGTGGATGGAGAAGACGGTGTTGCGGTCCGGGTCGGCGGCGAAGACCGAGGCGGCGTTGTCGCGCATGGTGTTGGACCAGTCCTGGCCCCAGTTCGGGCCGTCGACCATCAGGGCGTGGCGCAGGCCGGCCCCGCGGAGCTTGCCGATGGCGTTCTTGGTGGCGGCGGTCCAGGCGGTGTAACCGCTGTTGCCCCAGGGCTCGTTGGCGATGTTGACGACTACGTAGGCCTCCTGGCCGTTCAGGACGCTCTTGTTGTCGACCCAGAACTGGGCAGCCCGGTCGAGGGTGGTGGCGGTGGCGTCCTCGCCGTAGCCGGTGGCGTCGTGGACCTCCAGGACGCAGATGACCTTGGCGGCCTTGCACTGGCCGATGAGGGTGGAGATCTGCGCGGAGCTGGTGCGGGTCCAGCGGTCGCCGTTGCTGAGCACGACGCGGACGGTGTTGGCGCCCTTGGCGGCGATGTCGGCGATCGCGGTGGTCTGCCCGGAGTACCAGGTGTACGCGTGGTTGACCCCGCGCATCACGAACTGGTTCCCGTTGGCCTCCAGGATGCGGCCGTTGCTGACGTGGATGCCGGTGGCGGCGGCCTGGGCGCTGCCCGGGGCGAATCCGAACACGGCGATCAGCAGACCGAAGGCGGCTGCGATCGCCGCACCGATCGTCGTGAGCGCTCTGCGGCTCTGCGACGGGTTCATGGCTCTCCTCGAATCGTGGGTGGGGGTACGGCCGGCCCGCCGCCATGTCGAAAGCAGGGCCCTGCTGGGGCTGGGACAGGCGGAGGGAGCGCGGGCAAGCCGCTGGTCGACGTCCGGCCGGTCGACCCGCCGGGGGTGGGGGCGGGGAGTCGGTCCTCGTCGTCTTCGAGATGCTGACACACCATCAGTCGGTGGTCAACGGATCTGACTTAACCGATTAATTGAGTGTCAGAAGCATGCGGTCGAACGGGATGGTGCTGTTCAGTTGAGATGATCGGAGCTCAGCTGGGCCCTGGACGGCTTTCACTCTGAGGTGAACTGAACCAGTTAATACAAGGTTGCCGTCAGTAGGTGCTGCAGGTCTCCCCGTTGAGGGCGAAGGAGGAGGGCACGCCGTTGGTGCCGGGGGTAGAGGTGCCGCTGAAGCCGAAGTTCACGCTGGCTCCGGCCGCGATGACGGTGTTGTAGGAGCCCGGGTTGGTGGCCGTCACCTGCTTGCCGGACTGCGCGCTCACGGCATTCCACATGGCGGTGACGCGCTGGTCCCCGGGGAAGGAGAAGACCAGCTGCCAGCCGTTGACGCTGGTGCCGCCGGTGTTCTTGACGGTGACGTCGCCGTTGAAGCTGCCGCCCCAGTCGGAGAGGCCGTAGTGCACCGCGCAGCCGGCCGCCGGCACGGGGGAGGTGGACGGCGCGGAGGGCGAGGGCGGAGTCGAGGCGGACTCGCTGGCGGAGGGGGACGGCTCGTTGGGGGAGGCGGAGGAGCTCGGGCTCGGGGTGCCGGTCACCAGGCCCGACTTGGCGCGCATCCGCTCGGAGTGGTCACGGAAGACGGCGAGCTCGGGCGCGCCCGGCAGCACGCCGAACTTGCCGTCGATGTTGCGGTCCGAGTACCACCAGAACGCGCTTCCGTCACCGCCGGCCGCCTCGAAGTCCGCGTAGATCTCGCGCCACCACGCCGAGCGGTCGACGTTGTGCACGTTGAACTCGCCCATGTAGAAGGGCTTTCCGACCTTTTCGTGGGAGTCGCTGATCCAGGAGCGGACCAGGGCCTTGGTCTCCTGGATGTCCAGGTCCGCCCAGTGTTCGGTGGGGTAGGGGTGGGCGGAGGTGTAGTCGATGTACGGCGACTGCTGCACGTGGACGAAGGGGTTGCCCTCGTCGCCGCCGAAGCCGTACTCGGTGCCGTGCCCTTCGAGGCCGACACCCAGCAGGTGCTTGGAGTCGATGCCCTTGACGAACGCGCCCATCTCGTCGACCCAGGCCCGCAGGGTGGTGCCGTTGACGTTCTCGGCCTGGCTCTGGCCCTCGTAACGGGGCTCGTTCATCAGGTCCCAGGCGAAGACGGTCGGGTCGTCCTTGTACTTGACGCCGCTGTAGTGGTTGACCCGGTTCAGCGCGTAGGACACGTAGTTCTTGTAGGAGGTGAAGCAGCCGGGGCAGCGGGCCTTGTCGAAGAACGCGGCCCGGGCGGGCTGGCCGCCGGACAGGCCCTCCCAGCGAAGGCGGGCGTCGATGCCGCCGTACGCCTCCCAGTAGTTCTCGAACACCGGGACCAGTCGGACGCCGTGGGCCTTGGCCGACTCGATGACGTAGTCGAACAGGGCGAACTGCTGCTCGTCGTAGACGCCCTCGGATGTCTCGAAGCCGTGCCAGTTCTCGTGGTTGAACATCCACAGCCGCGCCACGTCGACCTTGTCCGCCTTCAGGTTGGCGAACTGGGCGTCGATGCGGGCCTTGTCCATGAACTGCGACTCGGTGTCGCCGGAGGCCGACCCGTAGGTGAAGAAGTCGTAGGTGTTGGTGCCCGCGAAGTAGTACTCCTTGCCGTCCAGGCAGAAGTGGACGCCGCAGCGGGTGGCGAACGACCCGGCGGTGTCGGCCTGGGCGGTGCTGGCCCGGCCGAGGGTCAGGCCGGTGGCGGCGAGGGCGGCGGCGAGCAGGACGGCCGTCGGCGCGAGGTTCGAGGTGCGGCGGGTCCGGAGTCTCTGGTACACGGAGGTTCCTTTCGTGCCATGGGTGGGGGTGGTGGTGCGGTGACGCGCCGGTGACGACGCGTCAGGCGTTGGGGGCGGCTGTCAGGGCCAGCCAGGCGTCGGCGAGCAGGCGGTGGCCGAGCGGGGTGGGGTGGACGCCGTCGGCCGCGATCAGGGTGGGGTCGCCTGCGGTGCGGGCTGCCTGGTTGAGCAGACCGTCGGCGGCCAGCAGGCGGGCGTCGTGGGCGGTGGCGAGGCGGCGGACGGCCTGGATCCGGGCGTCGAGGTCGGCCCGCCAGCTCCACTGCTCCGCCCGCACCGGCAGCAGGAACGGTTCGATCAGCAGCAGCCGAGGGGCGCAGTGCCCGCGCAGGTTGGTGAGCAGCCGGTGGTAGTCGCGCTCCCAGGTGCCGACCGGGCTGGGCAGCCCCTGGTCGTGGCGGCGCCAGGTGTCGTTGACGCCGATCAGGACGGAGACCAGGGCCGGGCGGTGGGCGAGGGTGTCGGCCTCCCAGCGCTCGCGCAGGTCGGCGAGGCGGTCTCCGCCGACGCCCCGGTTGAGCACCTGCGGGGCGCCGGGCAGCGCGGCGGCGGCCAGCGCGGCGTAGCCGTGGCCGAGGTCCTCCGGGCGGGCGCGGTCGCGGCCGGCCTCGGTGATGCTGTCGCCCTGGAAGAGAACGGTGGCGCGGGGCTGCATGCGGGGCTCCTCACGGCGGGGCCCGCGGCTCGGGCATGACGGTCACCGGGCGGCGGGCGGTCGGGGGCCGGCGAGGGGTCAGCTCGCCGCGGTCATCGCCTTCGCGTGGGCGGCGAAGAGCTGGGCGCAGGCCTGGGTGGGGTTGGCGGGGTCGTTGTTCCACATGACGCGGTGGCCGTCGTAGTCGGGGTAGAAGGAGCCGTCGTCGACGCGGGAGGTGAGCAGCCAGAACTGGTCGCCGGCCGCGCCGTTCGCGAGCGCGGCGTCGGTCCAGGCCCGGTAGGCGGCGTCGCGGGCGGCGGCGTCGGGGATGTCGCGGGCGGGGTCGATCTGGAGGCCGAACTCCTCGACGACGACGGGCTTGCGGAGCGTGCGGCCGTCGGCGAGGTGGTCGGTGATCCAGCGGGTGCCCCAGGCGGTGGCATCGGTGCCGGGCTTGGAGCCGCTGGTCTCACCCCAGTTCTGCGGGTAGACGTGGACGGTGCCGTAGTCGATCGAGGGCAGCGCGGTGAGCTTCAGCCAGTCGGCGCCCTCGTAGTCGGAGTAGGGGTAGTCGGCGTGGCCGGCCTTGCCGTAGAAACCCTCGTCGCCCACCGCGAGCAGCTGGCGCGGGGCCAGCGCCTTGACGTAGGAGCTCATCTCACGGGCCCAACCGAGCAGGGTGGCACCGGACTTGTCGCTGCGGCAGCGCGGCTCGTTGGCCAGCTCCCAGGCCATGACGGTGGGGTCGGCGTCGTAGCGCAGGCCGGTGTAGCGGTTGCGGCGCCCTATGACGTGCTTGGCCCAGGCCCGGTAGGCCTTCTTGCAGTTGGCGTCGGTGTAGAAGCGGTCGTGGTTGACGCCCTCGCCGTAGGAGTCGTCGGGCAGGCCGAGGAACCAGGAGACGTATTGGCGCATGCCGCCGTAGTCGGGCCAGTTGTTGACCAGAGGGAGGACCAGCCGCAGGCCGAGCTGCCCGGCCTTGTGGACGGCGTAGTCGAGGCTGTCGAAGGCAGCCTCGTCGTACCGGAACGGCTGCGGCTGCAGGGCGCGGTGGGAGTGGCCGTCACCGTCGGCGAAGGCCCAGGCGCGGATCACCGTCAGGCCCATCGTGGCGGCGTCGTTCAGCACTGCGTCGATCATGTAGTGGGACTGCTGGTGGAGGTAGTAGCAGTTGGTGCCGCCGAAGCGGAACTTCCGGCCGTTCAGGCGCAGTTCAGCGTCCCTGGCGGTGACGAACGAGCGCTTCGCGCCGTCTTCGCGGCCGCGGCCCTGCTGCTCGGCTTCCTGACCCGCGCCGGTGGTGGCGAGTGCGGTGCCGCCGATCAGGGGGGTGGTGGCGAGGCTGAGGGCGGCGGCTCCCAGCAGGGTGCGGCGGCTGGTGGTGCGGGGCTGGTCGTTCACGGGGCTCCTCCGGACAAGCGTGGGTGGGGTGGTTCCTGGGGGCGTGACGGGTGGGCTTCGGTCAGCGGGGCTGTGGGACCTTCGCGCGGAACAGGGTGGCGTCACCGTCCAGCCGGACGGGTCCGTCGGCGGCCGGGAGGTAGGCGGACTGCCCGGCGGCGAGTGCCGTGCCGCCGTCGATCCGGGCGGCGCCGCGCACGCAGAGCAGGATCTGCGGGCCGTCGTCGGCGATGTCGAGGGGTTCGCCGAGTTCGATCCGGGAGAGGCTGAACTCTTCGGCAGGTGTGAGGAATTCGAGCTCTCCGGGGCCGGTGGGAACGGCGGGGACGTGCTGCGGGGTGGTGGGGCGGAAGCCGACCACCGCAGCCAGTGCGGCGGTGTCGACGTGCTTGGGGGTGAGGCCGCAGCGCAGCACGTTGTCGGAGCCGGCCATGATCTCGACGCCGAGGCCGCGCAGGTAGGCGTGCGGGACGCCGGCGTCCAGGTAGAGGGCCTGGCCGGGGCCGAGGCGGACGTGGTTGAGCAGCATCGCGGCGAGGATCCCGGGGTCGCCGTGGTAGTCGCGGGCGGCGTCCCGGTAGGCGGCCCAGGTGGCCGCGTCCGCGTCGTCGCCCGAGGCCAGGGCGGTCAGGACGGAGGGGAGTTCGGCGGCGGCGCGCTCGCCCCTGGCCCGGTCGTCCGCGAGAGCGGCGGTCAGCACCGCGCGCAGCGCCTGGTCGGCGGGAGCGGTGCGCAGCTGCCGGATCCAGGGGGCCAGCACCGGCAGCGCCAGGCGCTCCCAGAGCGCGGCGGTGGCCTGGGGGTCGCGGAAGCCGCAGAGTGCCTCGAACTCGCCGAGCGCACAGATCAGTTCGGGCTTGTGGTGACGGTCGCGGTAGATCCGGTGCGGGGCGTCGAGCGGGATGCCGGCGGCCTCCTCGGCCGCGTACCCGGCCTCGGCCTGGGCGGTCGTCGGGTGGACCTGGACGGAGAGGGCGTGGTCGGCGGCCAGCAGCTTCAGCAGGAAGGGCAGGCGGGCTCCGAAGCGCTCGGCCACCCGCTCGCCGAGCTCGTGCCGCGGGGCCCTGGCGATGACGGCGTCGAGTGTCTCGCTGCCCCGGCCGCGGTCGATCAGGGCGGGTGCGCCGGGGTGGGCGCCCATCCACAGCTCGGCCTCGGGTTCGCCGGTGGGCCGACGGCCCGTCAGCTCGGCGAGGGCGGTGGTGGAGCCCCAGGCGTAGGGGCGGATGGTGGTGGTGAGCAGGTCGGCGGTCATGTCGGTGCTCCGGTGTGCGTGGGCCCCGGCCCGTCCCCGGGCTTCCTCACCCTCAAGAGGAGCCGGGGACGGGCCGGGAGTCTGTGGGAGGCGGTCAGCGGGACGGCGGTCCGCTGCTGCCGCGGGGTACCAGGACGGGTGTCGGGGCAGGCGCGGTCGGCGGGCGCCGGTGCTCGATGACGTCGAACAGGGTGCGGGTGACCTGGGCGCCGTAGCCGTGGACGTCGTGGCTCATCGCGGACAGCGGGGGGTGGGTGAGCCGGCAGAGCTGGGAGTCGTCCCAGGCGATCAGGGACAGGTCGGCGGGGACCTGGAGGCCGAGCTCGGCGGCGACGGCGATGCCGGCGACGGCCATGATGTCGTTGTCGTACACGATCGCGGTGGGGCGCTCGGCGGAGGACAGCAGCATCCGGGTGGCCCGGGCGCCGGCCCGGCCGGAGAAGTCCGTGGTCAGGCTGCGCGGCGGCTCCAGGCCGAGCTGAGCGGCGACGGCCTCCAGCGCCCGGGCGCGGATCGCGGTGTGGCCGAGGGCCGGGTCGCCGCCGACCCGGGCGATGCGGCGGTGGCCGAGCATCGCCAGGTAGCGGACGGCGTCCTCGACGGCGGCGGAGTCGTCGGTCCACACGGTGGCCACCGCCGGGCCGGCCAGGGCCGGGTGTCCGGCGGCGACGGCGGGCATGCCGAGCGCGGCCACGGCCGGGATGCGGGGGTCGTCCTCGGTGAGGTCGACCAGGACGGCGCCGGACACCCGGCGGGTGCGCCACCAGGTGCGGTGCACGGCGATCTCCTGCTCGCGGTCGCGCACCAGGCGCAGCAGCAGGGTCGCCGAGCGCTCCTCCAGCACGGTCTCGATGCCGGAGATGAACTCCATGTAGAAAGGTTCCAGGCCGAGTTGGTGGGCGGGGCGGGCGATGACCAGGCCGACGGTCCCGCCGTCCGGGTGGAGGGCGGCCAGGCTGCGGGCGGCCTGGTTGGGTACCCAGCCGAGTTCGGCGGCGGCGGCCCGGATGCGGTGCCGGGTGGGGGCGGAGACTCCGGGCCGGTCGTTGAGGGCGAGCGAGACGGCGCCGGGGGAGACTCCCGCGCGGGCGGCGACGTCGCGGATGGTGACGCGTCCGCTCATGGCCTCGGTCGCCTTGCCGTGGTGGGGGCGCCCTGCCTGGGCGGAGGCACCGCGGCGCAGGTGCGGTGCCTCCGGGTCGTCTGCCCTGGGAGCCGGCTCACTTGGTGGAGCCGGCGGCGAAGCCGGCGTAGATCAGGCGCTGCAGGGCGAGGAAGACGATCAGGGTCGGCAGGATGACCAGGATGGTGCCGGCCGAGATGATCTCCCAGTTGACGCCGAACGGGCCCTGGAAGCGGAACAGCGAGGTGGAGATGGTGCCGAGGTCGCTGGAGGGCATGTAGAGGAAGGGGATGAAGAAGTCGTTGTAGACGGTGACGCCCTTGACGATGACCACGGTGGCGATGGCGGGCTTGAGCATCGGCAGGATGATGCGCCGGTAGATGGTGAAGCTGTTGGCGCCGTCGAGGCGGGCGGCCTCGTCGAGGGAGACCGGGATCGAGCGGATGAACTGCAGGAAGATGTAGATCGAGATTATGTCGGTGCCGAGGTAGAGCAGGATCGGCGCCCAGCGGGTGTTGAACGCGCCGAGGTTGTCGATGATCTGGAAGGTCGCGACCTGGGTGGTGACGCTGGGGACCAGGCTGGCGAGCAGGAAGAGCGCCATCACGAGCTTCTTGAGCCGGAAGTCGAAGCGGTCGATGGCGTAGGCGGTCATCGAGCCGATGACGACCGTGCCGGTGACCGAGACCAGCAGGATGAAGGTGGTGTTGAGGAAGGCGGGCAGCATCTTGCCCTGGGTGAAGGCGATGCGGAAGTTCTCGAAGTTGAGCCAGTTGCCGGGCAGGTCCAGCGGCCCGGTGCCGAGGGCTTCCTGACGGGTCTTCAGCGCGGTGAAGAAGATCACCAGCAGCGGGATCAGGACGACGGCGGAGGCCAGGAGCAGGGAGAGGTACTTGGCGCCGCCGGCGACGGCGGACCGGGTGTGGATCCTGCGGGCGGCGCGCGGCTGCCGGGCGGGGGTGACGGGATTGGTGGTCACGAGAGTTCCACCCTCTCCTCCGGCACCAGGCGGCGCTGGATCCAGGTGACGAGCAGGATCAGGACGAGCAGGACGACGGCGCTGGCCGAGGCGAGGCCGAACTTGTCGAACTTGAAGGCCATGTTGATGCTCTGGATGACGAAGGTCTGCGAGCCGTTGGCGCCGCCGGTCATGATGTAGGGGATCTCGAAGACGGCCAGCGAGCCGGAGACGGCGAGGATCGCGCTGAGGCTGATGACGGGCTTGATGCTGGGCGCGATGATGTGGCGGAACTGCTGCCAGCGGCTCGCGCCGTCGAGGGCGGCGGCCTCGTAGAGGTGCGGCGGGATGGACTGGATGGCGCCGAGGAAGAGCACCAGGTTCAGGCCGGTGTAGCGCCAGACCGACACGCCGGCCAGGGACTTGTTGACCAGGTCCGGGTCGCCCATCCAGAGGTGGTCGCCGTGGATGCCCAGGAGTGCCAACAGGGAGTCCAGGGTGCCCTGGGGGCGGAAGAAGTAGAGGAAGACGAACCCGATCGCCACGCCGTTGATCAGGTAGGGGAAGAAGAGGATGCCCTTGAAGAGGTTGCGGAACTTCGTGTTGAAGCTCAGCACCGTGGCGAAGTAGAGCGCCAGGCAGATCTGCAGCACTGCGGCGATCAGGTAAACGCCGCTGACGAGGAACACCTTGAACAGCTCGGGGCGGGTGAACAGGTCGGTGTAGTTCTCGAGCCCGACGTTGCTCTTCTCGGGGCTGATGCCGTCCCAGTCGGTGAAGCTGTAGCCGAGCATGTCGGCGATCGGCAGGTAGGTGAAGGCGGTCAGCAGCCCGAGCGGTACCAGCAGGTAGAGCCACGGTGTGAACCACCAGTGCCGGCGGACACCCTTGCGCCGGGTGGCGCGGCCTCGGCCGACAGGGGCGGCGGAGGCGGTCCGCGCGGGGGGCTGTGCGGTGCCCCGGTCCCTCTGCAGTGCAGTCATCTTCGTTCCTTCGTTGGTCCTGGCGTCCGGTGAGCGGCACGGCCCGGCCCTGATGTCAGGGCGGGTGGGCGCGGGGCCGTGCCGCTCGGTCCCCGGGTGGGTCAGCCGACCGTCTTCAGCGACTCGGACCACTTCTTGTTGAGCTCGGCGAAGTAGCTCTTCTGGTCGCCGGGGGCGGCGCCGCGCGCGATGTCGACCAGCTTCTGCCGGTAGTCGGGGGCGTCGAGGTTGATCTCCGCGCCCTTGTCGATCTTCTTGACCTTGGCCAGCTGTTCCTGGTTCTGGCCGATCATCTGCACGCCCTTCTCGGTGAAGGGCTTGAGGGCGCTGGGCAGTTCGGTGCCCTTGACGGAGGAGATGCCCTGCTCGTTCTGCGCGGCGCCGGACTTGTTGATGAACCAGTCGATCCAGGCGCGGGCCGCCTCCTGGTTCTTGGAGTGCTTGTTGATCGCGTACTTGTAGTCCGGCTGCAGGACGGTGCAGGGCTTGCCGGTGGTGGACGGGAACGGCATGTAGCCGATGTCGTCCGGGTTGGCGCCGGCCTTGGTGGCGGCGTCGCGCACCTGCGAGATGGACCAGGAGCCGAGGTACATCGAGCCGACCTTGCCGGTGGCCAGCAGGACCTTGGAGTTGTCCCAGTTGGTGGTGGTCGGGTCGGTCTCGGAGAGCTTCTCGTTGACCACCGAGTACAGCAGGCCGTCGATGGTGAAGATGTCGTTGCCGCTGGTCCAGGGCAGCGGCGTGGTGGCCATCGCGTCCTTGGCCTTGGGGTCGCAGCTGGGGGAGCTGACCGCGTCTGTCCACTGCCGCAGCGGCCAGCCGTCGTGGTAGTTGGTGTAGTACGGGGTGGCGGCGCCCTTGGCCTTGATGGCCTTCAGTGCGGTGACGAACTCCTCGGGGGTCTTCGGCCAGTCGGTGACGCCGGCCTCCGCCCAGACCTTCTTGTTGTAGACGAAGCCGGTCACGGTGCCGTAGTTGGCTATGCCGTAGACCTTGCTGCTGACCGTCGAGTAGTCGGTCCACTGGTACTGCTTGGACAGCTCGGCGGCATCGCCCAACGGCGAGAAGAAGTTGGGGAACTGAGCGATCGACAGGTCCGAGGGGATCGGCAGCACGTCACCGTAGTTCTCGGTGTTCATGCGGATCTTGACTTCGCCCTCGTAGTCCTTCATCCCCTCGAACTTCACCTTGACGTTCGGGTAGAGCTTGGTGAACTCGGCGGCGTACTTGTCCAAGGTGCCGTCGCCCAGCTGGTCCGTACGGTTCGTCAGGACCGTGATGGAGCCGGACACCTTGGCCGGGTCGGAGTTGACCGTCGGGACCGAGGTGGCGCCGCTCCCGCCATTGCTGCTACACGCCGTGAGCGCCACCATCGTCGCGGCCACAACGGCCACCCATCCTCTTCGCATCTCGCCCATCCTTCGCGCTGATCGTCTTCTGAACACGGGGGAAGCGACATCCAGCGGACCTGACCGGCCTCCCTGGCTGCTGGACGCTTAACGTAGACGTCACTTTGCTGCCATGTCCATAGAGCGGTCAACTTTGATATCCACCAGTTTTGTTACCGATCAAGGCTGTCTTTACTAAAACTTTGC
Source organism: Kitasatospora sp. NPDC001664 (assembly GCF_053596675.1). NCBI lineage: Bacteria > Bacillati > Actinomycetota > Actinomycetes > Kitasatosporales > Streptomycetaceae > Kitasatospora > Kitasatospora sp. NPDC001664. The sequence continues at coordinate 96,586 of NZ_JBSFGS010000006.1, forward strand.
CTAACTCAACAGTGGATCGGCCCTGTTATCCGACTGCGATCGAGGATGGCTGGACAACGTTGTCAGAGAGGGTCAGAATCACCGGAAACGCCCCGGCGGCACCCGGTCCATCACTGCGGAGCCCCTCAGCCCGACACCCGGAGTAATCACGATGAGTTACGACATGGCCGGTGCCGCGACCACGGTCGGATCAGCGCCGGGGGGCATCCCCGCAGGACCGTTGATCGCGGCGCTCGACATCGGCGGCACCAAGATCGCGGGCGGCCTGGTCGACACGGACGGCACCCTGCTGCACCAGCTCCAGGTGTCCACCCCCGCCGACGGCGACCGGCACGAGCTGATGGCCGCCGTCGACCACGTCCTCGACGACCTCGCCCGCCTCCCCGGCTGGCAGCACGTACGGGCGCTCGGCATCGGCAGCGCCGGCCCCGTCGACATCGCCGCCGGAACCGTCAGTCCGGTCAACCTCCCCGGCTGGCGCGGCTACCCGCTGCGCTCCGAGGCAGCCGAGCACCCCGCCGTCCGCGACCTGCCGGTCGTCCTCGGCGGCGACGCCGTGGCCATGACCGCCGCCGAACACTGGCGCGGCGCCGCCCGGCCCTTCCGCAACGCCCTGTGCCTGGTGGTCTCCACCGGCGTCGGCGCCGGCCTCGTCCTCGACGGCCGCCTCCACACCGGCACCACCGGCAACGCCGGACACCTCGGCCACATCAGCATCGACTACGGCGGCCGCCCCTGCCCCTGCGGCTCCCGCGGCTGCCTCGAAGGACTCGCCTCCGGCACCGCCATCGCCCGCACCGCCGCCGAACTCGGCTGGCGCCCCGGCCCGGACGGCGACGCCACCGCGGGCGCCGTCGCCCTCGCGGCCCAGGCCGGCGACCCGCTCGCCCTGACCGCCTACGACCGCGCCGCCCGGGCCCTGGCAGTCGGCATCGCCGCCACCGCCACCCTCGTCGAACTCGACGCCGCGGTCATCGGCGGCGGCGTCGCCAAGGCCGGCCCCGTCCTCTTCGACCCGCTCGCCCGCCACCTCGCCTCCTACGCCACCCTCTCCTTCACCCGCGGACTGCGCCTGGTGCCCGCGCACCTGGGCACCGACGCGGGCCTGGTCGGCGCCGCCGCCCTCGCCCGCCCCGCACTCCCCGCCCACCGCTGACCGATGAGCACCAGCAGACACGGCGTCAGGCCGACCATGAACGACGTCGCCGCGCGAGCGGGCGTCGGCCTCAAGACCGTCTCCCGGGTCGTCAACCACGAGAGCGGCGTCACCCCCGCGACGGCCGAGCGGGTCCGAGCAGCGATCGCCGAGCTGGGATTCCGCCGCAACGACAGCGCCCGCCTGCTGCGCACCGGCCGCACCGCGAGCATCGCGCTGCTCCTGGAGGACATCGGCGACCCGTTCTCCTCACACCTGGCCCGCGCGGTCGAGGAGGTGGCCATCGAGCAGGGCTGCCTGCTGTTCACCGGATCCAGCGCGGAGGACGGGGAGCGCGAGCGCGAGTTGGCCACGGCCTTCTGCGCGCGCCGGGTCGACGGCCTGCTCATCGTGCCCGCCGGCACCGACCACTCCTACCTGGTGCCGGAGATCGCCTCGGGCACGCCGGTGGTGTTCCTGGACCGGCCCGCCGCGGCCATCGACGCCGACGCCGTCCTCAGCGACAACGCGGGCGGCGCCCGCCACGGCGTCACCCACCTGATCCGCCACGGACACCGCCGCATCGGGTTCGTCGGCGACCTGCCCGGCATCCACACCTGCGCGGAGCGGCTGCGCGGATACCGCCGGGCGATGGCCGAGGCGAACCTGCCGGTAAACGAACGCTGGATCGCCACCGGCCCGACCACCCCCGCCCAGGTCGCGCGATCCCTCGCCCGCCTGCTGGAGGGCCCCGAGCCCGTCACCGCGCTGCTGACCGCCAACAACCGGATCACCACGGCGGCCCTCGCCGTCCTCGCCCGTCACGAAGCGATGCCGGCCCTGCTGGGGTTCGACGACCTCGAACTCGCCGCGCTGCTCACCCCTGCTCTGACCGTTGTCGCCCAGGACCCCGCGGCCCTCGGCAGGAGCGCCGCCGGTGTGCTGTTCGACCGGCTTCGCGGCGACACCGGCCCGAGCCGCCGCGTCCTGATCCCCACCCGCCTGATCGTGCGGGGATCGGCGGAGACGGCCCCGCCGCCCGAGGGCTGACCCGAGGCGGACGGGCGGCCTGCCGCTGCTGTGCGACCTGACAGGATGGGACCCGGGTGCACGTGGAAGCGTGCCGAAGGCCCGCCAGCCGTCAGAGGGGAACAGCATGCCGCACCGGGTGACGATCCGAGACGTCGCCGCTCGCGCCGGGGTCTCCGCCGGTGCCGTCTCGCTCGCCCTCAACGACCGGCCCGGCGTCTCGCAGGAGACCCGCCGCCGCATCACCGAGGCCGCCCGGGAGCTCGGCTGGTCCCCCAACCTCGCCGCTCGTTCACTGGCCCGTGGTCCGCAGGTGCACACCATCGGGATGGCGATCAGCCGCGAAGCAGTGGACGAGGGACTCGACGCGCTCCACATGGCCCTCATCGGCGGCATCGAGCACGTCCTGTCAGAACGGCCCTGCTCCCTGCTGCTGCACCTGACCACCAGCCGGGAGATGGAGATCGCCCTCTACCGGCAGTGGTGGCAGTCCGGCCAGGTCAACGGGGCGGTGCTGACCGGGGTGACCGCGGACGACCCCCGGATCGAGTCAACCCACCACTTGGGCATGCCAGTCGTCGCCGTCACCCACCCCGACCACAGCGGCCCCTTCCCGGCGGTCTGGAGCGACGAGGCGGCGGCCGTCACGGAGGCGGTGCGCTACCTCGCCGTTCTCGGGCACCGGCGGATCGCCCACATCGCGGGCCCCGCCAAGCTCGGCAGCGCGCTGGTCCGCTCGCGGGCTTTCGAGGACATCGCCGTCGAACTGTCCCTGGAGGACCACCGCACCGTGGTCACCGACCTGTCGGCACATCAGGGCGCCCGGGCCACCCGGGAGTTGCTCACCGCCGCCGACCGGCCCACCGCGATCGTCTACGACAACGACATCATGGCCGTGGCCGGCCTGGCGGTGGCCGCCGAGCTGGGCCTGCGGGTCCCCGAGGACCTGTCACTCGTCGCCTGGGACGACTCGGACCTGTGCCGGATCACCCGGCCGAACCTGTCCGCCCTCAGCCACGACCCGTTCGCCTTCGGCTCGGAGGTCGCCCGGTGCCTGCTCGAACTCCTGGACACCGGACGGGCCGAGTCCCGCGTCTCCGGCACCCCCGAGCTGGTCCCGCGCGGGACCACCGGCCCACCGCCGCGCAGGCCGTGAGCCCGGCCCGCCCCAGGGGCCGGACCGCTCAGGCCCGCGGTGCCGCAGTGCTCCCGCGGGGCGTCAGCTGCGGAGCGGCGTCCTCGTAACCCTCGCCCTTCCCGCCCGCGATCAGCGCCAGCAGAGTCCGGGCGGCGTGCGCGCCGTAGGCGTGGATGTCCCGGGTCAGCGCGGTGAGCGGAGGCCGGACCACCTGGACCAGCGGGGAGTCGTCCCAGGCGACGATCGACAGGTCCCCGGGCACCTGGAGCCCCATCTCCTGGGCGACCGACAGACCGGCCACCGCCGTCATGTCGTTGTCGTAGAGGATCGCGGTGGGCCGGTCGGGGGAGAGCAGCAGGCGCCGTGTCGCCCGTGCGCCCTCCAGGCCGGTGTAGTCGGTGTGGACGACCGGAACGGCCTCCAGCCCGAGCTCCCCGCACACGGTCGTGAAGGCCGCGTCGCGCAGCGAGGTGTGCACCAGGCCCGTGAGCCCGGCCACCCGGCCGACCCGCCGGTGACCCAGCGCCGCCAGGTACTCCAGCGTCTCGCGGACCGCCGCGGAATCGTCCGACCACACCGGGGTCAGGCCGCCGGAGCCGGACGGGTGACCGATCACGACCGTCGGCAGGCCGATCTCCTCCAGGACCGGCACGCGGGCGTCGTCCTCCCGCAGGTCGACCAGGATCGCGCCGTCGATCTGCCGCTCGCCCCACCACCGCCGGTAAGCCTCCAGCCCCCGCTCGTGGTCGGCGACCACCTGCAGCGCCAGCGAGTAGGACGCCTCGGACAGGACGTTCTCGATCCCGCCGATGAGCTCCATGAAGAACGGCTCGGTCCCCAGCATCCGGGCCGGCCGCGCCAGCGCCAGGCCCACCGCGGAGGACTTCGCGCCGCTCAGCGCCCGGGCGGCACTGTTGCGCACGAACCCGATCTCCTCCGCGACCTCCGCGATCCGGGCCCGTGTCGCCTCCGAGACGCCCGACTGGCCGTTGAGCGCATTGGAGACGGAGACCTTCGACACGCCGACGATCTTGGCGATGTCGGCGATTGTGGGCCGCCGCGCGGCCGGACTCTGCTGCGGGGACACCTGATCCACGAGGACCCTTCTGAACCGATGAGGCAGACCTTGCGCCCCCAAGCTACTACGGGCCCGGCCGTCCGCAGTAGCCAACCCCGGACATGGATCGGAACCGGTTAACTGGCTATTGACAGTGATGAGAGGGCGGTCATAGCGTTCCCGGCGTTAATCGGTTAATCCAGCGGTTCGCGGAGCACGTTCGAGGCGACTGCCCCGGTGCGGCCCTGCCTCCGGGACCTCCGGCACCCGATCCGCGCACCGCCCGGCCCGCCAGTTGCCGGCCTGGGGCCCTTGGCGTCGCGCGCCGCGCACTCCCGCCCGCTGCTCCGGGCCCGCACCGATTCCCCCGACGACCAGCGCGAAGGACGAGCGAATGCGCACAGGATGGGTGGCCGTCGCCGTCGCGACGGCGATGCTGCTGACGGCCTGCGGTAGCGACGGCGACGGCGCCTCGCCCCCCGACGGCGGCGACACCCGCGTCTCCGGCGAGATCAAGGTCCTGACCAACCGCGTCGACCAACTCTCGGACGGGACGCTCAAGAAGTACGCGGACCGGTTCCGGAAGGCGTACCCGGACGTCAGGGTGCGGTTCGAGGCCCTCACCGACTACGAGGGCGGGATCGGCGTCCGGTTGGACAGTGGCGACTACGGCGACGTGCTGCTGATCCCCAACAGCATGACCCTCAGTCAGTATCCGGCCCACTTCGCGTCCCTCGGCTCCGCGGACGAGCTCGCGCAGACCTTCGACTTCACCGAGTACGCCACGGTGGCACACCAGGTGTACGGCCTGGCGAACATCGGCATTGCCACCGGCTTCGTCTACAACAAGGTCGTCTGGGAGCAGGCCGGCGTCACCGAGTGGCCGCAGACCCCCGAGCAGTTCATCGACGCCCTCAAGGCCATCAAAGCGAAGACCCAGGCCATCCCCTACTACACCAATTACCACGACGGATGGCCGCTGCGGCAATGGTCCGACCACATCGGCGGCCCGGGATGCAACAACTCCGCCCGGGACGCCCTCGCTGCCACCCCGGACCCCTGGAGCCCGGGCAGGGACCTCCACGCCATCGACGGCCTGCTCTACAGCGCCGCCCGCGAGAAGTTGACCGAGCCCGATCCCACCGCCACCGACTGGGAGAACTCCAAGACCCTGATGGGCACCGGGAAGATCGGTGCGATGTTCCTCGGCTCCTGGGCGATCCCGCAGATGCAGAAGGCCGCCAAGGCCGCCGGCCACAACCCCGACGACATCGCCTACATGCCGTTCCCGGCTCTGTCCAAGTCCCACTTCTGCACCGTCGTCCAGCCCGACTACAAGTACGCGGTGAGCGCGCGCTCCAAGAACAAGGCCGCCGCGCGGGCCTGGATCGACTGGTATCTGACCAAGTCGGGCAGCGCCCAGGCGGAGCAGGCCATCTCCACGGTCAAGGGCACCCCGCTGCCGCCGGCCCTCAAGGCCTTCGACGAACGCGGGGTGCGCATCATGACGCAGACCCAGGACAAGGCGGCCCTGGTGAGCGAGATCGACAAGGACGCCCGGATCGGACTGAGCTCGCCCGACTACCGCCGCAAGCTGGTCGACATCGCCCGCGGCGCGGCCCCAGGGGACCAGGCAGGCTACTTCGCCGACCTCAACAAGCGCTGGGCCCAGTCCCAGCGAAGGCTCGGGCGCTGACTCCCGCCTCCCGCGCCCGGCCCTTCATGAACCGGTAAAGATATGACCCTCGCGACCGGCCAGCTATCGGATGCTCGATGGGTCAATCCGGGGTCAGGGCATGCTCTCACAAGGGGTGTTCGCGTTTAGTTGAGCTCGCAAGCTTGGCCTAACCGGTTTATAGACAAGAGTGGTGCGGCGGGCTACGGTTGCTCCCGCCAGCCCCGGAACCACCCCGCAGCGAATGGAGCCGCACGATGAAGGACGTCACCCAGCTCGACCAGGGCTGGACCCTGCACCACGCGGGGAACCAGCTGCCCGCCGTCGTGCCCGGCTGCGTCCACACCGACCTGCTCGCCGCCGGCCTCATCCCGGACCCGTTCCTGGAGACCAACGAGACCAAGGTCGCCTGGGTCGGCCGCCAGGACTGGACCTACACCCTGGACCTGCCCGCCCACGGCACCCCGCACGAGCGCACCGACCTGGTCTTCGACGGCCTCGACACCGCCGCCACCATCACCTACGGCGGAACCGAACTCGGCAACACCCGCAACATGCACCGCAGTTACCGCTTCGACGCCACCGGCCTGACCGGCGAGCTGGCGGTCCACTTCACCAGCGCCTACCGCGAGGCCGAGCGCGTGCGCGCCCTGGTCGGAGACCGCCCCAACGTCTACCCCGAGCCCTTCCAGTACATCCGCAAGATGGCCAGCAGCTTCGGCTGGGACTGGGGCCCGACCCTGCCCACCGCTGGCATCTGGCGGCCCGTCAGGATCGAGCGGTGGAGCACCGCCCGCCTGGCCCGCGTCCGCCCCCACACCACCGTCACCGGCACCACCGGCACCGTCGAACTCCACCTCGACCTCGAACGCACCGCCACCGGCGCCGACCGCGAGCTCACGGCCACCGCCACCATCGGCGAGCACACCGCCACTGTCACCGTTCCGGCCGGCCAGGACACCGCCGTCTTCGTCCTGGAGGTCCCCGACGCCACCCTCTGGTGGCCGCGCGGCTACGGCGACCAGGCCCTCCATGACCTCGACGTCACGCTCGCCGACGCACAGGGCCCGCTCGACACCTGGCAGCGCCGCATCGGCTTCCGCACCGTCGAACTCGACACCTCCACCGACGAACACGGCAGTGGCTTCACCCTGGTCGTCAACGGCGTCCGCCTCTTCGTCCGCGGCGTCAACTGGATCCCCGACGACACCCTGGTCACCCGGGTCACCCCCGAACGCTACAAGGCACGCCTCACCCGCGCCGCCGAGGCCAACATCGACCTCGTGCGGATCTGGGGCGGCGGCATCTACGAGAACGAAGCCTTCTACGACACCTGCGACGAACTCGGCCTGATGGTCTGGCAGGACTTCCTCTTCGCCTGCGCCGCCTACCCCGAGGAGCAGCCCCTGCGCGGCGAGATCGAGGCCGAGGCCCGCGAGAACGTCGCCCGCCTCATGCCCCACCCCTCCCTCGTGCTGTGGAACGGCAACAACGAGAACCTCTGGGGCTTCCGCGACTGGGGCTGGGAGGAGGACCTCGCCACCGACTCCTGGGGCGAGGGCTACTACCTCGGCATCCTGCCCCGCATCGTCGCCGAACTCGACCCCACCCGCCCCTACACGGCCGGCAGCCCCTGGTCCGGCAGCTGGGACCACCACCCCAACGACGTCGACCACGGCACCCACCACTCCTGGGAGGTGTGGAACCGTCAGGACTACGCCGAGTACCGCGCCACCGTCCCCCGCTTCGTCGCCGAGTTCGGCTGGCAGGCCCCGCCCGCCCACGCCACCCTGCGCCGCGCCCTGCCCACCGAGGAGCTCGCAGCCGACTCGCCCGGCATGCTCCACCACCAGAAGGCCGAGGACGGCAACGGCAAGCTCGACGGCGGCGTCGCCCGCCACTTCGACCTCCCCGCCGACTTCGACCGCTGGCACTACCTCACCCAGGTCGTCCAGGCCCGAGCCGTCTCCGCCGGCATCGAACACTGGCGCTCCCACTGGCCCCGCTGCGCGGGCACCGTCGTCTGGCAGCTCAACGACTGCTGGCCCGTCTCCTCCTGGGCCGCCATCGACGGCGACGGCCGCCTCAAGCCCCTCTGGTACGAACTGCGCCGCGTCTTCGCCGACCGGCTCGTCACCCTCCAGCCGAACGCCGACGACGAGGCCACCCCCACCCTCGCCCTCGCCAACCAAGCGGCCCAGCCCTGGAACACCGTCGTCACCCTGCGCCGGGTCTCCGCCGACGGCACCACCACCACGACCACCGACATCCCGGTGACCGTCGAAGCCCGCTCGGTGCTGCGCCTGCCCGTACCGGGTGCGCTGACCCCGGCGGCCGGCTCGACCAAGGAGTTCCTGGCCGCCGACGCCGACGGCCTGCGCGCGGTGCACTTCCCGGTGACCGACAAGGAATTCGACTACGGGCAGCCCGAGTTCGACGTCACCGTCGAGCCGGTCGACGGTGACGACAGCGCCCTCGACGTCGTCGTCACCGCCCACACCCTCGTCCGTGACCTGCTCCTGCAAGCGGACCGGCTGGCACCCGACGCGGTCGCCGACCAGGGCCTGCTGACGCTGCTCGCCGGGGAGCAGGCCCGGATCCGGATCACCGGCGCACCCGGTACCGACGCCGACACCGCCCGCACCGCCCTGTACTGCGTCCAGCCCGCGTGACTGGCTCCGCCTAGCACACCGCCGGTAGCGGCGTGATCGAGCGGACCGCCGCCGGACCGAAGACGGTTCGCTGCCGCCGGGTGCCCACCGCCCGGCGGCAGCGAACCGCCCCGCCGTACCCGGCTCGGTTCCCCACACCCCGACAACCGACCCGCAGGACGGAGACATGCCCCAGCTGACCGCCCTTCACATCTACCCCGTCAAATCGACCTACCGCCACAGCCCGGACACCGTCGAGGTCCAACCGTGGGGCCTCGCCGGAGACCGCCGCTGGATGCTCGCCGACCCGACCGGCCGGGCGGTGACCCAGCACCGCGACCCCGCCCTCGCCCGGTACCGCACCGAGCCGCACCCCGACGGCTCACTGACCGTCATCGACCCCGCAGGCGCGCACATCCGAGTTCCGCCACCGGACGTCCACGCGGGCCCGGCAGCGCAGGGCATCCTCTTCGGGACCGGCTTCCCCACGGTGGAGACCACCACGGAGGTCCAAGCGTGGTTCCGCGAGCGCCTCGGCGATGTCCGCCTGCTGCACCTGGCCGCCCCCGCCACCAGCCGGATGATCCATCTCGATGAAGGATCACCTGACGCCAGCACCAGCATGGTCGACGGCTACCCGGTGCACCTGACGACCACCGCATCACTGGCCGCCCTCAACCACCATCTCGCCCAGGACCACCCGACGTCAGAGCCGCAGGCCGGGCCGCTGCCGATGAGCCGCTTCCGCCCCAACCTCGTCGTCACCGGCACCGAACCGTGGGAGGAGGACACCTGGCACCGGATCAAGGTGGGCGACGTAGTCCTCCGCACCGCCGAACTGTGCGGACGGTGCGTGGTGATCACCCTCGACCAGGAGACCGGAGAACGCCGAGGGGCCCGCCCACTCCGCGCGCTCGCGCGCCACCACCGGTACGGCAGCACGCTCGCTTTCGGACTGAGCATGGTCCCGGAACGGCCCGAGGGCCTGCGCGGCGACCGCCTGGGCACCGTGCGGCTCGGCGACGAGATCACAGTCCTGGCGACACGACCACGAGCACACGGCCCAACAGGACAGACCGAGCACGCGGACCGGGACACCACGACCCGCTGAGGTCATGTTCGGCCCACAACCGATCAGCTCCCCGGACAGCGAACCAAAGCCTCGGGCGACTGCCCGCGGCGCCCGTGGTGATCCCATCCCAGACCCCAAGAGGTCCTGCCCACACGTCCATCGGACTGCGGGGCCCGACCGCAGCCCGACGGAGCATCGGCCGCCCTAGGTCACTCTCCGTATCTGCCGTGCGGGCGCCTCGGCCGATCAGGCCGTCAGCCCTGGCCGTCTGCTGCAGGCCACCGCAGGTGTTTGTACCAAGCCCAGTGCTCGCACTTGGGCGCAAGTCAAGGGATCGCCGCAGGCCAGCGGCGGTTTCGGGGGAGTGGTGGTCGGGTTGTGGTCGTGCCCCTGGACCGTCATGAGCGGGCGGAGCAGGATGGGGATTGCCGCTCACCGGACCGCTGCCTGTAGGTGATCGTCATGCGTGCCCACCTCGCGGTGGGACGTGTCTACCGCCGCTGCGGCTGCCGCGACCAGCAGCGCCACCAGCTCGGCACCCACTGCCCCCGCCTCACCACCGAACCCTCCCACGGAACCTGGACGTTCGCCCTCGACCTCCCACCAGCCGTCCACGGCGGTCACAACCGCACCGTGCGCCGCGGCGGCTTCCCCACCGAGGGCGATGCCCGGGATGCGCTTCGCCGCTACCAGTCCGGCCGCAAGCTCGGCGTCAGCGTCGACCCGAACCAGACGGTGGCCGAGTACCTGACCACCTGGCTGGCCGGAAAGAAGCTGCAGCTCAAGCCCACCACCTGGGTGCGCTACCGCGACTACGTGACCAAGGACCTGATCCCCGCCTTCGGGAACCTGCGCCTGGACGACCTCGCCTACGAGCACCTGCTCGCCTACGTCCGCGCCCAACTCGCCGCCGGCCGGGGCCGGTCCACCGTCTGGCACATCCTCGCCACCCTCTCCTCCGCACTCGGCGAGGCCAAGCGCACCCACCGCCTGCCCGCCAACGTCGCCAGGCCCACGATCATCCCCCGCCCCCACTCGGAGGAGCGCACGATCTGGACCGTCGCCCAGGTGGTCACCTTCCTCCAGTACTGCCGCGTCGTGGACCCGAAGTTCGCGGACCTGATCGAGCTGATCGTCTGCTCCGGACTGCGCAAGGGCGAAGCCCTCGCCCTCCACTGGCACGACGTCCTCCTCCACCCCGCCCTCATCTACGTCCGCTGGACCCTGTCCGCCATCGACAACAACCAGCTCTGCATGACCACCCCCAAGACGGCGGCCAGTCGCCAGTGGGTCGCCCTCTCACCCCGCGCCCGACAGCTCCTGCTCCGCCTGCGCAAGGAAGCCGACCGCGCCACCCTCGACGGCTTCGTCTTCCACCACGACGACGGCAGCCCCCTGCACCCCGAGTACGTCCTCAACCACTTCCACCAGATCGCCCGCGCCGCGGGCCTGCCCGACTGCACCGTCCACGACCTGCGCCACTTCGCCGTCACCACCGCCCTCGACGAAGGCGTCGAGATGACCATCGTCTCCAAGACCGCCCGGCACTCCACCTACTCCACCACCGCCAACATCTACGCCCACCTCACCCGCAAGGCCGCCCACCAAGCCGTCGACGCCATCGCAGGCGCCCTCAAACGCGAAGAACGACGCCGCAACCGCCGACGGAGGACCAGGGGAACAGCGGGCGGCCAACCGACGCAGCATCAGACCCGCTTTGGACGAGCCGCGTGAACACCCATCAGTGACCGAGGACCGCAGCAGTACCGCACACGAGGGCGGTGACAATCAGCGACGGAGGGGGAGGGAAGCTCCAGCGATGGGCCGAGCGGGGCCGATCAGACATGCCCAGGTCCGTTCGGACTGAGGCGGAGCACAAGCCAACTGACGATCCATCAGCTCACCCTCGGGACTGCACGAGACGGCCCCGCCAGGGGAACGACCACCTGACGACCACCAACACGACAAAGCCGCCTCCACATTGCTGTGAAGACGGCTTCCGACCTGCGTAAACGCTGGTCGGGACGACAGGATTTGAACCTGCGACCCCTTGACCCCCAGGGTGACGACGTTTCCACAGGTCAGAGCCATCTTGACGCACGCCACGACGTTCGGGTGAGCTGGTGTTGCTCGTAGCCGCGCACAGCGCGTGGTCCCGCGCTGGTCCCGCCGTTGGGGTCTGTTGCATCGTGCGCTGCCGCCCTGGACTGGGGCGAGCCGGCAGATCTACAGTCCGCCGAGCGGACTACCGCTGACGTGCGGTCAGTCGGTGGCCCGCCTGCCGTGGTCCGCCGCTGGTCCGGATCATGGCAAACAAGCCTGGCTCAACCAGTCGGCCTCTTCGTCCCGAATCAACGTGGGTGTCTGCCTGGCGTGGGGTCAAGCTGCCGCTGACCTGCGCACACAGTCCCCGAGCGTCCGTGGTTGTCCGCCGAAGTAAAGGGCCGTTGTAGCGCAGATAGACGCTCAGTCCTGTGCGGGCAGCTGACTTGATGGCGGGGCGACGTCAATAAGCTCGAGCTTCAGGGGCGCCAGCCCCGACCGCCTCTGCCAGGGAACGCCGGGTTGCCAGCCCCTGCGCCCCGACCTAGCGCCCAATGAGCGCTTGCCAGCGGGGTCGATGACCGAGAAGATTCAAGATCACATCTGTCATCATCCGAGATTGCCTAGTCGCAGTACCTTGAGCACCTCTACGATTCGACGGAAGCAGCTCGTCTGGACAGAGGTGACCATGGCGATTAACGTGCGCCAAAATGAGACCAAAAGCATCGACCTTCTTAAGGCTAGCTCTGTTGCTTACAGGAGGATCAAAATGCTTGAAGGGGCAAGATACCTTGCCTCTTCTCTGCTTGCTCTCGCTGGAATTGGGGTATCGTTTGCGAAAATCACTGTCCCGGCGATATCAATTGCTGGCGCAGTGTGGGCTGCGATTTCCGCTCTTTTGATTGCGCCACTGCTTCGAACCAAGGCGGCGGAAGCTGCCGAGATTCAAGAAAAGTTTGATTGCTACGTGTATCAGATTAAGCCGTCTGCCAATCCTGGAATCCTGCCGCCAGAGCGGGTTCACGAGCTAGCCTCTCGATACAAGGGTAATGATCAAAGGCTTCGAGACTGGTATCCGGATGTAGCGTCAGCAAAGCGCCCCTTTGATATCTTGATCTGCCAAAGATCGAATGCGGCGTGGGATATCAGGCTGCGAGAGCGTTGGGCCGTTGCGATTAGGGTTTTTGTTGCCGCGTGGATGATTTTCGGGTTCATTGTTGGGATGGCCATGGATATGACCACTTCTCAGCTTGCGGCGCGCTGGTATGCGCCTTCAGCGGGCCTCATCCTTCTCGGATTCGAGCTCATTCACTCACAGCAACAAATTATCCTTGGCCGTAGTGAGCTGCGCGCGAGACTGACCGCAGAGCTCGAATGGATGAGCTCCGCGATAACGAGCAGCCGCACCAAATCGCTAGAGCGCAGTTGCCGATCGATCCAGGACGGCATCCTTGCCACGCGTTCCCAGGCTGGGTCAGTTCCAGACTGGTTCTATAGGCGCTTTCGCCCTGGTGATCAAGCGGCGATGGACTCGGCTGCTGGCGAGATAGTGTCTGGCGGCTAGGTGTCAAGCGGCCGGAAAGTAGCTACCGAACAGGAGGCGCCACTGTTCTATGGCCCGGAACATGTCGCCAGAGGCAGCGTACTGCTCCGCGCGCATTGCTCGCCCGAGAGCTGTCTTGAGGCGCGACTCTGCCTCGACGTAGTGCCTCTCGCTGTTGAGATAATAAGCGACATCAGTACCGTATCCGGCAGGGTCGGGAACTTGATATCGGATGGTTGAGAATGCCTTGTCGAAGAAGAATCTAATGGCCGTCCAGTCGTTGTTCATTTTAACGCCTCTGAAGATCTCCCATGCGAGAACCTCTAGATGGAATGATCTGAAGTGGCGGTCGATGTTCCTGTTCCATGCCTTGATCATTTTGATGACTGGCACCAGGCTGCCGCCATGAGCTGAGTTCTGCTGAGAGCTGTGAGACTCATGAATACGCGGATCGGTTGCGATGAATTTTCCGATCCCTCCGGAGGGGATTAGAAATCCGCCTCCGTTTCTATGGAAGGCTGGAACGACATCAATGATGAAGTCGTCGAATGTAATGGTAATGGCCTGGCCGTTCCTGCTGACTTTTGGGGTTGTGTAGGCCTTGAGGAGCGTATTTCGCATCAGGTCAAGAACTGCATTCGCGCCGCGATCATAATATTTCGGGTCGAGTACGGTGAAGATGTCGACGTCTGCCTGCTTGAGTGGACGGATTAGCGTGTGCCGAGCGTAGGACCCTGTCAAGAAGTCACTCAGAACATCGATCCTAGAGGAAACTTCTTGGCGGACTCTATTGTGTCGAGCGGAAACGATACTGCCCTGAATTTCTGTTAGCTCAAGCCGTGATCGAAAGTCCGCAAAAATTGCTGCCGCACTGCGCGCCATTGAAGCCTCCCAGCGGTTGCGCTTGGCTCGATCGCCTCACACTAGCGACTTCGGGCGTTGTAAGTGTAGAAGTTGCCCTAAATTAGGCAGACGAAGCTCTCGGCCGTGAGTCTGCGCAACTTGTGCAGTCAGGGTGGTGGAGCGGTTTTGGCCGGGGTCCTGTCGGGGGTGGGTCCGAGCAGGATCGGGGGGCCGTAAGCTGACCCGCGAATCGGGCAGGCTCCTCGCCTGCCCGCAATCTGGCCGAGTGGCCCCCCGGTCTTGCTCGGTGCGGGCCCCGGGCTCGACAGGTGGGTAAAACCGCGGAGCCGCCCGCCCTCAGGCACGGCGGGCTTGGCCCACCTCGGATCGTCCGTCGCCTGGCGCGGCCGGCCGCCGCCGAAGCGGGGCGAAGACAGGAGCGGCGGCGAGCGGCTGGGGCCGCGCGCGGCGCGCTTGCGCGCCCTTGAAGCTGTGGAGAGGATCTTTCCGCGCCCCAGGAGCTCGGCTGCCGAACGGCGTGCATCGCAGAACGAGGGTGGACTCGATCGAGTCCACCCTCGTTGGAGCGAAGAGCCGGAGATTCCGGAGTGACCGTCAGTCTGCCTGAATGAGGCGGCTGGTGTATCCGCTGGACACCAGTCGGTGGTAGGCCCCGAGGACCTCGGCGGGTACCTGCTGGCTGATCGTGAACCCCTGCTTTGGGTAGACGAGGAGGCGTTGGAGGGCGCCGACGAGCATGTCGATGACCTTCCGGTCGTCTCCGATGGAGGTGAGGTACTGGTCGAAGGTCTGCGTGGTAGACGTGCTGACGACGTCCACCTCGGGCCAGAGCTTCCGGGTGGTCGCGTAGGCTCGCCGCTCCTCGTACGGCTTGCTGACCAGCAGCACGGATGAGACTTCGACGCCGGCTTGTTCCAGCAGCTCCCGCGAGAACCGGATGTTGTCGCCGGTGTTGCGGGCCTGCGGCTCGACCAAGACGGCGGAGCCGGGCACCCCGAGTTCGAGGGCCCGCTCCCGGTAGTGGACGGCTTCGCCGCGCGGCATGACCGCCTGAGTCGTGGGGCTCGTCGCCCCGGTGAAGAGAATGAGCGGTACGAGGCCCCGGTGGTACAGGTCGGCGGTGGCGTCGGCGACGCCGAGGTCATGGCTGCCGAGACCCACGGCCACGGAGCACGGGCGCGGCTCGTGGTGCATCTGGTGGTAGTCCCAGATGATCTGAGCGTCTGCGAGGTCCTGTTGCGACGTCACTTGCCCACCTTCTCCGCCTGGCTGGAGTCGGGCACCTCGAAGTCGTACCGCCAGGCGAACCGCGATGCGGCGTGCACACCGACGGCGAACTCGACCACGGTGCCGTCGGCGGTGTACGTCGTCCGGTGCAGCTCCACGACCGGCTCGCCGGAGGGGAGTTGGAGGAGCTTCACCTCCTCGGGGGTGGCCGCCCGGGCGAACAGCTCCTCCCGCATGTGGTCGATCTCGAAGCCGGCGTCGTAGAGCACCCGGAAGCCGCCGCCACGGCCGGCCGGTCCGGGAGTCGGGTCCACCAAGATTGTCCCCTCAACGTGCTCGGGCCTGTAGTAGCTGGTCAGGGTGTGCGTGGGCTGTTCGCCTTCCTTGACGAGCCGTGCCCGCGCGTACACCGGGGAGTCGGCCGGCAGGCCGTGCGCCGCGGCGACAAGAGCCGGTGCGGCTATGCGCTCGACGGTCTGGGTCTGCTCGTTCCGCTGGTAGGCCCGCCCGGAAGCGACCCGGTCGGCGATGAAGGCTACCTCTTCACCGTGGAGCCACTTGGCCTTGTCGTACCGCTCGATCCCGATCCGCTTGAGCGGGGCCTGAGGGCGCACGATGGTGCCGTGCCCTCGGATCGAGGTGACGAGGCCCTCGGCACCCAGCGCCTTGTACGCCTGGCTGACGGTCGCCTTCGAGCCCTTGCCCGCCGCGACCTGGTCCCGGATCTCCGGCAGCTTCTGCCCGGGCTTGTAGTCACCGTTCCGGATCTGCTCGGCCAGCTCGTCCGCCAGCTCTCTCCATTTGGCCGCCATGTCGGCTCCTTTCCGCAGGACAAGTGAAGCACAGTCCTAGGACTGTTGACAGCTTCGGTCCGGGTGATGCATCGTCTTCCTCAGCGGCAAGCAGTCCTAGGACTGTGAGTCCGAAAGGCCCTTCTTTGGGCTGCTCTGATCTGCGCAAACGCGCCTGGAGGTCGGCTTCACGGCTGGCTGAAGGCAGCGCTCGTTGCTTGAGAACTGAAGAGTGATCGTGCGAGACCGACGCGAGGGTGGCGGTCGCGGTAGGCGCCTAGGCCGAGATGCCGGGGGCGAACCGCCGTGACGAACGCAGCCCTCCCCTTACGCAGTGGCGTGCCGCTCCTTCGGGAGTGTGGGGAAGGACAGCGGGGTCTCGATGCACGTGGCGGGATGAGACAGACCGCCCCCGTGGTGACCGGGTGATGTCGCAGCGGCAGCGAGCCACGCAGCACGCCCCGGGAGTGGGTGTGAGCCGCCTGTTGGCGCCAGAGCAGTGACGATGGCGCACCGATTCAGGGACTCGGGTCCGGTCGGCGTGACGTACGCGGTCGGCGAAGTCCCTTCGCTACGAGCACTTTTGGTCCCCGGTCCGCTTCCGCTTCCGCTTCGGCGGTGGCGGGCCGGGCCCATGACTGCTCGTCACGAGCTGTCAGGCCCAGACAGAGCGAGACCGCCGCGCCTTCCTTGGCCGGGCGCGCGGCGGTCTCTTGGGTCACCCCACTAGCAGAAGAGGTAGACCCATGAGGAACATCATCGCAGGTCAACGCGCCCTCGGTGACCAGGAGTTCGCGGAGCTGGCGCTCGGCGTGGACGAGGAGCTGTTCACCGGCGTGCCGGGCGAGTCCGAGATGGAGCGGAAGCTGCGGCTGGACGTGGCGCTGGCGGTGTTGGAGGACCTGCGGCGCGAGGACTTCGAGCTGGCCGCCTACGCGGAGCGGCTGCTGCGCTCGGCCCCGGTGCCGCTGATGCGCCGCGGTGTCGTCCGTCGGCGCTCGGCTGCGGAGTTCGGGGAGGCGGCGTGAGCGCCGCTCAGGTTCAGGCCGACGAGGGGCTGCGCCGGGCCGGTCGCAACGACGCCGGAACCGGCCGGTGGCTGGAGAAGGTGGCCGTGTTGAGGGAGCGGGACTGGTCGGCGCTCACCGCGCTCACGGCCGCTCACCCGGCGCTCACCAACGACCCGCGCCGCAAGGTCGGGTGGTCGTCGTGAGGGTTCCGGTGACGGCGGATCAGGTCCGCTCGGCCGAGCGGGCGCTGACCGCCGGGACGTGGACGATCACGTTCGGGGCGGTCCTGTACAGCGTGCTCACGGTGACCCCGCTGATGCGCGCCCACACCCCCGACGGGTGGTCGTGGACCGCGCCGATCCTGCCGCTGGTGGTGGACGCGGCGGTGGTGATCGTGACCCGGATGGACGCGGTCCTGGCCCGCCTGGGCGGGGACGGCGGGCGGTGGCCGGTGGTGCTGCGCTGGCTGACCGGCACCATGACGTTGCTGCTCAACATCGGTGACTCGGCCCTCAAGCGGGACGCGGTCGGGGTCGCGGTTCACTCGGTGGCGCCGCTGCTGCTGATCGTCACCGCGGAGAGCGCGCTCGCCTACCGGCGGGCGATCGGTGCCGCGCTGGTAGCGCGAGCGGAGGCTGAGCGCGCTGAGCGGGCGGAGCGCGAACAGCGCGCCGAGCAGAAGCGCCAGCGCGAGCGGGCCGAGCGGCTGGAGCAGTTCGACGCGGCCGAGAGGCGTGAGCGTGAGCGCCGCGAGCATGAGGCCCGGCTGGTCCGTGAACAGCGTGAGCACGAGCACCAGATGGCCCGCGCCGAACGTGAGGAGCAGGAGTGCCGGGAGGCCGCCCAGCGGGCGGAGCGGGACCGGCGGGAGGCGGCCGAGCGGGCCGAGCGTGAGCGTCGTGAGCGCGAGGTGAGCGAGCGTGAGCACCGTGAGCACGTGATGCTGGAGCGGGTCCGGGAGGAGCTGCTGAACGCCGCTCCGGCGGTTGAGCAGCTGCCGGAGGAGCGGGCTCGGGAGATCGTCCGGGCCGCCGTCGCCGTGCAGCTCCCGCAGCGCCGGGCGATGGAGCTGACCGGCTGGTCGGCCGGGTGGATTGCCGCCCGCTACAAGGAAGCCCGTGTCACCGACGGCGCCTCGCCCGCCCTGCTGGCGCTCGGCGCCGGCGCGACCCTGCGGTGACCCGCCGACAGTCCGCCCCGGACGCCGAGTCCGGGGCCGGCCTCCTGCCGGTCCACCGGTGGAAGTGCGCGCCGGATGGCCTGTGCACCCGCCGCCAGCTCCGCGCCCGCGGCCTTCGCCCCGGGGGCCAGCCGGTCGCGGCGGTCGTGAGGTGGCGGTCCCGGTTCGGTGGCACCGCCGAGGCTCACCTTTACCGGCCCGAACTCGCGGCGCCTGTCCGGGAGATGACCCCGGGCCGACGTACGGCGCTGGCGGCCGCGAACCGGGCCCGGCGCACCTGCCCCGCCTGCGGCGCCGATGCCGGGTACGTGCTGCCCCGCCACCTGGGCACCTGCGTGCCCTGCGCGGACCCCGCCGACATCGCGGTCTGAATGTCCAACACCCCTGATCTTGAAGGAGTTTGCTGTGAAGTCCCTGCACTACCTGATCACGCTCCAGTGGCCCATCGACCGGGGCTTTGCCACGGTCACCCGGGATGGAGTGCTCACCGCCCCGCCCGGCGCCACCCGTCAGCAGGCCGTGATCAGCGTCCTGGACGCCGTCCGCCAGCAGACCGGCGCCCCGGACGGCGCCTCCGTCATGTTCCTCAGCCTGGCGCCCAACACCCTCTGACCAGTACCGGAACGGAGCACATCGTGAGCCTGCCCGTGATCGAGATCGTCAGCTTCGGCTACCTGCACGGCGCCCCGCCCGAGGGCGCCCACCTGACGCTGGACCTGCGCACCCACTTCCGCGACCCCCACGTGAACCCGGAACTGCGGGAGATGACCGCACGCGACGAGCCGGTGAAGGCCTCGGTGATGGCCACCGCCGGAATCCGGGAGATGGTCACCGCGTTCGCGCTCGCGGTCCTGGCGTTCAGCGCCGGGCCGGCGGACGCACCGTTGCTGATCGCGGTCGGCTGTGCGGGCGGCCGGCACCGCGCGCCGGTCGTCGTGGATGCGCTCGCTGACGAGCTCGGCCTCCTCGGCTTCACCCCGGCCCTGACCCACCGGGACCTGGAGATGCCGATCGTCGTGCGCTGAGTGCCCGGGGCGGCCGCCTACGCCTGGCAGCTTGCCGGCTGCCCCGGGCTCCAGATGTCCCTTCGAGAGACCTGGAGTTGCATCATGTCCGATGCCCCGACCGTGGTCGAGGTCACCACCGCCGCACCACCCCCCAATGCTCCTGCCACTGCCGCCCCGGCTCCGGCCGGGCAGTCGTTCCCGGGCATGCCGCTGGCGGTGGCCGCCGCGAACGCCGCCGCCGGTCTCGCCTCTGGCGCGGTGGTCGCCGGGCCCCTGCCGCTGGCCGCCGCCGGAGCCGCCGCCACCGCAGCCGCGGGGATCGCCGCACTCCGCCGCCGAACCGGCCGCTCCCGGCACGGCACCCTGCCGTTCGGCGCCGGCCACCGCGCCCGCCACGCCGCCGGCACCGCCCTGCGGGGTGGCGGCTCCTACGGTCCGACTTCGGCCGGGCGCCGGGCCGCCGGGTACGGCTCGGTTCCGGCCCAGTCCTCCCGCCACTCCAACGCCCCGGGACGGAGCACCGCCGTGTTCGAGCAGGGCACCACCACCTCCCACCGACCGCAGAGCCGCACCGGCGTCGCGAACTCCGGCTACGGCCCGGCCGGTTCGACCCGACGTGAACGCCCCGGGCGCTCCGGCCATCGTCTGTCCGGCCGGAACCCGGCTGGTGGCATCGTCAGCTGGGGCTCCGATCGCCAGGCCAGTCCGGTCTCCTCGTCCGGTAGCCGTCCGCACCGGGCCGCATCCTCCGGTGCCGGGCGCCTGACCGGTGACCGGGGCGGGCGGGAACGGGCGGAGCTGCGGCAGCAGAAGCGGGCCGCCCGGCAGCAGGCCCGCCTCAACAAGGGTCTGGCGCGGGCCGAGCGCCGCGCCGGCATCACCCCCGCCAACGCCTCCGGTGGGAGGGCCGGGAGGACCAGTCGGCAGGCTCCCATCGCGGGTGGGTTGACGGCTGATCAGCACAAGCGGCTCAAGCGCTCCGCCGCCCGGTACCGGGCCAGGATGGCCGGTGCCGTCCTGGCCACGGCCGGGGTCGGCGCGCTGTCGGCGCTGGTGGGCAACTGGCGCCACCGGGGGATGGTGTCTTCCCACATGCGCCGCACCTGGGGCCGCCTGTCCTCCCGGGCCCGCGCCGCCCGCGAGCGCCGTGACGCCGCGATCCTCGGCGGTGGCACCGACGCCCCCGGTACTCCGGCCGGAGCGGCGGCGGTGCCGGTTCCGGCGGAGAACGTCAACTGGCCCGCCGCGCACCGCCCCACCGGCTCCGACCAGCCCGGCGCCGTCCCCGGCGCGACCGGAGCGGCTACGTCCCCGATCACCCTGGGCAAGTCCACCGTGAAGGAGTTCACCGTGTCCGACCAGCAGTCCGGTTCGACCGTCCCCGCCTTCTCCCTCTCCTCCGCCGCCGACGTCCTGCTCCAGGCCGCGGCCACCTTCGACCCGGAGCAGATGACCGAGTTCGAGCAGCTCATCACCGACCTGCCCGTCGCCTACGGCGCCCTCCAGGAGGCCCTGCGGGTGCTCACCGAGCTGGCCATGGAGCGCCTGCCGGTGGAGCCGGTCGTGGTGGAGGAGATCGGCGAGGGCTACCGCGCGATGAGCAAGGTCGTGCAGGCGCTGGAGGAGGTCGCCCCGACCTACCGCCGCGCCCACCAGGTCGACATCGACCGCACCGAGAACCCCCGCAACGGCCTGGAGGCCGAGCGGAAGTGGAACGTCTGAACAGGCAAGACACCAACCCCGCACCGCAGTTGGCCGGGCCGTCCACACCCTGTGGGCGGCCCGGCGCCGTCTTCGCCCCGGGAGGGCCACCACGATGACTTCACTCACCAAGAACAACCGCACCCGCCGCACCGGCACGCCGGGGCTGATGGACCGGGTGGACTGGCAGGCCGGCCACGGCCCGCTGACCGGCACCCTCAACTCCGTCTCCGGCGCGCTGGCCGCCGCGAGCCTGGGCCACGCCACCGGAATGCCCCCCGGGTGGGCGCTCGCGGCTGGTGCAGCCGGGGCGCTGGCCACCGGATTCGCCTCCGCGCGGCGCCGCCTGACCACCGCCACCCTCACCTTCCGCACCGCGTGCTGGCTCACCGCCGGCGGCTGGACCTCCTGGGCCATCGCCAACGAGGGTCCGTGGCACTGGCCGCAGGTCGGGGCGCTCGCCGTCGCCGGGATCGCGGGTGGTTGCCTGGCCCCGGTGCTGGCCGGGCACGAGGAGATCGAGCAGGAGGCCCGCCGCCACCTGCTGCTGATCGGCGCCCGCCGCCAACTGGCCGCCGAGTGGACCGACCGCATCCAGCGCGTGTGCAACGTCGCCGTCACCATCCTCGGCATCGAGCACTGGCCCTCGGGTGCCGGCTACACCCTGGAGGTCGAGCTGCCCGAGGGCGGCACCACCCGACGGGCCATCACCGGCTGCGCCGAGGGCCTGGGTTCGGACCTGGATCTTCCCGAGGGCTGTGGCCTCCAGGTCATGCCCGGCGTCTCCCGTCGGCGGGTGCTGATCCTGGTGACCACCCAGTCCCTGGCCGGGATCGAACTGCCCTTCCCGGTCGCCGAGATGGCCACGGTCACCACCGTGAACAACCCGCTCCCCGTCGCGCTGCTCTCGGACGGGGCGCGGGCGGAGCTGGACCTGCGGCAAGCCTCCACCATCGCCACCGGCCCCACCGGCTCCGGCAAGACCAACTGGCTCCACACCCTCATCGCCCTGCTCAACCAGACCAACGACACGCTGGTGTGGGTGATCGACCTCAACGGCGGCTCGATCGGCCTGCCGTGGCTCAACGCCTGGCACGACGCCCAGACCGACCGACCAGGCGCCCGCTGGACCAAGGACCAGATCCCGGTGCCGGGCGTGGACTGGGTCGCCTCCACCCCGGCCGAGGCCAAGAAGTTGCTCGGCGCCGCGGTGCGCATCGCCAAGCACCGCAAGGTCGCCTACCAGGACGCGATGCGTGACGCCAACGACGACAAGCTCCCCGTCGGCCCCACGCTGCCGGAGATCGTCATCGTCATGGACGAGGGCGCCGAAGCCGCGGCCAACCGCGAGGCCCGCGCCGTCCTGGCCGGCGTCTCAGAGGTCGTCCGCATCGCGCGGGCGATGGCGATCCGCGCCGTCGTCTCCGTCCTGCGCGTCACCTCCGACGTCATGCCCGACCCTCTGGTGCGCAAGATGGCCTCCAACCGCGTGGCCACCGGCGCCTACGAGGACTCCGAACTCGGCCACCTCTTCGGCTGGCGCGCCCTGAGCGCCGAGGACTCGTTCTCCGGGCCGGGCTCGCTGCTGGTCGGCACCGACGGCAAGCAGCCCGCCAAGGCTCGCCAGTACCGGATCACCCCGGGCCAGATCGAGGAGGTCTGCGCGCTCACCGCCGCACGCCGCCCGGCCCTGGACGGTCCCTCGCTGGAGGCCGCGGGCACCGACTACACCGACCGCTGGACCCTCCCGCGCTGCGGCCACCTGTGGAACACCCCCACCGATACCGCCACCGCACCGGCCGCCCCTGGCGCCGCGGCCAACTCCGCCTCGGCCAGTGCCAGTCCGGCTCCGTCCGAGCGGCGGTGGCGGGCCACCGCCGGATGGGACACCCCCCAGGACGGGCCGGTGGACGAGCTGGAGAGCATCTGGCTCCTGCCCCCCGCCGAGGAGCCCTCGTCGGCCACCGCGACCGACTGGTCCGACCCCGCCACCTGGACCAGCGGCCGCGAGGAGCCCGCACCGGTCGAGGAGCCCGGGGCGAAGGACGCGGCCCTCGCGTTGCTGCTCGCTGCCGGGCCCGAGGGCACCGGCGCCTCCGCCATGGAGCGCGCCCTGAAGGACAGCTACGGCACCCGCCGCCCGGTCCTGCAGAACTGGCTCAAGGCGTGGGTCGAGAGCGGCGAGGCCGTCCGCGTCGGAGAGGGCAGCAAGACCCGTTACGTCCACCGCCGGCACGCCACCGGCCAGTAGCCGGCACCCGACGCCTGTCACCTGTCCCACCGCCCCGGCATAGGGGTGCCCAGAGCGTTCCGAAACCTGAAATCCCCCCTTTGACCTGCGGATTACAGGTGACAGACAGGTGACAGGCGACAGGTGACAGACAGGCCCGGTGACAGGCCGGATGACAGGCACCGCAGCCCCGCCCGGGCCACACCGGGCGGGGCTCCTCACTCTCTCGCTCAGCCTCCGGAAAGAGGTCCCATCGTGATCGTTTCCATCAGCGCCGTCCTGCTCTTCGGGGCCATCAGCGTCCTTCAGATACGGGCCCGCGCCGTGTCTGTGCCCACCGCGTTCGCGCTCGTCTCCACCGGCTTCTTCCTCGCCTCCACCGGCGCCGCCGGACCCATCCGCACCTTCTTCGACGCCCTCCTGCACGCCATCTCCTCCGCCAGCTGACCTGGCCTCACCGAGCCCGAAGGAGAACCGACATGGACCACACCACCCACCACGCGCCCGCCGGCCCGGTCTACCTCACGGCCGACGGGTACCAGCTGGTGCCGGCCGGTCAGAGCGTCTACCTGCCGGGCCCGGCACCGCGGCTGGTCCCGGTGCACCGGCCGCACGTGATCCACCCGGCCGCCGTCCATCAGCCGGTGCCGTACCCGGCCGAGAGCGGGCGGGACCCCTGGCCCGCCCGGTTGCTGTGCGGAGGGGTCGGCATTGGCGCCGCCGGCGCCGGTCTCGGCTTCCTCCTCCAGGCCGTCGCCGCAGCCACCACCGGCCTCGGCCTCATCGCCGCCTCACTCGCCCTGCTCTGGCTCATCAAGAACCAGCACGGCGGCGGCAGTTCGGGCCGGGGTGCGGTGAACGTGCACGTCAACGTCTCCAACCGCAACCGCTGACCGGAAGGGGAGCCCGCGTGACCACCGTCATCGCTCCGCCGTTCAACGCCCGCCCTGCCGCTGACTGGCTGCCCGCCCGGCCCTGGAACGGCATGGTCGTCCTGGACGCGTTCTGCTGTCAGGGTGGCGCCGGCATGGGCTACCACCTCGCCGGATACCGCGTCCTCGGTATTGACCAGGCTGAACAGCACCGCTACCCCTTCGAGTTCGTGCAGGGGGACGCGGTCGCGTTCATCGCCGAGTACGGGCACCTCTTCGGCCTGGTCCACGCCTCGCCGCCGTGCCAGCGCTACACCCGCTGCCAGAAGATCCGCCAGCGCGAGCATCCCGACCTAATCGCCCCCACCCGCACCGCCCTCGAAGCCACCGGGCGGCCGTGGGTGATCGAGAACGTGGAGGAGGCCCGGGAGGAACTCCGGAACCCGGTGATGCTCTGCGGGGCCGCGTTCGGCCTGCGGACCTACCGCCACCGCCTGTTCGAGACCGGCGGCGGACTCCGGCTCACCCCGCCCGCGCACCCGGAGCACACCGCCCGCACCGCCAAGATGGGCCGCCCCGTCGGCGAGGGCGAGTTCATGCACGTCGTCGGCAACTTCTCGAACGTCCCCCTCGCCCGGAGCGAAGCCGTGATGGGCATGCCGTGGGCCACCCGGGACGGCCTGCGCGAGGCGATCCCGCCCGCGTACACCGAACTGATCGGCCGCCAAGCCCTCGCCCAGCTGACGGCTTCCCTCTGCTAGCTGGTTCTCTCTGCTGGCGGGCCGGGCTGTCTGTCAGGTGGTGCCGCGGTGGATGTCCCAGTGCTCGGCGAGGAACCGGATGTGGTCCTTGCCGAGTTCGGCGAGGACCTTCTGCTGGTGCAGCGGGGCGTAGGTCTCGTACGCGAGCAGCTCCGCGGCCAGGTCCATGGTGTGCGTGACCGGGTGCACCGCGATGAAGCCCATGTCGAAGAGGCGGTGGACGTCGCGCCGCAGCAGCAGTCCGGCGCCGGCGTTGTGCTTGCCGGTGGCGGCGTAGCTGTAGAGGTGGGCTGCTTCGAGGACGGCCTTGGGTGCGGGGCCGGTGAAGGCGCAGTTGTCCTTGTAGCGCTCCAGCAGGGCGGTGCGGAAGGCGCCTTGGCCGATCCGGACCCGCGCGGTGCTGGTGCGGTGGCCGCCGACGAGTTCGAGGGTCGCCTCGGTGACGGTGACCGCGGCCTCCACGCCGGTGGTCGCCTCGATGGCGGCCTTCAACTTGGCCCACTCCATGCGGCGCATGGACAGCTGCGACTTGGGTGAGTCGCACAGCGCCCGCAGCTGATTCCCGGTCAGGGCGCCGGGCATGGCCTGCCAGCCAGCGGCATGGTTCGAGCGGTAGGTCATGACCTGCTCAGTGCGGGAGTTGGCCTCGTCGAACTCGGCGCCGCACTGGTTGCACAGGTAAGTCGGGGTCTTCTTCTTCCGGCCCTTGAAGTCAGCCTTGCCGCAGGTCGGGCAGGTGTAGCGCAGCTTGGGTGCCCGCTTGGTGTCGATGCTTTCGATCACCGAGATGCCGATCAGGCTCTTGGCGTCCCACAGGACGATGACGTCGCCCTTGTTCAGGTTGCCGTGGTTGGGGACGGTCTCGTCCCAGCTGTAGTGGCTGGCCGGATCGTCATCGTAGCCATCGTTACCGCCGTGCGAACGGTCGTCCCCCAGCGCCAGCACCAACCACGCAGTCCCCGCCACCGTGCTCTCCTCCTGCCGCACCTTCACCGTGCCACGGCCTGGTGCCCGCAGCACGGCCAACCTAGCCGACCGTTCGGACACTCCCCTTGGGGCCAGCCCGCGACAGGGGTCCTCTCCTCTCCTTCAACTGCCATGGAGGTTCTGTGCTTCAGCCCCCGGCACGCTGCTGCAACACACACAGCCGCGGCGTGAGCACTCCGCCCGGAGCTCCCGGCTGCTGACCGCCGTACGGCGGCTCCCCTCACCACCCACCCCGCCGGGTGGGTGGTGAGGGGAGCTGGACCGTCCAGCCCACAGCCCGAGGAGCAACTTCGTGGACACCGCATTCAGCGTCTCCCAGCACACCGGCGACCGCACCCACCAGGCCGACGCCACCGCCCACCACCACAACCCGATCACCGGCCACACCGCGTGGGTCCTGCTGGACGGGATCGGCGACCGCGAGCACACCGCCACCTGGACCCCCGGCGCCGCCCGCGCCCTGGCCGCCACCGCCGCCGGCCTCGGTGACCCCGCCGAGGCGATCTGCCTCGCCCGTCCCGTCCTCCGCGCCGAGCGCGCCCACCTCGACCACCCCGAGGACTGGCCCGCCGACGCCGCCGCGATCGTCGCCGTCCTGGCCACCACCGGCATCCTGCACGTTGGCTGGGCCGGTGACTGCCGCGGCTACACCGTCGAACGCGGCCGGGCCACCCTGCTCACGCTCGACCACAACGAGGCCGCCGACCAGCGCCGCAGGGGCCAGGCCCCCGAGCCCGACGCGCACGACCACCTCACCAGCTCGCTGTGCCACCTGAACGGCGAGATCGGCCACATGAAGGTGCACCTCGGCCCCTACCCCGGCACCCGCCGCCTGGTCCTGCTCTCCGACGGCGTCTACCTCCCGCACGAGAGCGCCGGCACCCTCGACGCCGGTGCCCTGCCCGCTTCCGCCGGGCACGCCCGCTCCTTCCCCGCCCCGGTCCTCGCCGGTACCGCCGAGCACGTCGCCGACCAGCTCACCGCCCTGGCCATCAAGGCCGCCGGTCCCGGCGCCGACAACGCCACCGCGATGGTCATCGACCTGACCCTCTGACCAGGGCGGGGCCGTGGCGCTGCTCGACTGGCGCGACGCCAGTCACTTCGACCGGACCCGGGACCTGCCGTGCCGCTGGTGCGGCAGGCCCACCCCGCTCCGCGACGACCAGCGCAGGCCCTCCCACAAGGTCTGCGCCGAAGCCAACCCCACAACTCCACAGAGAGAAGCCCACGTTGAAGAGCTACCGACCCCGGCTCCGCGTGCCGCTCACCATCCGCTGCAACGTCTGGCCGCGCCCGCACCTCGCGCTCTACCGCTTCCCGGACCCCAACTGCCCGGAGTGCAACGGCCCCGTGCCCCTCACGGTGACGCACCCCTGGCTCTGCCTGCCCGCCAAGCCGCTGGTCAGCATCCCGTGGCGCTACCGCCGGCAGGGGACCAGGCCCACCCTGAACGACCGGCTCGCCCGCGTGCGGCTCACCATCCACTACGATGTCTGGCCGCGCCCGCACATCGGCCTCTACCGCCTGCCCAACCCCGACTGCCCGACCTGCGGCGGTGAAGGCGGCTACTACGACGGCCACGAGGAAGACGGCTGGTGGGAGGACTGCCCCTGCCTTCCCGACAAGCCCGTCATCAGCATCCCGTGGCCCCGCCGACGGATCAGCAACGTCTGCTACAGCCAGGAGCCGCCGTTCTGACCGGCGACACACCACCCCTGCTGCGGCTTGCCCTCGACCTCGCCCGCACCGGCCTGCCCGTGCTGCCGCTGCGGGCGGGCAAGGCCACGATGGGCAACTGCGACGACTGCACGGACCTCGTGTGCGGTGGCCGGCCGAACATGCTGAACCCCGGGCCCTGCACGTGCCCGCGCCCCTGCCACGGCTGGGCCGCCGCCACCACCGACCCCGCCATCCTGACCAGCCGGGCGTGGGCACGGGCGTGGCGGCAGGCCGAAGCCGTCGCCTACCACCCCGGCGGGGCCGGGGTGACGGTGGTGGATCTCGACTCCGCCGACGCCGTCGCCTGGGCCCGGGCCACCCTGCCTGCCACGGTCACGGTGCCCACCACCCGGGGTGAGCACTGGATCTACCGGGGCACGATGCGCTCCTCCAACGCTGTGCGGCCCGGCGTGGACATCAAGTCCCTTATGCAGTACGTCCGTTGGCTCGGCTTCGGTACCGGTACCCTCGCTGACCTGCCCGAAGCGGTCCGTGCGCTGGTGGAAAGGCAAGACACCAACCCCGCCGCCGAGTCGGGGGCGTTGGTGTCTTCCACCCCGGTCGGCGGGTGGTCGAGCTCAACGACGGGCGGCTGCCGCCACACCGAGCGCTACCTCCGAACCGGCCTGGAACGCGGCGTGGAGCGCATCCGAGGCCACCACCAGTTCGGCGCCGGCAGCGCCACCTTCGGCGCGGCCAGCTTCCTCGCCTCCCGGCACCGCGACTGCCCCGGCCCCTGCGACCTCGACACCATCGCAGCCGAGCTGATCCGCGCCGCCGAATCCGTCGGCGTGCCGCGCGCCTACGCCGCCCGGGCCGTAGCCCGCGGCTTCGCCAACTCCCGCTGAACGCCCAAGGGGCGGCCTCTCCGGCAAGAGATCCGGCCGCCCCTGGGCTCCGCCCCAACGAACGGAGAGAACCAGCATGACCGATCCCACCCCCGACGCGCCCGAGAACGGCGCCGACCTCCTCGACGCCATCGAGGCCCACCACCGCCGGTTCAACATCTTCCCCAGCGAGCACGCCTACGTCGCCGTGGTCCTGTGGGACGCCCACGCGCACCTGATGGACTGCTTCGAGGCCACCCCTCGCCTGGCGTTCCTGTCCCCGGAGCCCGCCAGCGGCAAGACCCGCGCCCTGGAGATCGTGGAGACCCTGGTGCCCCGCCCGCTCACCGTCGTGGACATCAGCGCCTCGGCCCTGTTCCGTTCCGTCAGCAGCGCCGACGCCCGCCCCACCGTGCTGTTCGACGAGGTCGACACCGTCTTCGGCGCCGCCGCCAGCGGGAACGAAGACCTGCGCGGCCTCATCAACGCCGGCTACCGCCGCACCGGCGGCGTGGTCCGCTCCGTGCGCGAGGGCGACACCCACGTCGTCCAGAAGTTCCCCGTCTACTCCGCCCTCGCCCTCGGTGGCCTCGGCGACCTGCCCGACACCATCATGAGCCGCTCCGTCGTCATCCGGATGCGCCGCCGCGCACCCAACGAGAGCGTGGAGCCGTTCCGCCAGCGCACCAACGAGCCCGAGGGCCACGCTCTGCGCGATCGGCTCGCCACCTGGGCTGACGGCGTGCGCGAGCACCTGGTGGACGCCTGGCCCGAGTTGCCCGAGGGCGTCACCGACCGCCCCGCCGACGTGTGGGAGCCGCTGCTCGCCGTCGCCGAGGCCGCTGGCGGTCACTGGCCCGAGCGCGCCCGTGCCGCCTGCCACTACCTCGTCAACGCCGCCAAGGCCAACGACAAGGGCAGCACCGGCATCCGCCTCCTCTCTGACCTGCGCGACGTCTTCGCCGGAGCCGACCGGCTCACCACCGCGACCGCCCTGGAGCGCCTCACCGCGATGGACGATGCCCCGTGGGCCGACCTCGACGGCCGCCCGCTCACCAGCCGCACCCTGGCGAAGCTGATCGGCGAGTACGTCACCGCCACCGGCGACCCGATCAAACCCCGCAACATGAAGATCGGCGGAGCCGTCGCCAAGGGCTACTACGCCCACGACCTCACCGACGCCTGGACCCGCTACTGCCCGGACATCCCCGGAGAGGCCGCTACCACCGCTACATCCGCTACCGCCCAGGTCAGGGCCCTCTTCCCGGTAGCGGAAGAGGTAGCGGTAGCGGATACCGAGCCCACTCCGGGCGCTCCGGACCGCGCCGACTTCGCCACCCTCGGCTGACCGGTCCGATCCGCTACCGCTACACCATCCGCTACCGCCGCACCCCCGCTGACCTGCGAGGTAGCGGAGTAGCGGCGGTAGCGGCCCTCAGAGAACAAGGGTGAGGTCATGCCCGTAGACGCCTCGACAATCCGCCAGAGCTCTGCACCCACGGAGAGGAACGCCAGGTTGTCCGATTCGACGCTGACGATGGACCAGGTCGCTGTCCTGCTTGAGATGCTGACGCGCAACCGACCGGAGGCCGGGCAGCAGGGTGGCCTCCTCCACGGCGGCTGGTACACCACTGAGGAGGTGGCCGAGCTGATCGACGTCGACCCGTCGACCCTCCGCCGTTGGCGGACCTCGACCCCGCCGGAGGGGCCGCCCTTCGTGCGGATGAGCAGCCGCGTCACGTCCTACAGCATCCCCGACGTGCAGGAGTGGCTGCGCTCCCGCCGTGTCGTCCCCGGAGAGGTCGCCTGATGCCCCAGCACCTCCCGCCGATCGGGGTCAGGCTCTCGACCGACATCGAGTTCCGGCCCCAGTACACGAACCCGTACCGTGCTCGGGTCCGTTGGACCGACCCGGCCACCGGCACCCGGCCCAGCCGGTCCGAGAATCTGCCGACGAGCGATTCGGCCGAGCAGTGGATCGATGACATGCTGAAGCTCGCGTCTCGCGGGGTCACCCCGGACACGGCGACGCTGACGCTCGCCGAGTACGGCGAGTCGGTGATGGAACTGGCCCTACGCGGGCTGGAGTTGAAGACCCGTGACCCGTACCTCGCGGGATGGCGCCTGCGGATCGTGCCGACGATCGGCCACATCCTGCCGACCGCGATCACGAACGGCGTGGTGGACCGAGCCGTCTATGGCTGGATCGCCGACGAGGCCGGCCGCTCCACCGTGAAGAACACCCTCGCCATGCTCGTCCGCATCATGGAGCAGGCCGTCCGGGACGGCCTCATCGAGATCAACCCGGCCAAGGTCAGCGGCTGGCAGCGCGAGTACCACAAGGCCGAGGACGAGCTGGACGACCCCCGCTCGCTGGCGCTGAAGGACTGGGACGCGCTCGACACGCTCGCAAACGCCCTGGTCCTACGCTCGCACGGCGAGTTCGGCGGCTGGGGCGACGTCGTGCGCTTCTCCGCCTGCACCGCGGCCCGGATCGGCGAGGTCTCCGGAGTCCGCCGTAAGGACATCAACCCAGACCGCTGGACCTGGGACCTGTGCCGCCAGACCACCACCGCACCCGGTGGGCTGGTGGACAAGGGCACCAAGGGCAAGCGCCGGCGTACGGTCCCGCTGATCCCGGAGATCCGGGACCTGGTGGCCGGCCGCCTCGCCGTGATCAGCAAGGACCCGATGGCCCGGCTCTTCACCGGCCCCCGTGGCGGCCGGATCACCACGGCCGTCCTCCGCGATGCCACCCACTGGGACGAGATGGTCGTCAAGCTCGGCTACGAGCACCTGCGCCGTCACGACCTCCGCCACACCGGCCTGACGTGGATGGCCGACGCCGGCGTCCCGGTGCACGTCCTGCGGAAGATTGCCGGGCACGGATCGCTGACGACCACTCAGCGGTACCTCCACCCGGACCAGCAGTCGATCGAGCGGGCGGGGGAGGCCCTGAGCGCTCACCTGAGCGGCCAGCGGGAGGCAGTTGGTCCCGCGCTGGTCCCGCAGCCCTCCGAGGGGCGGCACCTGCGGCTGGTGCGCTGACGCTGCGCCAGAAACGGAAAAAGCCCCGCTGGCCTGGACTTTCGTCCAGTCAGCGGGGCTTCCGACATCGCTGTCGGGACGACAGGATTTGAACCTGCGACCCCTTGACCCCCAGTTAAGTAACGCTTTCCTATTTCCGCTCGGAATGCGCCCAGCTGCGCGTCGTGCGTGTGCAGACAAAGGCGCTGCGCGTACCTCGCGCGGTCGCGCGCAGGACGTGTGGTCCCCAGCTGGTCCCCAGGTCAAGGCCCATGCGACCCCTGCCTGCCTGCTTCGCCGCTCCGTCCATGGCTCCATCGTAGATCTGCGGCGCCCGTGATGGAAGGGCCACCGAAAAAGTAATACCAACTCGGTGCTGAGGTGCCCACGGCATGAGCGCTGGGTGAATTCGTGGAACTGCCGGAGGTGACGTCAGAGCTCCGAATAGTGTGGATATTTTGCTGAATTCGAGTCGGGCGAATCTCGAAATCCCTGGACGATGGTCATCCATGCCGGCCGTCAGCTCGCACGGCCCGTTGCTGGCGGGTGTGTACAAGGGCGTCGGCCAGCTAGGCAGACGGCGCCGCTGGCTCGGTGGCCGAAGGGGTTTCACTCCGCTCCGCCGATCGAACCGGTGGACGCCGCGCGGAGAAGGATCAGCGCGGCCAGCAGGACCATCGCCACTTGGTGGCGCGGAGGGAGCGTCTCCCACAGGTCGTGCGCGATGGAGTTTCGGAGGTTGGGTCCCGCGGCCGGGTCAGCGAGCAGCAGAAGGAAGCTCGGGGCCCACTCGCTCCCGGCCAGACCGGGTGACTGGGCAAGCGCACGGAGGAGTCCTCCGAGCTGGGTGACGCCGCCGGTGGATTCGCCCTTGGCCAGGTTGATCACCGGCTCGTGCTGCTGGAGGTAGCGGCGCAGGATGCCCTCAACCGGGGGGACAGCAACGAGCGGGGCGACTTCGTCATGCTCCCAGTAGAACTGGAAGGCGCGGGCGAGCAGCCTGGCGTGCTTCGGGGGAAGGGCCACCGGGTGGGTGAGCAGCGCCGCCATCTCCCGGAGGCTGGGCTCGAAGCGCTCCCAGAGCCGGTCCAGTTGGCGGCTGACCAGGATGCCGGTGAGTTCGAGGTGGAGGACACGGCGAGTGTGTGCGGGATCTTCCGGCCGCCCGGCGCTGTGGACGAGGACGGGGCCGGCGGTGTTGATCCGGTTCGTGTCGAGGCGGAGGAAGCCCTGTTCGTCGTCCTCGGCCGCCGGCTGGGCCTGCGAAGGCGCCAGGTGGCTGGCGATGCGCTGGAGCGCGTCCTGTAGATCCTCGGCCTTGTCGATGTACGTGTCGGCTGCGGCGAAGAGTTCCTCCGGCAGGTCGGCGTCGAAGCGGACCTTCTGGAGCCCCAGGTCCTCGCGGGACAGTGCCTGCTGCCGCATGCGGATGTCCGTGTGCAGGTCGGCGAGGCCCTTGTCCCGGGCGTACACGGCGGCCTCGGTGAGCAGCATCAGCTTCGCGATGCCGGTGACCTTGTCGGCGGCGTCGGTGTAGGTGCCGGCGATAGCGCGGTTGATCCGCTCGACGCCGTCGGTGTCACCCTTGGTGGCGGTGGCGAGGTCGCGTAGGAAGGACGCCCGGACGTGGGGGTCGCGCCGATAGTGCTCGGCCGCGCGCTCCGCGACGGGCAGGGCGTGGGCGTGCCACTTGGGCCGCTCCACGAGCGGGTCGAGGAGGGCGCCCACGAAGCCGGGGGCCTCGTCGCCCCGGTCCATCTCCGCGTTGGCCTTCTCGACCATCGTCGCGGCGATGTCTGCGGTGGAGGCCAGGTTTACCGAGAGGGCGAGTTCGAACGCGCGCACCAGCGCGTTCGCCGCGCGCATCCTGCCGCTCGACGCCTGGGGGGCCGCCTCGAACCACTCCGCCGACTCGGCGTAGGCCACCACCGCCGCGCGGAGATGGTCGATCCTGAGGCGGCCGGAGCTGACGGCTTGCAGGAGGTCGTGGAGGCGGCCCCGAACACCCGGGTGGTCGGCCTCCTCGGCGTACGCGGCCCAGATCTCGATCGTCCGCTCGCTGACCCCGGACAGCTCACGGGGCAACGGCGGCGGTCCAGCTCCCATGTAGTCGCCGACGAAGGTGCCGTCGGTGCGCAGGTGGAACAGGCACGCGGCTCGGAGCACCTCGACGTGCTCCTCGTCCAGTTCGCTGGCTTCCTCCTTCGACGCGGCGCCCAACACCGCGGAGATGTCGGGGTACAGCACGAAGCCTCGGGAGGCCGCGTTGAGAGCGGCCAGTGTCGCATCGTCGATCGTGTTCATGGCTTCCTCTCCGAGAGGTCCCCCAGGCGGCGTCCGGGGCCGGACGGACGCGCGGGAGCCGCATCGCAGGCCGACTGGTACTCGACGCAGCGTAGTGGTGGAAGTTGCGCCGATTCGTCCACTTTTCCCGGATGGGCTAGCATTTGACGTTGCGTCAGAAATGGTCGCCCGTCTGCGGGGGTGCAGCCGGGCGCGAGGAGTGTGCAGTCGAAGGGGACGTGATGGCTCAGCCGACGGCAGTGGTGGTCGCGGTATCCGAGATGGCGGTGGTCCGGGCCTTGGAGCTGGCCGGCAACCGCCTGATGGGCGGCAACGGCCGGAGCGGCCGGGGCGCCCTGCAGCGCATGGCCGCCTGGGACCGGCACTCGCTCTTCCGCGTGACCGGTGAGAGGGCGGACAGGGCGCTCAGCGGTGTCTGGGAGGCTCCGGCTCAGCTCGGCGTGCCCGAGGAACTGCTGCGGGTGCTGGACGCGTACGTCCGGCTACTCCTGGCGTCCGGCCACTCCCTGCACCGCCCCGACCTGGTGCAGATGCTGTCGCAGATGCCCCAGCAGGTCGTCCTGCCGTGGGAAGCCGCCGAGGCCGACGCGGAACCCGCCGCACTGTAGCTGGCGCGGGCCTGCACGCTACCTGTGGCGGGTAGCAGAACGCGGGACCCCGGCGAGAGCCAACAGCGGGCACACGGCACAGATGACCGAAGTCCTCGTCGTCCTAACCCGCTACCCGGCCCGATGCGAACTCGAACGCGGCCACTGGCAGTTCGGCCGGCGCGTCATCAGTACCACCGCCTGAGAACCGGAGTGGCCGTCGAGAACGGCGGCCCACCGGCGGCCTCTATTCCCCACTGGCACAAAGTGCGATAAACGCAACAAGCGCTAGATTGTCCGACTTTTGGCATGTATCTTGTCCTGTCCATCGCCGGGCGGGCCGGCGGATGGTGTGCTGGGGGGTACGTGGCGGGTCTGCAGGTGTTCCGCGTTTCTGATGGGGATGTTCGTCGTGTCGAGGGTGACACCGTGGAGCTGGAGTGCCACCTCCAGGCTCTCGTGGAGGCGAACATGGAGGCGATGCTGGGAGGTGTCCGCTTCTTGGCGACCGAGTACTGGACCGGTCCGGTGCACCGGGGCCGGATCGACAGTCTCGGCCTGGACGAGGACGGCAGCCCGGTCCTGATCGAGTACAAGCGTACGAGCAGCGAGTCCGTCCTCGCACAGGGGCTGTTCTACCTCTCGTGGCTGGTGGAGCACCACAGCGAGTTCGAGGCGCTCGTCGAGCAGCAACTCGGTGCCGGGGCCGCCGAGCAGGTGGACTGGAGCAACCCGCGGGTGGTCTGCATCGCGGCGGACTTCACCCGCTACGACCTGGCGGCGGCCGGGATGTCCCACCACCGGATCGACATGATGGTCTACCG
The DNA here is from genome assembly GCF_053596675.1 of Kitasatospora sp. NPDC001664. Taxonomy (NCBI): domain Bacteria; kingdom Bacillati; phylum Actinomycetota; class Actinomycetes; order Kitasatosporales; family Streptomycetaceae; genus Kitasatospora; species Kitasatospora sp. NPDC001664. Next base: position 131,847 of record NZ_JBSFGS010000006.1, read on the forward strand.
GCGCTACGGGGACGACCTGGTGACGCTGGAGTTGGCGGCGTCGGTCGCTGGCGGCTGCGGCTCCCCACCGGGACGGCGTGCGGAGCTTGCGCGGCCGGCCTCGGCCAGCCGCCGGACGGTCGCCGACGTGCTCGCGCAGGCCGGCGGCGAGGTCCGCAGGCTGTACGACGAGCTTGACGCTCGCCTGCTCGACCTGGGTGAGGGCCATGCTGTTCCACTGCAGCACTACGTCGCCTACCGCCGCCGCCGGAACTTCGCCTGCGTTCGGGTGTTGGCGCAGGCGCAGGCTCTGGTCGTCTTCCTGCGCGTCGACCCGACGACGGTCCAGCTGGTTCCGGGCTGGACCCGGGACGTCCGGAGAATTGGGCACCTCGGGACGGGCGAGCTTGAGGTCCGCATCGGCTCGGTGGAGGACCTCGATCGGTCGATGACGCTGCTGCGCACGAGCTACGCCGCAGCTGCGTGATCCGTTGACGGCGATGGGCCGTGCCCCGAGGGGGGCACGGCCCATCGCCGTTGCTCGGTGAAGTCCTGGATCCCCGGGGCTGGCCCGGGTGTTCTGTGGGGTACCGAGCGGGTTCGGGAGGTGGTCACCGCTTGCGTGGGCGCGACGGTGGGGGTGGTGCGGTGACGGGCGATTCGCTCGTGCGGCGGTTAGGGGAAGGGTTGAGCGCTTGCTGGATGTGGGCGCGGCGGGCGGCCCAGCGGCTCAGAGCGCGCTGGTACTTCCTGCCTTCCTCACCTCCGGCGAGGTACGGGTCGGGGGCGGTGGGCTGAAGGTCCTGGGGGTGCGGCTGTTCGATGGTGGGCCTCTGTGTGAAGGGTGGGACTCCGGGTGTAGGCCGGCGTCGGACTGGGTCAGCGGTCGTGCTGCGGTTCGTGGGTCAGCGCGGTGATCAGCGTGCGTTCGCGGACGAAATCGGCATGGACGTCGGGCTGGTCCGGGGCCAGGGCGTCGAGGGCGCTGTCGATCGCCGCAAGGGCCTCGGCTCGGCGTCCGAGGCTCCGCCAGGCGGTGGCGGAGCGGAAGAGCATGACCGGGTCGGTGTCCTGGAAGGCGGGCCAGGCGGCCAGCTTCAGGATGTGCTCGGCCTGGTCGGGCAGCCCGTCGCCCAGCCATAGGCCGTGGAGCAGGGCGTGGCACACCTGGGGGTTGTCGCCGGCCTCGGTGAGGCTGCGGTTCATGGCGTCAAGGGCACCGGGAGCGGAGCGCCCGAGGAGGGCGAAGGCGGCGAGTGCGCGGGTGTACGGATCCCAGCGGGCGCGCTCGCGCTCCGGGACCTGGTCGAGGAGTTGCTGGATGCTGCGGCACCGGAAGTCGAAGCGCAGGCTGGCGAGGCGGATGTGTCGGAGCGCCTGGGCGTGAGCGCGGTCGGTTCCGGGCTGGGCGAGGTGGTCGGTACCGGTGAGGTGGACGAGAGCGCTGTTGCGCCGACTGCGGGCGTACCACGAAAGATCGTTGGCCAGAGTGGCGCTCGTCTGCCAGTCGGCGTTGGCGCGGCTGAGCCACCGTGCCGCCTCGGCGGGCCAGGGCCGGCCTGTGTCGATCTCGTGCTCAACGAGCGTGCGGACGGCGGCGAGTGCGGCGTCGCGGAGTTCGCCGCGGGTCACCGCGATGGTGAGGGCGCTGTATCCGCTGGGGCTGTCGAGGAGGCCGCGGATCATGATGCGCTGGGCATGCGGGTGGTGGGCTGCGTGGGCGATCCGTTCGATCGTGCGCAGGTCGGCGTTCGTGTTGGTCAGGGTTTCCTCGTTCCATCGGGTGCGGTGGTCAGCGGCGGCGGTGCTGCCCCAGTGGCCGAGCGGCTGGCGGGCGGTGAGAGGACGACGCGCGTGCGGGCGGCGAGCGCTCGCGCAGACGGGCCGGCTGGGCCCCGCGGGACGAGCGGGCGGACGTCGAGGTACTGCAGGTGCTCGAACGCGAGGTCGCGGCCGAGGCGGGCCACGGGCGCGGGGTCGGTCATCGCGGTCGTGACCGCGGCCAGCAGCGGGGCCGGGATGTTCTCCGACATCTCGATGGTCCAGCCCTCAACTTCGCCCGGACCGAGCTTGCCGCCGCTGATCTGCCAGGCGCGGCTCTCCCCGACGAACAACTGCCCGGCGGGGGCGGTGCAGCGGTAGACACTGGCCATTCCGGTGTCCAGTGCGTCCCACCTCAGGTGCTCGCGGGTGCTGTTGTCGTGCCAGCCTGCGGCGATGATCGGCACGAGACCGTCCTCGGCGTTCCCGGCGGGCCGGACCAGTTCGCCCGGGCTGGCGGCGAGCGTGGTGTGCAGGGCGGTCACGATCTCCGGCGGGGTGCGGGGGTCCGCGGTGACCTGCCAGACCTCCTCGCCGCTCGGCAGGTAGTTGAAGGAGGCGGTCCAGCTCGTCCCCGTGTGGTCGGTGGTCGACTGCGCGCTCAGCCGTCGGCACGGGCTGGTGTACACCGTGGTGTCGCCCTGTTTCTCGGTGATCCAGCCCCGGTCGGTCAGGGGCTTGGCCGCGGAGGTGCGATCGTGGCCGGGACCGGCGAGGTAGACCGGGGCGACGAGAGCCAGCGGCGCCGGCCTGAAGTCCGGGGCGAAGAGCTCCGGGATGCGCTCGACGGCCCCGGCCAGCAGGCGGTCGATCCTCTGGAGCGCCTGCTGGCGCTTGGCTTCCGGCAGCGATCCCCAGGTCCACTTGGTGCCGTCGCCGACGGGCAGGTCGTGAAGCGCTTCGGCGATCCAGCCGCGATTCACCATCGCATTGATCTGAGACGCAGCGACGCATGCCGCCGCGTCCTTCAAGTCATCTATGGTGAAGGAGAGTTCACCGAGATCCGTGGTGAGGGGTGGTGTCCGCTTTCGGCTTGTGGTGCGCGGGTCGAGGTTGGCGCCCAGCTCCAGGTCGAGGAGCGCCGGCGCGCTCGCCGCCGCCGCGACGACCATGTCCTCCACCAGCAGACTCGCCAGGGCCCTCTGCTCAGGGGGAAGTCGGCCCCAGATCGTCGGGGTGCGACTCCGGCTGCTGGGGATGACCCGGGTCACGATGTACCAGTCGACGACGGGGCCGGAGCCTTCGATCTGCTCCAGGACCTGCTCGCACAGCTCGGCCGCCGCTTCCCGCAGGTCCGTCTCGGTGTACAGGCTGACGTTGGCGGGGCCGGCGTCGGTCCGGCGGCCGAGGCGGGCGAGCAGTTCCTCGTCCATCCAGTCCCGGTCCCGCTGCAGGGGGGCGGTGTCGGTGAGGGCCTGGGCGAGGGCGTCGACGACGATCGTGGGGGTGTTGGTGGTGGCCATGGCCTGCCAGTAGGGCGGGTAGCCGCCGGAGCCCCGCGGACCGATCTCCACGTACAGATGGGGGTGGGCCATGAGGTCGTCCGGATCGCCGGGCGGGTCCAGGCGGACCTGGACGCGGGCGAGTTCGTCGGGAGCTTCGAGGTCGAGGACGCCCGCGCGGTAGGTGCTGCGCCAGCCGGCGTCGGTGAGGGTACAGATCAGGGTTCGCCGGTCGGTCGGCTGCTGGAGGGCGGGGTGTGTTTCGCCCGTCCAGTCGATGGTGTCCCCGGTGCGGGCGAGTACGTCGGTGACGGCCATGATGATCTCGGGCGGCGTCTCGGTCGAGAAGCCGGTCATCCAGGTCGGCGTGCCGAGGGGCTCCGGCGCTGCCGTGATCCGCCAGGCGGCGCCGGGGTCGAGCTGGCCGTCCGCGATGCGGAAGCGGTGATTCGGGCTCCAGGCGAACCCCTGGCCCAGGTCGTCGTCGGTGCTGCGGCCCCAGCCCTGTTGGACGAGGCGGTCGAAGACCCGGTTGCTGTGGTGGGTTCCGGCGAGGTAGGCCGGGGTGACGTCGATCGTGGTGTCGGGGATGGGGGTTCCTCGGGGGCTGTCAGCGGCTGGGGCCGGGAGTGGCGGAGCGGGCGGCAGGTGGTGCCGGGGCCGGCTGCGCGAACGGTTCTCCCGCTGGGGAGTGCAGGCGGCTCCGGGTGCGGGCCGCCTGGGCGCGGCGTGCGTCCCGCGGTGTCGGGCTGGAGAGGAGCTCGGTCAGTTCGGCGGAGCCGGTGAGGGTCGCGCTGACGGCCAGCTCATTGAGGTCTCCGATGTCGCGGATGGCGGGAGCGAGCATCGCGCTGACCATGGCGTACAGAATCTGGTCCGGTGTGGAGATGCTGGCCGCCGCAGCCCACCCGTCGTGGTCGCTGGCGACGTTGATACTCCAGAAGGCGTCTTCGGCCTCCTCCCACTCGTCCGGGCCCAGGTGGTCCCGTGCGTTGAGGACGATCGTGCTCTGAGGGTGGCGCTCGGAGCGCGCCGTCTCGGTTTGTGTCGCCGCGTCCCAGGCGAGGGTCCACCCGTGGGCGTGCAGAGGTGTGGGCCACTCGTCGTCGTCGGCGCCCCCTGACAGGCGGGCACCGGTGCGCAACCGGTTGGCCAGGTCGGTGGTGATGGCCTCCACGACTTCGACCGGGGTGCTCTCCGTGAGGGTGACGGTCCACAGGGCTGGGAGGTTCGGGCTCTCGTGGACGGCGACCTTCCACATCGTGTTGCCGGTCTCCGGCTCGACGCCGAGGCGGACCCGGCTGTCCGGGGAGATGATCAGTTGGTTGCCGTGGCCGTCGTCGAGGCGGACCGCTCCCGCGTCGACAAGGGGGCGGATCGCGCGTTCGGTGTCCTGAGTGGGGCCGGCGTACAGCGCCGGAGCGATGCTGACCTGCAGCCACGGCTGGTCGCTTGCCTTCTTGGCCCAGTTGGGGACGGTGGTCGTCAAAAGCTGTTCCCTCGGTGGTCTCGGGGTGCTCACCGCCGCTATGCCACCCGGGGCTGGGGTACGGCGGCGGGCGGGTCTACGACGTGGGGCGGCGGGGTGAGCGTGGGGATGGACGCGGAGGGGGTCGTTCGGCAAGGTGGCCGGGGGTCCGGCGCACCGGCTTCTTCCCGGTCAGCGCGTTGGGTGAGCCGCTGCGGAGGGCGTGGTCTGACGAGCAGCGGGTATGTCGGCAACTCGGCCTTGCCGCGTCGCTGTCGCCCTGGCCGCGCTTGTGCGCGACACCCCGGTCTGCGCGTCGGCGGCGGACAGGGCGGGACGGGCTCGCAGAGCGTTGGCGGTTTCGGTGAACCGGCGCCAGGCGTAGTCGCTCCGGTTGGCGGCCCAGCCGGATGCCTGGGCGGTCAGGGCGGGTGCCAGCGCGGCGACCTGGTCAGTGGGGGCCGCGCCCCAGGCGAGCAGCGATCCGCTGCTCGACCACAGGTCGAGGTACCAGTCGCCGCCGAGTGGGTACGCCTTGACGTGGGCCTGGTCGGGTTCCTCCTGGTAGTGCCACAGGGTGCGGTGGAGCGGCTGCCAGCCGGCGCCGACGAACTCGGGGGGCGGAGTGTCCTCGCCGGGGCGCTCACCGCGGTCGGCGACGGTGAACAGGTCGTGCAGCGATCCGTCGTTGAGCGCGGCCTTGACCAGGTCGAGCACTTCGGTGGCGTCCAGTCCTTCACGGCCGTCGAGGACGCCGACGACGTGGCCGAGGGTGCGCAGGGTGTGCCTGGCGTCGCCGGGGTCGAGCCACTCCTCGGGTGGGTCCTGGTCGGCGAGGCTGGCTTTCACCCTGACAGCCGCCGACCGCAGGTCCTCCAGCTGCCGCACTCCGGGGCGGTCGGACAACTGCGATATCCGGTAGGCGAGTTCGTCGTACGGGCGCATGTGCTGGCGTACGAGGTGAAGGGCGTAGCGGTCGGCGCCCTCCCGGAAGCTCGCGACTGCGGCGGTGCGGACGGCCGCGTCGTGGCCGCGGAGCGAGGTGAGCAGGGTCATGTACCGGTCGTGGGTGTCGATCTGCTCGCGCAGCACGCGCTCGTACGCCTCGTTCAGCAGGTCCAAGTCGCCCAAGTCGGCGGCCTGGTGGTCGCCGTAGCGTTCAGCGCTGGCACGCAGCTCTGCGACGCGGTCAGCTGCGGGCCGCTCCCAGGTGCCGGTCACGGCGTGCGCCGGCGGTGCGAGGGCACCTGCGTTTGAGACGCTTCTGCGGGCAGGGTTCCGTTGGCCGTGGCCGCCTTACCGTCTAGCAGTTGTCGGCGCGCGGCGGCGCGCTCGCCCGTCGGTGTGGCGGCCCGCCACTCCAGGGGGACGGTGTCCATGTGCACCTTGAGCTCCTAGGGGATCTGTCGGGCGAGCCGGAGCGCGTGTGGGCGGGCTCGGTGGGGGTCGGTGCGGGTGGTCAGCGGGACCTCGGCGGTGGGCCGTCGCGGCCCGGCACTTCGGTGTGTGCGGGCCGGTTGGTGGCCGGGGGAAGCGCGGCTGGGGCGGCTGGTGTGGTTCGGGCGCGGGCCGCGGCGGATCGCGGCGAGCGGTCGGTGCCGAGGCGGCCGACAGCGTGGTCGGCCGCCTCCCGGCCGGAGGCGACGATCTCGGCCGTCAGCCGGAGTGCTTCAGCAGCGTCCCCGCCGACGCGGTGGTGGAGGGCCCAGCCGCCGGCCGCGCGCAGGGCCCGGGCGCTGCGGTCCAGCACGCCGCCCTCCCCGGTGATGACGCCGGCCACCCTGCGGGCCTCGGCCGGATCGGTGGCGCGCAGCAGGTGGGTGGTGACGGCGTCGATGCGCTCGGCCAGTTGTTCCGCGGTGTTGCTGGGCAGGCGGTCGCCGGTGACCGCGATGAAGGGCGGTGGCGACGGGCGGACGCCGAGGGTGGGGTCGAGGGTGACGTCGTACCCGGCGGTGGCGAGGAGGACGGCCGTGTCCGTGGCGATCTCGGCCTCCTCGTACTGCTGGTGGCTGGTGGGCATGGTGTAGTGGTCCGGGCTGCCGGTGGTGGGCGCGAAGCCCGTCGTGCCGACGAGGAAGGCGGTGTGCGCGTCCCCGCCGCTGGCCACGATGGCGCCCTCGTCGGTGCGTTGGATGGTGACCGCGTTCGGGTCCGGCGAGCTGGGGCCGGCGGGCTCGGGTTCGGCTGGTGCCTCGCCTGGGCCTTCGCGGGCGGACTGCTGCCCAGTCCCGGGTGGCAGGTTGCGGCGGGGGCGCGGTTCGAGGTGGACCTGGGTGCGGTTGGCGGCGGGGATCTGGAGGTGCTGGCGGAGCGCCGGCAGGGGGTTGACCACCTCGTCGAGCGCGGCGCTGATGAGGGCGTTGGGGGTGTGGCTGGTGAAGGCGGCGTGCCAGCGTTCGCTGGGGTATCCGTGGGGGCCGCCCCAGACGGTGACGGTCGGACCGATCCCGCGGATGTCGCCGATGTTGTGGTTGACGGCGATGCCGGCGGTGTCGTCGGGGCGGGTGTAGCTGTAGACGCCGGGGACGGGGGCGGTCTCCCGGTGCCATGTGTCGTCGGCGGCTTCCAGGTCGGCCGCGATGGTGTTGTCCAGCGACCGGCGCCCCCACAGCAGTTCGCCGCGCACCGCCTCGGAGGGCGCGGTCAGGGCGTGGGAGAGGCGCTCGGCCACCGTGGTCACGACCTCGACCGGCGTGCGGGTGCAGAAGGTGGCGTTCCAGGTCCGCTCGCCGACGGGTGAGGCGTACGCGGCGATGGTCCAGCGGGGGCCGGTGGTGGTGTCGTGGTCGAGTTCGATCGCGGCGAGGAGGGAGTCGTGCAGGGCGACGGTGGTGTCCTGCCCCGGGCTGTAGCGGGCCCAGGCGGGGGATGTTTCGAGGAAGTGGGCGAGGGCTGCCTCGGCGTCGCCCGGTCCGGCCAAGTGGCCTGGGGTGACCACCACTTCGTCGGGCGCGGGGTTGAACAGGGGGTCTCCTTCAGGCTGGGGCGGGGCCGGGCCGCCGCCTCGGTGGCGGCGGCCCGGCTGTCGGTGATCAGGCTTCGGCCTGCTCCGCGTCTACGGCCTCGGGGTCGAGGTCGGTGGTGCCCTCGGCGATCTGCCGCTCGGCCTCGGCGAGGCGCTGCTCGGCGATGCCGGCGTAGTGCGGGGTGGCCTCCACGCCGACGAAGTTCCGGCCCTCCAGCAGGGCGGCGACTCCGGTGCTGCCGCTGCCGGCGCAGAAGTCGAGGATGGTCCCCTCCGGGCGGCAGATCTTGACCAGCTCACGCATCACCGAGACGGGCTTCTGGGTGATGTGGACGCGGCCCGCCCGCGGCTGGGAGGCGGTGTAGAGGCCGGGCAGGTAGACGGGGTGGGCCTTGCCGTCGATCGGGCCCTTGCTGCCCCACAGCACGAATTCACAATGCTGCGTAAACCTTCCCATTTGCGGACGGGCGGCGGGCTTGTACCAGGCGAGTGCGCCGCGCCATATCCATCCGCCGGCCTGCAGTGCGTCGCTCGTGGCAGCCAGTTGGCGCCAATCGGTGAAAACGAGGGCGACGCCGCCGTTCTTGGTCGCGCGGTAGGACTCGGCCAGAAGCTGGGACAACCAGTAGGTATAGCTCCTCTGGTCCTTGTTCTCGCCGGGGAAATCGGCAAGGGAGTGGGCGGCATCGGCCGAGGTGTACTTCGCCCGGGCCGTTCGCCCGGTCCGCTCCTGGGCGGTGCGTCCGCCCGAGTTGTAAGGCGGATCGGTGATGACGGCGTCGATGGAGTTCGAAGGGATCGAGGCGAGCTGGGTGAGGGCGTCGCCCTGGTGGATTTCGTAGGGCAAGGGGCGGGCTGACCTCCTGGTCGGGGATTGGGCGGCAGCCGGGACCGGCGGGATGACCTGGTCTTTCGGCCAGTGGCGTGGAGGCCGGCGAGACGGCTCCGAAGCGCTCGGCCTGCGGCTGCGGCAGGAACCTAGCCCAGATGCGGCTCGCAACCTAAAACGCTCTCCCGATCATGCTCGCGAAGATCGTTTTAGGTTGCGAGCCGCACTGCGCCTATCGTCTGCCACACCCCCGGAGAGCGACCGGTCCGGATATCTCGTTTTAGGTTCCGAGCCGGTCGGGTTCTACGGTGGGGCATCCCGGAGGAACATCGCCTTCTGCTTGCCCGATGACCATCAGCCTGTTTTTGGTCGCGAGCCGAGAAGGCATTAGCGTCCCCCGGGACTGCCGACGGGATATCCCGGATCGAAGGGCCCGCACCGTTTTAGGTCGCGAGCCCTCGATTCGATACCTTCGGCCACCGCAAGCGAATTCAACCCCACCCGTCCCAGGGGATACCCATGCCTTTTTCGAGATTACGAGCGCGGCTTGCTGCCGCTCTCGGCGGCCCGCTCCGCCCGCACCCCGGGTGGAGCGGGCCTCACCCCGCACCCGGCCACACGATCCGACAGGAGCCCCTGCTTGCTCGCCCTCACCGCACGGATGCGGATGCTCAACCCTCACCCGCCGGACCCCTGTGCCGCACCGGCCGGAGGTGACGCCCGGGGTCTGCGATGAGCTGGCAGAAGTGGCTCGGCGGCGGCCTCGCCGGCCTTCTCCTGGCACCGTTCGCCATCGCCTTCCCCGCTTTGGCGGTCAGCGCCCACGACAGCACCAAGGCCGACACCTGCACACCCGGCCCCGGCCCACAGCCTGTGGACAGCGCGGCCGTCGCCGCCCAGGTCAGGAAGATCCTGGACGGCGCGACCGGACCGGTCGGCCCGGTCGCCGGGCTGGACAACCCGGCCGTGCAGATTCCCTTTGCGAAGACGATCACTGCGACGGGTATCTCGATGAACGTGTCCGCCCGCGGGCAGGTCATCGCCCTGGCCACCGCGCTGCAGGAGTCGACCTTGCGCAACTTGTCGTACGGGGACAGGGATTCGCTCGGTTTGTTCCAGCAGCGCCCGTCGCAGGGCTGGGGGACGGTCGAGCAGATCCAGGACCCGGTGTACGCCTCGACGCGGTTCTACAAGGCGCTGTTGGAGGTTCCCGGCTGGGAGCAGCTGCCGGTCACCGTGGCGGCGCAGCGGGTCCAGCGGTCCGGCTATCCGGACGCCTACGCCAAGTGGGAGTCGCTGGCGACCGCTCTCCAGCAGGCCATCTCCCAGGTGCTGTCACCGAGTTCGAGCCCCGCACCCACCCCTTCGCCGGGCGTGACCCCGTCGCCCGCACCGCTCGCGCCGGTTACACCGAGCGGCTGCGGTACCGGAGCCGACGGTGGCACCGACTGGGGCGTCATTCCGCCCGGCGTTCTGCCGGACGGGTACAAGATCCCGGCGGACGCCCCGCCGGCCGTGCAGAACGCCATCCGGTTCGCCCTCGGCCAGCTGGGGACGCCCTACCAGTGGGGCGGCACCTGCACGGCGCCGCACGGGCCCGACCCGATGGGCCGATGTGACTGCAGTTCCTTGACGCAGCAGGCGTACAAGGCCGGCGGCATCACCCTGACGCGCACCACGTACACGCAGGTCGCCGAGGGCACGGCCGTCACGGTCGACGCGCTCCGGCCCGGCGATCTGCTGTTCACCCGGCGCAACGATGAGGGACTGCCCGAACACGTGGGCATGGCCATCGGCCAGGGCCTCGTGGTGCACGCACCAAAGACGGGTGACGTGGTCAAGATCTCCACGCTCGCGTCGTGGAAGGCGGACATCATCGCCGCCCGACGCATCGCCCCCTGACGGCAACTGTCGTCCATCTCCGCGCACTTCGCGCACCTTACCCCCCTCTCCGCGCGGCCCGACCGCGCATCTTCCTGCCCCTCTAGCCGTGGAGTGTGATTGCTCACCTATCTCGCCGACGCCGCCACCCAGCTGGCGTACGATCCCGGCATCGCGCCCTCCGAAGGCGGCCTGCCCGGCCTGTCGGTCCTCAAGTCCACCGTCGGCTCGATCAATTTGTTCGCGATCATCGCGGTGGTCGGTGCGCTCTGCGTCTCCGGCATCGTGTGGGCCTGGGGTCACCACACCGGCTCGCACGGCAGCGAGCAAAAAGGCAAGCAGGGCGCCTTGGTGGCGGCCGGCTGCGCCCTCCTGCTGGGCGCCGCGAACGGGATCGTCTCCTTCTTCTCAACGGTGGGGACCAGCGTCCACTGATGCCGAAGTCGCCGTTCACCGGCCAGTCCACCATGCTGCGCCGGCTGCTGATCGGCCTGGGCGTGCTCGTGGTCGTCGCCCTGCTGGCCGGGCTCACCGCCCGGCTGGCGGGCGGCGGCCACCGCACCCCGGACGCCGCCAACTCCCCCTCCACCCCTTCCGCTTCCGCGGCTTCGGCCACGTCGTCGCCAGCTCCCGGCCCTGCCCCCTCGGCTGGAACGGCGCCGAGCGCGTCGTCCGTCGCCGCTCCGCCGCACACCAGCGACCCGATCACGTTCGCGAAGGCGTTCGCCACCGCGCTGTGGAGCTACGACACCCGCACCACCTCCCAGCCCCAGCAACTCGCTGGCCTGCGCTCCTGGTTGACCGACGAGAGCAAGTACGCCGACCCGGACGCTCTCGCCGCCCAACTGCCCGACCCCACCCTGTGGAGCCGGATGCGCGACAACGGCCAGCACGCCGCCGGCGAGGCCGCCGAGGCGCACCTGCCCGCCGCGTGGCAGCAGGCCATCGGCAAGGACCCCACCCAGCTCACCGTCGCCTACATCTACGCCGTGACCGTCACCGGCAAGCAGACCGTCAGCTGGCTCGACGGCGGCCGGGGCGCCGAGGACCGGGCCATCACCCTGGCCGTCCAGTGCCGGCCGGACCGCGACTGCGCACTGGCCTCCATCGCTACCACCGTCTACCCCTGACCTACACCATCGGTCCCCACCATAGGAGTTGATCGCCCATCGGGTTCTGCGACTTGCCCGGATCCGGCCTGCTCTGCGACGTCGTCGTAGGCGGCGTCAGCGACTCCGTCACCGACTCGATCGGCAACTGGGTGGCGAAGTCCGCCGGCGACCTCGCCAAGAGCGCGGTCGACCTCGCCTCCCGCGCTGTCGACAAGACGACCTCGGTCGACCTCGGCGCGGAATGGTTCCGCACCAACTACGCGACGATCCTGCCGATCGCGCTGGTCATGCTGGTGATGACGTTCATCCTTCAGCTGGTCCGGGCCGCCTGGCGCCGCGACGGCCAGGCGCTCACCCAGGCCGTCACCGGCACGGTGGCTGCCACGATCTTCGCGATGACCGCGATCACCTTCACCGGCGTCTCACTGGTCGTCGTGGACGCCCTCAGCCGGGGGCTGTTCCAGATCGCCAACTCCAGCATGGATGACGCGGTCAGGCGGTTGGTCAAGGTCTCGATGATCGGCATCACGACGCCGCTCGGCTGGGCGATCCCCGCGCTGGTCGCGCTCGGCTGCGCGGCCGGGGCGATCCTCTACTGGGGTGCGATGGTCCTGCGCAAGGTGACGATCCTCGTGCTCGTCGTGCTCGCCCCCTTCGCGGCGGCCGGCGGTGCGTGGGAGCCGACCCGCGACTGGCGCCGGAAGTGGATCGAAGCCACCGCCACGGTGGTGTTCAGCAAATTGGTCATGACGATCATCATGCTCGTCGGCGTCTCCGCACTCGGCCAGACCGACACCAAGGACGGCATCCAGGCGCTGTCGGACATCATCGCCGGCCTCGTCGTCATGGCGTTGGTCCTGCTGTCCCCGATGGCGATCTACAAGTTCGTCCACTGGGCGGGCGACGGCGGAGCGGGCCACGACCTGCACCGCAGCACCGCCACCGGCCTGCAGGTCGGCGCCGCGACCGCCCAGAAGGGCGCCCGGATGGCCGCCACCGCGGGTGCCGGCGGAGCGGGTGGTGCCGCGATGGGCGGGGCCGCGCCGCAGGGCCCGGCACAGGTGCCCGGCCAGTCCACCCCGGCGGGTGGCAGTGCGGCCAACTCGGGCTCCGGCGAAGGCTCGTCCTCGCAGAGCACCTTCCGCTTCCCCGGCACCTCCTCCGGAGGCGGCGGCGACGCGGTCGGAAAGGCGCTGATCACGCGCCGCGCCCAGTCGGGCGGTGACCAGGGCCAGCCGCTGATCTCCCGGGCCCCGGCCTCCGGCCAGCCCGCCGGAGGCGGTGCGAGCGAGGGGTCAACCGCCAAGCCCGCGAGCGCAGTTGCCGCCGCCGCCGCGGGCGGGTCCGCCACGCCGCAGGTGGTCTTCAGCGCCGCACGTGGCGCACGTGGCGCCGCCGCCCAGGCTCCTGCCGCCCCGCCTGCATCCGCCGCCGGTCCCGCCACACCGTCGGTGGCCGCCACCGGCCCGGCTGCGGCGCCGAGCAGTCCCGTCGGTTCCTCCACACCACCGACCTCCTGACCGGTACCGGCCGGGGCCAGCGCCCGCCCGCGCGCCCCGGCCGGCACTCCCCGCCCTGACCGAAGGAGTCGTCCCTGTCGGCCGACCTTCCCACACCGACCGTCCGCTTCCCCAGCCGATCCCGACGGGGAGTCCTGCTCGGGCTGACCGCCCCCCAGCTCACCGTCGTCGGCACCGCCGGCGCGATGCTCCTGGCGACCATGGTCGCCACCGGACTCGCCGGGGCCGCCCTCGCCACCCCGCTCTGGGCCCTGGCCGCCGCCCTCGTCGTCGTCCGCTTCCACAGCCGCTCCGTGGCAGATTGGGCCCCGATCCTCATCCGGTACTACCTCCGCCGCGCCAAGGGCCAGCTCGTCTGGCTCGCCCGGCCCGCCACCCGGCCCCGCCGTGACGGCCTGCTCCACCTGCCCGGCACCGACGCCAGCCTGCGCGCCGTCACCGCCCCCGGCGGCACGCTCGGCGCGATCCACAACCCGCAGAAGAACACCCTCACCGCCGTCATCCGGGTCAGCAGCCGCGCGTTCGCCCTGCTGGACCCCTCCACCCAGGCCGGCAACGTCTCCGCCTGGGGCCGGTGCCTGGCCTCGCTCGCCCGCACCGGCTACATCACCACCGTCCAGGTGATCGAGCGCACCGTCCCCGACAGCGGCGACGCCCTCGCCCGGTACTGGGCGGAAAACGGCCGCCCCGACGCTGCGGTCGCGGGCCCCGTCTACGAGGACCTCCTCGCCGCCGCCGGTCCGACCGCGGCCCCGCACGAGGCTTACATCGCGATCAGCCTGGACCTCAAGGGCGCCCGCCGCCTGATCGGCGAGGCCGGCGGTGGCCTGAGCGGCGCGTTCAGCGTCCTGTCCCAGCTGGTGCCTGGCTTCGAGCAGTCGCTGCGCAACGCCGGGCTCAACCCCCGCGGCTGGCTCAGCACCGGCGAGATCGCCGCCGTGATCCGCTCGGCCTACGACCCGAAGGCGCTCGCCAACCTGGAGCAGTGGTCGGAGAGCGGCGAGGCCACCGCCGACCCGGCCGCCGCCGGACCCGTCGTGGTCCTCGAGGAACCCGGCCGCCTCACCACCGACACCGCCTGCCACGCGGTGTACTGGATCGACCAGTGGCCCCGCTCGGAGGTCAGCCACGGATTCCTCCACCCGCTGGTCTTCGCCGGCGGCGCCCGCCGGACCCTCTCCCTCACCTACGGCCCGCAGGCACTGGATGCCGCGCTCAAGGCGGTGCAGCGCACCAAGTCGAGCATCATCGCCGACGCCGCCGAACGGGTCCGCAAGGGCCAGGTCGATTCCGAGGCGGACAGCATGGAGTACGCCGACGCCAAGCAGCACGAGCGCGAGCTGATCTCCGGGCACGCCGACGTCGACCTGACCGGCCTGGTGGTCGTCAGCGCCGACAACCCGGAGGAGCTGCGCCGCGCCTGCGCCTCGATCGAGACCGCCGCTGCCGGCACCGGCCTGGACCCGCGGCTCCTGCGCTGGCAGCAGGCCGAGGCGTTCGCGCAGGCGGCGCTGCCGCTCGCCCGAACCTGACGGGAGGTCAGCCGTGCCCCACCCGCCGACCGACCACCGCCTCCTGCGCTTCGCGACCGCAGGCGTCGACGTCCACCACCACACCGCCATCCCGGAGCAAGAACCCGTCTCCCGTGGCGAGTTGGACGCGCTCCATGCCCACTGCGTCTCGTTGTTCGCACTGCTCGACACCCACACCGGCACCACCCGGCCACTCGCTCCGGCCGAGGCCGGCCACCTCCACGCCGCCCGCATCCGGCTCTGGCAGACCTGCGATGCCCTCCACGACGCCTACCACCGCGCCCCGCGCGCCGACGGGCGCCGCCCCACCCGCGAGGCGTGCGCGCTGCGGCTGCCGGAGGGCGCCCCGGACATGGTGATCTGCCAGCGCCACAGCACCACCTCGGGCCGCGTCCGGGTGATCGCCACCGCCTCCGAGCTGCGTGGTACCCCCACCACCGCCCCTCGCATCTGACAGGAGAAAAGTTCCTGCGCTCCGCCAGTGCCACCCCTCTGTTCACCCCGACCCGCTCGGACCGCTCCGCCCGCCGCCAGGCCAAGCGCGACCTCGCCGCCGCTCGACGCGCCGCCCGCCAGGCCGGCCGCCCACAGCGCCCGAAGAACCGCCGTGAGGAGAACGCCGAACTCCTCCCCGCCTACCCCGCGGCCGGACGCCCCGGCCCCGCCTCCCTGCGTGGCGGCCGACTGCGACTTCCCGCGCACCGCATGACCACCGCGACGGCCAGCGCGGCGTACCCCTTCCTCGCCGAGGGCGGGCTCGGGTCCGCCGGCGTCCTGATCGGCCGCGATGTCCATGCCGAGGCCAGCTTCGTGTTCGACCCGTTCGCCCTGTACGGGAAAGTTGAAAACTTTACCAACCCGAACACGCTGGTCGCCGGCGTGATCGGCCAGGGCAAGTCCGCACTGGCGAAGTCAATCGCCCTGCGCAGCACGGCATTCGGCTACCGCGTCTATGTGCCGTGCGACCCGAAGGGCGAGTGGACGTCCGTAGCGGAGGCGATCGGCGGGACCACCATCGCGCTGGGTCCGGGCCTCAGTGGGCGGTTGAATCCGCTGGACGCTCCAGCTCCTCCGGCGGGGGTCGATCCGGCGGACTGGGCGGGCGAGGTCCGCAAGCGCAGGCTTCTGCTGCTCGGCTCGCTGGCTCGCACTGTCCTGCGGCGCGACCTGCTGCCGATGGAGTTCACCGCAATGGACATCGCCCTGGACGCGGTGGTCGACCGCTCCGCGCGCACGGGCCAGGTCCCGCTGCTGGGCGACGTCGCGGCCGTCCTCGGGCAGGCCGCCGTCCTGGACGCCGCTCTCGGCGACCCCAGTCGGCGCGTCGGCGCCGCCGCCCAGGACCTCGCCCACGCCCTGCGCCGGTTGGTCAACGGCGACCTCGCCGGGATGTTCGACGCGCCGTCCACCGCCGCGTTCGACCCGACCAGCCCGATGCTGACGATCGACCTCTCCCGGCTCGGCTCCTCCGGCGACGACACCGCGCTGACACTGGCGATGACCTGCGCGTCTGCCTGGATGGAAGCCGCGCTGAGCGATCCCAACGGCGGCCGGCGGTGGGTGATCTACGACGAGGCGTGGCGCGTCATGCGGCACGCGGCCCTGTTGGAACGGATGCAGGCCCAGTGGAAGCTGAGCCGCGGACTGGGAATCGCGAACATGCTGATCATCCACCGCCTGTCCGACCTGCTGTCGGCCGGTGACGCCGGCTCGCGGACCCGGGCACTGGCCGAGGGCCTGCTCACCGACTGCGCGACCCGCGTGATCTACCGGCAGGAGAGCGACCAGCTGGCCGCCACCGCTGGCCTGCTCGGCCTGAGCGGTGTCGAGACCGCCGCCATCGCCGCGCTCGGCAAGGGCCGCGGGCTGTGGAAGGTCGCGGGCCGGAGCTTCGTGGTCCAACATCTGCTGCACCGTGCGGAGTTGGAACTGTTCGACACCGACGCCCGGATGCACGCAGCTCCGGATTCGGCATGATCACGTCCGACCGCCTGCGGATGCTTCACGTGGTCATCGCTCGGAGACCTTCCCGTCTACCGCCGCGGCGACCGCCGCCGGCCCGCGGTTCATCGAGACCTTCGAGCCGCTGACCGATGCACCAGCGAAGGTGCTGGCCACCGCACGCGGCCAGGCCAAAGCCGCAGCCTCCCATGCGCGCGGCCCGGTACGCCCCGGCGGCACCAAGGGCTCCCTCGGCTCGGCAACTCCTACTCCTGCCTCCTGCGTTCATCACCGCTGACCAAGGAAACGTCTCATCGCGCACGTCACCATCGCCCACCTGCCCGATCGGAACACGATCGTCGCCGACCCACCCGACCGGCGCGCCGCGTACTGGCTGGAGCAGGCCGGCCTCGTCCGCGACGACGCCCTGCGGCTGCACCGCATCCGCCGCGACACAAGCAGCTCCACTGCCGAGCGGCAGATCCGCGACGCCCAGCATCTGCTGGCCGCCGCCGACTACGGCATCACCCGGGTGTACAGCGCGGACGAGCAGCGCCTTCGCGCCAAGTCCCCACCGCCACTGGGGACGTCGTCGCCTCCGGGCCCGCCGCAGACGCTCGGCGACCGCACCGTCTGGGTGCACCTGGTGAGCGAGGACGTCGCTGCCGGCCACCTGGTGATCCGCGCGCACCACCAGGACCCCGAGGGGGCGGTCGAGCTGCTCGTCGACTACCCCGGTGCTGGTGAGGCGGCGGTGTTCTACACCGAGCAGGGCAGCGGCCACTACGGCCCCAGTCGCCACACCACCTTCGCCTCCGCCCGCCAGGAGTGGACCTCCTACGGGTACGCGGCCGAGGCTCCGGTGCCCGGCGCCCGGCGGGCCGCAGCCGCCCGCAGCACCTCTCGCGTGGTGCTCGGCCGCCCCGGGCCTCTCCCCGTGGGACCGCCTCGCCCGGTGATCGGCGCCGGGCTCGCCGGTCCGTGCCTGGAACCCCCGTTCTGACCTTCAGTTCCCGCCAACTCACCTGCCCTTCCTACCTCTTGGAGACGCATGTCGACCATGACGCTCACCCGCCAGGACGCCCGCCTGGAGGCCGCTCTCGGCCAGAGCATCACCGCCCTGACCGCCGCTCAGGCTCGGGTGGACGCGGAGACCACGCGGGTGCTCGACACGCACCGCGCGCTGGTGGCCGCCGAGACCGCGGTGTCCTTCCATCGCGTGCGGCTGGTCAACGTTGCCACCGCCCGGCGGCGCGTCGACGACGCCGTCCTCGACGAGCTGGACGCGCAGCTGGAGAAGCTGGAGGAGGCGGCCGAGGAGCGCGACGTGCTGGAGGCCGATCTGGTGCGGCTGCTCCAGGCCCGCGAGGAGGCGGCGAAGCGGAAGGCCGCCGAGGCGCCCCCGGCCACCGGGCCGTCCCCGATGCTCGTGGTGGCCGTCCCCGCCTCGGCCCAGCGTCGCTGATCGGGAGCCCGATGTCCACGACGACGGATCCCGGCACCCCCGGTGGGTGGGTGTTGTTCGGCTGGGACTACGACCACGGCGAGTTCGTCGTGTTGAACGGCCAGGTGCCCCAGCCCGCCCGCGAAGCGCTCTACCAGGCCGGGTTCTCCAGGCGCGGTGATGCGCTCGACTGCTGGCACCAGCGCCGCAGTGTCGAACCGCACGAGCAGATCCGCAGGGCCGGGCGGCTCGTCGACCGGCTGGTCGCGGCCCGGGTGCCGGTCGCCAACTGGCACCGCCCCGAACAACGCAACGGCGACCTGTCCGAGCACTACCGGTGGCTGCAGGACGAGGGAGAGTTCCCCGGCGCCGACCTGGCCGCCGAGACGGCTCGGTCGATCGTCTCCGCCGACCTGGCCGCCGGCCGCCTGATCCCCGCCGATCACGGTCTCGCCCACGAGGTGGTGTTCGGCCACGTGGTCGTGGAGGCCATGCACGAGTGGGACGACGGCGTCGGGTGGTGGCTGGCCCGCTCCGCGGAGGCGGACGGCGCCCACTCGTACATGGTGCTGCGGCACGACCCCCAACACCTCAACGTGACGGAGCACTACGCCCCCTGGTACGGGCCGCAGGCCCGCCGCGACTTCCGGGCGACGCAGCTGCGGGACACCACTCACCCACCTTCCGCTCGTGCCCAGGCCGCGCGTCCGTCGCGGCGGGCGCGGATGGCCGCCGCCCCGGCCACCGCGCCGCTGGCGCCCGGACCGGCTCCCCGCCGCACTGCCGCCCGCTGACCGAGCCCTCTTGGAGAACACCCGCTTGCCCCACCAGCAGCCCGCCGGCGTCACCTTCCGCCGCCTGGCCTCCGCCGGGATCACCGCGACCCGGCCGTCCTCTCCGCCCTGGCCGACGCAGGATTCCGCCTCGGCCTCCAGCACGCACCGGAGCGCTACTCCCTGGCCGAGCACGACCCGATCGCCCAGTCCAGGGCTGCGGCCCAACTCGCAGCCACTCTGCGGGACATGGGAGTCCCGGTCACTTCCCGCTCCGCCCAGCTGACCGGCCTCGGAGGCGCTGCCGTCACTCTCGCCCCCTCGGCAGCGGCACGGGCCGCCGCCGCCCTCACCGCGACCGCGGCGCCCGGATCCGCCGTATCCGACCAGCCCCGACCCACTGTGCCCACGTCCCCGTCGCCGGCACCGCCCGCCCGCCGCTGACCGCGTCCGCCATCTGCCCCTAGGAGCAGCGCATCACCCCCGAGCACGTCTCCATCACCCGCGACCCGCAGTACGGCGTCGTCGCCGATGTCGGCCCCGACACCTCTCCGACCGCCCACACGCTGCTCGCCCGCGCGGGCTTCCGTCAGCTCGCCGACGGGCGGCACGCCATCGACTCGACGACGCAGAACATGTTCCTGCACGCCCGGCAGACCGTCGCCGCACTGCGGCGGGGCGGGGTCAAGGTCAGCGCGGACCCTGCCTTCGACTACAACGACGCGACGAAGCCCGCCCTCGACAGCCCAGCCAGCCGCGCCGCCGGCCCCGACGCCGTCGTCCAGGTCGCCGCCCCGGCTCCGCCCCGCCCCTTCGACGTCCACATCGGACGCCACCCGCAGCTGGGCATCGTCGCCACCAACCCGCACAGCAACCAGGCCGCCGCGTACGCGCTCGCCGAGGCCGGCTTCACCCGCACCGGCGAGCACCCGAGTCTGTACGTCCTGGACGAACCGGAGTACGAGGGCGCCAAGCGGGCCACCGCCGCCGTCGCCGCGCTGCGCGACCAGGGACTGCGTGTCGCCTCCGACTTGGGCTTCGAACCGCTCACCGGCTCGTACCAGCCCGCGGACCCGTTCGCCACCCGGCTGATCGAGGAGATGCACCGCACCCCCGCCTCGCCCGCCGCGCCGCCGGCCCGGGTCGCGCAGAACGACGACCCGTTCGAGACCCGGGTGTTCAAGGCCCCGGTGCTCGGGCCCGTCACCCCCACGGCGGCGGACCCGTTCAACACGGTCGTCCACCAGTCGGCCAGCCCGAGCCGCGACGACCAGCGCGCGGACGCGCTGCTGCACGACCGTGCCGCGCTCAGCGCCGAGATCGCCTCCCGCCTGCGGGCGATCGAAGACCAGATCCGCACGAACCCGGGCAGCGTCGACTTCGCCCGAGTCGAAGCGGTGATCGGCGAGGCCACCACCGTGCTCGCCGGAGCGGGCAAGGACCTCGCCTCCGTCGCGGCCCGCCCCGCAGCACCGGCCGCCGCCCGCACCAGCGGCCCGGCCAGCCCGCGCGCCCGCGCCGCACTCGCCACCAGCGGTCGGCTGCGCTCCACTGCCGCGCTGCACGCCACCGCCGCCGCGACCACCGCCGCGACCACCGCCGCGTCCGCCCCGGCCGTCGACCCGCGGATCGCGTGGGCCGCCGGCAACACCAACTCCCGCTAAAACAAGGAGAATTGTCCTGGCCATCAAGAAGATCTGGACCGTCGAGCACGACTGCGGACACGCGGTCGACCACGACCTGTCCTCGCGCCCCGCCGACAAGCGTGCCTCCTACGCCCGTTGGCTCGCCACCCGTTCCTGCCGCGACTGCTGGCTCGCCGAGCGCAAGGAGGACACCGCCGAGCGCGAAGCGTGGATCGCCGCCCGCCGCGCCGAGGAGCAGGAAGCCGCCACCGCGTGGGCCGCTCAGTTCGGCATGCCGCCGCTGGAGGGGCCTGAGCGGGCCATCGCCTGGGGCGAGCGCTGCCGGCACCAGCTGGTGACCACCGCCTACCAGGCCCTGGTGGTCGAGGGCACGCTCACCGAGGACGGCTGGCTGGCCATCGAGCAGCAGCTGCGCACGCTGGACAAGGCCAGCTGGTGGATCGACCAGCGCGAGGCCGAACCGGCCGACCTGCCCGAGCTGGCCGCCGCCGCCACCAGCGCGGACCGCGTCACCGAGAACCCGAACTGAGCACCGGCCCGGTGGCCACCCCACCTCCCGTGCCGGTCCCCGCCGGACCGTCCCGGACCTGGGCGGCGTCCTCCCTCGTCGGGCAGGTCCTGCGCGCCGAACAGGTCGCCGCCCGGCCGGCCGCACCGCCCCCAACCACCGACGTCTCCCGAGCCGCCGCCCCGGCCGGGTGACCCCCTCTCCCCGGAGCACTACCTGTCCACACCCCACGAAAGCAGTGGCCACCGGCACGGACCGGTCGCCATCCGCCGCGGCCCGTACGGCAGCGTCGAGGTGCACGGACCCGACGAGGCGCTCGCCCTGCTCACCCCGCTCCGATTCTGGGCCCCGGCAACTGGGGGAGGCCCGGCCCAGCGGTCCGTCCCGGAGGGCCCCCTCGACCGGCAGGCAGTCGCCGCCGAGGCCGCGATGTGGCTGCGGGACGGCGAGTGGAGCGTCGACCTCGACCCTGCGCTGCAGGGCTCCGAGCGCAGCGCCGCGGCCCTGACACTGCTGGCGGACATCTCCACCGCCCTCGACGACCTCCGGGATCTGATCGGCGAGATGGACAGCCCTGGTGAGCTGGCCGACGTCCTCGGCCAGCTCACCATCGGCTCGGGCAGCGCCATGAACGGCATCGAGCAGACCCTGCTGGCCTGCGCCGACCAGGTCCGCGCCACCACCTCACCCGGCCACCACGACCTCGTCGACCGGATCCGCGCCGACGCCGACCGCACGAGTCGGACGGCCGACAACCTCGCCCGCTGGTCCGACGGGCTGGATGCCCTTCGCCCCTGTCCGCGGGCCGCCGCAGCGACCGCCGGCTCTCCGAGAGGAGGCCCGGCAGGAGCTGCCCCCGCCGCGATCCCGAGCCCCGCCCGTACGCCCCGCACTCTCTGACCATCAGGAGACGTACTGCCCACCACCGACTCCCCGGAACGCCTCTACCACTTCTACGTCGACGGCTCGGAACACGGGCCCTATCCGGGCTTGGTCGAGCCTCGCGAAACCGCCGGGCACATCGGGCCCTACTGCAGCCCCGCCTTCTCCCACGAGGTCGCCGAACGGATCGTGGTGGACCTGCACGCCGACAACTGCGGGATGACCGGCCGCTGGAACGGCGACGTCCTGACCTTCGAGTGGACGCCCGACTACGACGGTGACGGCGGTACGGAGTCGGTCACCCCGGACGAGCGCGGCCTCTACCGCATCGGCGGGCGCTGGCCCTGGGACTTCGACGGCCCGCTCGATGCGGCCGAACGCCACCAGGCCGCGCTCGCCCGGTCCACCGCCCGCCAGACCAGCAGTACCGCCCCCGCTGCGGAGCCGGTGCTCACCCCGGCCGGCCGGGTCGTCGCGGCAGCCCCGGGACGCTGACGTGCACCCGACCATCGCCCGGTACGCCTCCACCCGCGACCTGCTCGCCTCCGCCACGGCCGCCGCCGCCCAGCAGCAGCACCGCCTGCGCCTCATCGACGCCTGGCGCCCCGTCGCGGACCTGCCCGCGTTCGACCAGGCTGCGTTCACCACGGAGTTGGCCGCGCACCTGCCGCAGCCGGCCGGGCCCGCCGAGGCCCTGCGCACCCGCCTGGTGTGGCAGTGCACCCTGCGCGCCGACCCCGACGCCGCGAGCCCCCCGGACCACCGCTTCCAGGCGACCGCCCGGCGCATCCTGGCCGCCACCGGCATCGCCGCCGAGGACGACCCGGCCTCGTGCCGGTGGGCACTGTTGCGCGTCGGCGACCACGAGGCCCGCCTCGTCGCCCCGCTCGCCCGGCCGGACGGCACCGTCGTGGACACCGGCCGCGACCGCTCCCTGGCCCTGGCCGTCTGCCAGCTCGCCGAGAGCCGCAGCACCGGCACCGGCCGTCCCCGCGCGGCGGCGGCCGGGACCACCGGCCGCCGCACCGGCGTCCTTCCTCCCCTTCCTCCCGTCGTCACCGCCGCGGCGCGGTCCGGTCGGCGCCCGTAGAAAGAGACTCCTTGTCCGATGCCCGCCCCACCAGGCCCCTCGATGCCGCCGAGCAGGCCATCGCCCGCGCCGCCGGCGCCTTCGCCGAGATCATCGACGTCGCACCCTCGCTGACGCCCCACGAGGCGGCCGAGGTGCTGCTGGGCCTCACCCTGATGCCCGGCCCAGTTCAGCAACTCGCCAACGCGGTCACGGAGATCGGCCGCCAGGTCGCCCAGCAGTACGGCGACCGGCCGCCCCTGTGGGAGCCGCTGCTCACGGAGGCCACCGCCATCTCCGCCGCCGCCTTCCGCACAGCCGCGACCGCAGACGCCATCGCCGAGGCCGCCGAGGAGACCACCCGCAGCCGAGCCGCCACCGCCCAGTCCCCGGCGCTGCGAGCCGCCGGTGCCCGCGCTGCGGTCCACTTCGCGCCGCCCGCCGCGTACGACGTGCCGCCGCATTCCCGCATCGTCGAACCTCCCCACCGCTAGAAGCCCGAGGACCCCCGCCCGTGACCGCCCCACCCACGGCAGCCGCCCAGGACGAGGTGCTCGTCCGCCCCCGCCATCTCGCCGGCCCCGGACCGCTGCCGGTCCTGCAGCCACTGCTCCACCTCCACTCGTGGCCGTACAAGGTTGACGAATCCCTGGCCCAGGTCGTCGCCACCAGCCCGTGCCGGCGCATCGAGATCGCCATGGAGCCGCACCGGATCTTCCACCTCTACCGGGTCAGCGTCCGCAAGCACCCGGCAGATCCAATGCCCTACTGGCAGGCCACGTTCACCAAGGACACCCCGGCGGAGATCGTCGCCGCGTTCGTCCAGGCCATCGCCGCCGACCGGTACACGATGCCGGAGGAGATCGTCACCGAACCGACCGCCTCACCGACGACCGCCTGGCGCCCGCTGCTGAAGGCCGGCTGGCAGCTCAAGGACGACCCGCGCGCTGTCCTTCTCACCTCGCCGGACGGCACCACGAACTTCAGCTACTCGCCCACCTCGACCGACGACCGGTGCGGGGAGGGTGTGGGCGCCTGGATGGCGCAGGCCGAGTTCGGTCCCGCCTGGAGCGACCAGTGGTCGATCGTGCTCGGCCACTCAACTCCCGTCCGGTACGCGGCGATTCTGGCATCCGCCATCGCCGACCCCACCCCGGTGGTGCGGCGCCGCCACACCCTGTCGGCTGCCGCGCTGCCGAGGCTGGAAACCCGGCCCGCCCGCCCGGCCGATCCCAGCCGCCGGTTCACGGCGGTCGAGTACACCGGCGCGATGTTCAACGCCCGCCACCCCGGCCACGGCCACCCCCCACGCCGCTGACCAGGAAGGATTCCCCACTGCCCGAGAACTCCACCGAGATCGTCTTCGCCCGCTTCCCCAGCTGGGACGGCTCCACCACCACCGGCAGCGCCTGGGCCCAGGCCAGCGACCTGGCCAGCCGGACCCTGCTGGCCCGCGCCGGATTCTCCAGCGAGGGCACCGGGGCGATCTTCACCGCCGAGGACGCCGGCCACGGCGACGTCAACCAGCGCATCCGCCTGGCCGAACTGCTCCTCGCCGACGCCGGGTACGCCACCCGGGTGGTGCCGCCGCTTCCGATCCGCAGGATCGAGAACCCCTTCGACGAGAGGGACTTGACCTATCTGCAGGCCCGTCTGGTGCAGGCGACCGCGCAGGTCCACCGGGCCACAACAGCGGAGGACATCACCACGCTGGCACTGGCCGTGATGGATCCCGAGAGCGGCCTGCTGGAGCGGCTGACCGCGCTGCTGGACACCGCATCCCAGCGGCTGGAAGCCCTCACCGGCCAGGGACCGGCCGGTGCGGCGATGGCCACCGCCCTGCAGAGCGCAAGCGCCCAGCTCACCACCGCCGGCTACCGGGTTGCCGAAGCCCAGCTGGCCCGCCCGGTGGACGCACCCGAGCAGTCGCCCGCCCCTGCCGCATCCCGGGCAGCAGCCGCCCGCACCCGCACCGCGCCGACCGACCGTCCCGCTGCACCCGCACCGGCGCCGGTCACCACCCGCCCGCACAGCGCCAAGGCTTCCGCCTCCCGCTGACCTCGCAGCTCCCGCCGGCTGACCTCCCGCCGGCCACCGGGCCGATCACCTACGTCTCGGGCCTCCGTCCCGCCGTGATCGCCGCCCGCTCCCCGCCCGCTCCGGGCCCCTGCCGCCGCGCGCTCCTGCCCGGCAGGCCGACACCCCGCCAAGGAACCAACCCCTGTCCGCCTCTCCCAAATCCCCTTCTGCCAGCCCCGGTTCGGACGCGCTCCTCTACGCGCTCATCGGCGCGGGCGTCATCGTCGCCGTCTTCGGCACCTTCGCCTGGCTCGGCGGCAACGCCGCCACCGCCGCAGCCGCCGACGCCATCCCGTGGGCCCCGTTCCAGCCGGTCGACGCCGCCCTTCACCCCGACCGGATCTTCCCCCAGCTCAGCCCGCTGCTGCTGCTGATCAGCACCCGCGTCGCCCCGGCCCTGCTGTCGATCGCGCTCGGCGCCGCCGGCCTGCTGCTGTGGTCCAAGCACCGCCGCAAGCCGAACGGCCTCGCGGGCCGCAGCGAGCTGGCGCCGCTTCTGCCGGCCGAGATCACCGCCAAGGCGCGCGACCTGCGCCCCAGCCTGTCCAACGCCAAGCCGCGCGAGATCAGCCCGGACGACACCGGCGTCCTGCTCGGCGACCTCTCGCCGAGCGGCCCCGAGGTCCGCTCCAACTGGGAGGACGTCATGGTCGCGATCATGGCGCCGCGCTCCGGCAAGACCACCTCGATCGCCGTCCCGGCCATCCTGCGCGCGCCCGGCCCCGTGCTCTGCACCTCGAACAAGGCGGCCCGGGACGCCTACACGGCCTGTCTTAGAGGCCCGGGCCGAGGCCGGGCGGGTGTGGACGATGGATCCGCAGCAGATCGCCCACACCCCGCAGGCCATGTGGTGGAACATCCTGGCCGACGCCAAGGACCTTCCCGGCGCGCGGCGGCTTGCCGGCCACTTCGTTGCCGCGGCCGTCGACGAGTCGAGCCAGGGCGACTTCTGGTCCACCGCCGCTCAGAACACCCTGTGCGCCTTGTTCCTCGCTGCGGGCTGTGACCGCCGGCCGATCACCGACGTCCTCAAGTGGCTCGCCGTACCGTCCGACCGGACCCCGGTCGACATCCTGCGCGACCACCAGATGATCGCCATCGCGGACCAGCTGCAGGGCACCGTCTCCGGTGCGGTGGAAACCCGCGACGGAATTTTCGAAACGGCCCGCCAGTATGCGGCATGCCTCCTCGACCCGCAGATTTCGAAATGGGTCACGCCGAATCCCGATCTGCCGGAGTTCAAGCCGGAGGAGTTCGTCACCCGCAAGGACTCCCTGTTCCTTCTGTCCAAGGACGGCGGTGGCTCTGCATCGGCCCTGATCGCGGCTGCTGCGGATTCCGTGATGCGCACCGCGGTCATCGAGGCCGAGCGATCCGGAGGCCGCCTCGACCCTCCGCTCCTGGCCATTCTGGACGAGGCCGCAAATGTCTGCAAAATCGGCGATCTTCCTGATCTCTACTCCCACCTGGGGTCGCGCGGAGTCATTCCGATCACCATTCTCCAGAGCTACCGGCAGGGGCAAAAAGTCTGGGGCGAGGCTGGCATGGACGCCATGTGGAGCGCCGCCACCGTCAAACTGGTGGGCTCCGGAATCGACGATGCCGATTTCGCCGACAAGCTCTCGCGTCTGGTCGGCGACCACGATGTGGAGACGGTTTCGCATTCCACGTCTGAATCGGGCCGATCCACCTCCGTCAGCATGCGCCAGGAGCGCATTCTGCCGCCCGACCAGATCCGTGCTCTGAAAAAGGGGACGGCGCTGCTCTTCGCGACCGGTCTGCGCCCGGCGCTGCTGACCTTGCGCCCCTGGTACAAGGAGTCCGGAGCTGCCGAGGTCGGCGCGGCGTCCTCCCGGCAGACCGCCCTGATCACCGAGCGGGCGGTGGCCAAGGCCGGCGGTGCCGCGTGATCTACACCACCGAACCGGCCGCCCGAATTCTTTCACTGGGCGCGGGCGTGCAGTCCACCACGCTGCTTCTCCTGTCGGCCCTGGGTGAACTTCCGAAACTGGACTACGCCGTTTTCTCGGACACCGGCTGGGAACCGGCTAAGGTCTATCGGCATTTGGACGAGGTGGAGCGAAAGATTGCCTACCCGGCCAACATACCGATTCTGCGCGTGTCATCCGGAAATATCCGAACGGATGCGCTCGACCCTGCCCACCGTTTCGCCTCGATGCCACTCTACATTCTCAACCAGGACGGCAGTCCGGGAATGACGCGGCGGCAATGTACCGGTGAGTATAAAATTAAGCCGATCAAGCGGCAGGTGCGCCAGATCCTAGGGTACCCGCATCCCGCCCGCGTGCCGAACGGCGTGTACGCCGAGCAGTGGATCGGCATCAGCACCGACGAATTCCATCGGGCCAAGGACTCCGATGTCCGGTACACCCGGCACACCTTCCCGCTGATCGACCTCGGCATGTCACGGGAGGACTGCCTCAAGCTCCTCGCCGAGCACGGCTGGGGTTCCACGCCGAAGTCGAGCTGTTTGGGTTGCCCATTTCACGGAAATTCCCAGTGGCGGGAACTCCGCGACAATTCTCCCGAGGAATGGGCGGACGTGGTGGAATTCGACGCAGCGATCCGGGCGGGCAACGCCCGCGCCAACGCCGACGGCCGGCCGCTGCTCGGGCAGGCGTACCTGCACCGCTCGCGCCTCCCGCTCGATCAGGCTCCGATCGACAAGCTCACCCGGGCCGAACTTCGCGCCCTGCAGACGCAGTTGGACCTGAGTGAGGACGAGCTGGAGAGCGGGCCGGCGGACGGCTGCTCGCCTTTCAGTTGCCGCTCGGGTGAGGCGGTCGCGTGACCTCCCCGGCCACCGCCGCCTCGTACCTCGTCCGCCTGCACCGCGCCGGCCAGGACGCCGAACTCGGGGCCGTCCTGGACTCGGTGGAGGAGGATCTCCTCGCACCGCTCCACCAGGCTCTGGAACAGGCTGCGGAGGTCTTCCGACAGCGGGGTGACCTCAGCCGGGCTGCCGCCCTCGGCGCCCAAGCGAGCACCATCGAGGGAGTCGGCGACGAACTCCACTACCTGGCCAAGGATTTGGCTACTCCTGTACGCGCTGCCCGCGCCTCCGCCGCGAGCACCGCCACGGTCCGCGCTGCCCCTGCGGCTGTCTCGGATCCGGTGCGTGCCGCAGAGCCGCCCCCGCGGCCAGCCCGCTCGCGCTGACCCCACTCCCACTACCAGGAGGTTCCCCCTGTCTCCCAGGATCGAGCCCGTCGACCGGGCCAAGGCCCTGCGGCTGATCTGCCCGCTTCCGGACGGCACCGTCACGGGCCTGCAGCAGGTGGCCCGTCGCGGCGACATGGTCGTCACCGCCGAG
Organism: Kitasatospora sp. NPDC001664; assembly: GCF_053596675.1. NCBI lineage: Bacteria > Bacillati > Actinomycetota > Actinomycetes > Kitasatosporales > Streptomycetaceae > Kitasatospora > Kitasatospora sp. NPDC001664. The sequence continues at coordinate 160,075 of NZ_JBSFGS010000006.1, forward strand.
CTGACCCAGACCATCCGGGTGGACACCTGGGACGGTGTCCGCATCCGCATCGTCTCCCCAAGCGCCGGAGCGGTCGATGCCAACTGGTTCGGCTTCTCCGAGCATGGCGTCTTCAACGAGCGGCACCGAGCGCCGTCCGCGCGGGACGGCGGCAGGGAGCTCACGGCCTACAACGCCGAATTCATGCTGACCTACGCCAGCGTCGATGCCTACCGCCTGCGGGACGCCGTCGCCGAGTACACCTCCGTCTTCACGCCCGCGCCCGCACCGGAGTTCACCGCCGCCGCCCACTTGGGCGTGCTCGACGGGATGGCGCGACGGCTGGACCACCTCGGCTCCGTCTCCCCGCAGAGCCTGGCCGGCCGCGCCCACGCCCACGCCGAGGTCCTGCGGGAAGTGATAGGGGAGATCCACATCAGCCTGCTGCCGCTGACAGGCGAGCGGCTGGCGGCGGACGACGAGAGGGTCGACCTACCCGATGCACTGGCCGCGCTCGGCCAGGTCAGCACGGCGCTGACCGAACTCGCGCTAAGCGCCGAGGAGGCCGGACACGCCGGCCAGGCGCAGGTGTTCCGCGAGCACGCCCAGGCGCTGGGTGCGATCGGCGAGGAGATCACCACCGACCTGGCAGCCGACCCCTCCAGCCAGCTGCCCGACACCGCGAGGGCCGGCCGCTCGGCAGCGGCCCGCGCCGGGGCCACCGCTGTGGCGCTCTCGCCTCCTTCTGCGGGCGCCGTGGTCCCGGCCACCCCGCCACCGCCCGCACGGCTCTCCCGCTGACCACCCCACCCAGCCATCTGCCCAACGGAGTTGACATCAGCCCCAACGACCTGGCCTTCCTGCCGATCAGCCGCGCGGACGGCAGCTGGTACCTGTCCGTGGGTTCGGGCCGCGTCCCGATCCGCGACGAAGCCCTTGTCGAGGACCTAGGCCGGCTGCGCGACCTGCTGCTCACCGGCTCCCTGCGCGAGGGGGTGAGCGAGCAGTGACACCGGTCAACCGGGACCAGAGCCCCCAGCTGGAGGCCGAGCAGGCGGTGCTCGGCGCGTGCCTGCTCGATCCGTCCCAGGTCGGCACGCTGATGGGGTGGCTGGAGCCGCGGCACTTCTACCGTCCGGCCCACGAGGGCTTCTTCGCGATCCTGCTCGCCCAGCACGCCGCCGGGCACCCGGCCCTCGCCCCGGAGGCCGGTAACGACCACAAGCAGGACTGGGCGTTGACGGCCATCGCGACCGCCGCCCGCGAGGTCCGCGGCTTCACCGCCAGCTACGGACACACCCTGGCTGCCACCTGTCCCCGGTCCGAGCACGCCGCGAGCTACGGCCGCATGGTGTTGGAGACCGCCGTCCGGCGGGCGCTGGAGGAGCACGCCCACCGGTTGCTTGCCGCCGCCGAGGCGGATGCGGTCGAGGCCACGGTCGAGCTGACCGGCACCCTGCACGCCGTGATCCAGCGCCTTGCCGACGCCTGGGGAACGATCGACCAGCGCTCCGGCCGGCCGCTTCCGATCCCGCCCTCCTCGGGGCCCGCGCCCAAGGCGGTCGAGGCCGCCCGGGAGCACGAACAGGTGCTGCTTTCCAGCCTCCTGAGTGCGCCGGGGCAGATCCCCGAGATCGCCTCCTGGCTCACCGGCGAGGACTTCGTCGACCCCGGCCACCGCGCCGTCTTCCTGGCCATGGCTGCCCTCGCGCACCGGCGCGAGCCGCTGGACGAGCTGACGGTGCTGTGGGAGGTGCAGCGGCGCGGAGCACTTGCCGCAGGCGTGATCTCCGTGGCCCGGGTCCGGGAGATCTGCTCGGACGGGATGCCCGGCGACCCGGCTTACTGGGCGGAGCACGTCCTGCGCGCCGCGCTGCTGAGGGCCGCCGCCACCTCGGCCGGCATCGTGAGGGTGATGGCGCTGGACGCCTCCATCGCCGCCGGTCCGCTGCTCGGCTCGGCGATCCGGGCGCTGGCCCCCGCCGACCGCGTGCAGGACCGGCTGCGCGCCGCGACCGCCGCCCCCGCCGAGCGCGCTGGGCCAGTCGTCCTCGGCACCGCCCGCCGCAAGGGCGCTGCTCTGAGCCGCAGCCCCGCCCCACCGTCCGCCGCGCCCATCCGATCCGCCGACCGGGCAGGCGAGTCCGCCACCCGCACCCGCCGCTGACCTCCGGAGAACCACCTGCCTCCCACCACCTCCCGTCCCCGCGCCCAGTCCGTGCACCGGCTCCACGCGGCGGCCGACACCATCGAATCCCTCAAGCACCAACTCCCACGCGCCTACCGCGAAGAGGGCCTTCCGGGCCTTCGGGAAATCGCCGAGCACATCCGGGCGATCCGCGACTGCCAGGACGACCTGCTGGACGTCACCGCCGCCCTGCACCACCCTCACGCCCAGAGCGCCGACCGGGCCATCGTCCGGTCCCTGACGGCGGCGACCGCCCAACTGGGCGAGGCGATCGGCGCGCTGGGCCGGGCCACCGCCATGGCCGGCCGCCTCTTCGAGGTCGACGGAATCGGCGGCCCCCGCGCCGAGGAGGTCCGCGAGCGCGGCTCCCAGCAGCTCAACATGGCGCTCTCGCGTACCCGCCTCGCCCTCGACGGCGCCTGCGAGGACCTGCGCCGCGACGCCCGCTCGCTCACCGGCCCCGCTTCCGGCCTCGGCCACCGTTCGGCCCCGCGGGCTGTCGCCGCCACCGCCCGCGCCGCTGCCGGCCCGGGCGCCCGCACGGTCACGTCACTGCCGGCCCGCACCGGACAGCACGCCGCCGTCGCAGGGCGGCGCCGATGAGGCCCCCCGCCGGCGCCGGGCCCTCGACCTTCGGCGGAGCCGTGTCCGACACCGCTCCGTCCGCCTACCGGAACAACCTGGAGGCGGTCGCCGGGATGCTGCGCGCCCTGGGGTACAACGCCGCCGCGACCCCTTCCGGACCCGTCCCCGGCATCCCCGACCAGAACGCCCTGCTGGAGCAGTGCCGCCAAGCGGCGGCGTTCATCCGGCACTGCGGCCACAACGCCGAGCACTACCGCCGACGAGCCGCGGACAACCCGTCCGCGGCAGTGCTGGCCGGAGCGTACGAGGCTGCGATGCGCCGCGCCGCCACCGTCCACCGGCACCTGGGCGCCGCCGTCGATCTCGCAATCCAGTGCACGACCGGCACCCCGGCCAAGCCGGGCAGCCCCGCCTCGGAACTGCGCCGTCGCCAGGCCGAACACTCCGGCATCGCGCTGGAGAGTGCGGAGCGGTACGCGACCCAGGGGGCCGAGGAGGTGCGGGCGTTCACCAACCGGCTCGCGCCCGCCCCGCAGGAGGATCCCGTCGAGGCAGCACACGCACCCGCGCCTGCCGCCACCGCGCCTACCAGGAACCGCCGTTGAGCACCGACCCTCCGTACCCGCCCGTGACGGCCGGACTCCGGCAGGCCGATCTCGACACGCTGGGCGACCTCTCCGAGCAGCTGGCTGCCTTCGCCGGCGCCATCCCCGCACCGGCACCGCACGAGCCGCTGCCCGAAGTGCGCGATCTGGCCTGGCCGATGGTGCGGCTGCAGGAACTGATCACGGTTCCGCTGGACGAGAGCTTCTTCCGCGCGACGAACACCGCAGGCCCCGATGCCGTGCTCGGTGTCTTCCTCGCCACGACGACGGCCCTCACCCTCGCCCAGAGCGCGCTGGCCCGGGCCACGAACCTGCTCGCCGACCCGGTGCCGGCCCCCGAGGCGCTGGGCAGCGCCCGCCGCTGTCTCACCACCGCCCGCAGCACCGTCCGCTCGGCAGCCGAAGCGCTGCGCGAGAGCGTGGACACCGCCTCCGACGCTCCAGAGGTCACCACCCTCGCCTCCCGCCGCCGCCCCACCGTGCCGGTCGAGGACCACCCACCGGCAGCGGGCGGCTCCGAGCGCCGAGTGGCCGCCGCGCTTCGCCGCTCGCCCGCTCTCGTCCTGGTCTCCCCGCCCTCCGAGTCACCGACTCCGCCCGACCGCCCCGGCGCCCCGCCGGCGACGGTCGTGCCACTGCGGCGGACCTGACGCCCCCGCCCGCTCGGCCGGAGTTCCGGTTGCTGCCTCTCCCGTTGACACACCGATTCCGCCGGCCGTCCGGCAGATCCCGATCCGATGGAGCCCCACCACGTCCTCCGACCGTCCCCCCGCCGAGGTCACGGCATACCAGCGGCACCTGTGTGACGTCGCGCACCAGGCCGAGACTCTCGCCGCGAAGCTGCCCACCACCCGTACCGCCGCTGCCGCCGGCGTCCCCGACGCCCGCGACGTCGCCGTCCACCTGCGCGCGATGCAGGAGCTGCAGACCAGCACCCTGTCGGCAGCCGACTTCTCCGACCAGTTCCCGGCGCACCCCACCACCATGACGGCCGCCCGGCTCACCGCTCTTTCCCTGGCCCGCGCCCACGCCGGAGTCACCGAGGCCACCCGGCACCTGTCGTACCTGCTCCAGCACGCCGTGAGTGCCGACGTCTGGGCCCTTCCCGACGCCCAGCCGGTCAACCCCGCCGCCGTCTACAGCGCCACTGCCACCGAACTGCGCCGGACTGCAGGGCAGTTGCGCATCGACGCCGACCACCTCGCCTCCGCCGGCGTCTCCGCTGTCCCCGCCCGTCCCCGCCGATCCGCCGCCCTCACCGTGACCCAGCGGATCCGCCGCGTCCTGCCCGGCCGCCGGACCGACCCTCTCCCGATCGCCGCGCTGCCCCGCCACAGCGCCCCCGCACCCCGCCGCTGACCCAAGGACCCACCCTGACCACCACCATCTCACCCGACCGCCAGGCCCAGTGGCTGCTCGGTACTGCCGCTGACCTGCATCGATTCAGCGAAGAGCTGTTCAGCATCTACTGCCACCACGATCCGCTGCCCGACCGCCTCGGCGCCGTCCTGGACTCCATGACCGACGTGCAGAAGACGCTGCTGGCCAACGCGATCGACGAGTACGACACCACGGCCGCCGACTCCACCAGGCCCGAGGACATCGCCTGGCGGCGGGGCACCCTCGCCTACGCCTACGCCGGCCTGCTGACCGCGAAGGCGATCCTGCGCGCCCAGCCCGCCCTGGTCGCCGTCACCCTCAAGCGGATCAGCCCCGAGTCCGACCGGTGGCCGCACCGCACCGCCTACTTCAAGTCCCTGGCCGCCTCCCGCGGCGTCCTCGAAGAGGCGGTCTGGAAGCTCAAGGAGGTCGCGGCGGACCTGACCGGCCCCGAGCCGGACTTCCTCACCCTGACCGGCGACGCCGCGATCGTGCTCACCCGCTCCGCCTCCCTGTACCAGCGCCCGGCCAAGCCCGTCACCGCGAAGAACGCCGCAGGCCCCGGCGCAACAGTGCAGGTGTCACCGCCCGCCGTGGCCGCCGCGACCGCCCGCAGCTGGGCCCGCCGATGAGGGCGCCGGGCGGCGGGTGGCCGCGTATCGGAAGCATGTGCTCCGGCTACGGCGGGCTGGACCTGGGTGTCCAGGCCGTCCTCGGCGGGAGCGTGGCGTGGCATGCCGAGATGAACCCGAACGCCGCCTCGATCCTCGCCCACCACTGGCCTAGAGACGCCAAATCACGGCGACATCAACGCAGTTGACTGGAGCCGCGTCGAGCCGATCGACGTGTTGACGGCAGGTTTCCCCTGTCAGGACCTGAGCGTGGCCGGCAAGCGCGCCGGGCTCGTCGAGGGCACCCGCTCCGGACTGTGGCTGACCATCGCCCGCGCGATCGACGTCCTCAAGCCGAAGTTGGTGATCATTGAAAACGTCCGCGGAATCCTCAGCGCAGCCGCTGGGACGCCAGCCGATGGCGACGTGGAGTGCGGCTGGTGCGATCTGGGAGACGGCGGAGGTGAGCCTGCTCTGCGGGCACTCGGCGCGGTTCTCGGAGACCTGGCCGACCTCGGGATGGATGCGCGGTGGACGGTGCTACCCGCAGCTGCCGTCGGCGCCCCCCACCGCCGTGAGCGGCTGTTCCTCGTCGCCTGGCCTTCCGACGCCGAAGGCCCGCGATGCGAAGGGGCCGGATGCGAAGCGGGAGGATCTCGGGCATGCGGTCACCCTGCTGAAGACGCCGACCTCGAACTTGGGTTCGATTGGCGGGAGCCAGCACCCGGACAAGCGGCGCCAGGGCGGCCACGGGCCGAACCTGAGCGACGAGGTGGAGCACCTGCTCTTCCCGACGCCGAAGGCATCCGACGGAACACACGGAGGCCCGAACTCCCGTGGCAGCAAGGGGGATCTCACCCTGCCGTCAGCGGCAGCGCAGCTGCTGCCGACGCCGAGGGCTTCGGACACGGGGACGCCCGGGCGCCGGGCGGGGGCGGGGTTCCGCCCGCCGCTGTCGGCGGTGGTCCTGCCGATTTGGGAGCAGGACAGCTCGGGCTGAACCGGTGGGGCCCGTACGGGCCGGCCATCGCCCGCTGGGAGCGCGTCACCCGCCCCGCCCCCGAGCCGACCGACGAGCGGGGGCGGCTCGCGCCCCGCTTCGTCGAGTGGATCATGGGCGTCGGCGAGGGCCACGTCACAGCCGTTCCGGGCCTGTCCCGCTCCGCCCAGCTGACCGCCCTAGGCAACGGTGTCGTCCCCCAACAGGCCGCCACAGCCTTGCAGTTGCTCGGAGCGGCCGACCTGCTTACCGCCGCCCGCCGCTGCGGCCGGCGGTGAGCAGGGGAGTGCTTATACACCAGGTCCGGCCCGATACGTCGGGCCGCCGAGCGCACATCCTCGTGTCATCACCCGCCGACGAGAGGCACCCGCCCCTTTGACCACCCCCGAGCCCGACCCGACGTCCCAGCCGGACGGCTACACCAACGCCCAGCTCGACGTGCTCACCGCGAAGCTGAGCGCTCTCGCGGCGGGATTCGACCTGCAGGCCGAGCAACTGGCCAGCATGACCACCGCCCTCGACCCCGAGGACGACGGCGATCAGGATGCCCCTGGCGGCGCCGAGCCGCTGTTCATCCTCGCCTTCGACGACCCGCAGTACGACCAGGAACTGGAGCTGATGACCCCATGGGTAGACGAGATCTGGACCAAGATCTACGGCCCCGAGACCACCGCCGGAAAGCCCTGGTGCCCGAGGTGGAAGGAGCATCCGGAGGCGGTCGCCCGACTGCACGCCGTCTGGCTCGCCTGGCAGGCCGCCCTCGACCCCGAGTCCGGTGCCGCCGGCCCCAGTTCGTGGCAGCGCGACCACCTGGAGCCCGCGCTCATGAAGCTGCGCTCCGCCGACGGCCCGTTCGCCGCCTGCACCAGCAGCGGTGGCCACATCAGCCACCGCGTGCTGCCGCACCCCGCGCTGACCGACACCACCCCTGCCGCCCACCCCCTCGCCTGACCGAAAGAGCCGACCCTTGCCCGACTTCAACCTGCCCGGATGGCGTCCCTCCGACGCCGCCTCCGCCGAGGCCCAGGTGCAGTTCCTCGCCGCAGAGGATGCGTACGAACTGCTGACCGAGGTCACCCACGACCACGACGGCACCAGCGACGACTTCCTCCTCTTCGAGGACGTCGCCGGCTACTCCGCAGGCTCGCTGCCCGCAGTCGCCGCGCACCTGCACTACGGCGAGGACGGCAAGACGTTCAGTCTCGCCACCGAGTCCCTCCCCACCTTCGCCCTGGCCGCGGCCTGGCTCGTCCAGCGCGGCGCCGAGAGCGACGCCTTCCTCGACCGGGCCGGCCACCCCGGCGCCCCGGCCGACGCCCGCAGCGCCGCCGCCGCCGCGCGCCTGCTGGAGTCCGGCTCCCGCTATCGGCTGGTCGAGCACGGCGCCGAGCCGGGCGAGAGCTGGGCGATGCTGCGTGACGGCAGCGCCGCCGGAGCCGGTGGCCCCTTCCTGCTGCACCTGGAGACCGTCGACCCGGACCGCGGCTACACGCTGCGCGAGGGCTCCTTCAGTTCGCCGCAGGAGGCTCAGCAGTGGCTGGAGAACCGCCGGACGCCCCTGCCGCCGGTTGCCGACGGGGACGTGTCCGTCGTGGTCAGCCCGCAGGCCAACGCCGCCCGTTCCCGCACTGGGACCGGGCAGCACCGGGCGCTCGCCGCCGAGCCCGCGCCCGCCCTCACGACGGCGGCGGCCACTGCTCGCAGGGCCGTTCGGTGACCACGCCGACCCGGCCGCTGGCGGGTTTCAGCGCCCACCCCGAGGCCCTGGACGATCTGCTGTCCGTGCCGCAGCACGTGCGGATGCTGGCCCTGGGCTACCTCGGCCGGCTGGTGCGGGCCGAGGTCCGCGGCCCTCTGCTCGAAGAGCAGGGCGAGCGCGACCTGCGGGGCGCCCGAAAGTTGTATCTGGACGACGCTCTGGACTACCGGCTCGTCTACGTGGAGCGCCGCGCACCCCACAACCCGCGCCATCTGCAGGGCATCCACCTGGTCGCCGTCGGCGAGCGCCGGGGGGTCGCGGTCTACGAGACCGCGGCCCGCCGCCTGCGGCAGGCCGCCAGCCAGGAGGTACGGCGCACCGGGATGCCGGCCCGCTTCCAGGCCGCCCTCGCCTCCTCCACCCGGACCTCCCCGGCCCTGGCCGCCGCCTCGGCACCCGCAGCGGCCGGAGTGTCGCCGGCCGTCGCCCTCTCCCCGGCAGCCCGTCAGCGCTGACGTCGCCCAACTGCCCAACCGCACGCCTGAATCGGAGATCAACCAGTGTCGACCGCCACCGCCACCACGCCCGTCACGTTGCAGTCCTCCACCAGCGCCGTCCAGCGGGCCGCCGAGGTCCTCTCCACCCGCTGGGCCACCCGGATCGTCCACGCGCTGCGGCACGGCACGACGAACAGCGGCGACCTCTTGGCGGCCGACCCGGTCATCCCGATGAGCAGCGCGTACTCGGTCGTCCGCACGCTTGCCTCGGCCGGGGTGATCACGCGGATCCCGACCGGTGCTTCGCGGTTCGACCTCGCGCTGTCCCCGGCTGGACGGGCCCTGGCGCCCGTGCACGCCACCGCGCTCGCCTGGGCCCAGCGCTACCCCCGGTCGGGCGTGGAGGCAGAGCAGGCACCCGAGATGATCGAGGAGACGCTGTGCCTGCTGGCCAGCTCCTACACCGTCCCGCTGCTGAGCGAGCTGGCCGGCCGCGAACCGCTGGCCTACCCGCAGCTGGTCGCTTCCCAGAACGCCCACGACAAGGCCGCCGCGTACAAGCGGCTGCTCGCCCTGGAGGAGCGCGGCCTCGTGGTCCGCAGCGGCACCCGCCGCACCTACCGCTGGAGCGCCACCGAGGCGGGACTCGCGATCGGCCGGGTGCACGGCGGCCTCACGGCCTGGGCCTCCGCCACCCACTCCGAGGTCGCACCGGCCAGGCCCCGCACGGCGCTGGCCGCCGCCGGCGACACCGCCGCCGTCGTGCAGAGCTCGGCGCAGGGCGACCTGTTCTCCCCGCCGCAGAGTGCCGAACGGCCGGTGAGCGCCCGGGCGGCGGCTGCCGACCTGCGCAGCATCACCCTTCACATCTCCTTCTCCCACGCTCCGGCTCCGCAGCCGCCCGCCCCGCTGCTCGTCGCCGCCTCCGCGCGCCGCCGCTGACGAGCCCCCGCCCGACCGGACTGCCGATCCCACCCGAGGTCCATGATCACGCCCTCCCCGTCCTCCGCCCCCACGAGCAGCACCCCCACTCCGGCCGTCGGCCCTGCGCCGGATGCCGACAACCCCCGGCCGACGCTTCCGGCAGATGCCAGCCGGACGGACGGGCGGTCCATCCTGCGGACCCCGTACGTCGTACCGCTGCTGGCGGGCACCCTGGTGGGCCGTCTGCCGGCGGCAACGGCTCCGATCGCCGTCCTCCTGGCCGCCCGGGCCGATCACGCCTCCACCGCGCTCGGTGCCGTCCTGACCGCGCTGTACGCACTGGCGGGGGCGATCGGTCAGCCGCTGCTCGGCCGGTTGGTCGACCGCTCCACCCTGGCCACCGTCGCCCTGCCCGCCGCGGCGGTCTCGGGTGGCGGGTTCACCGCGCTGGCCGTCGTGGACTGCGCGGCGAAGCCTCTGCTCGCCGGGGCGCTGTCGGTCGTGGCGGGTCTGGCCACGCCGCCACTTGAGTCAGGGCTCAGGGCAATGTGGAGTCGGCTGATCGACCCGAGCCGTCATCACACAGTCTTCGCCCTCGACGCCGCCGCACAGGAGGTGGTGTTCGTCGCCGGTCCGCTGCTGGCCACAGCGGTGTGCCTGCTCGCCTCGCCTGACTTGGCACTCGTTGCGTGCGCGGTGGCCGGCGGCGCGGGCACCTTGGCCGTCGCCATGCGTGGTCCGGCCCGCGTCCGCTCTGCGGCACGTGCGGTCCACTGGCTCGGTCCGCTTCGTTCGACCGGCCTGCTGGTGCTGCTCGCGGCCTCGGTGTTCCTCGGGGTGACGCTCGGCTCCGTCACCGTCCTGGCGCTGTCCTACGCCGACCGGCACCACGAAGGGTGGCTCGCCGGAGTGCTTCCGGCCGCGCTGTCGCTCGGCAGTCTCCTCGGCGGCACGGCGTGGGCCAAGCTCAAGCGCCCGTGGCCGCCCGGCCGGGCCCTGCCCGCGGTCGGCGGCGCGTACGCCGCAGCCTTCGCCGTCCTGCTGCTGCCCGCACCCCCGTGGCTGATGATCACGGCGAGCATCTTGCCGGGACTCTTCCTCGCCCCGTGGCTCGCCTGCGCCTTCCTCGCCTGCAACGGCCTGGCGCCGAGCGGCACCGCCACCGAGGCCGCCGCCTGGCTGATCGCGCTGATCGGTCTCGGCCAGGCCGCGGGCACCGCCGCCGCCGGGCAGCTCTCCGCGTCCGGCCACACCGCCACGGCCGCCGTCCCCCTGCTCGGCGCCGCGCTGGCCGCTGCCGCGCTCGTTGCGGGACGCCGCCGGCTCTCGCTTCCCTGATCTCTCTTTTCTTCTTGGAGCTGGATTTCTTGCCCAACCGCACCACCAAGGCCAAGCCCGCGCCGATCACCGTCGTCTGGGACTGGAACGGCACGCTTCGAAACGACCTGGACGATCACATCGCGGCCCTGAACGCGACCCTGCCCAGTCTGGGCGGTGAGCCGGTCAGCGTGGAGACCTACCAGGCGCTGCACCGGATGCCCATCCGCGACTTCTATGCCGACCTGCTCGGTCGCCGGCTGGGCGACGAGGAGTGGCACGCCGCCGATGACGCCTTCCTCGCCGAGCTTGCCCGCCGGCCGGTCCGGCTCCAGCAGGGTGCCCGGCAGCTGATGATGGGCCTGCGGGCCCGGGGCGTGCGGCAGAGCCTGCTGTCGCTGGCCCCGCACGAGCGGCTCGTCGGTGAGGTGGTCAAGGCGGGCATCACCGGGCTGCTGGAGCGGGTCGACGGCCGACCGGGGGCGGCGGTGGCGAGCAAGGCGCCCGCCATGATCGAGCACCTGCGGGCCCTCGGCCCGGGGGTTGACCCGGCGCGGACCCTGGTGATCGGGGACAGCGTCGACGACGCGGTGGCCGCGCAGGCCGTCGGCGCCGTCCCGGTGCTGCACACCGCAGGGCTGCACGGCGCGAAGCGGCTGGCCACCGCCGGCGTTCCGCTGGTGGACACGATCCAGGACGCCGTCACCACCGGTATCGCCATCATCACCTCCCGCCAGCTGGCCGCGGCGTGAGCGCGGACAGCGGACGCCCGATCGCCGCGTGGAGGCCCCGGGTGCCCGGCAACGTTGACCTCGGTAACCGGCTGGTGTGGTCCGAGCTGCAGGTCGAGCGGCCCCGCGACCTGCCCGGGCACGGCACGGCCACCCTCCATGGCGCGGTCGCCGACCAGATCGCCTCCACCGCCGTCAAGCTCGACGACGTGCAGACCCGGCTGGTCGCTCTCGCTGCCTCCCTGCGGGACGACCTCCAGCGCATCGAGGCCGGCCACGACGCCACCCTGCCCGTCACCAACGGCATCATCCGCAACGGCGCTCTCGACATCGACCTCCTGGTCACCCGCCGCACCGAACTGCACCGCTCCCTGACCGCGCTGATCGGCGTCTACAAGGAACTGCCCACCTTCGTCCCGCCCCCGGCCCCGGTGCCGACGGCGAAGACGGCAGCAGCGGTGACCCGGCTGCCTCAGCGGCAGGAGGAGGCTCTGAGGCTGATCGGCTCGTCCACGGTCACCCTCTTCAAGGGCGTGCGCGGGTCGGTCAGCGTCGTCGCCCCCGGAGCCGCCATCAAGGCCGCCACCGTCGATGCCCTGATCGGCAAGCAACTGGTGAACCACTACGCCCGCAAGGACCTCTTCCGGGGCCACGACCTCTCCCTCACCCCCGAGGGACAGGCCCGGTACGAGGCGCTGCAGCGGCCAGCCGCCCGCGCAGCCGCCGCCCGCACCCGCCCCGCAGGCCAGCCCTTCACGCCGGAGACGGCGCCCGCCATAGCCGTCGCCGTGTCACCACCGGCGAACCGGTCCGTCCGCTGACCACCGACCTCGCCCCCAGCGGACCCGCGCGGCCCGCCTTCCGACCGCACTCAGGAGACCCCTCATCGGCAGCTGGAACACCGGCCCTTTCCACAACGACGCCGCCATCGGCATCGCCGAGCGCTTCGACAGCCTCTTCCCCAGCGAGCTGCCCCCGTGGCTCCACCGCCTGTTCGACGTCGCGGTCGCCATGCCGGAGGGCCCGCTCGACACCGACATGGCGCAGGAGGTCATCGCCGCCGCAGCCGTGATCGCGTCGCAGCGCCCGGGCGGAGGGGACGTCGATCTCGCCAGCGGTCCGCGCGAGCTGGTCCCGACCCTGCCGTCGGACCTTCGGTCGAAGGCGGTCGCCGCCCTCGACCGCGTCCTCGCTCACGCCGACACCGAGGTGGACCGCTGGTTCGACCGTGCACGAGGCGAGCGGTGGCTCAACGGGGTGGAACAGATCCGCCTCGTCCTCCAAGAGGAGCCGCCACCTGGCCCGGCCCCTGCCACGGAGCCCCGCAGGCAGCGGCGGGTGTTCGCTGGCCAGCGGCTCGTCCAGGAGCGGCTCGGCGTCGAGGACGCCTGGGACCTGCCTGCCCGGCATCCCAAGGCGTCGCTGGCGCGCGGTCTGGCCGAGTTGCTGGAGCGCCAGGCGGGCGAGGTGGACACCATCGACCGAGAGCTGCGCACGGCGGCCTCCCGGGCCGGCGAGACGCTCACGCAGGTCGCTGAGGGCAACCACACAGGCGTCCAGACCAACGGCGTCCTGCGGTTCATCGGTGTCGAACTGGAGACCCTCGGGGCCCGCTTCGCCCTCGCCAGCCGCGACCTGCAGGACCTGGTCAACCGGTACGAGTACGCCGTCGCCAACGGAACGGATCAGGCCGTTGCCCAACGGTCGGCGGCGGCCCGGACCCGGACCACGTCCGGCGCAGCCGCCGAAGCGGGCCCGCCGCCCGCGTCCACCCGCCAGGCGTCCGTCGCCCGCGCCCTGGACGCGCTCGCCCCGCACGGAGCCGTCCGCGTGCTCCTGTCCGTCAGGCTCGCCGAACGCTCCGCCGAGGGGCTGAGGGCCCTGCGGATCACAGCCGCCAACCCCGTCGTCGCTCTGCACCCCGCTGCTGTCGAGGAACATCACCGTGACCTGGAGCGCCATGGCCTGCTCCGCACTACCCCCACCGGGTTGGAGGCCACGGCAGCGGCGAAGGAACTGTGGCCGGTCTTCCTGGCCGCCTCCGGCTGGGCCGCAATGCACCGGCAATGGTTCCTCGGCGAGGAGCCCATCGAGGTCGCCGTCGAGGAGGTCCTGCGCATCAGCGCGCAGCCGCTCACCGTGCCTGTCCTGGACCGGCTCCGTACCGGGCCTTCCACCGAGGACGACCTCGCACGCCCGATGACGGCCGCGGCCCGCGCCCAACTGCCCGACCAGCTCTCCGTCCTCGTGCAGCAGGAACTGCTGGCGCGCCTGCCGGACGGTGCCCTGCGGGCCACTACGGCCGGCAGCCAGCTCGCCGAGGTCCACGACACCCTCGCCGACTGGTACGGCCAGCACCTGGCCCCCGCAGTGCACCCGGGCCGCTCCCGACCGCAGCGCCGGGCGGGCGCGCTCGCCGGCCCGGCACGGGCGGCGGGCGAAGAGCCTGCCCCCGTCGGGCCTCCGACCATCGGGCCGGCCACCGGATCCCCCTCCCACCGCCGCTGACGCGAGAAGGACACCACCCATCACCACCCTCGAAACCCTCGAAGACACCCGCTTCGATGTCGACGACCTCCGGCCCGTCACCGATGACGACGAGTCGAGGCTCGACGACCTCTGCCTCGGCCTGGACCTGCTCATCTGCCTGGGGGTCCAGCACGCCACGAACCCGCACACCGAGCTCCTCCGCGACAGCTTCTATGTCGTGTACGACGGCTCCATGACCTGGGCCGACATCCCCGGCATGGCGCAGTACGCGGCCATCCACGTCGAACGCGATCTTGGGGAGGGCACGTACCGGCTCGACTACAGCCGCCACCCCATCGCCGCTCTCGCCCAGAACTGGCTCATCTCCCGCGGCGCCGACCAGGACCAGCTCACGGTGCAGTTCGAGGACCCCATGGACACCGACCAGGCCACCCGGGACCTGGAGGAGGCCCTGGCCGCCTCCGGCGGCCGGTTCCGGATCCTCGACGACTACACGAATGACAGTTCGGACTTCTACGAGACGTGGATCATCGCGGTGGACGACCGGCCCGAGCCGGGGCAGCAGCCCGTCCGGGTCTTCTTTGAGGACGTCGACATGAAGGGCCACTCGTACACGCTGCGCCAGGGCGGCTTCGCCACGGTCGACGACGCGCGGAGCTGGGTCGACCGGGTGGGAGAGCCGGACAATCCGCTGCCGCCGCTGGCCTCGGCCCCCAGCGCCCGCGCCGCCAGCGCAGGGGCGCACAGCTCGGTCGCGGTCACCCTCTCGGCCCCGAACCCTGCCCCGGCATCAGTTCCGGCCGCTGGCCGCCACGACCGGCCGAAGCACCGCTGACGCCCCCTCTCTTCCTGGAAGGACCGCGCATCTCCCCGAACGACGACGCCCACCAGCCGTCGGCCACCACCGGGCCGCAGCGGCGCCCGCGCACGACGGAGCGCCGCAGCGTGCAGACCACGGTGCGGTTCACCCCGGCCGCCATCGCCGCCATCGGCGAGCGCGCCGCCGCCGAGCGCCTCACGATCGCCGGGTTCATCGGCAACGCCGCCCTGGCCGCCGCGCAGTGCGCTGATCCGCTCCACCGCCCCGACCGCGACCCGCGGCGCCCGCTCGTCGAAGCCCTCGACCGCGTGGCGGGCGAGCTGAATGCCGCTGTCGCCACCGTCCGCAACTCCGGCGCTGGGCCGGTGCGGGAGGCCGCGCTTGTGGTCCTGCCCGCTGTCGCCGAGCGGGCGTACTCCGTCCTGGACGCCGTGCTGGAGGCGTCGTGATCCCTGACGTCTCCCGGGGCAACGGCATCCGGCCGCTGCTGGCGTACCTCTACGGCCCGGGCCGGCGCGAGGAACACGACGATCCGCACCTCGTCGCCGCATGGGACCTGCACGGCGCCCCCGACCCGGGGCGCCAGCCGGGCGCGAGCGTGGGCCGGCTCGCGGACCGCCTCGACCAGCACGCCCGGCTGCGCGCCGCCGAGCTGGGGGCGCTGCCGCCGAACCGGGTGTGGCACTGCGCGGTCCGGGCCGCTCCCGAGGATCCGATCCTGGACGACGCCCAATGGGCCGAGGTCGCCCGGCGCATCGTGCGAGCCACCGGCATCGCGCCCGAGAACGGCCCGGCGTGCCGGTGGGTGGCTGTCCGGCACGCCGTCCACCACATCCATCTGGCCGCTGTCACGGTCCGGCCGGACGGCTCCCGGCCCATGACGCACCGCGACGCGGCGCGCGCCCAGGCCGAGTGCCGGGCGATCGAGGCCGAGTGGGCGCTGCGGCCCGTCGGCACCGGACCTCGCGTCACCACCAGCTACCCCACCAGCGCCGAGATCATCAAGGCGGAGCGGCACGGCTGGAGCGAGCCCTCCCGGGTGTGGCTCCAGCAGCAGATGCGCCCGGCGCTGTCCGAGGCAGCCGACCTCGACACCTACTTCGCCGCGCTGGCCGAGCGCGGGGTCATCGTCCGCGTCCGGCACGGCGAGGACAACACCGCCGTCGGCTACAGCCTGGCCCGCCCCGGTGACGTCCGCGCTGGCGGGGCGATCGTCCACTTCGCGGCCGGGCGCCTGGACTCCGCGATGACCCTGCCCCGCGTCCTGCACCACCTGTCCGAGAAGAAGTCCGCCGAAGGAATCCGATCATGACCAGCCCCCAGAACCACCCCAGCCCCCTGGCGGACTTCGCGCACGCCCTGGCCCAGCGGCTCCCGGAGCGGTGGGAGGCCACCGCGCTGGACCTGTGCGACGACGCCGACCTTCGCCACCACTTCCACGACCGCGTGTGGGACCACCGCAGCGCACAGGACCTCGGGCTGGACCGCGACACCATGGCGGAGAGCGCCGTGCTCGACGGCCCCGACGGACGCCGCCTCCTGGTACTGCCCGCCGCCGAGGCTGGCCGGTTCCTGATCTGCCCCCTCATAGCCTTCGACGTGCTCGTGTACAACAGCGCCTCCCAGCTCAGCTCCGCCGTCGTTCCCGCCGACCCGGCCACGGCCGCCGGCGAACTCGCCGAGATGATGCTGCCCGTCTACGAGAGCGAACTACGCACCCGGCTCGACCGTGCCCTCGACGTCCGAGACCCCACCGCGGCGACCCTCGCAACCTTCCTAGCCGCCGAGGCTGAACACTCCGACGACGCCGAACTGGCCCAGGAGCTCTACGACATGAGGGCGGTGCGCTGGTTGTCCCATCCAGAGGACACCGACCTGCTGCGCTGTGCCACCGAGGAAGTCCTCGCCGCTCTGGGGTTGCTGCTGGGCCGCCGCGGACCGCTGTCCGAAGCCCTGGTCGGCGTCACCACCCACGTTCGGATCTACTGCGAGGTGCACGACAGCTGCGAGGCACTGATCGAGGCCGAGGTGATCGGCCGAATCCTCTCCGCCGCCGGTCTGGCCGACACCGGCAGCGGCATATTCGATCCCGCGATCACGGCGAAGATCGCGGCGATCGACGCCCTCCCGATCGACCAGCAGCGGGCCCTGGTGCGCTCCGCCGCCGCGACGTACACCCAGCGAACCAACGCCGGCTGATCCCCGGGGCGGTCCGGCATGAGGGCAGCACCCGCACCGTGAGGCTCCAGCCGCCCAGCGTGATCGGTGCAGGACCTGACACCGTTCGGCGTCACCGTCGACGGATCACCGGCCCGGGCGGCCGTGGCGGTCCGCCGCTGGGTCCGCGCGGCCACCGCCCGCACCAGCCTGCCGGCCGGAACCGCCCCGGTCGTCGTCTACTTTGCCGGGCCCCCTGCGCCCGGCCACCCCGATTTCGGGCCGAGGCCGAGTCTCGGCCCCCTGACCGAACGAGATTTGTGCCCACTGCCTCCCTCACGCCCACTGACCCACTCCTTGCCGTCCAGCCAGTCCACCTCGCCGGGCCCGGCGACACCGACCTGCCGCCCCTCCTCGCCGCCGAGCACGGCTGGTTCCGCCCCTACAACTCGCCCACCCACCTCGTCCTCGTGAGCGATACCAACGGCATCGCCCTCTCCAACGGACCAGCTCTGACCTCTCTGTCCCTGAGCGGGATCGGCTGGTCGGTCGACTTCTGCCACCAGGTGCCGACCGAGATCACCCAGGCCCTGCTCGACGGGGCCGCCTCCGGCGTCCGCCACACCCCGGACCTCTTCACCGGCACCGGCCGCCTCGCTGGCCACCACGCCCGCGCGGCGCTGCTCGCGGCCGGCTGGTCCGGGCAACAGCGGGACGGCTACGAGCTGGTCTCCGCTCCCGACCGGCACGCAGCCCTCTCCTTCCCGCTGCAGGCACCCGGCAGCGAGGTGATGCTGACCGGTGCTGCCGAGACCGGGACCTGGACCGTGCGGTTCGGCGCGATGGCTCCCGAGCCGCTGCTGACCGCCGCTGCCGCCGCTCTCCTGGGCCCGGCCGTCCGCCGGGCCGAGCAGTTGCCGGCCCGCTACCGGGAGCTGCTGACCACCCAGACGCTCCCGGACCGGCCGCCGCGCACCGGACGGTCCGGCGCCGCCCGGGCCCGGAGCACCGCCGCCCGGCCGACGCCCTCCACGCCACCGCCCGCCACCCGACCGCACGGCAGCACCGCGTCCGTGGCGGCCCCCCGGCGTCGTCCGTCCTGACCTCGAACCCCGCGCCCCTGGAGACCCCCGCTGCCTGCCGAACCCGACACCGACGAGCTGGTTGCCGTCCGCCCGCTGGACCTCGCCGGGCACGGCACCGCGGCGTTCGACCTCCTGCACCACCTCGCCTCCGAGTACCAGTGGCGGATCGCCGCCGACGGGGAGAACCCGCAGCTGGACAGCTCCTGCCAGCGGCTGCGCCTGAAGTTCGGCGACTTCTTCTCCGGCAACCACTTGTTGGCCGACAACTGGATGCTCCAGGCCCGCACCGCCCCGGACAGCGAGTGGCTGTGGTGGGCGTGCTTCAGCCCGCAGACACCGCACGAACTCACGTACGGCTTCGTCCTGGAGAGCGCCCAGCGGCTCGCCACCGACCCCGGCAGCGTCCTCACCCGACGCGACGTCGCTGACGACGCGTCCGACCTGCTCGCCGCTGTCGGCTGGCACGAGAGGGAGCACCCCCTCCCGGGCGTCCGCATGATCACACCCAGTGGTAACACCGGTGCCGCCCACACCTTCCAACTCCCCGAGCGCGGCCTGTCGTTCATCATGAACAACACGAGTTCCGCCCTGGCCTGGTCGATCTCCATGTCGCCCCGGGTGCCGGAGGCGCTCCTGCGCTCCGCGGCAACCGCCCTGGTCGACGGCCAGGTGCTCCGCCGCCGCAGCGAGATCCCCGCCCACCACGCCGAGCGGGTCACGATCGCACCTGCGCGCTCAGCCGTCCCGCCGAGGTGGGTGGCCCCGAAGGCCGGCCGCACCGCCGGGCAGAAGCACCTGCCCGCTGCCGACCCGAAGGGGGCTGGCGCTGCTGAACAGCCCGCTCCCGGAGCGGTGTTGGTCGCGGTCACCCCGCGCCACTACGCCGGGCCCAGCATGGATGCCGCCGAGCGGCTGCGGAGCCGGCTGGAATCCGAAGGGTGGGTCCGCGACGAGGACGTCCTCACCAGCGCGTGCGGCCGGCTGGGCGTCGCCTGGCCCACCGAGTCGGACAAGCCGCGGGGGTGGGGGCGTGAGAGGACGTACGCGCCGTGGCGGGTCTGGGGTGCCCACCACCGAGGAGCGGGCGTCGCTTGGCGGGTCACCGGCTGGCGCCTGGTCCCCCAGGAGCTCATCGAAGGAGTGATCGGCGAGGCGGCCCAGATGCTGGAGGAGGCCGACAAGGCAGGAAGTCGCGCCCCGTTCGAGCCGGGCGTCATGGCCCTGGGCTTCCTGCCGCTGGCTGCCGCGGGCTGGACCAGTGAGGTCACGCCCAAGGGCGCCGCCACCTTCCACTCGCCTGACCAATACCTCAGCGCCCGCTGCGGACCGCCGGACGCCCTGTATGAACTCCGCGGGCGCCCGGCAGCCCGCATCTCCTGCCACCGGGCCCTCGGCTTCTGGGAGGTCGAGATCAGTGCGAACACGCCCTCCCGCCTGGTCGCCGTCCTGTGCCGCGACGCCGCCGACCCCTCGCCCCTGATCCGCAACACCGACCACCTACGCCTGGATGCCACCGACCGGGAGGTCGCCGTCGTCACCCCCGTCACCGCGCAGTCCCTCACCGCCTCCACCGGCCGCAGGGCCGCAGCCGTCACCCGATCGCTGCCCGGTCGAGCTGCTGCGGGCACCACGGTGCCGACGGGCCGCCCCGGCTCCGTTCCCCAACCCCCAAGCCCCCCGCAGCGGTGAGATCCCCAGGCCCCGCACCGCCGAGTCCCGCTCCCCGGAACACCGCTGGCACCGGCCGCCCAAGCCCTCTAACCCCCGAACCGAACAACACGGAGAAATCCTGACCTCGCATCCTCTCGACTCCGTCGCCAACGCCAACGGGCCCTCGCCCGTCCACGAGGCGGCGGCGCCAGCAGAGCGCACCGCCCAGCCGTTCGTGCCGATCCGGCACACCGGCACCGGCGAGATCACCACCACCGGCTACAACGCCGCCGCCCGGCAGATACTGCTTCGGGCCGGCTTCGAGGAGGCTCCTGGCTGCGCCTGCCCAGCGACGGAGTCCAGCACGGACCGACCGCACGGACCGGCGCGGCAGCCAGCGAGCTGCTCGCCGCCGGCCATACCGTGTACCTGGACCGAGCTCTCGGCCGACCAGTGAGCGCCGACCGTACGCCCCTGTCGGGCACGCCCGCACCCACCCGCGACAAGACCGCCCGCACCACCCTGGCCCAGCTGGGAGCCCGGGGCACGGGCGAGCCGGCCCGAGCAAGTTCGGTTGTCGGACCGACCGAACCGCCACGATCCCGGTGATCCTCCCGATCTCTCCCTCCGACGGCTGTCCCTGCCTGCGTCGGTGACCGGCAGGGTCACCCGGACCGTCTTCGAACCCACCAGCAGCCTTGCCGTGATCGCTGGTGCCCCTGCGCTGATGGAGACCCCCTGAGCACCACCGACCCTGACCACGACGATCTGGTCGCCGTCCGCCCCCTGGAACTCGCCGGCACCGGGACTCCACCCGGCGACCTGGGCGACCACCTCATCACCGCGTACGGGTGGGAGCACGATCCGGACAGCACCACCGACGAACCCCTGCTCGTCAGCCCCTGCCGCCGCATGGCCCTGGAACGCGGCGACTTCACCCTCGGACGCAGCAACCTCCAGAACCACTGGAAGCTCTCCGCATACGACAGCGGGGAGCCGGACGCCACGGAGCTCTGGTGTGCCTGGTTCAGCCCCCAGACGCCCTACGAGCTCACCCACGGCCTCGTCCTGGACGCCGCCGGCCGGCTCGGCAGCGACCCGGCCACCGTCCTGGCCGACCGCAGGGCCGGAGACGACATCGAGCGGATCCTCTCCGACGCCGGATGGACGATCAAGCGGGGCCCGTGGCGGACGTTCATCCACTCGCCCGGCGCTGCCACCCTCCTGGTGCCCTCCCACCCGGAGCGCACGCTCGCCTTCGGCATGGGCAACACCAGCTCCGAGCTGGCGTGGGAGGTCATCGCCTCGCCGTGGGCTCCCGAGGCGTTCCTGCGCACGACTGCGGTGACGCTGGCCTCGCACTCGGCGCTGCGCCGCCGCAGCGAGATCCCCGCCCACCACCTGGCCCGGGTCACGATCGAACCCGCCGCCTCCGCCACCCTCCCGCGCTGGCGCCCGCTGCTGGCGGCCCCGGCCCTCCCGACCGACCTGGAGAACCCACTGCCGACCACCCCTGCCCCGACCGCCGTCGAACCGCCGCGCGGAACCGGCCCTGAACCGGACCTGGTCACCGTGACCCCCCGCCACTACGCCGGCCCCGGCCGTGGCGGCGCCGAGCAGATCAAGGCGCATCTCGCCTCCCTGGGCTGGACGCTGGGCAACACGTCGATGACCAGCCCGTGCGGAAGGCTCGGGCTCGCCTGGCCCGACGGCACCGACGACCGGACGCGGCAGAGCGCTGCCTGGCGGGTCTGGGGTTCTCAGTACCGAGGAGCGAGCGTCGCCTGGCGCATCACCAGCGGCGACCTGGTCCCGCCCGAGCTGATCGCCGGCGTCGTCGACGAAGCTCTCGCCATGCTGGACGAGGCCGGATCGGATTCCCGCAGCCCGTTCCAAGCCGGCGTCCTGGGCCTGGGCTTCCTGCCCTTGGCCGAGGCGGGGTGGAAGAGCGAGGTCGAGCCCCGCGGCGCCGTCTCCTTCCGCTCGCCCGACGGCTACGTCAGCGTCCACTGCGACGTCCCGACCGCCCTGCACGACCTGCGCGGCAAGCCCGCCGCCCGCATCAGCTGCTACCGGGCCCTCGGGTACTGGATGGCGGAGATCAGCGCGAACACCCCTTCGCGCCTCGCCGCCGCCCTCTGCCGCGACCTCGCCTCCCCCGAACCCCTGCTGCGCAGCACCACCGGCCTTCACCTCGACGCGACCGACCGGAAGGTCGCCATCGTCACCCCGGTCACCCCCGAGGGCCGGGCCACCCCGACGGAGCGGCGGGCCGCTGCCCTCTCCGGCAGCGTGCCGACGTCAGCTGCACCCAGCCCCCCGGCCACCACCACCGCCCCCACGCCCCTGCGGAAGCCCGTCCGCTGATCACCGGGCGCACCCGTCGGCGTCAACCCCTTGGAGGTTCCCCGCTTGACCACACCCGCACCGCCCGCTGCATCAGGACGTACCAAGGGCGGTGAGCTACGAGCCAAGGTCGCCCGCCTGCTGGCTGGCCGGCCGGCGGACGCGCTCACCACCGGGCAAATATCCAAGGCGCTGGGCCACTCCAGCGGCGCCGTCGTGCAAGCGGTCGAGACCCTGGTGAAACGAGGCGAGGCCGACCGGGTCGGTGCCGGGAAGCAGTTCCGTGCGAACTCGCTGACCGCCGCAGCCGGGCGAGCCCCGGTGATCAGTCCACCGGGAACCCACTCCCCCCGCGCCGCCGCGGCCACTGCCCGCACGACTGCACCCGCACCCGCACCCGCGCCTGCGCCCAAGTGGACCGGCCCGATCCGCCGCCCGGGGGGACAGCTCTACCACCCGCGGCAACTGGCCGACCTTCCCGACGTCGAGGCGCTGACGCGCCTGCGCGACGCCGACATCCCGGTGCTGCTGTACGGTCCTCCGGGCACCGGCAAGACCTCGCTCGTTGAGGCTGCCTTCGACGACCTGATCACCGTCGCCGGCGACGGCGACACCACCGTCGGCGACTTGCTCGGCGAGTACACGCTGGACGACGGCGGAGGCTACGTCTGGCAGTACGGGCCGGTGGTCACCGCGATGACCGAGGGCCGCGCCCTGCTGATCGACGATGCGACCCTGATCTCGCCGAAGGTCTTGGCCTCGCTCTACCCGGCGATGGACGGCCGCCGCCAGATCCAGATCAAGGCCCACAAGGGCGAGACCATCCAGGCGAAGCAAGGCTTCTTCGTGCTGGCCGGGCACAACCCCAACGTGCACGGTGCCGTGCTGACCGATGCGCTCGCGAGCCGGTTCAGCGTGCAGATCCAGGTCGGCACGGACTACGACCTGGCCGAGGCGCTGCGGGTCGATGCCCGGGTGGTCCGGGTCGCCCGCTACCTCGCCAACCAGGTCGGACTCGGCGAGCTCGGCTGGGCCCCGCAACTACGGGAACTGATCGCCTTCCAGAAGACCGAGGCCGTCCTCGGCTTCAAGGCCGCCCTCGGAAACCTGATCGGCATCGCACCCCTTGAGGACCGCGCCGTCGTCGCCGAAACCGTCAAGAAGATCGCCGGCATCAACGACGTCTCGCCCCTCACGCTCGGCCGGCAGCTCTCCGCCGCGACCGCTCCGGCTGCCCAGAAGCCCCCGGGGAGTAACGGCTCCGCGTCCCGGGGCCGCCGGCGATGAGTGCCCACCACCACGTCCAGTCCTCCGTCACCGCGGCCGACGACGCCGACCTCGCGCGCTGGGACGACGACGGCGCCCCGCCCGCACAGCCCCGCTCGTCCCCGGCCGCGTGGCTGCGCGTGGGAGCCGAGCTCGGCGACCGGCTGGTCGCCCTGTCCGGCCGGCACGACCTGCTCGTCACCTGCCAACCGGGCACCCGCAGCGGCGCACCGGCGGCCTACTTCCCCGGCCTGGCGGAGGTCGAGTTCGACGCCACACTGTTCGACCCTCTTCAGGCCCACGAAATCCATCCGCGGATCGTGGGCGACGAAGAGAGGTACCCCGCCGCCTGGGGCGTTTTTGTCCACGAGGCGGCCCATGCCGCCCACTCCGGTTGGACGGAGCTGGCGGCCGGCGCGCACCCCCGGATCGTGGAGGCCGCGCTCCTGCTGGAGGAGAGCCGCATCGAAGGCACCCACCTGACCAAGCGTCCGATGGACCGCACGTACCTGCGCACCAGCGCCCGTACCCTGGTTATGCCCGACATCGCCAATCCGACCTTCCAGGGCATCGAACACGCCGCCGGCGTGGCGGCCCTGATCCTCGGTCGCCGTGACGTCGGCATCCTGGACGCCGGCGAGACCCAGGCGGTCGCCTCGTTGTGCGAACAGGTCCTTGGCGCAGATCTGCTGGCCACCCTCACCGGCATCTGGACGGCGGCCCATCGATGCGCCGACCACGACGCCACGACCATGCTCGCGCACGCCCAGGACTGGTGCGAGGCCCTGGACGCTGCCGCACCGTCCCTGCCCGCCCCGCCGGAGGACCTCACCGATCTGCTGGCCGGCGCGGTGGTGGTCGTCATGGACAGCATGGCCGCCAACGACCGTGCGGACCTCGCGGCACAACTCGCCGCCGACGTCGCCCTGGCCGCGCACGCCGAGGCACAAGCCCAGGACCGCGCCCAGCGGGCCAGCAGCGGACGCAAGGCCGCGGCCACCGCCCGCTCCGTCTTCAACCCCCGCGGCGCCACCGTCAATCCCGACGGCACACCCAGTTCTCGCACCGGCCCGATCACCGGCAGCCGCAAGCCGACCACCGCCGAACAGACCGCCGCCGGGCAGCTGAGCCGCGCGCTCCGTGCCGCTGCCTACCGCGAGCGGGCCGAGGAGCGGAGCACCAGCCCCACCCCACCCGGCCGCCTCAACATGAGGGCCGCCCTCGCCCGCGACGCCCAACGCGCGTCCGGCTCGGTGCCCACTGCGGAACCGTTCACCCACATCCGCCGCCGCTCCACCGCCACCCCGCCGTTGCGGGTGGGGATTGCGGTGGACGTCTCCGGCTCCATGAGCGCCGCCTGCGAGCCCGTGGCGTCCGCCGCCTGGATCGTGGCCCGGGCAGCAGCCATGACAGGCCCCGACTCCCGCACGGCCACCGTCGCCTACGACTCGCACCTGACCGCCCTGACCCGGCCCACCCACCGGGCACCGGCGCAGGTGACGACGTTCCGCGCCAGCGGCGGCAGCCACAGCTTGGGCGACGCCCTCGACGCTCTCGACCATGGCCTCGACCTCAGCCGCCCCGGGGCCGGCCGCCTCCTGGTGATCGTCACCGATGCCGTGTACACCCCTGACGAGACCGCCGACGCCGTCACCCGCATCCAGCGCCTCGGCGTCGCTGGCTGCGCCGTACTCCAGCTCACCCTCGACAAGAAGTCCCGCCACCTGCCGGGGACCACCTTGCTCCACCTGCCCAAGCCCTCCGCCGCCCCCGCCGCCATCGCCAAGGCCGCGACCGACGCCATCCGCAGGACACGCTGAGGCGTCGGGCTTTGGTGCGGTAGACGTCGCTGCCGGTTCGCCGAACTCCCGGCCCGAACCGAGGCCCCCTCGGTTCCCCTTCCCGCCAGGGCCGGCAACCCTGCGCCGCTTCGCTCACGCTGACACAGCGCGCCTGTGCCCGGACCAACTCGGTCCGGGCACAGGCGTGTTCGCCTGTGGCAGACGAACCCTCGAACGGACTACACAAACCGGGGCAGTCCAAGTCAACATGGACGACCGCGCCTGCCCGAAGGATGGTTTCCCTGTCTGTCGTGATCTCCGCCCCTGTCGTTCGCGGCCTCCGTCCCGGCGACGGCGTCGCCCACCGCGCCTGGCCGCTCGGGGAGGGCAACCCCAACGCCATCAGCGGCTTCCTCTCCGAGCACGGTTGGTCCTGGGTGATCGACGCCGAGGGCGGTCTGCACGCCGCGTCGCCGTGTACCCAGGTCTATGTCGGCTACCAGCCGGACAACCGGCACGTCGACACCTGGATCGTCGCGCTCACCGGCACCGCGCGGCAGCCCGGCTGGAGGGCCACCTTCGACCGGCACACTCCCGCCGAGCTGGTCATCGGCTTCCTCACCGATCTGGTCAACCGCTCCACCCTCCGCCCGTCCCCGAGTAGCTCGTCGACCTCCTGAAAGGACGCGCCATCCCCCGCACTCTCCGCCTGCCTGCCCATCGTCGCCTCTGCCTCGCCGAGTACCTGATCAGCGCCGCCGCTGTGGGCCTCGTCTTCCACGCGCTGCTGCGCAGCGAGCACACCGCCGTCCGTGTCGGCCTGTTCCTGTTGGTCCTCCAGCTGGTCGTCGCGCGGGTCCTGCTCTCGCGAGTGCCGGCCGTTGTCGAACCCTCCGGCCGCCGGATTCCCCGGCAGCGCTGCCCGCACTGCTGACCAGCTCCTCCCTCGCACGCCGCCGCGCTCCGGCCCGGCGGCCCAGTCATCGACGCGCACCTCGCGTCGAGCACCGCGACCACGGAGGCCCGTTGGAACCCGAGACCCTCGATCTGCGCGGCGACCGCGTAGGCGGAATCGCCCGAGCGTTCGGCACCGCCTACGGCCCCACGAACAGCGCCGGGGAGCGGACCCGCTACCACGTGCTGGCCTACCTCGCCCCGTCCGACCGCTACCTGCTGGCTGTCGGCGGAATCGACGGGGCCCACGGGCGCCCTCACCCCCGCGAGGGCACTTGCGGGTGGAGCAGCGCCGACCAGCTCGCCGAACTCGTCGTCGCCCACCCGGTCCGCGCCGACGGTGGCGGGCGCACCTTCTGCCACCACCACGTCGTCCCCGGCACCCCCGAGCGACCGTGCCGGGTCTGCCTGATCCGCTCGCCCCGCACCGACTGCTCCTTCTTCTCCCAGTCCCGCTACGCTCCACTGCCCCAGGAGGCTCTGTGACCACCGACCCGAACATCTCCCGTCGCGGCCTGCGCCGCGCGGCGGTCGTGTTCATCACGCTCACCGCCCTCTCCGGCGCCACCGCCGTCGTGGCGGGCCTGCGCCACTACAACGCCTGGGTCGCCGTCGAGCTGACCGCTTGCGGCGTGTGCGCCCTCGCCCTCTACCGTGTGAGCAGATGGCTCGACGCCGACGCCGACCGTGCGGTGCTTGCCGCCCTGGCCTCCGGCACGGACACCCCCGACGAGCTTGCCGCCGGCCTCGGCCTGCGGGTCGCCGTCGTGCGGCTCGCTCTCGCCCGGCTGCTGAACGCCGGCCTGGTCGCGCAGGACGCGCGCGGCAGCATCCGCCTGCTCGACCAGTAGCCGCAGCACCCTGCGGGGCAACGGCGAAGGGGCGGCACCACGAGTTCTCGTGGTGCCGCCCCTTCGCCGTATCGCCGAGTCCACCGAAACCGGGACAGGGACCGCGTGACCGCCGGCGGCGGCTACGGCCTGCCGGCTCAGTTGAGGTAGATTCCGGCCCAGACCCCGTCATAGCCCGCCGCCGCCATGGCGGTCTCGAAGCTGTCCCAGGCGGCCTCGGGCGCCGAGAAGTGCTGATCGAAGTACTCGACCGTCAGGAGATCCTCCAGCCACTCGTGGCCGCAGCGGCAGCGGACGAAGACGTGCCGGCGGACATTGAGGAGCAGCCAGTCGCGGGCCGCCTTGCACTCCTCGCACAGGATGACGGTGCCGCGGGGGTTCAGCTGGTCGTGGTGCGGGACCGCCCGGATCACGGGCTTGTCCGGCGAGAGCGTGGGGAAGTCGGGAATCGAGAGCTCAAGGAGATCGAGCGGCGGGAAGTCAGCCGGCTCGAGCGGGTCGTTGGAACCGTGGCCGTCGTGAGGTCTCGGCGAATCCGACAAGTACAGCCCTTTCGTAGACGTGCCGGGTGTAACCGGGCATGGGTCGGATTTATTCCCAAATTGGCACTTTGTTATCGATGTGTGATACAGGGAACTGGCACTCGATCCCGCTGCTAGCGGACCGATGAGCGGGAAGCAGCCTGACCGAACGGCGTGCGCGGTCCAGGTCACCTGCGAGGTGCCCCGGGCAGAGCGCGCGACACCTGCTCAGCGCGCAGGACCTGCATGACAAGGGCGGAGGCGGCCTTGGGGAGTCGGGGCGAGCGTGCCTCAGCAGCGGCGGTGCGGCCGGCCGGTGGGGTCGCTGCGGCCTCGTGCAGGAGGGCGGCGAGGGCCGGGCCGGTGGTGAGCCAGGTGTGGATGTCCGACCAGGTGTCCGCGTTGCGTTCCTCGACCGCTGCGGTGTGGCCGGGCTCGATCGGTGTCCCGTCCGCCCGGCTGTGGTGGCGCAGGGCTCCCTTCGACTCGTCGAGCATCCGGGTGACCCCCGCGACGGCGTCGGCAAGGGTGCGCAGGTGGTAGCCGCTCCGGTTGGCTTCGTCCCCGGGCGGCAGGCGGCGGTGGGCGGCGCGGCCGTCTCGAAGAAGTGCTTCGGCGTGGGGCAGGACCCGCTGGAGGTGGGCGAGCGCTTCGGCGTCACGGCGGACTTTGCCATCGTCGTAGAGCTGCTCGTCCAGCGGCCAGCCGTTGTCGTCGCAGAGGCCGTCGGAGATCGAGTCCCAGTGGTCGAGGGCCAGTTGGGCTCCTTGGAGGGCTTCTTCCAGGACGGCCAGCCGGTGGCGGGCCAGGAGCTGGTCGTGGCACGGCAGCAGGGTGCGCTCGATGTCGGCTGCTGCGGTCTGCGGGTCTGCGGGGGCTACGAGTTGGAGCTGCTCGCCGGCGACCGTCTGCCGGGTGTAGGAGTGCCCGTCGGTCAGGGCGATCGAGCGGATCGCGTAGCCGTGCCTGGTGGCGTGCTGTTCCTGGGTAACGAGGAGGCCGATCGGCCGGGCGGGGTTGGTGAGGACGGAGGCGTTGCGGAAGTCGGCGGCCCGGATGGGGCCGAGGGCGAGCATCGAGAGGATGTCGGCCATGTCCTGGTCGAGGTGCTGGTGGTGTTCGGCCGTCCAGGTGCCGGGCAGGCGGGCGGCGAGGGCGGTGGCGTAGGAGGGGAGGTCCACGGTCCTGTTCTCGGTTGTCGGGTCGGGCCTGGGGGCTGTCGTCGGTGCGGGCGAGCGGCTACGGTCGCGGGGCGGGCCCGGCGCGAGCAGTGCGCCGGGCCCGCCGTCGGTTCGGTAGGTCAGCCCGCGGCTGGGGCGGGGTCGACCGCGATGTCGAGCAGGCCCTCGGCGTGGGAGAGGTGCTCGTGGACCTGGGCGGCGTCGGCGCCGGTGACCACCACGTGCCCCAGGCGTGAGGTACCGAGGTCGCCGAGCGGGGGCAGGAGGACCTGCTCGCCCGGGCGGCACTCCCACACCAGGCGCTCCAGCCAGTCGGGGTTGCCCAGTTCGGGGCGGGGGCGGGCGGTTCGGACGGTTCCGGAGGTGTCCGGGTAGAGGAAGCGGACGCCGGCGGCGCCGGAGCGGGTGGGGGTGAGGTCGGGTTCGCGGCCGAGGGCGATGTCGGCCGCTGCGGCGGCGAGGTCGATGCCGGTGGCGAGACGGAGCAGGTGTCCGATCAGGTCCCCGCCGATGCGCCCGTTGACCTCGATCAGCCGGGGGCCGTCGGCGGTCAGGCGCATCTCGACGTGGGAGACGCCCGCGTTCATGCCGAGGGCGTCCAGGGCAGCCTCGGCGACCGGGCCGACCTGGGCAAGCAGCGGGTCGTCGGCGACCACGACGTGGCCGACCTCCTCGAAGTGGGGCTCGGGCCCGAGCTCCTTGCGGGTGACGGCGACTGCGGTGGTGATGCCGTGCACCGTGACGCACTCCACCGAGATCTCGGGGCCGTCCAGGTACTCCTCGACGAGGATGCCGCTGCCCTCCTCGCCCTGGTCCTCGGCCCGTCCGCTGGCGTAGGCGAACGCGCCCGGCAGGTCTTCGGGGTTCTCCACCTTGATCACGCCGATGCTGCCCGCGTGGGAGGCCGGCTTGAGGACCACGGGGTATCCGATGCGGCGGGCCGCGCGGGCGACGGTCAGCTGGGAGGTGACCCGGATCGACTGGGCGGACGGCACCCCCTCGGATGCCCACACTGCCCGCGAGGCGGCCTTGTTGCGGCAGGCCGCGGCGGTGGCCGAGGACTGGCCGGGCACGCCGAGGTCGGCGGCGACGTGCGCGGCCGGCACCAGCGCGTACTCGTCCCACGTCACCACGCCCTTGATGTCGTGCCGCTCGGCGAGTCGGGCGACCGCCCAGCGCAACTGCTCCAGATCGTTGAGGTGGGCCACCTCGTGGTCGCGGACGTGATCCAGCTGCCAGGTCGGCTCGGTGGCGTTCACCAGGACCAGCGGGCTGCGCCCGGCGGCAGAGGCGAGACAGTACGACCTGTAGGCCGGGTCTCCCGACCCCAGGACCAGGAGCACCCCCTCGCCGGGGGTGTCGTTCGTCGAGGTGTTGGTGGTGGTCATTCGGGTCCTTCCGGTACGGGGCGGCGCGGCGCGCGGAAAGGCGGGCACGGCGGTGTTCACCAGCGGGCTGGCGGGGGCAGGTGCGGGACGGCCTGGTCGCCGAGGCGCTTCGACAGCCGTCGCAGCGCGTGCCCGATGGCGGGTTGCTGGCCGGCCAAGTGGACGACGGTGCGCAGGATGCGGGGGCGGTAGCCCAGGCGGGCGTCGACGGCTCGGTGGTACGCCCGCCGACGAAGCGTCGGTCGCGTTCGTCGGCGGGCGGACAGCCAGACTCCGCGCTCGCCGGCCCGACGCATCGCGCCGATCTTGTGGTAGGTGGCCGACTTACTGCGGGTCGCCCGTTAGGCGGGCACTGCACCGTTCTCCGACCGGCTGTCAGTGCTCGGTGGCATCATCGGCCGAGTGTCCATACCGCTGCGGACAGGAAGCATCTACTCGTTGAGCGACCCCCGTGACGGGGCGATTCGCTACATCGGGCAGACCACACAGCCCTTGCCCATGCGCAGGGATCAGCACCTCTACGACCCGACGAATCCCGCCATGGGCGTGTGGATCGGCCTCCTGGTCGGCCAAGGGCTCGAACCCATCATCAAGCAGGTGGTTCGAGTACCCGCCGCCGACCTTGTCAAGGTCGAGAAGGAGCAGATCGAGCTTCACCACCGTGGGGGCCACCCTCTTCTCAACGGCGAGCACAGACGCCGGAATCTCAAGCCGCTAATCCGGAACGCGCAGTTGCTCGCTGGCGTGCAACCGGGTGCCCACGTGGCCCAGGACGGTTCGTCACCGCCCGGACCAGGGCCGCACGTTGAGGAGAAGGACGACCTCAGCAACCCCCTCGGCCTCGGACCTGAAGCCCTCGGCCGGTTTCAGTGGCGGGCCGAATGGCGCATCAGGCTGCCAGCGGGCCACAACCGCTTCGGCGTGTTCCTTCTCGATGCCGGATGGCTGTTGGGCCAGTGGCTGGCCCTGATCCTGGGATTCTGCGTCGGCGGGGTGCGGACGTTTCTGGGCCGTAGCAGGGTGCGCAAGTGGGCAGGGCTGCTGGCCCTGTACGCAGCCTTCATGCCCTCCGACCCGGGGTTGAGGGCGTTCGCGCGCGACTACGTCCTGCCCCACCTGCCGGTCGCACGCATGGAAAGCATGTGGCACACGTACTTCGAGCACTATGCCACCACTCTGCTCCGCGGCTTCGAGGTCGTCCTCGCGATCGGGCTCGGCGGATCCCTCCTCCTCTTTGCCATGACGTACAGCGAGCAAATCAAGCTCGCCCGCGAGGCCAGGAGCCGGAGGGCCAGAGAGAAGAAGGAAAAGCTGAAACGGGCTGCGGCTGCACCGCCCGGCCCCCGCATCCTGGCCGCGGACTTGGACGGCGCCCTGGTCTACGGGATTCCCGCCTCGCCGGCCGTAGCGGCCATGCTGCCCCAACCTCCGGCTACCAGCTGATCCGCTTCGGCGGGCGAAGCGTGCTGATCACAGGACTCCCGGACGGGAGTCCTGTGATCAGCGGCCCCGACGGTGACGGCCGACGGTGACAGCACCTGCCCGTCCCGGCTGGTCCGTTCCAACCTGCGCGGCGGCCCCCGTCCTGTTGCTGGAGACTGCTGGCAGATTCGCCAGGCGCCGAACTCGCCAGACCATCACGGCAGTCACGGAATCGGCGCTGCCCAGTTCTCGCCAGCTCCTGGCCTCCTCCAGCAGGGCTGCTGGATCGTGGCCGGCGGCCTCGGCCTCGGCAATGGTGGCGGCGAGGGCGTCCCACCCTTCCTCTGTCGGTTGTCCGGCGGGCAGCCGTTCGCGGATGACGGCGGCTTGTCGCTCGCGTACGGCCGGTGCCAGGGCCCGGCCTCGCGCGGCCATGGCGGCCATCGGGCGGGCGGCCACGGTGGCGTACGCCGCCCGAAGCTGTTCGGCCGCAGCGCTGGCGGCGGCGGCCTGCTGGGCGTGGGAACGGGCCGAGTGCCACCTCGCCGCCGCGATGGCCAAAAGGATCAAGGCCGACAGCAACATCGCAGTGACGCCGCCGTCCTCGCCCCGGTTGCCCGCGTACCCGCTGCTGAGCATCTGGCGGGCCGCCGCGCGGACCGCACGGTTGTCGGCCCGCTCGGCACGCACATGGGAACGCGAGGCCCGCTCGAACGCCCTTGCTGCTGCAACGAGTTGGGCCCTTGTATCGGCCGGGGCGCGCACGGCCAGGACGTCGATGATCTCGATCGCTCCGACCAACTGCGCCGCCGCGTCCTCGTCGCTCCCTTCCTCCATGACGTGGGTGGCTTCGTCCACTGCGGCGGCGGCGGCGCGGCGGGCCCTGGCGGCCCGGGAGCCGGGCACACGCGCCTCTCCGGTGCCCTGCTGGCCCTCCGGTGCCCCGCTCCCGTCGTTGCGCCGGACGCCGCTGCCCAGCCGCTTGCGGATGCGCGGGAGGGACAGGTCGGGGGCCAGTTTCGAACCGGGAAAGTAGACGGGTTCGCCCTTGCCGTTGCGGTCGTCGGGATCGGCGACGGAGTAGCCGAGCAAGTCTCCCGACGGGGCGATCCTGGGCTTGACCAGGAGGCCGGAGGAGCGGAGACGCTTGAAGAACTCGTCCTCCGTGGCGGCACCCGCGACGGCCTGGCGGACCATGTCGCGCAGCTGGAGGCGCACGGGTTCCGGTCGGCCAAGGCGCTCGGCCTTGTGAACTTCCGCGCTCGTGGGGCGCTTGGCGGCGGTCTTGTCGCCGGGGTTGAGCTGCTTGAGGCCGAAGTCCTTCTCGATCTGTCGGCACTCGTCCTGGGCGCGTTGGGCGTCGCCGTTGAGGCGGGGCTGGCGCAGGTCGCCGCGCACGATGGTGGCCATGATGTGGATGTGGCGGGGGTCGTGCCGCACCGCGATCCAACGGCACCCGTCCGGGTCGCCGAGGTCGGCGATGCCGGCGGCGGCGACGACCCGGCGGGCGACCTCGGCCCACTCCTCGTCGGTGAGGATCCGGTCGCCCGGCTCGGCGCTGACCGGGCAGTGCCACACGTGCTTCGACGGACGCCGGGTGCCGAGCTGGTTCACCCGCAGGTCGAGAACCTGCTCAAGCTGCTTGAGGGTGGCCCGGGGGTCGCGGCCCGGGTCGGGGGCGAAGCCGTCCCAGGACGCGACCATGTGGGGGTCGAAGTGCTCGTCGTGCTTGCCGGGGCCATAGAGGTAGGCCAACAGCCCGTAGGTCTTCTTGCCGCGGCTGATGTCAGGCACCAAGCGAGCTCCCGGCGACGAGCTCGGCAGCGGTGGCGTCGACCACGGCCACCGCCTTGCGGACCGCGCCGAGGGTGGGGTCGAGGTCGGCCGGCTGGACGTAGCCGGCTGCGTTGAGGCCGAACGCGATCTGGTTGAGGTTGTTGCCGACGCGGGCGAGCTGGGCTCGGGCGGCGGCGAGTTCGTCGACGGCGCGGTCGAGGCGGTCTTGCGGATCGCCGACGGCGCTCTGACCGCGGGCGGCGGCAAGGGTGCTGGTGGCAACGAAGCGGGAGACGGTCTGCTCTCGCTGGCTTGCGGCAGCGGCGATCTCGTCGCGCTCAGCGAGGTTGAAGCGCACGACGATTCGGTGAGCGCGCTGCTCGGTGTCGCGGTGGCGGCGGCGCGGGCGACGATCAGGCTTCAACTCATCTGCTGCTTCTACGGGTTGGGGGCTGGTCGTGAGCTTCTCCTTTCCTCGGTTCCCGGAGCGCCCTCGCTCCGGGCTCCTGGGGAGGAGTCGAGCGCCCTCGCTCGACTCCTCCCCAGGTCCCTCGCCCCCCCGGGGCGAGGGCAAGTGCCTGGGGTGGCCCGTAGGGCTGCCCCAGGCGATAGCTTGCTGCGCCGTAGGGGCCAAGCGGTCAGGCACCTAACTGCGGTACTGGGCAAGCACTTTGGCCAGATCAGGCGGCGGTGTCCTCCAGTTCGATCTTGGCGTCAAGGAGTACTCCGAGCCCGTAGTCCATGACCTCGACGGGGCCCTCCAGGACGACCTTCGGCCCGTGGGTGGTCCGGCGGACGAGCCAGCTTCCGTCGCTGGCGGCGGTGGCGGTGCGGACGAGACGCTGCTCCATGAGGAGGCTCATCAGGGCATCGGGCGTGGTCTTCGGCATGCTGGTGCGGGTCATGGGCGTTTCCTCGGAAGCGAGTTGGGGGTGGGGTGGGGTCGCTGTGCGACGGAGTGCGATGGGCGCGCGGTGCCGGTCGGGGGAGTCGGCGGAGGTTTGGCGTCGGCGGCCTCGATCATCTGCAGCAACCTGCCCATGCGCTCGTTGCTGATGGAGTAGCCCTGCTCGCGGAGCCCCGCGGCCACGACCTCCCTGTTGGTGCGGCCAGCTCGCGCGGCGGCCTGCCTGGCGACAGGAACCAGCACCTCGAGCTTCACCCGCGTCCGTCCGGTTGTCGGTACCGGACCGGACGGACCCGACCCCGGTACCGGACCGGACGGAGGCACGGGCACGGGGACCGGACC